>NZ_RZNA01000039.1 GCF_003992595.1 Flagellimonas oceanensis
TTGGTAATGGTCTCTTGCATCAATGGATTGGATTTATAGGCCCAGGTCATATAGAAAATGGGCTGCGCCCCTTTGGAACGGACCAGTTCGGCAAACTTGGTACCGTATTCCTTAAAACGTTCCGGTGTATCTATGGTACTCAGGCTATGGTCTCCGAACACCACATAGTCCCATTCTTTCTCTTCAAGCAGTTGGCGGGTAACCGTTCCTTTTTCACTTTTCCAGTGCTGTTCCAAATTACTGCCTCCCACAGTGGATTGGTGTGCAGAAATATCAACCCCCTGTGTTTCGGCCATAGCGTCCACCAATTGGGGCATGTTCCAAAAGTAGGTAAAGCTATTTCCAACAAACAATATTTTGATGGGACCTTCCTTTTCTTGGGCACTTAGCTGAACCGGAATGGTCAGCACCAGTGCAACTATCCATATACTCAGATTCTTGATATGCTTTTTTCTCATAATTTGATAATGCAATTGTTATTGGTTTATTGATTGACCGGGGTTTCGTCAAAAAAATTGGGTATGGGATCGGGAACATTGTCGTTCCTATCTATTTCGGATTGTGGAAATCATACCGTACAAAAGCCTCCATGGCCGCATAACTGGCCAACCCAAGGGCCTGATACCGTTGTGCCGTTTCCTTGTTCCTGTCCTCCGCGCGCACCCAGAACTCCCTGAGGTCCTCCCCTTGGAACATGACCCCATCCTTTTGGGTCTGGTGGAAAAATATGGCCTTACGCTTTCTAAGTACCTGAGCTGGGCTCATAGGCACCGCCATTTCAATTTCATGGGTCTCCCACTCGTGCCATGCCCCGCGGTAGAGCCATACCCAACAATCCTTCATGAAGGATCTTAGCATGAGTGCATTTAAGGAAGCAAATAGAGCTTCCAAACAAACACGATGGGTACCATGAGGGTCTGCCAAATCTCCAGCAGCATAGATTTGATGGGGTTGGATTTCCTCAATAATATTGTTCATTATGGCAATATCCACTTCTCCTAGGGGTTTCTTTTTTATTGTTCCTGTTTCGTAAAAAGGAAGATCTAAAAAATGTACTTGATTATCTGTAATACCAAGGTAACGTGTGGCAGCGATACTTTCCGCCCGTCGGATATTGCCTTTGAGTCGCCTTAAAAGTTTGGAATCAAAATCTTCTTCTGTTTTTTTCTGAATTTCCTCAATAACTTGATCAAATGTTCCAGTCGTCTCCATACTATTGGCCACTTCTGCTGCTTTAACCGCCTCATGATCGGCCACGGCAATATTACCAGAAGTTTGATACGCTATATGAACCTCATGACCTTGGGAGATCAATCTATCGAACGTTCCACCCATAGAAATTACATCATCATCTGGATGGGGACTGAAAATAATAACCCTTTTTTTTGCTGGTCGTGCACGTTCTGGTCGATTGGTATCATCCGCATTGGGCTTGCCCCCAGGCCAACCGGTAATGGTATGTTGCAATCGATTAAACGTTCTAATATTAATCTCATACGAAGACTGCTCCGAACTTAAAAGGTCGGACATGCCCATATCGTTGTAATCCTTATCTATCAGTTGAAGAACAGGTTTGTTCTTTTTCTGGCTGAGCCAAACCACTGCCTTATGTATCAAATCTTGGGTCCAGTCACAGTTTTTAACCAACCACGGAGTATCAATACGTGTCAACAGGGAAGCAGCCTCTTTATCTAAGACGAATGTGGTATTTCCATGCTCTTGTAGATAAGTGGCCGGGACTTCCGAACTAATACCTCCTTCAATGGTTTTCCTAATGATCGAAGATTTGTTTTGGCCCCAGGCCAGCAAAACAATGCGCTTCGCCTTTTTAATGGTTCCTATACCCATGGTAATGGCCTTAAGGGGTACATTCTCAAGTCCCTTGAACGACGATGCTGCATCTATACGGGTAACATAATCCAAGGTAATGTCCCTTGTGGCAGAATTATAATGGGATCCCGGTTCATTGAACCCAATATGTCCAGTCCTTCCAATACCCAATAATTGAAAATCCAGTCCCCCTTGTTCTTCAATCTTTCTTTCATATTCCTTACAATATTCCTGAATCCCTTGTGATGAAACCATACCATTGGGAATGTATATGTTTTCCTCAGCTATATCAACATGGTCGAAAAGATGCTGGTGCATAAAATAATGATAGCTCTGAATATTGGTACGTTCCATTGGATGGTATTCATCCAGATTAAATGTGACCACATTTTTGAAACTAAGCTCTTCTTCTCGGTGCATACACACTAATTCTTCGTATACCTTTATGGGCGATGACCCAGTGGCAAGCCCTAGAACACATTTTTGGTTTTTCTTCGCTTTTTCACGGATCAACGTTGATATTTCCTTGGCGACCTGCAATGACCCCTGTTTTGAATCAGGGAAGATGACATTATGCACCTTTTCATACCTAGTGGCCTCAAACTGTCCCGCGGGCTCATATTGTAATGATTGAATATCTGTGTCCATTTTTATAAAATCTTTTTAAGTATTACTCTATTATCTTTTCTATTTTTTTCCATGTAAGCATAAGGCATATGGCAGAAACTACCGAAAGAGCGGTCAGAGCACCTGCCAATATCCACTTGCCAAATATCCAATGACCGACCGCAAAAAGGCTGCAATAAATCAGTATCGACCCTAAATGCATTGCCAATATTCCACTGGGAACGCTCCATTTTTCACTACTGTTCAAGTCAATTCCCTCTGTCCTGCCCTGCTGAACTATTTTCTCCCATCCAGGCCCACCAGGTCCAATTCTTTCACAAAATTTGTAAAGTACCTCTCGTTGCTCTGGTGGTGTAAGATAGGTTGCGACCAACCAAGTCAAGGTGGTGGTTAGCACCACGAAAGGATACTCAGACCAACTCGGCAAGAGACCCTCATCAGCAGCAAATAAATAATCTCCCAAAGGAGTCAATTTCAATACAAGTGAAAGTATGCCAGAGGCGAACATAGCAGTAATTTCACTCCATGCATTGATACGCCACCAAAACCACCTTAGGATAAAAATCAAACCTGTACCTGCTCCAAAAACGAGCAATATCTCAAAGAGCTGAAGTGCGTTTTGTAGCAAAAGGGCCAGAGAAGCACTGAGCGCCATCAAAATTACCGTGGATATCCTTCCCACAGCTACCAATCGTTTTTCCGATGCCTTGGGGTTGATTCTATTTTGATAAAAATCATAAACGATATACGAAGAACCCCAATTGAGTTGTGTGGATATAGTAGACATATAGGCTGCCACCAACGAGGTTAGAACAAGGCCCAGAAGTCCCGTGGGCAATTTGGTCAGCATGGCGGAATAGGCCAAATCGTGCCCAAGCTTATCGTCCGATATGATTGGGAAGGCCTGTTGCAAACTCTGAAGGTCCGGAAATACAACAATAGAGGCCAGTGCCACCAATATCCAAGGCCATGGCCTGACTGCATAATGCATAATATTGAAAAAGAAGGTGGCCGCTATGGCATGCTTCCCATTTTTTGCGGAAAGCATTCTTTGGGCGATATATCCACCACCACCGGGTTCGGAACCTGGATACCAGGAACTCCACCATTGTACGGCCAAAGGAATGATAATCAACGTAATCAATGCTTCGGTATCGTCCAATTCAGGTATCATTCTCAATTTATCCTTAACATCCGGATTCGACATGAGGTTACCCAAGCCCCCAACTTCCGGGATGTTTACCAGATAATAGGCGGCACCAATGGTACCTCCCATTGCAACAAAAAAAAGGATGAAATCTGTGTACACAACTCCCTTGAACCCTCCAATTGCACTGAAAATCACTGTGACGAGTCCTGCAATAAGAACCGTCTGCCATGGCGCGAGGCCGAGCATGATTCCACCAATTTTTATAGCGGCAAGTGTTACCGCGGACATGGTGATCACATTAAATATTACTCCGAGATAAATAGCTCTAAACCCCCTTAAAAATCTAGCAGGTTCTCCACCGTATCGAAGTTCATAAAATTCGAGGTCCGTATTGACGTTGGATTTCCGCCACAATCTTGCATATATAAAAACGGTCAAAAGACCTGTCAAGAGAAAGGCCCACCAAACCCAATTTCCAGCTACTCCGTTGGTCCGAACGATGTCCGTGACCAAATTAGGCGTGTCTGTGGAAAAGGTGGTCGCTACCATAGAAACTCCCAATAGCCACCAAGGCATTGATTTTCCCGAAAGAAAAAATTCTGAACTGCTTTTGCCCGAGCTCTTGGATACATAAAACCCGATGCCTAGGGTAATAGCAAAAAATATAAGGATTATGGCATAATCCAATGGTCGCAATTGTATCATATGTATATGTTGGTAAAGTTGTATTTTTCGTAGGTGGTAAAAGGACATAAAAGAAAGGCAGGGAACAAACCCTGCCCATCTCAATCAACTAACTCACGATTAATATATTTTCGTTGCTGTAAATGGTCTCATTCAAATAAAAACACCGTCAGCGCTGAGTGTTAAGAAAACATGTATGCGATTCGATCACATTTCATCAATAGCATGATATAGGGCTTGATTGATCTTGTTCATTTTAGTTTCATCCATCTTTATAATAGCCCTATCGTAAGTCAACAAACCATTGACTTCCCCCTCCACATCAGTGGTTTGTGTATAAATAGCCGCGGAAAGCCCCCTTTTGATCAAAGGAGGTAAAGCATCAATCAATTTTTTATAAGAAACCAATAGTTCTTCCTTGCCCTGCAGATTTCGATAGCCCCAATTTTTATCTTGTTGCCAAAGGTGTCCTTCTATGGGTAGGCCAAGACCGCCAAACTCCCCCAAGACCATTACTCTATCTTTAAAAATGTTTGGAGCATGCAACTCAATTTCTGGCATTCCAGGGCCTGGATAGCGATGTTCATCAACTGCATGACCTACAGGAAAGAAGTTCCCACCACTGGGACCATCGACCAAACGGGAAGTATCATAATCCATGGTCCACTTAACAACTTCCTCCGTATTGAACTGTCCCCAACCTTCATTAAAAGGTACCCACATAACAATGGACGGTTTGTTATAGTTTGCATCCATAATGGACCTCCATTCGGTATAAAACTGATGTTGGGATTGGGCGTTTCGTTCCATTTCGCGCCCATCATAGCCCGAAGGGCCTTTCCAGTCAGCGCTTTTGTCCCCATTGGGCATGTCTTGCCAGACCATCATACCTAATCTATCACAGTGATAATACCACCTTGCCGGTTCAACTTTTACATGCTTTCGAATCATGTTGAAACCCAGTTTTTTGGTCACTTCTATATCATACTTTAATGCTTCGTCAGATGGGGCAGTATAAAGACCGTCGGGCCACCATCCCTGGTCTAGCGTTCCATATTGAAAAATGGCTTTGTTATTTAAAAACATGCGCTTATGGCCATCCTTATCTTTGCCCATGGATATTTTTCGCATGCCAAAATAGCTGGAGACCTGATCAACTTTTTTTCCATTTTTCAGCATAATGACTTGCAAATCATACAAAAAAGGATTTTCTGGAGACCATAATTTTGGGTTATCAATTTTTATATCCATTTCCTTTTGAGGAGTTCCTATGCTGGTTGCTATTTTAGTACCTTCGTCAAAGACATTGACCAAAATGGAATAGCCATCCTCTATCTTTCGATCTCCATTGGCCTTTATTACAATTCTTTCAGTATCGATGTCGGGCAGCATTCTGATTGTTTCTATGGATACTTCTGGTACTGGCTCAATCCATACAGTCTGCCAAATACCTGATACTGGGGTGTACCATATGCCATGAGGTTCAGTGACCTGCTTCCCCCTTGGCTGTGTACCCCTGCTTGTTGGGTCCCAGACCCGAACTTCCAACAACTGTTCGTCCCCTTGCTCCAAGACATCAGTAATATCAAACGAAAACGAATCATAGCCCCCTTGGTGAACCCCCATGCGTTTTCCGTTCACAAATACCTCGGCTTCCCAGTCCACTGCCCCGAAATTTAACTTGATTCGCTTTTTGTTCCATTGAGAAGGAATTTTGAATGTTCGTCTGTACCATAGACATTCATCTGCCTTGATTCTTTTTTGGACCCCCGATAGTTGTGATTCGATTGCAAAGGGCACCAAAATCTGGCCATCAAATTCCAAAGGTTTTTCAGTTCTTCCACTAATGGCATATTCCCATAGACCATTGAGGTTTTTCCAATCTTTACGTACCATTTGAGGCCGAGGATATTCATTCCAAACATGACTAGGAGTTACCTCTTGAGCCCATTTTGTCATAATCCTTTTGTTATTGGACATCTTTTCCTGAGCATGACAAGGGGAACATAGAAGACCCAAAATGGAAATTATAAATAGAAAGTGTTTTTTCCTTTTCATAGTTCAACTGATTAACATAAGTGAGTTCTTTTATGGATATTTAATTGCTTGTAAATGATTAATCTTCATGCCTATCGGGTAAATATTACTATTCCTGTTTTTAACGAAATCCATTTAATGGCTAAGCATATTTGCGGGTACCGTAGTCTTCTTTTCTTTCTCTCCTTTTATATGATATTGGAAATCCAAGGTTGCCCCTCCACCCTTTTGAAAATAGTTTAGCTTGAACGGGTGCTTACCTTTCCTAAGGGCAACTTGCCTGTATACCTCATCACTCGCCTTTTTGTTGGCATTACCATCCACGACCAATTTATTGCCTATTTCCAAGGTACTTCCATCATCTGTCCGTAGATAAAAAGAATATACACCTGTTTTGGGCACTTCTAAATATCCCTCGAACAAGAGGCCAAAATCTGTGTCAGAGGCAAATTCCGGTATATTAATCGTTTCCAAAACAGCAGTCCTAAGAACTTCTTCATTATCAATTTCCTCGGTACTGTTAAAATTGCCTTTCACATATTTTAAATGAATTCCAGGCTTGCTCGTCACCTCTTCTGCATTGAGGTATTCCTGTTGTTTAAATTCGGCGGTTGATACATGGCCCTTTCTACCGTCGTGGAAGGGAAGAATAGTAAAAATTGTGGGTTCTGTGACCACAATTGGCCCCTCGTACACTTTAGAAGTCATATCTGGTATGGAACCATCGGTTGTATAGTGGATCTCATCAATAATACTGGGCTTTTCTAAACGTAGGGTGTCCGTTGTCACAAAGGTATTATAACTGGGAAGGTCTGGAATGTCTGGAAGCCGATATCCAATATCCATAATATCCAATCGGGGATAGATGTTATCCAACCTGCCCATAAAATCTGCCTCATCCTTTTCTTTCTGACTCCAACCAACTTCCGCCATTGACATCATACGCGGCATGGACATATAATCCAATCGGGCCATTGAAGGAATATATTCACTCCAAAGATTGGCTTGTACCCCAATTATTTTATCTTCATGTTTTCCCTTTAATGCTTCGGGAATTGGATCAAAATTATAGACTTTGACAGTACTCTTACTGCTGTTTTTATGATCAAAATAACTATGTGTTGTAGGGGTCATAATCACTTTATGTCCACCCTCGGCAGCTTCCAGAGGCACTCCTGGAATCCAACCTCGCCAATACATGATGGTGGTGCTTGGGTTGATACCTCCCTCCAAGGCCTCATCCCAGCCAATCATTTTCTTGCCCTTGCCATTCAAAAATTTCTCCATTCTTTTCACAAAGTAACTTTGTAACTCTTCCACAGACTCCAAGCCTTCACGTTTCATCAACTCCTTGCATTGCATCGAATTTGCCCAGGTACTTTTATCAACTTCATCAGCTCCAATGTGAATGTACTCCCCAGGAAAGAGTTCCACTACTTCCGACAGTACATTTTCAACAAATTCATAGACACTATCCTCGCATGGACAAAGTGGAATGGAAAACTTTTTGTTACCCCAACCGCTTCCATCCACACAGGAAAGGTCTGGATACAAATCAATGGCCGCTTTCATGTGGCCGGGCATATCAATTTCCGGTACAATGGTAATTCCCCTTTGGGATGCATAGGCAATAACATCCTTCATTTGCTCTTGGGTATAAAACCCCCCATATACTTGCTTACCATCTTTTTCCCTAAAATGCTTCTTTGGCAATTCAAAAGTTGGATCTGTCAGAGCTCTTTCATTACAAATACTGTCGTGCATGTTCATTGTCCTCCACGCACCATTATCCGTCAATTCAGGATATTTATTGATTTGTAAACGCCATCCTGGGTCGTCCGTTAGATGGATATGGAACTTATTGAACTTGAAAAAGGCCAATCGGTCAATAAATTCCTTCAACTCCTCTACGTCAAAAAAATGTCGGGACACATCCATTTGCATTCCCCTATATTCAAACCTTGGCTCGTCTTCAATCAGAACTGAAGATACTTCCCAAGCTTTAACGTGCTGTATCTCCTTGGATTCAATGGCATGTGGCAACAATTGTCTCAAGCTCTGTATACCATATAAAAGGCCTGAATCATGGTTGGCCTTTACGATAATCTTCTCAGGTGAAATGTGCAGTCGATATGCCTCTTGTTTACCTGGAAAAGAACTGTCCAAATGCAAGAACACATTTCCTTTGTCCGCTTCCAAAGCGACGAGCTGTTCCAACTCAAAGCCCGCTGCAGCTTGGAACTTTTCCGAAAGGTAACTTCCCAAAAAATGTAATGTTTCAGAATCCTCTGAGAGTATTATTTGGGTTTTGGGAGTAAATTTGAAAGTTCCTTTTTGAGGTGTCAGGTTTTGAGGTTTCGGTATAATCTGATAAGCCTTTGAATTTAGAACCTCATGTTCAACACATGATGATATCCCGACACATAATATTAAGGATACTACTATTCTGAAGCTAAATTTCATTATTCTCATTTTAAATCGTCAATGTTTTATTTATTTCTTTTTCAATCAATTGATTGTTGCTTTTCTTAATGCCTTATCTCTATTGGACAAGCTTTATATGCATACTATTATCATTTGCAATTTTTCTTAAAAAAGGCTTGTTCATTCTGATATGTACAGTTGTCCAAGAGCAAGATGGGCACAGTACCCAGTGAATACATCCTTTATTTAAAAAGAGGGGAATCAATTCCAATGTGAGTTCAAAATTTCCAGCACTTCCGGATG
This sequence comes from Flagellimonas oceanensis, assembly GCF_003992595.1. Classification (GTDB taxonomy): domain Bacteria; phylum Bacteroidota; class Bacteroidia; order Flavobacteriales; family Flavobacteriaceae; genus Flagellimonas; species Flagellimonas oceanensis. The sequence continues at coordinate 9,056 of NZ_RZNA01000039.1, forward strand.
ATCGGCATCTGTATCGCCAACGTTCTCACGTTGTTCCAACAATTCCTGCCGCATTTCCGCAATGACTTCAGCATATTGTGGATCATTAAAGGCATTGTGGTTTTCATGGGGATCCTTTTCCAAATCATAAAATTCCCAAGCAGGCTCCGTATTTTCATTCTGATATAGGTTGACATCCAAAGATCGACCATAGAACAAAGCCAATTTGTAGCGTTCATTCCTAATACCAAAATGAGCAGGTCTAATGGGCTCGTGTGTCCAATAGCGGTAATACATGGTTTTACGCCAATCCTTTGGTGTTTCTCCTTTTAAATTATTCCTGAAACTCTGACCTTGGAATGACTCTGGCAAATCAATCCCTGCATAATCCGCAAAAAGGGAAGCGAAGTCTATGTTAAGAACGATGTCGTCAATGCGCTGTCCTCCTTTTATTTCTTTTGGGTAACGTATGACAAAAGGCATGCGCAGGGATTCTTCATAAATCAAACGTTTATCAAAAAAGCCGTGCTCACCAAGAAAATAGCCTTGGTCTGCGGTATAAATGACTACCGTATTTTCTGCCAATCCGGATTGTTCAAGATAATCTAGAAGTTTACCTATATTTTCATCTACTGCGGCTCCAGAGCGCATAAAATCCTTTACAAGCTTTTGGTATGTCTTTTTTCTGGCCGCAATACTGTCAATCCCCTCTACCGTAAAGGGCAATTCTGGATAATCACACCACCAAGGCCCTTTTGAAGCAGACTCCCAGCGTAAGGCCAAATTGTCCAACGATTGTCCCTCAAAACTCCTTCCCGTGGTTTCTGGACCAAAATCATAAAGTGATTGTGGTTCTGGAATATCTTCATCTCCGTACAGGTCCTTAAACCGTTCCGGGTAATCAAATGGTTCATGAGTCGCCTTAAAATGGGTCATCAGCAAAAATGGTTTTTCCTTGCTAATGGTGTCCATCCATTGTATCGAAAGGTCGGTGATAACATCTGTTGAAAATCCTTGATATTTTGCACCACCTTCCTGACTGTCTTGCCAGTTCTCCTTTGTTTTCAAGATGGGATCATGGTATACGCCCTGACCGGGCAACACATTGAAATAGTCGAATCCTGAAGGTTGCTTTTTAAGATGCCATTTTCCAATAATGGCTGTGTGGTAACCATTCTCTTGAAAAACTTTTGCAATATTTAAACTGTCCGGCTCCAAGGCATCCGTCAATGTGTACACGCCGTTCATGTGACTATATTGCCCCGTAAGAATCGTTCCCCTGCTCGGCACACAAATTGAGTTCGTACAAAATGTATTGTTCAATACAGCTCCTTCACTTGCCAGTCTTTTTATATTTTCATTGCGTACATAGTCTTTAAGGGGACCACCATAAATCCCCCAAGCTTGTGATGTATGGTCATCACTCATTATAAAGAGAATATTCGGAGGGGAAGATGGTCCCGCTTCAGGCTTTCCCTTACAGGAAACACAAAACAATAATCCCACAATACCAAGAATTCCAAGTGACCTGGCTATTTTAAAAAAACTAATATTTGACATTCTGTTCATTTTTGGTTTGATACTTGTCATTTGGTTGCATTCAACTTTGTTTCCCATAATCTTGCCTTGTCCGATTGGATTTTTTGGGGGACAATGGGAAATGAATTTGATCATTGATGTTTTGCCAATACAGCCCTGAACTTGCCCACTATCTGTTGTACTTCAGGAGTCTGATTATCAGGTTTTAGTGGATTTTGTTCCAGTTTGTCATTTTCTATATTGTACAACTCTCCGTTCCCATATAATTTCCATATGGTATCCTGAACATAAGTTCTTGGTTCAAACCCATTCCAATTGGGATCATAGTGACAAAAAATCCAATCCCGCGTTACCGTATTCTTACCTAGCAATTGAGGGTAAAAACTCAACCCATCAGTTTTTTCCTCAGGAAGCTCAGCATGAGTTGCGGCTTCCACAATACTTGGAAGAAAATCAGTAAAATCCACTAAATTGGGATTGACACTTCCTTTTTTGATCTTCCCTTGCCAACTTGCTATAAAAGGAACGTGTGTTCCTGCATCCGTGGTCCTTCCCTTATCGCCTGTCAACTCTGTATTATTGACCACAGAGGTAACATCATGATCTGTACCGTTGTCTCCAATGAACAAAATCAATGTATTGTCCGTGATGCCCAAGGTTTCTATCTCACTTACAATACGGCCCACTAATTTATCCATGTAACTTACCATATCACCAAAATATTTAGGGTCGTTGATTCTTGATTTCGAATTAAAATCTTGGAAATTCTCGTTGTCTGGCGTAGGAACAAAAGGGTCATGGGTAAGTGCCATGGGATAATACACAAAAAAGGGATTGTCCTTATTTTCCCTCATAAAGGAATTTATGCGATCCACGAAGATATCGGGACCATATTCGCCCTCGAATTTTCTGGTGCCCTCCCCTTTAATACTTAAAACCGGGTCTTTGTAGCGGGAACCAAATTGATCTATCTGCCATAGGCAATAGTCATCAAAACCTGCCTGTTCCGGAAGTGTCCCTATCTTGTTCCCTGCCAATTCCTGTTGTCGTGGAGAACCCAATAATTGCCACTTGCCAGCAATATAGGTTTTGTACCCAGCTTGCTGCATATAATGTCCAAATGTTTTTTCATTGGGGTCCAATAGTCCAAACCCTATATAGTTCCTGTCGTTATACTTCCCTGTCATTAGCTGAACCCGTGATGGAGTACAAAGTGGCATGGCGTAGCAATGCTCAAAGCGCATTCCCCCTGCGGCAAGTTTGTCCAGATTAGGCGTTTTATAACTATTTCCGCCATATACCCCTAAGGTTTCATAACCCAGATCGTCCGCCATGATCAGGATGATATTGGGGTTTTGGTTTTGTTGAACGGTTTTCTTCACATTCTGACAGCCTAATAATGGTATTGTCAACAGTATGGAAAGGTATTTTTTCATTTGCTTTACTATTTTTTTGAATAATCTATACCCAGATCATTTGTGCGTACTTCTTTTAGCTTATGCCTCAATTTTTCTTGAAATTTTTTCACTTCATCAGCATACTTAGGGAGCAAGGCCAGATTGGTATATTGGTGTGGATCCTTATCCATATTGAAGAGTTCGATTCCTTGTGAACCATTCTCTCCATATTGGATATAGGCCCATTTATCGGTTCGCAATAGAAAGGTCTGTCCGCCTTGGGTAGTGGTAAAGGCCATATCCCTCACGCTGTAATCGGGATTATCCAAGGTTTTCACCAAACTTTTTCCTTGCACGTGTTCAGAATAGTCAAGCCCAGCCAATTCGGCAACGGTCGGATACAGATCCAACAACTCCACAAAAGAATTGCATATGGCCGGATCCTTACCTGGGACTTTAATTATCAGTGGCACTCGTGCGGATTCTTCCTTCACGCTCACTTTCATCCAAAATTCATGCTCATCCAAATGAAATCCATGGTCGGAAGTGAAAATGACTATGGTATTATCTTCCAGACCCTCCTCCCTTAATGTTTTCAATACTTTACCGACTTGCCTGTCCATATACCGAACTGAAGCATAGTAAGCAGCTATGGCCTTTTGCTTTTGGTCCTTGGTCATTTGGGCATTTTTACTGTTTACATAATTGATTCCCTTTTGGGGAATGTCATCCCAATCCCCTTCAAAATTGTAGGGTAATTCTATATCCTCATACGGATAGGGCCGAAAATCTCCACGTGGGGCCACAAATGGTACGTGGGGCCTCACAAAACCTATTGCCAGGAAAAAGGGCTGATTTTTGTGGTTTCTTATCAATTCTGAGGCTTTGGCGGCCGTTTTTCCATCGGAATGGACCATATCCCCCCCATCCGCCTTTACAATGGTCATTACATTACCTCCTTTTACAGGCTTGCTCCCATCCGGATTTCCCTGTACCAACTCTCCTGTGCCTTTAGCTGTCCATTCAGGCCCTTGGCTATTGAATCGCTCAGTCCATGAGGCTTCATCATCCTTGCCATTAGATCCCATTTCGATATCCTTGGGCACGGCCATATGATAAATTTTGCTTACCCGAGCCGTGTAGTACCCATTGTTCTTGAACAATTGGGGCCAAGTGTCTCTTGAATCACCAATATTCTCTCTTCCACTAACATAACCATAAGTTCGAGTAGCATTTGGGTAATACCCAGTTAGCAAGGACGCCCTAGAGGGGCCGCATACCGGAAATTGGCAATACGCCTTGGTATACTTAATCCCTTGTGCTGCAAGGGCATCAATATTTGGGGTCTGGGAAACTTGGCCGTCATAGGAGGACACTGCTGTACATGTCAGATCATCTGCAATAATGAACAGCACATTGGGTTTTTCAATCGTTTTTTTTTGACCATGACAAGAAATAATTGTCATTCCTAATAAAAGTATGGCCCGTTTTAATTTAGTCATTGGTTATTCCAGTTAAATCATCAGAATAGCTTATTTTAAAAAAAGTGGCGTTAGGTTTTTGACCGTAGGTCCTTATAACCTGATAAGCATGGTCATCACTCATTATCAATACATTGTCAAGTCTTGTTTTTCATATATCTTGGTTTTAATCAACGCACAAGAATTACCTATGATCAACAAGAGAAAGCCAGTCACATTCCAATTTCACTCATTAGTATTGAATGCACACCTTAATCCGTTTTATCAAAGTGGAGTTAAAGAAGAGTGGTAGGGGAAGCCACTCTTTCTATCAATAAAGGCTTTCATTATCAGATTGTAATGAACTCCGGTTCATATTTAATTTATGATTACCATCCTGGATTCTGCTCCAAATTAGGGTTTAAAGTCAACTCCCCTTGTGGAATCGAGGTAAGGTAGTCCCTCCCTTCTTGGAATCCATAGCCGGCGGGCATATCGCTTTGAAAATAATCAATCAACCCATTCCCATCCAAGGTCGGGCTATAATCCGGAAATTCCGTTGCTTCAAAAGGATAACCTAAGGGCCTATTTCCTTGAAAAAGAGCATGAGCCGCCCAACGCTTATAATCTAATGGGCGTTGCCCTTCCAAGGCCAATTCCACACGGCGTTCGTTACGGATGGCATAAAGTGCATCGTCGATAGCGTATCCATAGTCCAATAGGTTACTTCCATAATCGACCTGAGGAATCACACTAAAATCCGGCATACCGACCCGTGACCGGAGCAGGTTTAACTGATCATAGGCGATAGTACCGTTCAATTCGTATAAGGCCTCGGCATAATTAAGGAGTACTTCTCCATACCGAAAGAAAATCCTTCCTGTTTCGGAATACCCTCCCCAATCTGCACCCGCGGCATCGGAATAAGGATTTGAAAATTTCTTGACTTGGAAACCGGTAGCGGCCAACGCATCAGACCCCCCGTTGAGACCGGGTTTTTCGAAAAGAGTATTGTCGCTGGCCACCCGCAAATCGTCCGGGGCCCATATAGTGGCACTAAGCCTAGGGTCACAATCGGTAGTTACTTTTGTTAAAAATGCATTGCCTTTGGTAGTGGAAGCTAACCCCAGAAAATCGTAGGGAGTACCATCTTTTGTAAGGTAGGAGGACACCAAAGACCAGCTAAGCGACATATTCCGGGTGTCACGGGTCACGTACAATTGTAAGTTATGACCAAGGCTTTGATCCGAATCGGCTATCTTGTAAAAGAGTACCTCGTCGATATTGGACATATCATCCAGACCAAAAAGCGTATAATAATCCGCATCAGGATCTCCTGTATTATATATTCCTCGGGTGTAGGAACCGTTTATCAGTTCCCCAGCCGATTGCACCGCTTTTTGAAAAAATTGGGTTGGATCTACACCTTCGGTACCGAATACGGTACTGGAATGATATTTTTGCCAACTCCCTTCGTAAAGGGCAACTTGGGATTGGAAGGCCAGGGCCGTCTCCTTGTTCAGCGTTGCATTGCCTACAGTGGACCGGTCTCCTAGATATACAAAGGCGTTGTCCAGATCTGAAAGGATAAAATCCGCCACCTCGTTCCGGGGACTCCGCGGAAGCTTCAAGTCTTCATCCCCCGGCAATAGTTCGGAAGTATACAGAGGAACATCCCCATAAGTGGTCAACAATCGGAAGTAAAACCAGGCTCTAAAAAAATAAGCCTCTCCCAGTGATTGGGAGTAGGAAGAAATATCGTCTTCCACCCCATCAAGATTATCAAAAAGAATGTTCACAGCCCGGATATTGTCCCATACATAAGCCTCCGAATCTTCCCAAGAACCTGTCTGGAGGGCCCGGGTACCGTGAAGTACTTCGTTGGGTACGGTCAAGATAAGGTTGTCCGAATCGTTCTCTGATATCGGAAGTACCGCATTACCATGGCTTGGAAAGACTTCATAAAATTTCTTCACATAATTGTCCACATCGTTGGCAGTGGTAAAATAATCATTAATGGAAATTTGGTCTTCCGGCGGATTATCTATAAAATCCTCACAGGAGGTCAATGCCAGAATGGTCCATATTATCGAAATATATTTGGATATTTTCATTTTTTTTGGTGTTTTGGACAGGTTAGTATGCAATTTTAAGGCCTAAGGAAATGATACGATCGGCCCCATAGGTCTTGCCTGCGCCCCAACTACTGGAAAGGGCCAAGGGATCGATTCCTACAGGAAGATCTGAAAAGGTAAACAGATTTTCTCCTGACATATAGACCCTTAAGTTGCTCAATTTCATTTTTTGCAGTATCTCGGTCGGTAAGGTGTAGCCCAACTGAAGGTTCTGAAGCCTCAAATAAGCCGCATTCCTCAGGTAACGGGTACTTGTTTCCCTATTCTTGTTGTTTTGTCTATTGTTAAGATACGGACGCGGGAAATAAGCATCGGTATTGTAATTTGCCTCGCCCATATAGAGACCAGTGTAAGCATCTCCCTCTTGATCACGGTAATAATCCAAATGTTCTGGAAAAAGGGAAGATTGGGGCCCAGTTCGAAATCCCCAGAAAATATTAGCCGAGCGGTGGAACGAGATATCCCTTTTACCCACGCCACGCCAGACCATGGAGAGATCAAAGCCTTTATAAGCAACATTGGCGTTGATTCCATATTGATAGCGTGGGGTTGAGTTCCCGATTACGGATAGGTCACCATGATCATCCACAGTATAGGACCCATTGTTCACGGCACCATCTCCATTGGTATCTAAATATTTTAAATCTCCTGTATTCCAGGCAAGCCCAGTGATATATGATAAATCCACCTCCGAAGTATAGGTATCGATTTCCTCCTGGGACTGGTAGAGGTCATGGGCAGTATACCCCCAAATCTCACCTTGTTCCCTGCCCTCGTACCAGGTGGATAAAGTTCCTGTGGAATTTAGATACTCTGTAACCACGGCTTTGGAGTCGAACAGATTGACTCCGATGTTGTAGCTTAAACCACTATTTAGGGTCTGTCCCCAGTTTACATTTATTTCCCAGCCTCTGGTGCGCAGGGTGGCATTGTTTTCTTGGGGAATAGTCGCACCAATGACCCCAGGTTGTGGCTGAGCAGGCCCTATCATATCGTAGGTGGTCCTTTCGAACCAATCGAAATCGGTCTTGAGCTTGTTTCCAAAAAAAGAAAGACTGGTTCCCAAGTTAACCGAACGAGCGGTTTCCCAAGTAAGGTTGGAACTGATCAAACTTGGGGTCTGCGCATAGCCCACGGGTGCGGTCCCACCTTGTTCAAAAATCCATCTGATGGCATCCCCGGAAAAGCTGATCAAGGGCAGGTCCTGGTAGGCATCTACGTTCTGGTTACCCAATTCGCCCCAAGAACCTTTGAGCTTAAAGGTATTGATCACTTGTGCCAAGGAATCCCAAAAGGGCTCCTTATGTACATTCCACCCCGCCGAAAAGGAAGGGAAAAAACCCCATCGGGAGCCTTCACTAAAACGCGAGGTCCCATCGTATCGGGCGTTGGCCTCCAAGAGGTATTTTTCCTTGAAGTTATATTTAAATCGTCCAAAAAAACCTTCCGTACTAGTGGTGAGCAACCCTTCGTCAGATTGAATCTCCCCATCGGCAGTATTTAAGGAAGGTACCTCTGGCACCAGCAAATTGGTTCGGTACGAGGAGAGTGTTCTCACTTTGGTGCGTTCGAACTGAGCTCCTACCATGAATCCTAAATTATGGTCGCCACCCAAAGTAAAATCATAATTGGTATATAGGTTGCTCGTCCAATAAATGTTGCTCCTATGAGTGGCCTCATAGCTACTCGGCGAAGTGTTCCCACTTGCCACCAAGGTGCCGTCAACTTGATGGTCGTACACCGTAAGTTCTGTATCCCGCTTTACATAATCGGTATCCCTAAACGCATAGTCGGCATGGATCGTCCATCCTTTTAAGGGCCGTATTTCGGTGGTAAAAGTTTGCCAGTTCTCCAGAGTTTCGATTACATCGGTGCCTGCGTCATTTACCCAAGGGATTTTCGATTGAATCATATAGTTTCCGTATCCGTCGTACATGGCATTGGAGGGCATGGTCCTGGCAAGCTGGTGGAAAATCAAGGTATAGCCCCCCTGTTTGTCCATATTGGGATACTCTCGGACCGTTTTGGAAAACCGGGGCTGGTAGGTAATGTCCCAATTCTTATTGATAGCAAAGGTAAACTTCCCCATCACATTGAAGCGATCAAAGGTGTCCGTGCCATAGTTCAGGACCCCTTCTTGATTCAACACCCCGGCGGACAGGTAGTACGAAGTACGCTCTCCCCCTCCCGACACCGAGAGATCGTGTTTGGTAATAAGCCCACTCCCGTAATACTCGTCGAACCAATCCCTATTGGCGTTCCCGCGTTGATTAAAGCCCCAGGTATTGCCCCCGTTCCTTGGGGTTGTCTCAAAATAGATGGCATCCTGGGGAAAATTATCCCTACTTCGAATAAAATCATAATCACCGGCCTGATAAGCAACAATATTATCCACGATATCGTTAGAATAAAATCGACCTCCCGCCCCGGATACCCCGGCTTCGTTCAGCACCCGGGCATGGGTATAGGAGTTAAGCATACTCGGTAGCTGGGCTGGAGCACTTATGGAAACCGACCCAGAATAAGTAGCGGTTATCTTCTCCTTCTTACCGGATTTTGTAGTCACCAAGATTACCCCATAGGGAGCACGGGCACCATAAATGGCCGAGGCGGAGGCATCCTTAAGTACGGAAATGGACTCAATGTCCTCCGGGTTTAAACGGTTCAGGTTACCAGGAATCCCATCGATTACCACATAGGGTGATCCCCCGTTAATGGATCCCATGCCTCGAATATTGATATCTAGCTCGGCTCCTGGCTGGAAGCCGCTGTTTCCTACGCTAAAGGATAATCCTGGGGATGTGCCCTGCAACAATTGGGATACGGTAGGAGAAGGTCTGTTCTGGATTATTTTGCTGTCGATAACATCGACAGCTCCGGTAAGGTTCACCTTCTTTTGCACCCCATAGCCCACAACCACAACTTCATCCAAGCCTGCGGTATCTTCTTCCAAAACAATGGACAAATCGGTTTGCCCGTCGAGAATCACATCTTTGGTTTTGAATCCTAGATATGAAATGGTCAAAACAGCATTCTGATTGGTCACCTTTAGTGAAAAGTTTCCGTCAAAATCGGATTGTGTACCATTGGAGGTACCTTTCTCCACAATACTGGCACCTGGCAATGGTTGGCCCGTTTCATCAACAATATTTCCTGATACGGACAATTGAGGAGGCTCTTCATCATCCAATGGCTTTTTGACCCTTTGGTTTTCAAGCTTTCTTTTTAGCACTATTTGCTTGTTCAACACTTCAAAATACACGTTGGTATTCCTAAAAATGGAAGCCAAAATATCTTTAATGCGTTCTTTCCTAAAATTTACAGAAAGCTTCCTCTCCAAATTGACATCTTTTCTATTGTAAAGAAATTTAAATTCGGACTGTGCCTCAATTTCCCTGATTACATCTTCAATTTTTGCATCTTCCATGTTAAGGGACAATCTCTTTGATTGTGAGTAAACTGTATTGGCTTCCAAACTGGATAAAGCAACAAATAAGAGTAGTACCGTCAACCTCATTTTAAGGTTAAATTTCAAAGGAGCATAGGCTACGCCCCTTGGATTCATAATTTTTTTCATACTTTTAGTTTGCGATGGTTTAAAAATCTTTTAAATCATTTTTTTAAATCGGGAAATGTTCCAGCATTTTCCGATTTTTTGATTTCAAATGTTCTATGGTCTGGTTATGGTTTGTTGTTTTCTTTCTTCATATTGGCATCTATTTAATTGGTTGATTGTTATTGTATAAAGGCTCGGTTGTTTACCACACTAAATTCTATTGCATAACTCTTACTGAAGGTTTCCAACACCTCATTTATGGTCTCTATATCAAAGGTGGCATCAAACCTTTGTTCATCCAGAATTTTATTGTTGTTTATGATTTCAATATTGTAATGACGTTCCAAGGCCAATCGTATATGTCGGAAGGTATTGTTCCTAAAAACCAGCTTTCCATCGATCCATGCTGTATAAACCCTTGTGTCAACATTATCAACTGCAGCCACCATGTTATCCTCTTTACTCCATTGGGCCATAAATCCAGGTTCCAGTAACTGCCCCTCTCCGTTATGTATTTTTCCGGTTTGATTCAATGCTATGGATCCTTCTACTAAAACCGTGTTTATGCGATCATTCTCAGGATAATTTGACACGTTGAATTTTGTTCCCAGAACTTCAATGGCCATGCTATCGGAATGGACCAAAAAAGGATTTTTTGCATCTTTGGCAACATCGAAGTAAGCCTCACCGTTCAAAAAGACCTCTCTTGGAGTATTTGCAATAAATTTCACCGGATATTTTAAAGATGTCCCTGAATTCAGATAGACATGTGTTCCATCGGACAAAACCACATCAAACCTTTTTCCATAAGGTATGTTCAATGTGTTGTAAACCAAACCTTCCGTTTCTGCCGTACCCGGATAATTCAGGCTCCCTTTGGTATGCTTTCCTAAAATATTCCCCTCTGAATCTTTGATTTCCCCATTCTCTTCAGGGTTGATGACCTTTGATTTGCCATCGCCAAGCTCAATGGTTATAGCCTCCTCTTTGGGCACCAACTGCTCCGCTGCCACTTGATCGGTGGTCTTTTCCATGTTGGACTCATGAAATAGATAACCCAGTGAAATAACAACCAATAGGATGGCAGCATATTTAAGTCCATTTCTAAAATAAGGTCTGTTGAACAGCCTTCTATCCTGTTGCATTTTGCTCAGGATAGCTTTTTTAATGGCATCCACATCAGGTTCTTTCATAAGTACATTAGTTTCGTAGTGAACTTTTACCAAGTCATCAAAAATCCTCTGATTCTTTGAGTTCTCGATCCATTCGCTCAATGCATCAAGCTCTTCTGCCGAAATTTCGTTCGTCAGATATTTTATTATAAGATGTTCTATTTCCAAGATTCTTTCTTAATGGTTTTTAAATAAATGACAAAGTCAATTTACAATACCCTAACCCATTCTTGATTTTTTTTTCATATTTGTGAGATTTATAGAATTTTTATTACATTCTCCGCATATGAAATCAAAGTATTTGAATCAAGCCACTTTGTTGGAGCATTTAAAGCGTGGACAAGAGGAAGCCTTTGTCCATTTGATTGACATTTACCATAAAAGATTGTTCGGCTATGCCATATCGTTGACCAATGATAAGGAAATGGCAGAGGACATTGTGCAGAATGTATTTTTAAGAACTTGGGAAAAACGAAAAAAATTGGAAATCAATACCTCACTACAGAACTATTTATTCAAATCTACCCACAATGAGTTCTTAAATCAATATAAAAAGAATCGTTCCACTATGTTACTGGAACACAAATACTTTGAAGCCCTCAATAAATCAGCGACAGCCCATGACGAAAACTCATTGAAGCATGCCCTTGAGATAATATATGGGGAAATTGAACAACTTCCGCCAAAATGTAAGCAGGTTTTTTTGTTGAGCCGCAAGGAAGGACTCACAAATACGGAAATTTCTGATTATCTCAATATTTCAATTAAAACGGTTGAAGCCCACATTACAAAGGCATTTTCTACGCTCAGAGAAAAATTTGATGGAAATATTGAGCTCATTTTATTTTTTCTATTTGGGACAGACCTTAAAAAAGGACGATTGGTCGACTAACTCGGTTAAATCAATTTTTGGCCAATATATTAGTGCCTTGCTTGCTATCCTCGACAAATTTTTCATCTCACTGAGAATTTTGGTTTCAGTTTTTATATAATTCCAAGGTATTCTTTGGCGATATTTTCCTTTTCAAATCTATCCTGCAATACTTTATACATTTCAATATTCCGACCGTCCAAACCACCTAATTGATTTATACTGGTGGGTAGCCGATGACATTTCAGGTGCACAAATAAATTCGATTTGGCTCTTTTAAGTGGTAGACTAATCAACAAGTAAAAAAATTCAATGAAGGCTTAGGGTATACAAAATCTGTTTTGTCTTACTACAATAATAAAAGATTATTGTATTGGGAACTTTGAATATTACACAGTTCAAGATACAGTATTTGAATCAGGGGGTTGAAATACTCCCCATTGAATTGATTAATCAAATAATATAAAATGAGGATTAAAAACTACCTTTATGTACTTTCCTTGGCACTCTTGTGTCTATTTTCCTGTAACAGCGATGATTCCGATGGAGGGACTCCCCCCATTACCTATACTGTATCCTTCGACACTGGTGAGGGCAGTACCGTGGAAGACCAGATCGTGGAAGAAGGAGGCACGGCCATAAGGCCGGAAGACCCCACCAGGGACGGGTATTCCTTTGAAGGATGGTACAAAGACGAAGCTCTCACAACAGCGTTCGACTTTACCACCGAAGTAACCGAAGACCTGACACTGTACGCCAAATGGGAAATCATCACCTACACCATAACCTTCGATACTGGTGAGGGCAGTGCCGTGGAGGACCAGATAGTTGAACATGGCGGTACGGCCACAAGGCCGGAGGACCCCATCAGGGACGGCTTTTCCTTTGAAGGATGGTTTACCGAGCAGGAACTGACAACGGAGTTCGACTTTGCCACCGAAGTGATCGAAGATTTGACACTCTATGCCAAATGGGAAGAAATCATTACCTACACCGTGTCCTTTGACACCGATGAGGGCAGTGCCGTGGAGGACCAAATCGTGGAAGAGGGCGGCACGGCCACAAGGCCGGAGGATCCCACCAGGGACGGGTATTCCTTTGAAGGATGGTTCACAGAACAGGCACTGACAACGGAATTCGACTTTACCACCGAAGTGACCGAAGATCTGACACTCTATGCCAAATGGGAAGAAATCATTACCTACACCGTGTCCTTTGACACCGATGAGGGCAGTGCTGTGGAGGACCAGACCGTGGAAGAGGGCGCTACGGCCACAAGGCCGGAAGATCCCACCAGAAATGGCTATTCTTTTGAAGAATGGTACACCGACGAGGCACTGACAACAGAGTTCGACTTTGCCACCGAAGTGACCGAAAACCTGACACTATTTGCCAAATGGATGTTCTTGCCTGCGAACAAGGCCGCCCTTGCTGACCTGCTTGATAGCGGAACAGATCCCACCCTTATAAACACCCGTCTGATCACGGACATGTCATTCCTGTCCTTAGGTTCTTCCTTTAACGGGGACATCAGTGGTTGGGATGTATCTAATGTTACCAATATGAGAGAAATGTTCCGTGATGCCACTTCTTTTAACGGGGACATCAGTGGTTGGGACGTATCCAAGGTGACCGATATGGCCTATCTTTTTGATAATGCCACTTCCTTTGACCAGAATCTCAGTGGTTGGGACGTGTCCAATGTGACCAATATGAGGGACATGTTCCGTGCTGCCACTTCCTTTAACGGGGACCTCAGTGGTTGGGACGTGTCCAGTGTGACCACTATGAGAGAAATGTTCCAAAATGCCACTTCTTTTAATGGGGACCTCAGTGGTTGGGACGTGTCCAATGTGACCGATATGTACCAAATGTTCCGTGAAACTCCCTTCAATGGGGACATCAGTGGTTGGAGCGTATCCAATGTGACCAATATAGAAGGAATGTTCCGTGATGCCACTTCCTTTGACCAGGACCTAAGTGGCTGGAACGTGTCCAATGTGACCGATATGGCTTACATTTTTAGGGGTGCCACTTCCTTTAACGGGAACATCAGTGGTTGGAACGTATCTAATGTGACCAATATGAGAGAAATGTTCCGTGATGCCACTTCTTTTAACGGGGACATCAGTGGTTGGGACGTATCCAAGGTGACCGATATGGCCTATCTTTTTGATAATGCCACTTCCTTTGACCAGAATCTCAGTGGTTGGGACGTGTCCAATGTGACCAATATGAGGGACATGTTCCGTGCTGCCACTTCCTTTAACGGGGACCTCAGTGGTTGGGACGTGTCCAATGTGACCAACATGCAAAACATGTTCCAAAATGCCGCTTCCTTTGACCAAGACCTCAGTGGTTGGGACGTTAGCGGTAAGAATACAACTAATATGTTCCTTGGTGCCACTGCCATGCAGGAGGCCCATTATCCGCAAGGGCTTTAAACCTAGGATCCCTGAGAGGAATTACCTTTTCAGGCCCCCACCGCTTGTAAAAGGATGGGCGGCAATGGCAAAAAGAAAAAGATCGGGCACCATTGGGTGTCCGATCTCTTTTAAAAAACAATCCCTACTATAAGAGGTTCTATACTATCCCATAGGTTAAAATCTAAAACGGAATCTTGCCTTTAATTTGCTCTCCAACCCAACCGATTGCTATCTTCATGAATAGGATTAAGTTAAATAAACCATAGGGGGCATACGTAAGCACTTTAGACTAGGTGCAAAAGAAAGAATCCCACAAGTCCATCTAATTTGGATTTGGAATATAAACAGTTCTAAAACCTAAATGCTCCATTCCGGAATCTGGGCTTGTTGCCATTCTTGCTGAAATACGATAACTTGCACAATAGGAAGCACTGCAAAGAAAAGAACCTCCTTTAATAACTTTTTCTTGGACATAAGGGTTATTTGAATTGAAAGCTATTTTTGCCCCACGGGGGTTTTTAGTGGTTTGACCGCTAGATGCCAGCATTTTATAGTATTCCGTATTGTACCAATCACTAGTCCATTCCCATACGTTTCCAGCCATGTCATAGAGACCAAAATCATTTTTTAGATAGCTCATTACCGGTGCCCTGCGCTCAAATCCATCCTTTTGGGTGTTTTCAACAGGGAACTCGCCTTCCCAAGAATTGGCATGGGAACTAAGTTGTTTTATGTCGTCTCCCCAGAAGAATTTACCATCCGAATTCTTGGCTCTAGCAGCATATTCCCATTCTGCTTCGGTCGGTAGTCGGCGCCCAGCCCATTTGCAATAAGCTTGGGCATCTTCATATGCAATGTGCACTACAGGGTAACTTTCCTTTTCTTCAATAGAACTTTCCGGTCCATTTGGATGTTTCCAATTGGCACCTATCTTCCATTCCCACCATTGTGAATAATCATAAAGATTTGGTACTCTGGACTTACTTTTCTTGAACACTAATGAGCCAGGCTGCAAGATAGAGTCATGAGGCTTCAGCGTGCCAGGAGGAAGTTGTTTTTTCATCTCCTCCCAATCAATTTTCCGCTCCGCTACTGTAATATATCCCGTTTCCCCAACAAATTTGGAAAACTGCTTATTGGTAACCTCATGAACGTCCATATAAAAACCATCCACCTCTACTTTATGGGCAGGCTTTTCATGCATCATGGCCATAGTATCCCCATGTACAGCGCCTTGTTTGAACTCCCCTCTAGGAATCCAAACCATGCCCTCTGGAGTAGATATGGATGAATCGATATTTTTCTTTTCACCTTCGAGAACCTTTTCATTTCCCTGTATGGAATGGTCATTTTTATTTTTACAGCTGCCGATTATGAATACCGATATGATTATTGGCAACATCCTCAAATTTTGTGTTCTATGCATAAAGTATAATAGTTAAGGTTTAATTTGAGCACTAAAGACCGAGATAAAAAATGATATTCGGGATTTAAGAACAGTAGAAGAGACACAGCCACTGTGGACCGTATCTCCCTGTACTGCTCAAATACTAAACCAAATAAACTTTTTAACTTAAAATCAAGTCTGGCCGCTTCTTCAATTGTATTAGCTGATAAGATTACCTTTCTTGTCCCATTCGGCAATAATACCGCGTTTGCTCTGGTCCACACATTTGGCCAGCCATTCCTCATCATAGGATACGCTGTGCTGTTCCAGCACATCGTCTGGCACTCCATCCCAAACATTGGGCTGGTTGCCCTTGTACCCGATCTCCTCAATCCCGATCTTACTGGTATAAAAACCGGTCATGGTCAAATTTCGGATTAATGAAAAGAAGTTGACCTCGAACGGGCGTTCGTTGGCGGGAGTCTCGGGGTCATAGAAAGCGACCCCGTCCAAAATGGCCTTTTGTTGCTCTACAGTCGCTGCTTTAAACTCCACGCCATTCTCGGTATTGCAATTATGGTCCAGCCACATCAGCCCTCCACGGATGTTGGGCTGGTAGGTCGGCACATCCTTGGCCATAAACTCTATAAAACTGACCACGTCCGCATCCGATGCGCCTTTAAACTCTTGTGAAGGCGGCAATATCAGATCGCACAAAATGGTAAGTGTCTCTATCTCGTGTGGATTCAGGAACTGTTCGTCCGTGAGTTCCTCGATCAACTCTTCTTCCAATGAGACCCTGCCTGGGTAATTGATCTTGGGGGGTTCCACAAATTCTTCAGTCACCGTAGAGGGTTTGCACCCATGCACCGCCAATCCACCGGCCACGGAACCCAGTACTATCGATTTTAAACTTTTTCTTCTGTCCATGCCTTATATGTTTTGTTGTTTCAATTGCTCCACAATATATTCCGAGGCCCTCATGGAAAGTGCCAATATGGTCCAAGTACAGTTCTTGTCCGCCTGGGAGGTAAATGGTCCGGCATCCACAATGAACACATTGTCCACATCGTGCAATTGTTGGTATTTATTGGTTACCGATGTCTTGGGATTGTCGCCCATACGGGTGGTACCCACCTCATGGATGATGTTACCGGGATTGTGCAGGCCATAATTGGTGTCCTTGGCCGGTTTGTCGCCCAACGGCTCCCCTCCCATATTGATCAATATCTCCTCGAAGGTGTCCTGCATATGTTTGGCCTGGTTGATCTCGTACTGCGACCATTTATAATGGAACCGAAGTACGGGTATCCCAAACTCGTCCACAGTGGTCGGGTCTATCTCACAATAGTTGTCCCTGCGCGCAATGGACTCCCCACGACCGGCCATGCCCACTACGGCACCATAGTATTTTTTGGCATCGGAGCGGAGTACATCGCCATAGCCACCGACCTTGGTCCCGAAGAATTTATTGAACTCGTTCGCATTGAAACCGAACCCATAGCTCGGCATGCCCATGCCGCCCCAAACTTCGATATGGTAACCTCGAGGGAAATCCAATTTGGAATTGTCGCCCCACCAAGGGGAATATACGTGCATACCGCCCACGCCGTCCTCGTTATACGATACCTTCCGGTTCATTAGGTCCGGGATAAAGGCGGCCCTATCGGCCCCGGTGGAATCATGTAGATACTTACCGACAACATCACTACTATTGCCCAATCCGTTCGGGTGCTGCTTGCTCTTGGAATTTAAAAGTATCCGTGCGGAACTACAGGCCGAAGCTCCTAGCACCACAACTTTCCCTTTCAATTTGTATTCTTTTCTGTCCTCTTTGTTGATGTAGGACACCCCAGTGGCCCTTCCCTCTTCATCGGTGGTTACCTCACGGACCATACAATTGACGAACAGGTCTATTTGACCACCGTTCTTCTGTGCCGGGAAAATCAAGCAAGTACCAGCGGAGAAATCCGCATATACCTGACAGGCGCGGTTGCACTGTCCACAATAAAAACAGACCCCACGATCATTGTTTATCTTTTTGGTGAGCATGGACATTCTGGAAGGATACACCGGAATATTGGTCTTCCGTGCGCCTTTGATATAAAACAGCTCGTGCAATCTTGGTTTTGGCGGGGGCAAAAAGAAACCATCGGGATCGTTGTCCAACCCCTCATTGGTACCAAATACCCCGATCATCTTATCCACCTTGTCATAATAAGGCTTTACATCATCGTAGCTAATGGGCCAGTTGTCCCCATGGCCATCCACATCCTTGTGCTTAAAATCCTTTGGCCCGAACCTGAGCGAGATACGTCCCCAGTGGTTGGTCCTGCCCCCCAGCATCCTGGAGCGGAACCACTCGAACTTGGTACCGTCCTTCTGGGTATAGGGCTCTCCTTCGATATCCCAGCCTCCATAGGCTGCATCAAAATCACCGAAAGGACGAAAACGTGTGCTCTTGCCCCTGCGCGGGCTTTCGTACGGCCATTTTAACTGGGTTTGATGCTCCGGTTTTGCCGGATCAAAAAACGGGCCCGCTTCTACAACGGCTACCTTTAGCCCAGCTTCCGAAAGCACCTTGGCGGACATACCGCCGCCCGCCCCGGAACCTACAATAATGGCATCGTAAACCGTGGAATTCTCGATTATTTGCATGAATTCTAAGTCTTTTTATAAAGAGTATTTTATTTTACCATTTCATTTTTTACCGCTTTCAACCATTCCTTATGAAGCTTGAGCAACTCCGTAAGCTCCTTAGGATTAGATGCTGCCAAGTTTTTTTTCTCCGCAATGTCCCTCTCTAAATTGACCAAATACAACGAGGGTAGGTTTGAGGGTTTTTCCTTACCCATAGGTTCATACACATTACCTATGAGTTTCCAAGGTCCTTTTCGGACCGCCCACTGGGATTTTACATCACTATAATTTCCAAACTGCCAATAAACAACCTCATGGGCGGACGGCTTGCTTACGTCTTTGATGACGGGCATCAAGCTTTTACCATCGATGCTTTCATCAAACTTCGAATCTGTAAGCTCTGCTATGGTTCTGAACCAATCCATTTCCATGGAAAGCTGATTCCTAATTTCATTGGCCGGAATCAATTTGGGGTACCTAATAATAGCAGGTACCCGAATGCCCCCTTCAAACAAACTGAACTTACTTCCACGATAAGGGCCAGCATTTCCTCCTCCGTAAAAAGCACGTGCTTCCCTCGAATGTCCATGATCTGATTGAAAAATAACTATGGTATCATCCGTAAGGCCATTTTCATCTAAATAATCTAATACTTCCCCTATTTTCTCATCGGTATTGGAAACAAATGCGGCATATTCCTTTCTAGGAGTAGGCAAGTCCTTATAGCGCTCCAACCACTTTGGTGTGCCTTGGTAAGGATAGTGAGGTGCATTAAATGCCCAATATATAAAGAAAGGTTGCTCTTGGTTTTGACCAATAACTTCTTTGATTTCCCGAACCATCAAATCCGAAAAATGTTCTCCAGGATAATATACCTCCTCGGCGTTTCGATACAAATCATGTTTATTTGGCCCGTTCCAGTAGAAAAAATGGGAATAATTGTCAATACATCCTCTTTCATGGCCAAAGAAATGATCGAATCCCTGTGCATTCGGTAAGTTTTCATCCCTATGTCCCAAATGCCATTTTCCAATCAAAGCAGTATAATAGCCGTTTTCTTTTAACATTTCAGCCATGGTTACCTGATTGGTAGGCAGGCCGTATTGTCCGGCACTTTTTGCATGTTCAGGAATGGGCACGTTATTCGGCAGTCCTGCCCTTAAGTTTGTCTTGCCCGTCAACAGGGCAGCACGTGAAGGTGAACAGACCGGGGCAGCGGCATAAAATTGCGTGAATCTTACACCTTCTTTGGCCAAACGGTCCATATTTGGAGTATAAAGATCATCGGCCCCATAGCTGTTTAAATCCACACTCCCTTGATCATCAGTAAGGATTACAATTACATTGGGCTTATTAGTTTTTGTGGTCTGTGCTATACCTTTGGGATAAAACAAGGTAAAAAAAGCACAGAGCAGTATTTGAATTGGGTATCCTGTAATTTTATTGCTCATCGGCGCTTAATTGAAATTGTATTTGAAAAACATATATATTCCTAATAAATAACCTCATACTATGCATATAGAACTGTGTGATGTACAAAATTCCCTATACAATTGATAGTTTGTTATTTGTATTAAAGACAATACAGATTTTGTATACCCTTAGTTTTGTGAAATTTTATTAAACTTCAACCTATTCAAACCTGAATACCTTAGCTTAATATTGAGGGACCTAGAAGAATTGTTTTTCTGCATGTTGCAACCTTTTAGAGTGCGAATACTGTGAAAGTCAAAACACTAGAAAAATGGTCCTAAAAGTTATTTAAAGTCACAACAAGAACTGTAAGTGTTTGCTCCCGATGGGAACATGTTTGATATGATTTCAGATGGTTCTAAATGAATTCAAACGATATGCATAAAAAAACAAAAAACCTGAAGGGATTAGAACCAAAACTCTGAATCCCAATATTGACGTAAGGTTTGGAGATATTGGATAAAAACTGGACACCCTATAGGACACCTTTATCCTTGGTCAAATTTGGGCACAAAAAAAGCCAGAAAATATATATTTTCTGGCTTTCAATTAAATATGATATCGCTTGTATCCAAGCAATATCATATTCGTCGGGGTGGCAGACCTATTATAGGAAAGCCAATACACTGTATTTCAATTACTTACAAAACTTTTCAAAGCTTGCGCACCTATTTGCACAACAAACCCAAAAAAGAGCTCTGGAGGATATAATTTGACCCCCAATGATTTGTTTAAAGTACTAAAAAAATGTTGAATGGATGTTTAAGTAAATTAACCCCTAATTGGATAAGATTTTTGCAACAGTAGTCCCTTTCTGGGCCAATATTATATTTTTATGTTGTGCTGAAATTATGTTTTTATGTTAAAGCATACAATTTCAACTAATTAAAAACTGAAATAGTTACTTGAAACTCTTGATTTTAACCCAAGAACACTCTTATATTAAGTGGAAAAAGAAAAGTCCTAACCGTATAACAATTTAATTATCGGCAGTAAAGCGTAATTATGATCTCAGCATTAGAAGTGTAATACTGTGGCTGTTATATTTTATCTCAATTGATAACTGATATTTTGAATGTTGCCATGATATATGGTTAGAGAGAACAGTTTAATGCCTATCTTTAGAAGAATATATTTTGTTCAAACCCTTTTCTAAAGTCTTACTACTATCTTATTGCCCGTAGAGAAAAGGTTTTTTACACATCTATTTACAAATATTTCACAATTCTTCAGGGTAAGGGAATCAAAAATAAAGTTGTGTTTCCTTTATAAGCTTTGATGTTTTAGCATAGAAGTGACATCTGTAGCATAATTCGAGAACATAATGTTTTGCGATGCTGTGCTGTGGAAATGAGTAATTAAACCTAAAATTAATAGAATGGCAGACAAGGCAGATTTGGATTTTACGTACACCACCATAGACAAAATATTCCGTTTAAGCATGGGTGAAACCGCAGATTACAGCGGTGCCAAGTACGATGGTGATTTTTCCATGTCCTTGGAGGAGGCGCAAAAGGAAAAGAACAGGTTTATAGCGGACAGCCTCAATATAGATGGGGAAAGCAAGGTGTTGGATATGGCCTGTGGCTGGGGTCCATTCTCCCATTTTATCACAAAGGAAAGGGGGGCAATCAGTATTGGATTGACCTTATCGAAGGGTCAAGCGGAGGCATGCCAAAAAAATGGACTAAATGTGTTTGTAAAGGATTGCCGGTATGTAAAACCGGAAGATTTTGGAACCTTTGATGCCATAACTTGTATAGGAGGTTTAGAACATTTTTGTTCGGTTGAGGAGTGGAAAGAGGGGAATCAAGAAAAGGTATATAGTGATTTTTTCAGAACCCTTAATGATTTATTGCCAAAAGGAGGTAGGTTCTACATGCAGACCATGACGTTTAGCAAAAACATGATCGATTTTGAAGAACTGGACGTCAAGGCCAAAAAAGGCTCCGCGGCCCATGTCATGGCACTAATGGTCAAAGAATTTCCGGGTTCATGGTTGCCCTACGGCCCAGAAATGGTGATACGAAATGCAGAACCAAACTTTAAATTGATCTCGCAAAGTAGTGGTAGACTGGACTATATTGAGACGATAAGCCAATGGCGAAAGAAGTTCAGGAAGTTCAACCTGAAAAAATATTGGCTCTACTTATCCCTAGTACCCAAATACGTTATGGACAGGGAATTTAGACATCAAGTGGCCGTCTTCAAGATCAGCCCGAACAAAATATGCTTTGAAAAGGAAATAATGGACCATTATCGGTTGGTGTTTGAGAAAATTTAGACAGTCAAAAGTTTATTGATCAAATCCTTGGAATTGAGAAAGACCATTCAAAATAAATGAATGAAATTATATATAAAATACATGGTCAGTCTTCGCTGTAAAATGTTGGTAAATGAAGAATTGACAAAGTTGGGACTGGATTATGTTACATTGAATCTGGGCATGGTGGAAACTAAGGAGGAAATTACCCATGAAAAGAGAATCCAACTCAAAAATAATCTGCTGAAGTCTGGATTGGAATTATTGGATGACAAAAAGAGCATATTGATTGAAAAAATCAAGAATGTAATAATTGAAATGATCCATCATACCGATGAGATTCCAAAAACCAATTACTCCGGGTATTTAAGTGAAAAATTAGGATATGACTACACGTATTTGTCCAACACGTTTTCAGAGGTGAAAGGAATCACTTTACAGCATTATATCATTAAGCACAAAATCGAAAGAGTAAAAGAGTTGCTTTTATATGACGAACTCAATCTTACCGAAATAGCATATAAACTTCATTATAGTAGCTCCGCACATCTCTCCAATCAATTTAAAAAAGTCACCGGTCTCACACCCTCCTATTATAAAAAGTTAAAGGCAAAAAGGACACAAAACTTGGAAAACCTGTGATATATGTAAAGTTTATAATTATTTATATAGCAAACCCCACCTAATTCCATCGCACCTTTATTCATTGCTGGCAATATGATCAGTATGGTAACAAACTATTATATGGACATATTTGAAAAAAATATATCGGTTAAAGGGATTCTAGGAAAACTTCTCAGTCTTTCCAATCCGATCATTGAAGGACTAAGATTAAAAAATGAAGAAGAAAATGAATTGCACAAAAGTTTAGTACCTGGGTTGATTCGAATTAAAAATGATTGAAAGTAATCTTTAATGTATTGTTGGCTCCGATGCATTGAAGCAATTTAATTTGTTGATACGTGCTTTTAAATTTTTAGAAGCCCAAAAAAGAGCAGGAACTAAAAAACACTGCTCTTTTTTCTTGGTGTTACTTTCCTCCAGCCCAAAAGAACATTTTGCAATCATTGTCCCAACCATTCCAATTATCCCAAGCCAACAATAAACATTGAGTTGTGAGAAAATGTGTCATCTATTTTATTCTGTTCATAACAATGCTCATGCTGGCAAGCACATTGCCATGAAGCAATGACAACTTAAATAAACACACTATGTCAAAAGAAAGAGAAGGAAAGAAAAAGTCGGGAAAAACACCACCTTCAAAGACCCCTAAAGAAAAAAAGGCGGCAAAAAAGGCCAAGCGCAACGCCAAAAATAGGTCGGAATAGCAGGAAGGGACCAATATTAAATTATTTAATTATGGAAAAGGGTGAATTTGAGGAATCCAAGACGTTTAACCTAGCGGATATACTGGAGTTCAATTCCAATGCCATCGTGGTAAAAAACATAAGTGTCCAGAACAACTGTATCATACAAGCATTCGCATTTGATTTTGGCAAGGTTTTGTCCCATAATGAATCCCCTTTTGTTCGATTCATCCATATCATTGAAGGAAAGGCCGAGGTGGTCATAAACGGTAATTCTACTTTTATGCGGAGAGGGGATTCCATAATTATCCCTGCATTTATACCCTGCTCCTTTGAAGCAAATCATAAGTTTAAGATGCTATGTACCACTATAAAAAATGAATGACCCGTTTATTTCATCTACACAAAAGCATATACAATGAAAAAGGATTACATGGAAAAAAGATATAAAAAAGGAGACCTTGTTTATGCAAAGGTAAGGCCCAGTGTCATTCTTGTTGTACGATTGTATGTCCGAAAGGTCTATTACTGTGCCATCCAGAACAACACTGCCGCAAATGAACTGGTTTATTTCGATAGCGAGCTTAGACCGTATATAGGTACTCTATCTACTATTAAAGTTGAACAACTGACATTATGAAAGAAAGCGCATTGGTTTATTGTGAAAGTGAATTTGGGAATATAGACGGCAAAGTGGCCAATGGACTCATTAGGCAATCGGAAAAGTATGCCATTGTTGGGGTAGTGGACAGTACCAAAGCCGGACAAGATGCAGGAGAGTATCTTGATGGCGTGAAAAACACAATTCCAATTTTTAAGAGCATTGAAAGTGCATTGGAAGAATTGGGCAGGATCCCAAAATACTTTATCTATGGTATCGCACCACTCGCTTCGTTTTTAAGCAATGAACAAAGAGAGGTTATCTTTATGGCTATCAAAAATGGGATGAACATCGTTAATGGCCTTCCCGAATTTTTCAACGATGACCCGCAATTTGCCCAAATGGCCCATGAATATGGAGTGGCCATCCAAGATGTGCGAAAGCCGCCCGCACGTGAAATCCTCCACAATTTTACTGGACATATCCAATACATAAAGGTTCCGATCGTAACGGTCATGGGAACTGATTGTGCGGTCGGCAAAAGAACCACTGCCTTGTTTTTGGTGGAGGCGCTTCGGAATGAAGGCTTGAATGCCGTTTTTGTCACCACCGGTCAAACGGGCCTCCTCCAAGGTTCCGAATATGGGGTGGCAGTGGACGTACTGACCTCTGGGTTTGCCACGGGAGAAGTTGAGCATGCCATTCTGAATGCCTGTGAGAAAGAGGAACCCGATATCATTGTAGTGGAAGGTCAAGGGGCGTTGAGCCATCCCGCATTTACCTCTTCTAGCGCCATCCTGCGAGGTGCAATGCCCGATGCCATTATTTTACAACACCCCCCCAAGCGAAAAAGCTATTGTGATTATCCGAAAATTCCAATGTTGGGGCTGGTAGGTGAGATCGAAATGATAGAGATGTTCTCCAAAGCCAGGGTTATGGCCATTACCATCAACCATGAAAAGATGGACAATGCCGAAATAAGCCAATTCATTAAGCGATATGAATCCGAGTTTAATCTGCCCGTCACGGATGTTTTGAAGTATGGGTGCGATAAATTGGTAAAAGCATTGCTCCGGACATTTCCGGAGCTTGCAAGGGAATCGGTGCCCGTTTGAACCTTCCGAGAATAGATATCGATTCTGCGAAAATTGCATATAACGTCCAAAAATTGACAACACTATATGGCTCCAAGGGCATCAAGATAATAGGTGTAACCAAGGTCATTGGTGGAGATCCGACCATCGCTGGGATCTTGGTGGACAATGGCATCAAGATCCTTGCGGACTCCAGATTGGAAAACATATTGAGAATGCGTAAAGCCGGTATAAGGGCACAGTACATGTTGCTCAGGTCACCCGCACTCAGCCAAGTGGAGAAAGTGGTCGCCCATGCACATATCAGCTTGAATTCGGAACTCATAGTGCTCAAGGAACTTTCAAAGCATGCCTTGAAAAATCATAGTATCCATAAAGTGATCCTAATGGTGGAACTTGGAGATCTGCGTGAAGGAATCATGCCTTCGGAAATGGAGAATATGGTACGAGCAGTGGTTGGCTTGCAAGGAATTGTCTTGATTGGGATCGGTACAAACCTTGCGTGTTTCAATGGAATAGCCCCCGACCTTGATAAGATGACCGAGCTATCCTCCATAGCTGTACATTTAGAAAACAAGTTCAATATTTCCCTGGATATTGTGTCCGGGGGGAACTCCGCAAACTATCATTGGTTCAAATCGTCAAAAAAACTGGGCAGAATTAACAGTTTGCGTTTGGGAGAATCCATTTTTCTGGGTAGGGAAGCACTTTGCAGGGAACCCATCCCTGGGCTTTTCACCGATATATTTACCCTTGTGACCGAGGTAATAGAGGCAAAACAAAAACCATCAAAACCTTATGGTAAAGCCTATCAAAACATGAACGGTGAAATCCCCCGTTTCAAAAATTTGGGCTTGATGTACAGGGCCATTTTAGGTATTGGCCAACAGGATGTTTTGGTTTCAGGAATTGTACCAAAACAAGATGTGACCATTTTAGGGGCAAGTAGCGATCATATTGTGGTAGATAACAATAAGGCAAATTTAAAGGTGGGGGATACCGTGACATTCGACCTTGACTACAATGCCCTCTTGAGAGGACTGAACTCCACACACATAACAAAAAACCATGTCAACTATCATGAATGCCAAGAAGTATTGTGAAGCTGTGGAAGCCAAAGATGCCCGAAACAAGATCTTGGCCCCGACCATTCCGATCCGGGAAAATCACACCGCCCTTAAAAGCTTAAAAGAGACAGGTCTTGATTTGATTTTTGAACCTTCGTTCATGGATGATTATCAATATCTCGTCCGGGAGGATATGATCGAAAAAATAGCCCGTATAAGTCAACGATTACATGCGCAAAATAAAACCTTGATCATCCGTTCTGCATGGAGGTCCTTTGAACATCAACAGCTACTTTGGGAAACCAAATTTATATCCTTTGGAAGAATGCAAAGGACGCATCCTGAAAAGTCTTTGAAAGAGATCGAAGAGATGGTCAGCCATTTTATTGCTCCGCCCAAAGAGTCAATGCATACCACAGGCGGTGCAATAGATGCATTGATCTATGATGCCGTTCAAGATTGTGTCATGGACTTTGGAACGAATACTGGGCTGGAAATCAAGCTCTCAAAGCAATGTTACCCCTATCACCCGGGCATTGGCCCTGAAGCGAAGAAGAATAGGGCCCTGTTGATCGGATTGTTTGAAGATGAAGATTTTGTGTGTGATCTTAAAGAATATTGGCATTTTGATTATGGTGATGTCATGTGGGCCATTGGAAAAGAAAAGGAATATGCCATTTATGGCCCGATAATGTAAATAAAATAAGCTTTCAAGGGATCAGACAATGGACAGATAGTTTTTTGCCCCCATTGGACAATCTGTGATTTATGCAAGATTGGTTTGGTTCGGTGTAACAGTTTGGGGATGTGAAATCCCATCTTTGCAATTAAACACAATTACTATGGATAATGACCCTATAAGAGAAATAAAAAATGCACTGAAAAAGAGTCAATGGAGAAATTTGTTCATTATTACCATATTGGCGGTACTCCTAATTGTATTTAAACCATGGGTGCAGATTGGGGCAGGTGAAAGAGGTGTTGTCCAAAATTTCGGGGCGGTACAGGATAAGGTATTGAATGAAGGGATTCACTTCAAAATACCAGTAGTACAAACTGTGATTCCCATGGATGTGAAAATTCAAAAAATCATGACAGATGCCGCTTCTTCATCCTCAGATCTTCAGGATGTGGATTTATCTGTTGCACTTAATTATCACATTATACCCGATAAAGCTAATTTGGTCTATCAAACCATTGGGGTGGAATTTAAGGAGCGTATTATCGACCCTGCCATTCAAGAGGTAATGAAAGCAGTGTCGGCCAAGTATACCGCAGAAGAATTGATTACCAAAAGACCGGCGGTAAGCTCGGAAATGCAAGAAGCCCTTACTTCTAGATTGCTTGTTTCGAACATATCCGTTGATGCCTTTTCTATCATCTCATTTAGTTTTTCCCAGACGTTTACCGATGCGATTGAGGCAAAACAAACCGCTGAACAAAATGCATTGAAGGCAAAAAGGGACCTGGATAGGATAAAAGTCGAAGCGGAGCAGACCATTGCTGCAGCAACTGCCGAAGCAGAGGCACTTCGGTTACAGAAAATGAATATTTCACCCGACCTAATCGAACTCAGGAAGATAGAAGCAAACCTTAAGGCCATAGAAAAATGGAATGGGATCTTGCCCCAAGTAACAGGTGCAGGCGCCATTCCCTTTATTGGTGTGGGAGATGTTATTAGGAACAGATAATTGATCATCATTGGATTTAAACATGGAGACGATAATCACTAAGTTTATATTGATTCACTTCATAATTGGAGGTATTAGAGGGTTTTATAGATATCTTATGATTGAAAAACACCAATACAATTACTATGATCATTCCATGAAACTTGGAGGAAAATTGGCCCATAATTTGTTATATGGCACTTTCAATTCAACCACTCTTTTCATTTCAGTTTGCACAACTGTTCTGGCATTTTTTTTAGCTTGATCAGTATATGACAGATCAGAATTCCAAGGTTACCGAGGCCTGTTCTTTTTTGGTAAAGGGTTTACGATGAATTGGAAAAAATTCCCATAAAAAAACCATCTTTAAAAGATGGTTTTTATTGTACTTGGATTATAGAATCTAACTGATCAATAATTCGACATTTACGGCATTCATGCCCTTCTGGCCTCTTTCCATTGTAAATTTCACCTTATCGTTTTCACGGATCTTATCTATGAGACCACTTTGGTGCACAAATACATCATCATTGGAGTCATTGGGCTGAATAAAACCAAAACCCTTTGCTTCGTTATAAAATTTTACTGTTCCTTCTCGCATTACTTTATGTTTAATATTAATATTCTATTCAATGTTTGTTTTTATTTGTTGTTTTATTATCACCCCTCTATCAGGTATGAACAGGTTGTACCTTCCCTAACTTTCGTAAAACTCCAACATGGTCGATAATGGCGGCGATAAATGTTCTTTTTGTATTATAAGGAATCCCAAATTCCTTGGCAGTATCCGCTACGATACCAGATATTTTTCTATAATGTATATGGCAGACATTGGGCAATAGATGATGCTCCACCTGATAGTTCAACCCGCCAATCAGCCATGAAAATATCCTGCTCTTGGGAGAAAAATTAGTTGTTGTGGCCAATTGGTGGTCTGCCCAGTCACTTGAAATCATCCCATCTTCATTAGGCAGTGGAAATTCCGTGTTCGGCATGATGTGCGCCACTTGAAATACGATGCTTATCAGTAGACCTGTAACAAAATGCATGCTGAGAAAGGCCAGGATGATGATCCATGGGGCCAGGGGAACAACAAACAAAGGTATGATCAAGGCATACGAAAAGTAGATCAACTTCCATCCAACAATCTTCATGAGCGCATTTCTGTAACCATTCTTTTTGTTGAAAAACCCCATTTTCCGGTACCGATCGAGTCTTATGAAATCTTTGGTGGTTATCCAAGAGACCGTGGATAGACCATAAAAGAACCATACATACAAGTATTGGAACCTGTGTAGTCCATTTTTTTTGGCATGTGGGGAGAATCGAAGAAAAAAAGGAGCGTTAATGTCATCGTCTGCCCCCTCTATATTGGTATAGGTATGGTGGAGTACATTGTGTTGGATTTTCCAAACAGCGGCATTACCACCTATGAGGTTCATGGTGTACCCAAGATATGTGTTCACTTTTTGATTTTTGGAGTAAGATCCATGGATGGCATCGTGCATAATGCCCATTCCTATTCCCGCCATTCCTATTCCACTTATGATATAAAGACCAAAAAGTAACAAGGGAGCGGTAACCATCCCTATGTTTATGAAAATCAAGGGGACAAAATAAACAGTGAGCATGACCATGGTCTTCAAAACCATACTCTTGTTGGCATGTCTACTGATATTGTTTGTTTTAAAATAGGTGCTGACCCGGTTTCTCAGGGTTTTTGAAAAATCAGAATTTGAACTTTTTGAAAATCTTGGCTTGTTAGTGCCGTTAATTGCGGTTCGGTCTTGTTCACGCATATGATATAAAGGGATAATTGATAAGCGCAATTGGCTTGGGCATGTTGAAGAATTATCCAAATATGGGGACCGTTACATTATTGCCCTAATCCACACAGGCGTCACCATCCTTAACGTTTGGCTTAAAATATTTGACTACGTTATAAATTAAAAAGAAGAGAGCTGAAAATGAATCGAGGATCTGCGAAGACTAAATTGACTTGGGCTTTCTGAATTTTAACCTCACAAACTTACTATTTATTTGGTCAGCATTCCCCAATACTGTGTTAATTGTTGAAAATAAGTATTTTGAGGTGCGAATTGTTTTACAGATTGAATTGCCATTGGAATCAAAAAATGATTTTTCACATTGAAAATAGGATTATTCCTTATCATAAAATAAACAGAACAAACGAGTTCAGTTCCAATTTAAATCCTTTCCTTTACAGCGCATCACGGGTTATGGACGATGATTGCTCCAATCCTTAAATAAAAAGATTGCCCTCTCTTTTCCCATTTACAATTCCCAAAGGGCCACTTCTTAGTTATTTTTTGCTTGAACCAATATTCACATTTTAAAGGCCAGCCTAGATAGGTCAAAGTCCAAAGTTGTATATGCCAGGGAATCCGCCATTTCTCTGAAAAGAGTCCAATGTGCAACTATTGGCCTTAATGGCATTTTTTAAATAATTATTAATAACAAGAACAATATGCTGATAATTAAGATAGTTCCAGGCGAGAACATAGAAAGGGCCTTAAAAAGGTATAGGAACAAGGTGAGGAACACCCAACAGTTGAAACGTATCAGGGACAACAAGGAGTTTACCAAAAAATCCGAGGAGAAGAGGGAGAATCTGAAAAAGGCAATACATAGAAAGGAATATTTAAAAAAGAATGAGGAGTGATTTTATGGACAAAGATTTAAACCTAGCCGTCCTAATAGACGGTGATAACATTCCTTCCAAATATGTGAAGGAAATGTTGGAAGAGATTGCCAAATATGGAAATCCAAGCATTAAGAGAATTTATGGTGATTGGACAAAGCCAAGTTTGGGAAAATGGAAGGATGTCCTTCTAAAAAATGCCATTACCCCTGTGCAACAATATGGGTATACCACCGGCAAGAATGCAACGGACAGTGCTATGATCATCGATGCGATGGACATTCTATATTCTGGAAAGGTGAATGGGTTTTCACTGGTCTCCAGCGACAGTGATTTTACGCGGCTGGCCATACGGCTAAGAGAGGCAGGGATGACAGTGTTTGGTATTGGGGAACGAAAGACCCCAGATCCCTTTATCGTTTCATGCGACAAGTTCATATACCTTGAGATACTTCATAAGACTCAGATAGGGGAATCCAACGCCCCAGAGAAAAATGAGAAAAGCAAAATTGATAAGATTACCCCAAAGGTTATCGATCTTATTCTTTCCACCATTGCCGATGTGGAGGATGAGGAAGGTTGGGCCTTCCTGGGCGAGGTGGGCACATTATTGCAAAAGAAACAGCCCAATTTTGATGCTAGGAATTACGGTTTTAAAAAGTTGACACCTTTGGTCAAATCCATCGGTCAAATTGAAATAGGGTCCAGGAAAAATCCAAAGGGCAATGGGAACCTGATTTATGTAAGGACGATTGTCTAACGAAAAACAAAACCTCTATGAGACCTCTTTCAATTTCAAAGCAAATTACAGCAAGGGATACCCTTTCCTTGAACAAATACCTTGGTGATATAAGCCGTATTCCGATGATTACCGAAGAGGAAGAGGTTGATCTGGCCGTTCGTATAAGACAGGGGGATAATGTGGCTCTGGAAAGATTGGTGTTGGCCAATTTGCGATTCGTTGTTTCCGTGGCGAAACAATACCAATCAAGGGGTCTAAATTTACATGATCTTATTAATGAAGGGAATGTTGGTTTGGTCAGGGCGGCATCCAAATTTGATGAGACGCGTGGCTTCAAGTTCATTTCCTATGCGGTATGGTGGATACGCCAAGGAATCATACAGGCACTTACCGAAAAATCAAGGATGGTCAGATTGCCCTTGAACAAAATAAATGTGATCAACAAGATAAACAACGTCTCTTCCCATTTCGAGCAAATGCATCAAAGGTTGCCAACGGCAGAGGAAATTTCAGAACTGATCGATTTCTCAATAACAGAAATTCAAATTTGTTTAAAACACTCTTCTTGGCCCCTTTCCATGGATGAACCCCTAAAGATCGGAGATGGTGGATTAAGTTTACACGACACAATGCATTCCAATGAGTTTGTTAGTCCGGAACAAAAGTTGTTAGATCAATCGTTGCAGCTGGAAATCGATGATATTTTGGAGATTTTGTCCTACCGGGAGGCCTATATTATCAAAATGTCCTTTGGGATTGGGGCAGAAGATTCCATGGGATTGGAAGAAATTGCCTTTCATTTAGACCTCACAACAGAAAGGGTAAGACAAATAAAGGTAAAGGCTTTGAACCGGTTAAGGAGCTCTACTAAAATTGAAATTTTGAAGCAGTATTTGGAATAAGTGCTTTTTGAGCAAAAAATAAATTTTGGTTCTGTCGCATTAAGCCATTGCAACTCTATAAAACCGATCGAATTTTCACATTAAGCTGCCTAAAAACAAAATGTTTTAAACACGGCCAAGCTCTTTACCCTGCTCAAAACGTCAAAGGCGGACGGGTCCTATCTAAAATTCATTGGAAAGCTTGAAAAACAGGACCTGCTCATACTGGATGACTTCGGCCTGAAACCGTTGGACAACATCACCAGGCACTTATTGATGGAGATCATAGAGGACAGGCACGGCAAAAAATCCACCATCATAGCCTCACAACTGCCCGTCGAGGCATGGCACGATGTCATCGGGGAAAAAACCATCGCTGACGCCATCCTTGACCGTCTGGTGCACTCGGCGCACAGGGTGGACATTAAAGGGGAATCTATGAGGAAAAAAATTAAAAATAAACATTAACTTCAGCACCAAAATGAGTTGATCTCGTGCACTTGATTTGCACTTCTCACTTTCATCCGCCGCAGGTGGTATACATTGACCGACCTATCCAGCTAAAGCATACAATTACAAGGTACTAAAACCAAAAAAGCTTGAGAAGGACATTAATCCAGAGTGTTGATCTTGGCAAATAACTTTGACATACTCTCCCCATCGATGGCCTTCATATCGATCAATGCCAACGACTTTACCATATGCAACGTACTGGTCTTATATTTCAGAAAATGGGGCGTTTTTAAATGGGACTGATAGGCCGTTGAATCCGCATAGATTTCCAAAAGCCTTATTTGATCGGGTCGTTCGGATTCCTGCATGGGATAGATACATAGTACCCCTGGTTCCAATCTAACGGATGCTTCCGATTCCTCCTTCAATATTTCAAGGTACTGATCGATATAATCATTGAAAATTTCAATTTCCGCTATTCGGATAAGCATATTTGAAGGGTCCTTATTCACAGGAATATTTTTTGATGCATCTTGACCATGGACATTCATTGAAATAAAAAGAAGACATAGATAAAAAAAGGACTTCATGATTCAAAATAAATTAGCTACAATAAAATGTTCAAAAGTCACCTTAAGAACCAATCTCCAGATAGGTATTTGGTGACTTATGATAAAAGTACTGTTTTATAGCATCATTCCCCACGAAATTGGACAGGCGATCGACCTTCCCTTTTTTTAAAAAAATGACTGAAGTGGTTGGGCTCCGAAAAACCAAGGGTAAAAGCAATCTCGGTAACGCTCCAAGGGGTTTCCCTTAACAATCGCTTTGCTTCCCTAAAAACACTTTCAGAGATCATCTGGGTCGTTGTTTTACCCAAGTGACGCTTTAGTACTTTGTTCAAATAATTTACATGCACCTTCAAACATTCCGCATAATACGAAGGTCTTCGTTCCAAATGATGGTTCCGTTGCGCCGGGAATTGGTTTTCCAATAGACCCAGGAAACGTTGGACTAATTGGGTTGTTTTTGTATGTTGCTTTCCAATATCCATAAGAACCGTTCCCCTATTTACCAACCCTGCTTTGCAAATGGGAAGGATAACGATCCCCCACAATGTCGATTTCCAGTAAGGCCTGTTGCAGTTCAGCCAAATCCTTTTCAGTCAATTTTATATCGACAGCCCCTATGTTCTCTTTTAAACGATGTGGTTTGGTTGTTCCTGGAATAGGAACGATAAAGGGTTTTTGTGCCAAAAGCCAGGCTATGGAAATCTGTGCAGGAGTGGCTTCCTTTACTAAGGCAATGGCATTCAATACATCAACCAGCCCTTGATTGGCCTTTCTATTTTCCTCGGAGAACCGGGGAACAATGTTTCTAAAATCGTTCTCGGAGAATTTTGTTTTAGCATCAATTTTTCCGGTCAAAAATCCTTTACCCAATGGACTGAATGGAACAAAACCGATTTGCAATTCCTCCAAGACCAGTAGCACTTCTTTTTCGGGTTCTCTCCACCATAACGAATACTCACTCTGTAATGCCGTAATGGGCTGTTCGGCATGGGCCCTTCGAATGGATTCCACCCCTGCTTCGGAAAGACCGAAGTGCTTCACCTTACCTTCTTTAATTAAATCTTTGACCGTCCCAGCCACATCTTCCATGGGCACCTTTGGGTCCACCCGGTGTTGGTAAAACAGATCGATGACATCGGTGCGCAATCTTTTTAGGGATTCCTCTGCTACCTGCCGGATTCGTACCGGCCGACTGTCCAGCTCTTTTTTGGAATCACCATCCTTAAAACCGAACTTGGTGGCAATCACTACTTCATTCCGAACGGGTTCAAGAGCCTCCCCTACCAATCGCTCATTTTCAAAAGGACCGTAAACTTCCGCCGTATCAAAAAAGGTCACGCCCTGTTCATAGGCTTCCCTGATCAATCGTATTCCCTGTCCCCTTTCGGTTGCGGGACCATAACCAAAGCTGAGTCCCATGCATCCAAGTCCAATAGAAGATACCTCCAGTCCTTCTTTTCCCAATACCCTTGATTCCATACCCTTTTTTTACAAAAATAAGGCTGAGGGTCTGCCTAAGAAGTATATAAAATACTGGTATTACTACCATTTTCACTTATATAAAAAAGGGAAAGAATAGAATTCAAGGAAAGTAAATGGACCGACCACAATAGCAATCCAAAAATCAAATGGTAAAAGGTTGGTCGTACTGTCGCTTGCCGGTCTGTTGGTAAAGGGCATTTGCAAGGGCCGCAAATATCGGTGGGAACATGGGCTCTCCCAATCCTGTAGGGTCGATTTGGTTTTCCACAAAATGGATTTCGATTTGTTTTGGTGCCTCCGTCATCCGAATCATGCGATAAGTATCAAAGTTCTTTTTCATCGGAACCCCATCTTTAAAAGTCAATTCTCCATACAAGGCATTTCCGATTCCATCCACAATACCTCCCTCGGCCAGGTTTTGTGCTGCATCAGGGTTGACCACAATACCACAATCAATGGCACAGGTAACCTTTTGGACCATGGGTCTTCCATTGTCAACCGCCAGATCAAGTACATGTGCTGCATAGGAATTGTGACAGAAATATGCGGAAACCCCTCTTTTATCTTGAGAGGGACCGTCTTTCCATTGGCTCTTTTCCCTGACCAGTTCCAATACCACGGCGTAGCGTTCGGGATCGTAATCATTTCGTTCCCCAACTGGATCGTTCTTGGCCCTTTCCAACAACTCCAGTCGAAAGGCAATGGGGTCCTTCCCTGCCAATTCGGCCAATTCATCCAAAAAGGACTGTTCGACCCCGGCCATGAAATTGGAACGGGGCGCCCTGAAGGAACCAATGGTAATATTGGAATTGATGGTCCAGCTTTCAGCAAGGTAGTTCTCCACGGCTCCTGCAGGGAACCTATTGGCATACAAGGGGCTTTCTGGAATACCTCCCGCTTTGACATGGAACCCGATCAAATTGTTGTCCTTGTCCAATGCGGCACGGTAGGTGGCATGATAGGTGGAACGGTAGATGCCCCCTGTCATATCATCTTCCCGGGAATAAACCAACTTTACAGGGGCATTGACCTCACGTGAGATCAAAGCAGCCTCGATGAGCCAATGGGCATAGGACCTGCGTCCATAACCACCACCCAATCGGGTCATCTGGATATCGATATTCTCTATGGGCATTCCCAAGCGTTCCGATAGCGCATGTTCCGTAAGTTCAGGTTTTTGCAAGGGACCTTTCAGCAGGGCACTTTCATTGGTGACATGGGCATAAAAATTCATCGGCTCCATACAATTATGGGCCAAAAATGGTGCGGTATACGTTCGTTCCAATACTTTGTCCGCACCACGGAAAGCAGCTTCAGGGTCTCCGTCCCTTCGGGCAACGGTAGCTCCCTTCATTGCCATCTCCTCCATGCTTTGCCTATGATCTTCACTGTTCTCCAAACCTGCGGGAATGTTCAAGGTCATCGCCGGACCTCCGTAGGGTACCCGTTCCTCCGAGTAGGCCTCAAAAGGTTCCCAAGAAACCTCAACAGCCTTTTTGGCATTCATCACATCCCACGTGGACTCCCCAACCACGGCCACTACTTCCAAAAAAGTACAGGTATCAAAATGCTGTCGGACATAATCATCCTCCAAAACCTTCACTTTGAATACATCCCGGATTCCAGGCATGGTCTTGGCCTTTGAAGCATCAAAGGACTTTAATTTCATTCCAAAGGCTGGGGGATG
Source organism: Flagellimonas oceanensis (assembly GCF_003992595.1). Lineage (GTDB taxonomy): Bacteria > Bacteroidota > Bacteroidia > Flavobacteriales > Flavobacteriaceae > Flagellimonas > Flagellimonas oceanensis. Next base: position 45,572 of record NZ_RZNA01000039.1, read on the forward strand.
AATGATCATGGCCAGAAGCATCCCTTCCTCCTGGGTATCCATCCCGAACAAGGGTTGGCCGGTCACAATTTTTTTCGCATCCACATTTTTTTGGGATGTCCCTATGATCTTAAAATCAGTAATATCCTTGAGTGCCACGGACTCGGGTACAGGTAACTGTGCCGCGGCACTGGCAAATTCCCCATATCCGGCCGATTTGCCACTGCCCTTATGGTGAAGGGTGCCAGACGAAGTTTCGATTTCCCCAACCGGCACGTTCCAGGCCTGTGCAGCAGCCTCTCTGAGCATTTGCCTCGCAGATGCCCCGGCCGTCCTTAAACCGTTCCATCCACGACGTATGGCTTGGCTTCCCCCTAAAAACTGAAAGGAAAAGGCCTCTGTATCCAAAGGGGCCTGCTCCACGATGACCTTGTCCCAGTCGACGTCGAGTTCCTCCGCCACGATCATGGGCATGGAGGTCTTGACATTTTGGCCTCCTTCCGGATTGGGGGACATGATGGTCACCATACCATTGTCCCCGATCTTCAAAAATCCGTTGACCTGGAACCATTCCTTGGGCAAGGCCCTGGCCTCTTCCGGGGTCAATTTACAGGATGCAAGCCAGTTAAAACTCAACAACAAACCCCCACCAGCAAGCGCTGAACCTTTGATAAAAGAGCGTCTTGATAGTGCAGAAGAAGTTGTTGTCATGGTCACAAAGAATTTTGGTTACCCGTTTTATTTAATAGTTTGAGATTCGATACTCTTATCCGACCAATGGAGGTCTGTCCGTAGCAAATGGTTGTCTATAATGCCTTCTGCCCGTGGCCTTATAGATGGCATTGGACAAGGCTCCAAATACAGGAGGAAAAGGAGGTTCCCCCATTCCCGTGGGATCTACCTCGTTTTTCACAAAATGGACCTCGATATGTTTTGGTGCCTCGGCATGTCGTATCATTTTATAGGTATCAAAATTCTTTTGTTGCGGGCTACCGTCTTTAAAGGTAAGCTCCCCGTACATCGCATTTCCCACGCCGTCCACAATGGCACCTTCGGCCATGTTCGCCGCGGCATCCGGATTGATCACGATACCACAGTCAATGGCACAGACCACTTTTTCCACTTTGGGTGTTTCCCCGTCCATTACCACATCGACCACATGGGCGGCATAACTGTTGTGACAGAAATAAGCGGATACGCCTCTATGGGTACCCGATGGCACTTGGGACCAATTGGACTTTTCCCGTACCAACCGCAATACCCCGGCCAAACGTTCGGGATCGTACTCATTGTTCTCCCCTACCGGATTGTCCTTGGCACGCTGTAAAAGTTCCAATCGAAATTCAATGGGGTCCTTCCCTGCCAATTCGGCCACCTCGTCCAAAAAGGCCTGTTCCACACCTGCCATGAAGTTGGAGCGTGGTGCCCTAAATGCCCCGATGGTAATGTTGGAATTGATTTCCCACTGTTGCGCCAAATAATTGTCGACGGTACCTGCCGGGAACCGGTTGGCAAAAAGGGGTGTTTCGGGGATACCCCCTGCTTTGACCTGAAAGGCCACTAGATTGTTATTCTCATCCAAAGCCGCCTTATAGGTAGCCTGATAAGAAGGACGATAAATACCAAAGGTCATATCATCTTCCCGCGTATAGACCAACTTCACAGAAGCCTGTGCCTCTCTGGATATCAGGGCCGCCTCCACGGCATAATGGCCATAGGCCCGTCTTCCAAATCCACCACCCATTCGGGTCAATTCTATCTCAACATTTTCAACGGGCATGCCCAATCGGGCCGCCACGGTCGGAGCGGTCAATACCGGTGCCTGCAAAGGACCGGCCAATTTGGCCATATCCTCGGTCACATGGGCAAAAAAGTTCATGGGCTCCATACAATTGTGCGCCAAAAAAGGGCAAGTGTACGAACGTTCCAACGTTTTGGCCGCTGAGGCAAATACCCCCTCGGGATCTCCATCCTTACGGGTGGTCGTACCCGATCTGGTGGCCATTTCATCCATTTGGGTATAATGGCCTTCCGTACTTTCCAGTCCACTGGGAACCTCCACATCCACTTGGGTACCAAAACGGTCCATTTTAAACTTGGAACCTGCTATGGGCTCCCATTGCACGTCCAATTGTTTTTTGGCATTCATCACTTCCCAAGTGCTCTTGCCCACAATGGCGACCACATCGGTAAAGGCATTGGTATCAAAATAGCCCCTGGCAAAATCCTCTTCCAAGGTCTTTATCTTAAAAACATTTGTGATGCCAGGCATTGACTCGGCCCGCGACCCATCAAAGGATTTCAATTGGAGTCCAAATGCCGGTGGGTGGACCACCATGGCAACAAGGGCCCCATCAAACTGATAATCCAGTCCGAACAAAGGTTTTCCGGTAATAATTTTCTGGTTCTCCACACTTTTTTGGGAAGTTCCGATAATCGTAAAATCTTTCACTTCCTTCAAGGAAACCTCTTCAGGAACCTCCAATTTTGAAGCCTTTGAAGCCATCTCACCATAGCCTGCGGACCTCTCCGAACCGGTATGGCTCAGCACTCCATTGGAAACGGTAATCTCAGATGCCGGAACCTGCCAGGTCTCCGCTGCCGCAGCCACCAACATTTGCTTTGCCGTTGCCCCGGCCATACGCAGGCCTTCCCAACGACGTCTAATGCCCTGACTGCCTCCAGTGAACTGCCATCCATATTCCTCTTGATCGAAATTGGCCTGCTCTACCAAAACATTTTTCCAATCCACATCCAGTTCATCCGCCACGATCATGGGCATAGAGGTAATTACCCCTTGACCAAACTCCGGGTTTGGAGACATAATGGTCACTACCCCATTATCCCCTATTTTTAGGAAAGCATTCATCTCAAACCATTCCTTGGGCATTTCCAAGGCCGCCATGGTCTTCACGTCCTTTGGTTTACAGGCATTCAATAGACTAAAGCCAAGCACCAGCCCACCACTGGCCAAACTGGTGTTCCTGATAAAAGCCCTTCTCCCTATATGCGTTTTCATTACACTCATCTTATTGTCCTTTAATGGTCTATGTGTTACTTTCCGCAGCCAGTTTCACTGCTTTCTTGATCCTTATATAGGTCCCACAACGACAGATGTTCCCGTTCATGGCCATTTCTATCTCCTCATCACTGGGGTTGGGGTTCTTCTGCAATAGTGCCGAGGCCGTCATGATCTGTCCGGCCTGACAATACCCGCATTGGGGCACATCCACTTCCAACCATGCCTTCTGTACGGGATGGTCCCCATTTTCCGATAAACCTTCAATGGTGGTGATTTCAGAATTGCCGACCATGGAAACCGTCAACATGCAAGATCTGGTCGCCGTACCATCCAAATGGACCGTACAGGCACCACATTGGGCGATACCGCAGCCATACTTGGTCCCGACCAAGTTCAGATGGTCCCGTAGGACCCATAACATGGGGGTACTGGGATCTACGTCCACCGTATGTGACTTCCCATTGATGTTCAGATTGAAATTTGCCATAATCCTTTGTTTTTTATGAAAATAAATAATTTGTGCCGAAAAGACCTACTAAATTCAAACCCCTTCCATTTTGGATAGGAGTTCCCTTTTTCTATTTTGATAACACTCGAAGTGCATGTAACCAAGATTGGACCATACCCTCCACTTCTTTCTTGCGTTGCCCTTTGATCGCCAAGTAAATACCGTCCCGTTCACTACCCCCTTTGATGGACAGCTCCTTGAGCAGGGTACTTCCTTGACAAAGCTCCTTTATGGTCTGGATACAGCTTCCGATACCATACCCTCCATTGGTATTAAAAGGTACGACAGTTTTTCCTTTTAGATCATGGGATGAGAGAAAGCTTTTCATGGGTGGTGGCAACTGCATCCCCCAAGTGGGGAACCCTAGGAACACCACATCGTAATTTTCCATATCCAATCTATTTTTCAATGGGGGTAAATACCCTGTTCTGTTTTCCGCTGCCACCTGTTCCACAATGGCCCTATAATTTTCAGGATAGGGGTTCACCAATTCCAAGGCTTCCAATCGCCCGCCCATTTTATCATGGATGATTTCAGCCAAGGTCTTCGTGTTCTTTGTACGGGAAAGATAAACGATCAATATCCGCTCGGAGTCCACGGAACTTTTTTGGGCGGACAGGCCCTGAACCATCAACAACGATACCCATAAGACCAACATGCGTTTTGCCATCTTCCTGTTTTCTTTAGGACTTATTTTAGATAGGTATCATCCGTCACCTTGTCCAACCATTGTGTCGGGCCATCTATCCTACTGGTGATGGCCACCTGCACGAATTCTTCGCCTGTGCTCGCCCCATGCCAATGTGGGGTATTCGGAGGGCATTTAACGGCATCCCCTTTCTTCAAGATCCTTTTCGGACTCCCTTCCTCTTGGTAAAACCCTTTCCCAGACAAGGCCAATATGATCTGACCATTGGGATGGGAATGCCAATTGGTCCTGGCGCCAGGTTCAAAAGTGACACTGCCCACCGAGTTCTGGTTGATGCTATCGGCATCCACCAACATTTGCAACCAAGCGGTCCCAGTAAAATTATCATTGGAGATCTTATTGCCCTTATCAAACACCCGTTCGTGTTGCACATCTCCCTCCATCGAAGCGGAAGTATCCTTTCGTTGTTGACAAGAGATCATGGCCAAACCCATAAGGACATAACATAAATACAGCCTACAGTTCATTGCTTTGGGAAATTTCAAGGTTGTTTCTATAAAATGCTTCCAGTTTGTCCACCGCTTGGTCCACATACTCCGGTTTCCAATAGGTTTGGATATGGGTGGCCCCATTGATCAAGAACAACTCCTTGGTCTTGGCATTGACAGCCTTTTCAAAGGCTTTGTCCGTCATATAATAGGTATCTGCCTTACTCCCGGCGATCATCAATAAGGGCTGGTCGATCAATTCAATTTCATCGGTGGCATCCCAGGTCATGAGTTCCAATAGGCTGCTCATGGTATACCCTCCACCCGAATTGGGATGGGCATGGGTTTTCCCATAATAGATATACCCTTCCCTATAGAGATCGAAGGGCATGGCAGCAATCTGTTCTTCCGTTAAGGGAGGTGTTCCTTTCCCTACATACAATACTTCCCCACCATTGGCTTCTTGTTCCCTTGCATTGGAAGCTTGCTCCAATCGTTCCTGGATACTCTCCACTTGGGATTTCAAGAAACCATTGCGCCGTACTTCTCCGGAATTGAACATGCTCAACGTGGCAACGGCCTTAAAGCGTTTGTCCGACTGTGCCGCCTTCAAGGAGTATCCTCCTCCGCCACAAATGCCTAAAAGCCCAATGTTCCCTGGATCGACCCCTTTGTATTTCGAAATAAAATCGGCCATCCCATGGATATCCTCCACGCGATTGTGGGGTGTGTCCACATTTCGGGGTTCCCCTCCACTGGCCCCTTGATAGGCGGCATCGGCCGCTATGGTCACAAAGCCCAGTTCCGCCAATCGTTGGGCATAAAGGCCCGCCACCTGTTCCTTTACCCCTCCATTGGGATGGGCCACCACCAGAGTGGGATACTTGTGGTCCGCATCAAAATTCGGCGGGGTATATACATTGGCGGCCACTGTAATGCCGGAACGTTCATAGGTCACCGGGTGTATGTTCACCGCTCCTCTTTTGTTTTCCGAAATGGCACCTGCATATACCAATCCAAACGGATTCTGTAGCTGCTGTGCCCTTGTTTCCTCCACGGCCCCAGCGATCATCATCATTAACATTAAAATTTGTGTCTTTTTCATCTCTTTTTCTTTTCTCTTTTTCTTTACAATCTTATTCCCTTGCCGCCAAAACGGCTTCCAATACGTTATGGGCATCGTCGGCCTTTTCTTGATCGGCCGTAACCTCAATAAGTTTTACAAATTCCTCCAACTGTGCAGCCGTCAGACCGACATTCAGGGATATGTTCATATGACCTCTGAGCATGGGATCCAGATTGCCCAGACTGGCAATAACCGAAATGGTCGTCAACTCCCGCTGGGCATAGGTCAATACATCCCTTTCAAACAGGTCTGCGAACAAATGCTCTTTCAGGAATACATCCATTTCTGGGGAAAATTGCTGATAGGCAGGTTTGGGCCCGTCCATTTTGGCCAATACCAATTCCTCCAAGGTTTCAATGCCCCTATCGTATTTGCTCCTAGAATCCACAATGGGTGAGGCCTCTTTGCCCCAATCATCCTGAATGCCCTGTTCCTTTCTCTTTTCGATCACCTCCAAAAAAGTCTGGAGTCCCCTGATACTTCTCGGAAAACCACTATAGGCATAGAGATGTACCAATACTTCCTTGATCTCGTTGACGGTCAACCCCTCATCCAAACCATGGTCCAGAGCCACCGAGAGCTCCTCCATTTTACCCTGTGCGGTGAAGGAAGCGATCTTGACAATACTCTTTTGCTTCTCGTCCAATAGTTCCGAAGGTCCTGCCTCCGTTTGCGCCGGTAAACCCTGCAGGCCCGCCAGGCAACAAAAAAGACATACAATACTTTTCATTCGTTCCTTTCCCATAATCCTATTTCTTTGTTATTAATTCATTCATAATTCACTTTTTACCTCATTTCTAAGGATGTGGAAGCTTGGAATGCCCAGCATCTTCTTGAGCCATAAAACCATTCCTCTGGGGCTTCCAATGCTTCCTACACCTAAAAAGGTGTGTTCATCTTCCTGTCTCCTAAGGCAGTGCAAAGGCCATGATCGAACCGGATGGGTTTTCTTTGGTTCCTCCCACGGATAGGGCCACATATTGTTTTCCATCCACAAAATAGGAGCAAACGTTGGCATTGTTGGCCGCAGGTAATTCCTGTTCCCATACCTTTTTCCCCGTTTTCTTGTCAAAGGCCCATAATTTTTTATCATCGGCACCGCTGATGAACACCAGGCCACCTGCGGTCACCATGGGCCCTGAACGCGCCAATAGGCCGGTTTCAGGTCCTCCCTCCTCTTGCAGTTTTTCATCGTTCCCCAAGGGAATTTGCCATTCGTATTCCCCTGTAGTCAAGTTCAAGGCGTTCAAGGTGTTCCAAGGACCCTTCATGGCTGGATTGCCCGAAGGATCGCTCCATGTGCGATATGGTGTGATGTTCATATACCTCACTGGTTTTTCTTCCCCACTTTCTTCTATTTCATCCTCCGTAGCGGCATCTTGCAATTCGAACAAATAGGCCAAAACGCCCCGTTCCTCACGTTCTGTCAACACGCCTTTATAACCGGGCATCATCCCACCGCCTTGACGGATCTTGTCAAGGACCTCCGTTTCGGAGCGTCTGTCCTTGAGATCTACCAAGGTAGGAATAGTAGGCCCCACCCCTTTTTTATCCGCACCATGACAGGCCACGCAAAGCTTTTCGTAGGTGACCCTTCCCAATTCGTATCGGGTATTGTTCTGTGCGGCAAAATGTTTATCCGCATCCACAATGGTCTGTATTTCAGGCAGGTTGTTGCCCCTGATATAGAGGTAATCGGTATCTGGATCATAGGCCAGGCCTCCCCAGTTGGCGCCACCCCTTGTCGCTGGAAGGGAAAGCGTCCCTTTTAAATCTGGTGGTGTGAAGAGCCCCTCATATCGTACCGAACGGAACGTTTTCAATATAGAATCATAATCGGCATCCGAATAATGGTTCAAATCTTCCTCCGTCATCGATTGCCGCACAAAGGGTGCGGGTTTCAAGGGGAAGGGTTGTGTTTCAAAGGCCACTTCACCGGGGAGATGGGATTCGGGCACCTTCCGCTCCTCGACAGGAAAGATGGGTTCCCCTGTTTCACGGTCCAAAACAAAGATGAAGCCATGTTTCGTGGCTTGGGCCACAGCATCGATTTCTTTTCCATCATGGTTGATGGTCACCAAATTGGGGGGACTGGCCAAATCGTAGTCCCATATATCATGGTGTACCGTCTGAAAATGCCATTTATAGTGTCCCGTTGTGGCATCCAAGGCCAACACACAATTGCCGTATAGGTTGGCACCGATCCTATCGGCCCCATAATAGTCATAGGAGGGGGATCCCAAGGCCAAGAAGACCATGCCCCTTTCCTTGTCGATGCTCATCCCTGCCCAACAATTTACGCCACCGGCATATTTATAGGCATCCGGTGGCCAGGTCTCATAGCCGGGTTCACCAGGATGGGGAATGGTATGGAAAGTCCATGCGAGCTCGCCCGTCCTCACATTATAGGCCCTGACATATCCTGGAGGTGCTCCATAAAAATCGGGCAATCTAGATCCAATGATGATCAAATCGTTGAATATACTTCCCGGTGTGGTCAAGGTGACCGATATTTCATCGGGATTGTCCCGAACGCCTACATTCAGGTTGACCTTGCCATTTTCACCAAAAGAAGTGATCGCTTTCCCCGTTTTTGCATCAATGGCGAACAAGTTGTTGCCCGCGGAATACAGGATACGCTTATCATCACCATCCTCCCAATAGGTCACGCCACGACTGGCAGCAGTGGGTTCATCCTCACCAAGGGCCTTGAAGGCCCAAATCTTTTCCCCGGTCGCTGCATTGATCGCATAAACCGTCTGGCTTCTGGAATTGGCATACATGATACCATCGATGATGATGGGATTTGCCTGGCTGGATACCACAGGCTCTTCCCCATCGGCCACGTCATCGGCATGAAAGGACCACACGTTCTCCAAATTGTTGACATTGGAAACCGTAATCTGATCCAAAGGGGAATAGCTGGTTGCCTTGGCATCCGCTTTATACGCGGTCCATGTATTGTCCCATTCCGATTCCTCCTTTTTACAACCGGCCAGCACCAATAGCGCCAAAAGGCCCATTCCGTATGTTCTCCAATATTCCAATCTGATTTCCATGGTCGTGTTTTTCCTTAATTCTTTTTCCAAATCGTTTATATCCCCCTTGATTGCAATTTCTCCCGTATTTTCACCGCCTTTTCTATCAAATCCAATCGTGCTTTTCTGGGATCCACTTTGCCCACAGGCACACCATTTGACTGTATGTCCAATATCATATTGTTTTCAGGGGTGTATCCGGGCCATTGCGGCAAACCTTCCCCATTGGGGTTTCCGGTCTTGGCAAAATTGGCCCAATACGTATTCATGGTTTCTGCCAATTTCTCATCTTCCGCTGTCTTTTCGGGATTTCCCCAACGGGCATCCAGGGTATTGAACACATAGGATATATCGGTTCCATGTCCGGCGCCATAGGGCATCCGTTCCTTCATGGGATCGGAAACAAAATCAAAATGATAGAAATAGACCGGTTCTCCTGCGGCCACAAAGGTATTGGCCGTAAAACGTGCGGGTTCGGCCCATACCCAGTCCGTATTGAACTTGGCGATTACCTCCGCAAACTCCTTGTCCCCTTTGGTATCGTATACAGATTTGGCCTCCTCGCCCAAATCACCGAACAGGGCAAAAAGTTCCTCCTTGGTACTGGAGTTGTTGACAAAACTGCCCCCGACCTCTGCACTGCAGGAACCGATCATCAAGGGCACTTTCGCCTGATGGTTCGCCATATAGGCACTCTCAGCGGTCTCCACCACCAATGTACCGTCCAAAATAGGTCCTGAATAGATACGGGGACCTCCTTGTCCATCGGTCTCCTGACCACCATCAACGATCTCCTCTACTGGGAGGGCACGCAGTTTTGCAAGGGCTGCGGCATCCGTTCCCTCGACACCATGTTTTTTGGCAAAGTTGATCCCAATGGTCTCCGCGGACTCTTTATAGAAAATATCCGCATTCTCTTCACGGATCGGCCTACCGGTCAACACCCCGTCCCTGGCCCCACCGGAATGGCTTATGGCCTTATCAAACAAACCTTGTGCATCGGGAATGGTCATCAAGGAATGTACCGATACCCCTCCTGCCGAAAATCCAAATATCGTCACGTTATCTGGGTCGCCTCCAAAAGCACTGATATTGCGCTGCACCCATTGCAGGGCAGCTATCTGGTCCATATAGGCATAGCTGCCCTTGGCTTCCCCGGGATGCTCTTCACTAAGGGCTGGAAAGGCAAAATGGCCCAATCGGCCCAACCGATAGTTGAAGGTGATCAAGACCACCCCTTGCTCCGCAAAGGCATCGCCGGCAATTCCGGCCCCGGAACCACTCCCACCTGTAAATCCACCACCATGGATCCAAACCATGACCGGTAACTTATCCTTGGCTGTGGCATCGGCTGGCTTCCATATGTTCAGGTACAGACAATCCTCGGATGAGCCTTCGACAATACTACCAGGTGCTCCGCCCCATCCGGACTGCGCACAATCAGGCCCGTAAGTAGAGGCCTCACGTACTCCAGTCCAAGCTGATACGGGTTGTGGGGGACGCCAACGAAACTCCCCGACGGGCGGTGCCGCATAGGGTATCCCCTTAAAACTGACCACATCATTGACTTGAACCCCTTTCAGGATACCCGACTCCGTGGTTACCAAATCGGTATCTTGCCCCTTTTGTTGGGCCCCCATCACCACACTGAACAGCAATAGCAAACCCATAATACTTATTTTCATTTGTTTTTCTTTATTTAATGTGCTCTAATTGTATTACCCCCAACCCCTTGGATGAACGTTGTCCATATGCTCTTGGGTCTAAAAGATTTAGTGAACCCTGTCGGTTCAATGTTCGATTTGATGGGTATCCCGGACACTGCTGAACGTGAGATCCAACAATTTCCAGGCATCCCCTTCCTTTTTATAGAATTCGGTGGCCGTAAACTCATTGGATACATCATTGCCCCGTACATGGGCTTCCAAGGTGATACGGTTCCAGAGGATAGCGGTATCGTCCCCGAAGGTTTCCACGGCCACATCGTGCACTATGGTATTTTTGTACCAAATACTGCCGCTCTCAATGATTTCCAATTCGCGATCTTTTTTCCAAGAACCGCTCATATGGACGAATTTGGACTTGTCGTGGAAGAGCTCGGCCAATCGATCTACATCCTTATCGGCCATCCATTGCCACTTGGCCTTGGACAGCTTCTTTATCTCATTTGTAATATCGGAATCCTGCGCCCAAAGGTTGCCTACCGTACAGCACAGAAAAATCAGTAAAAGTCGTTTCATGGTGTTTGTTTTTTAGTTTGTATTCAAATGTCAATTCAATTCTTGTGCACTAAGACCTGCATCAATCAAGGCCCTTTTCCTTCAACCAGGCCGACATGAGATCGGCCACTTCAATATTGTTCAGGTCCGAAAAGGGAAAGTGGGTGTTCCCTTTGATGCCCACTTCGGGCAGGTGCACCACGGTGACATCCCCGCCATATTTGTTGACCACATCCCTCCATTTGCGGGCCATTTCCAAACGAACGCGCCAACCATCGGTTCCCGGATTGGGATCATACGTTTCTGGTATAAAGTCCCCATAATAAATGACGATGGGGATTTTGGTCAATTTCATGAACTCCTCCTTGGGAATCCCAAAAGCCTGCAATTCTCCGGCAGAACTTGGCAAGGGTCCCGGCACCTCTCCCTCTGGAAAAAGAAAACCGGAACCGGGCTCATAGGAAACGATGGCCTTGACATGTGGATTCTTAAGGGCCGTTGACCAGCCGAAGCCCCCGGAATGGGAATGGGTCACCAGTATGCCGTCCCCGATACGATCGAACAGCTTTGAGGTAGCCTCTGTGATCGCCTCAATATCAAAGCCTCCGATATTGGGGGTCATCTGACGAAAATATTGGTTCAGGGTCTCTTCATCCTTGGCGAACTGTACCCCTGGAAAATAATCGGGCCAAACCCCCACCCTGAAAATGTTGAACCAAAACTGTTCATCCGGGGTCGGGGTAATGGTCGCTTCCGCCATACTCTTTCCGGCCCGGCCCCTTCTTGGCTGATCGATGATATAGGTACTGAACCCCCTGCGCAAGAATATGTTCTGGTACCCCTCGCGTCCATCGGGCGTAGTTTCCCAAGTCTTGGAAAACTGTCCGATACCGTGCCACATCACCAAGGGATATTTACGTGCATCGGCCGGGACTTGATAGAATACATAGGCATGGTCCCCATGATAGGTCTGACCTTCCGGGGTGCGTTTAATGGCATCGAAAGTTCCTGGATTGCTCTTTACGGTTCCCCCGACGGCAAAGCTTCCTTGGTCCTGCAGCAAAATGGGCTTTTGTTGGGCCCAACCCCCTACCAGGGTCATCATCAGTACGAAGGTCGATAGTAGTGTCCTTAATTTTTTCATGCGTATTGTTTATAGTTGCTAACCGTTATGTGAGTTCCAGTTTTCGTTCCCCCAGCCATTTTACCATATTGGGATCCCTATGGTCAAAAAAGCTGCTTGATTTCATATCCAGCCCTTTCAGCACCTCCATATCATTTGAATCAAGTTCAAAATCAAAAATGTCGATATTCTCTTCCATGCGGTGTCGATGTGCCGATTTTGGAATGGCCACGATCTCCCGTTGCACCAGCCAACGCAGGACCACTTGGGCTATGGACTTGTTGTACTTGTCCCCTATTTCCGCCAAAAGTGCATTTTTGAACAAGCCGTTCTTTCCTTCGGCAAAAGGTCCCCATGCTTCCATCTGAATATGGTTCTCCCTTAAAAAGTCATGGATGTCATATTGCTGGTGAAAGGGATGGGTCTCCATTTGGTTCACCGCTGGGACGATCTCATTGTGCACCATTAGGTCCATCACTCGGTCAGGATGAAAATTGCTCACCCCGATGGCCCGAATCCGTCCCTCTTTGTACAATTGTTCCATGGCCCGCCAGGAACCGTGCACATCCCCCATGGGCTGGTGGATCAAATAGAGGTCCAAATAGTCCAATTGCAACAACTCCATGGAATGGTCAAAAGCCTTTAAGGTTCCCTCATAGCCATGGGACTGTATCCATAGTTTGGTCGTGATGAACAGCTCCTCCCTGGGCACCCCACTTTTCTTGATGGCGGCCCCTACGGCGGCCTCGTTAAAATAGGAAGCTGCGGTATCGATCAAGCGATATCCGGTATCAATGGCATTGAGCACAATTTGCTCACATTCCTCCAAATCGGGTATTTGAAAAACCCCGAATCCCAAAAGGGGCATTTCGACCCCATTGTTCAATTGTATCTTCTTCATGATACAAATGTCGGAACAGAAAGAGGCTCATTTTGTACCAAAAATACTGGAAGTAGTACCATTTTTACTGAATTCCAATCCCTTGATATGCAACCCTTTTGAAATTTTCTAACTTTGTTAACACTAAATAAGATAGGATATGGAAGGCATGTACAGGTTCGAGAGCATTAATGACTATAATATACTGAATAATCACAAGACGTTACACCCTTTGGTGAATGTTTTGGATCTGTCATTGGCCAATCCCAGGGATTGGGACGGCAACAAAAAGGTACGGCTCTATTTTGGTTTCTACTGTGTTTTCCTCAAGGAGTTCAAAGGCTGTGACCTTCGGTATGGACGACAATATTACGACTATCAGGAAGGCACCTTGTTGTTTGTTTCCCCAGGCCAGATCATGGATGTCGAGACCGATGGCCAGATATACCAGCCCATAGGACATGTATTGGCCTTTCACCCGGAACTGATCCATGGTACCGCGTTGGGCCAGAACATTGATTCCTATAATTTCTTTGGGTACCATACCAATGAAGCCTTGCATATTTCCGATGACGAAAGGGAAATCGTCATGGACTGTCTTTCCAAGATCAAATATGAACTGAACAAAGGAGTGGACAAGCACAGTAAAAAGCTGATCGCTTCCAATATAGAGCTCTTTTTGAACTACTGTGACCGCTTCTATGACCGTCAGTTCATCACCAGGGACAACGAGAACAAAGGGGTCTTGGAAAAATTCGAGGCCAAGATGAAAAACTATTTCAATTCGGATGCCCCCCAAAAACTGGGATTGCCCACGGTAACCTATTTTGCCGATGAACTAAACCTGTCCTCCAATTACTTTGGTGACCTCGTCAAAAATGAAACGGGAAAATCCGCAAAGGACCATATCCAGGATTATATGATCGAAATTGCCAAGAAGAAAACTTTCAATACCGATAAATCCGTAAGTGAGATTGCCTATGAACTGGGCTTCAAATACCCCCAACATTTTAACCGTTTCTTTAAAAAACAGGTAGGCTATACCCCCAATGAATATCGCATGTTGAATTAGACCACTCAACAAAGGTCCCTTAATTCCTTATTTGACCGAAAGCTCCAGTCGCCTACTGCCTTGCTTTTCCAGTAGGACCATTTTAAGCCGTTCGTGGGGACCGGTCACATATTTGGGATATACAAGGACAAACCGATAGGTGGAACCGCTTTTGAGGGTTTCCGGTTGTTGGAACCTAAGTAGGGGCTCCAATAGGGTCTCTTGATACGATGTCTTACTTTTTGGACTGCCATTGATCCGAAGGATATCCAAGGTTTCAAGGTCATAATCGATTCCCGATTTGTTTCGCAGCTGGAAAACCAAGAACATTTCATCGTCCTGATATACCTTTTTTTCAAGTCGCAGCCGGATACCACCCCGTCTAACCGTTCCCATATTTGCCCCATTTTGTTCTTGGAGCAGTTGTTCCATTAGGGCCAAGCGTGTACCATCTTTGACCACGGTATCCAATTTCCGGGTCGTTATAGGACGTACCCTTCCCAAACTGTGTTGTTCATTGAGAAATAGATGCGTTCGCGTTAACCAATCTTTATAGACCACTTTAAACTCATAGGCATATCCGTCCATGGTCATCACCCATAGATTGGTCGCTGTCCCTTCGATGGCCTGCAATAGTCCAAAATATTGTGCTTCTTCCCTATCATAGGAGAAGACCGCATTTTCATTGCCGGTTATGGCCTGCTTTATAGGGCTGGGAAAAAAAAGGGCGACATTCATCTGGTCATTGGCGTAAAGGGTATCCAAGGCTTGTTGGCCCCACACGAATGGGCCCAAACCAAAGGCAATAAGACTAATAAGTAAACTCCTGATTTTCATGTTCACGATTTTAATAAGAATTGATAATGGTCTATAATCTTCACCTTAACGGCCCGATGGTCACGTTGAAAGATGCGTTTGATCCCATTGAGCCGGGGCAGGCCGGGTACATTGATTTCATCCAGGCCTTCATCCAAGGTCCGGTCCAACATTTCGCCCTTGAGTCGGTTCCTGACATAGATACCCTCCCTTCCGTCCTGGGCATCATGGGCCTTTAGTTTCAATGGAAATCCTCCAAAGCCTTTCAGCTCCACCAAGACACGATTGGGCCTGATCTTTACAAACCCATAGAGCCGGGTTCCCCTCGGAACCTTAATCCCATCGAGATCAACAGATTCGGACAACCGCAGGTCCAAACGTTGTCCATCCCTTAGGGTTTGATCGCCATCCACATAGGCCTTGATCTCAAAATGGTCCAAGGCAGGATCAAGGGGACTTGATGCATAAAAAAGTTGATGGGACAAGGACAGGGCCGCAGCGGTCGGAGCCGAAACCAGTTCAGGTCCCAAGGCCTCCAATATATCGTCATGACTCGGTGTTCCTTCGATGACCTCCATCGGCCCTGGTGGTTCCTCCCTATTTATTGAAAAGGAATTGGAGGCATACACACAATCGATGACACGCTGCTTTTCATATTCCATATAGTCGGGGTTGAAATAGCCCTTGTCATCGATCATGTGTTCCGGATATATGGGAGGAGCGGTAACCTCCCGCTCCTCTTTAAGGGCTTCCAGGGCCCTTAGTTTACTATCGTACTCGACCTGGTTCTCTTCCAGATCGGGAATGGGGATCCGTTCGGGATCCAATTCCGGTTCCTTGTCCTTTCCAAAGGTCATGATGCCATAAATGGTAATGAACAGTACCACACATACCATTACCAGGACAAATACAATTTTATTCTTTTGGGCTTTCATAGGCTTCCAGTTTTCGAAGTGAGTTTTCTAAAAAGTCAGTGATCAACAATCCATGTGGATTATGCGGAAAGTTCCGTTCGACCTGCAACAAATGGCCCGAAGTGACCAGTTCGTAGGTATCGGTTACTGAACCTCTATGGATCTGTAATCCAATGCGAGTTTGAAAGGTCATGTTTGCTCCTTCCATCTTGATCCTCGACTCGATACGCTCCACTTTTTGGACCAGGGAATATTGCAACAACCGATTATAGAAACCATCAGCTTTCTTTTGTTGGTATACCTCGGCCACGGAGTTGTTTCCGAGCCAAAGGGCCTTCTCCATATGGGTTTCAAAACTTCCGGCATCCACCCCATAGAACCATCTATGGAACCGTTCCAAATGGGCCAGGGCCTCCACTTCCAAGAGTTGACGTTGATCTACCCATTGTAACGGGATGACCTCCCCTTCCCCATTGACCACAAAGGCATGGTCCAAACCATTCTGGTGTATTTTGGCTACCACGATAATGGAAACCGAACATACCAACCCTGAGACGATGACCACGGAAAGGACCACCCAGCGGTTCAACCGCAATACCTGCACTATATTTTTAAAAGGCGTTTTCATAGACTTCAATTTAACCGGTGAACAATCGAAGGGTAAAGCTCGTGGCCCTTCGATACAATTTAAATTTGAGCAACACGATAAAGCCAATGGTCCCGAGTTCAATGATGGAGGCAAAGAATTCACTCCCAAAATCAAAACCAAAGAGGTTCCCCCAGAAATTGGTACTGATCTCCGTGTAGAGGTTATTGACGAACACATTGACCAAAAAGAAGGCGGGCACCAACATGTACACCGCCGCGTACAACTTAAAAAACTGATAGGCCAGGGGACGAAACTTTTCAAAGACAGCCAAGCTGATGACCAAGGGAAAAAAGGCCTGTAGGATCCCCAATAGGAAATACCGCTCTGCAAGGAACAAAGGATAGATGAACAGGTCCATCAACCAAAGCAAGACCCCGATGATAAAGGCCAATACCTTTAATCCGTACAAAGGGGTGACCAAGGCCTCGTACAAGAGCGCCATGGCTTTCTTGGCGGCTTCCAAGGCACCCACATCCCGTTCCAGATCTACATCCTGCAGCTGTAAAGGGAGGAGTGCCGGAGCCGTGTCCCGGTATTGGGCCTCAATGGCCACTAGGATCCCATCGAAGACTCCCAATATCTCGGTGGAGAAAATGACCAGGAGCACTACTAAAAAATTCTTGGCCAGTTCCGTAGGGGTCAACCCCCACGTATGGCCATCGGTGGTGGCAATGCCCTCATTGTATTTCTTCAAAATATTGATCAGAAAAAACAGGACGGCCAGGGTCTTCATCCCCACTATCGTGTATTGGGAGAAATCACTGTCCTTGATGGTCTGGAAGACAGCATCCACATATTCCAATCCTATGCCCAAAAAGATTCCCGCCATCAGTATTCCGTTTCCCGATTATTGATAATATCCTGCATCCTCCGAAAGGAGATGATCTCCCGATAACGTCTTGTTTTGACTTCCAGCTCGGCCACCATTTCCTGGGACTGCACCTTCTTTTCCATCAAAATGGTGGTACGCTCCGCATCGGTCATCTTCAAGAAATCACTGGACAAGATCTGGTTCACAAAATCCAGATCATCAATGGCCGTATCTATGATCTGCTCAAAAGATCTCGATATCTGTTCCACCTCCCCGGCTTTGATATAGGGGGAATTCAAAATATCCCTCAGTTCATTTTGCACGGTATTGAAAAGGATTTCATTGTTCCGTGCCAATTCACGGACCGCCTTCAATTGCTTGATGGTATTGTTCACCTTGACAATATTGTCCTTCTGTTCCTTCAAAAACTCCACAGTCTTCAAGAGTTCAGAGGTCTGTTTGGCCGATTCCAACAAGGATTTGGTCATACTGATAAAGTTCGTATTGTCATACACCGGCATCCCCTGGCAGGCAGCGCCTGCAGGCAATAACAGGGCCAAGGACAGTGCCAACATCCATAACCGGGGATTTTTCCATAAGGTTTGTTTTATTGTTGCTCTCATTTCATTTTCTTTTGTTGATTTATAAATTCAGTAATGGCCCGTTCCATATTCCCAAACTGTTCAAAGAGTTCCATGATCTGACTATTTTCCACCCCATCGGTGAGATAGGCCGCATAGACCTCTGGGGGCACCTCCAAACGAAAGACATTGCTCTCCTTCCCGATCTTGATAAAGATTTCGGTGTATTTACGTTCCCCCGTTAGATTGTTTCTAAGGGACATCAATTGATTGAGATCATGGTTGGAGAGGTTCAATCGCCTTACCAGTTCATCATAGCCCTTTTCGTTCCGTAAACTGTACACGACTTGAGTATTCTCCAGGATACTTGCAGAAGTGGCATTTTCAGGTAACTGGTTGATGGATTGCAGGATGATCCCAATGGCCCCGTTCTGTTTTCGGATAGCTTGATAATAGAACTCCACACTCTCCAGGACATTGGGAAACTTCAACTGTTTGGCAAACTCATCAAAGAGGATAATGCCCCTTTCCGAACGGTTTCGCCAAATGGTGCGTTGGATGGCCGACTTGATCAATTTGAGCATTACGGACAGGATTTCCTTATTGTCGCGTACCTCGTCCAACTCAAAGACAAGCAGGCGCTTGTCCTCAATTTTATAGGTCTGATCTTCTGCCACATGGAACAGAAAACTGTACAGTCCCCCGTCCACATATTCGGAAAGAATGTGCAAAAAAGTATAGACATTGAAATCGGATTCCTGCACCCGGGTCTCTTCGATCAAGGTATCTTTGTTCCTATCAACAAACTGGTATAGTGAAGCTAGGGAATGCCCTTCCCTGACCTTGCCATAGTAGTGCAGTAATACCTTTTTCAAGGCCACTTCCTTGGATTTGGTCACTTGCTTTTCAGCCAAAAGCTCCAAAAGAAACAGGGCGAGATCTTCCAAGCGTTCCGGGGTCAAATCTGACTGTTCTGAAATGTAAAAGGGATTGATGCCCAGATTCTTCCCCTGTTCGTATCTCAGGATGATATGATCATCGGGATACAATTGGGCAAATTTGGCATAGGAACCCCCTAGATCGATAATGACCAGTCGTACATCGGCCTCAAAGTATTGACGTAGGATATTATTGGCCAAGAAGGATTTCCCTTCCCCTGTCGGGGCGAATATGGCAAAGTTCCGGGCCTTGATGCGCCGTTTCCCCTCGTCCCATACATCCTTGACCACAGGAATATTGTATTGTCTATCATTAAAAACGATTCCTGTTTCATCAGAGCGATAATTGGTATTGTTGATATACAGAGAAAGGGCTGCCTTTAGGTCCATCACAAAAAGATCTTCATTGGAAAAGTTGGAAGCATGGCTGGGATAGGAGTTCAAAAAATAATGTGTGCGCTCCTCCCCATGGGGATGATAGGGTCGAATATCCAGTTCCTTCAATTGGGCCTTGATGCCAGAAGCAACGCGCTTCAACACCCCAACTTCCAAATGCCAAAAAACAATATTCACATGGCCACGAACGATCCGTGCGGTATCATCCCCATTGATCCTGTCCAAGATATGTTGGACCTTGTTGCGAACCACTTTGTTCTGGGAACCAAAATTGGAGCTCTTGGAGAGTTCCTCTATTTTCTTGTCCAATAGTTTACGCCATTGATGGGTATCGTCCAGATAAAGGATTTGGTTGATGATATGGTTTTCCCCCAACTCCAGTCCCAGACCGTCCAAGAAACCCTTATGAAAACTGAATCCGTCCGAACTGAATTTCCCATTGGGCACACTGCTTTGCACGGTTTCACCAAAACATTCTTCATTGTTGATGGCCATCACATCAAAATAATGGTCACCAATTTCCAATGGGCCTTTTCCTAGCTGGATATCCGTATCAAAATCAAGATTGTATCCATTGAAATAATCCTGGGTATGCTCCAATATTACTTCAGGTTCCATGGGAACCATGGATACGTTGTTAGAGTTGTTGACATAGGATACGGCATCATTCACGGCGGTCACAAATTCCGCTACCTGCACATCCAGTTTACGGTGCAATCCTTTCTCCACTTTTCGAAAGGGATTGACATATTTAGTGGCCTTAATGGCTTTATCAAGAGGAAGTACAAAGAAGAGATAACTCTGATGGTCCAAATGCTCCCTACCTAAAAAATAATCATGGGTAGCCTTTGCCAGAAAGGTATCCCTTGGAAGGTTCCTAGCATCGTAACCTTTCTTTTGGTATACATCCTGTTTATGGATAACAGTACCCACGGGCAAGGATTTAAAGGCTTGGAACCACATCCCGTGCAGCTCCTCAAAATCCTCATCAGAAAGGGAGTATATCTCAGGCAATGTTACTTCATAACATAACACCACATTGCCATTGCTCCCAAAGACCACATGGTTCTGGATATCCAGAATGGGGTGATATGCATTGAAATTGAGTTTAGACATAGTCAAAGGGGTTCAATTGTTTTAGGCTTATGGTCTTGGGTGCAAAAAACGGGCATAGTATACCACCTTCGGCGGGTCAAAGTGAGCCACCCGCGGCGGACCAAAGTGAGCATAGTGGGGCGGATGAAAGTGAGCCACTAAAAAGATCGATTCTATTTGAGTGTTGCGATGGTTTCTTTTGTAAAAAAGACCATGGCGAACAAACAGATAGATATGCGAAAGGCAAAAAGGATTTACAAATTGTACGGCGAGGGGGCCAGCAAGCGACGGATCAGCAAGGAACTTGGCATCTCCCGCAACACGGTGGCCAAGTACATCGAGTTCTTCAAGTGCTACAGGCTGACGCCCTACGAGGTCTCGGAGATGACCCTGGAGGAGATCCACAGGCTCTTCAAGGCGGACCAAAAGCCCAAGAGCGAACAGCTGAGGACCTTAGAGCGGTACTTCCC
>NZ_RZNA01000040.1 GCF_003992595.1 Flagellimonas oceanensis
ATCCCATACCCAATTTTTTTGACGAAACCCCGGTCAATCAATAAACCAATAACAATTGCATTATCAAATTATGAGAAAAAAGCATATCAAGAATCTGAGTATATGGATAGTTGCACTGGTGCTGACCATTCCGGTTCAGCTAAGTGCCCAAGAAAAGGAAGGTCCCATCAAAATATTGTTTGTTGGAAATAGCTTTACCTACTTTTGGAACATGCCCCAATTGGTGGACGCTATGGCCGAAACACAGGGGGTTGATATTTCTGCACACCAATCCACTGTGGGAGGCAGTAATTTGGAACAGCACTGGAAAAGTGAAAAAGGAACGGTTACCCGCCAACTGCTTGAAGAGAAAGAATGGGACTATGTGGTGTTCGGAGACCATAGCCTGAGTACCATAGATACACCGGAACGTTTTAAGGAATACGGTACCAAGTTTGCCGAACTGGTCCGTTCCAAAGGGGCGCAGCCCATTTTCTATATGACCTGGGCCTATAAATCCAATCCATTGATGCAAGAGACCATTACCAAGGGGTATATGGATCTAGCCACATCGTTAAAAGCAAAGGTGTTGCCCGTGGGACCGGTGTACATGAAGGCCAGAACTGTGAGGCCTGATTTGGAATTCTATTTTGATGACAAGCACCCTTCTTCGGATGGTACGTATTTGATTGCTTTGACCATTACCAAATTGCTTACGGGCAAATCCATCATTGAAGTTCCTAACCGTTTGATTACCAAGGATGCGAACGACGAAAAATTATATCTATCGTTTGTTTTGCCAACCACAGGTAACTTTTTGAGACAGTTGGTGGATGAAATGAATTTTGAACCTTACAAGACCCAAAAATGAGTTTGGTAAAAAGAAATATATTTTTGGTGCTGGGGCCATTGGTCTTTTTGATACTACAAGCCTTTGCCCCTCCTTCCGGTATGCCAGAGAGTGCTTTTAGCATGTTGGGAATTACCCTCTGGATGGCCATATGGTGGGTAACCGAAGCTATCCCAATTGGGGTGACCGCACTTTTGCCCATTATTCTATTTCCATTGACGGGAGCTGTGGACTTATCGAGTACCACCGCCTCATACGGACACAAGTACATTTTTTTATATATGGGCGGCTTTATGTTGGCCATTGCCATTGAAAAATGGAATCTGCACAAACGGATTGCTTTGCAGGTTATTCGCATCATAGGAGCCAATGTCTCTAAGATCATTCTGGGCTTTATGGTGGCGACGGCCTTTTTGTCCATGTGGATTTCCAACACGGCCACTTCCGTAATGATGTTGCCCATAGCTATGTCCATTGTTACTCAGCTAAAAGACAACCCTGCTACCCGGGAAGATGAAAACTTGGTTTTTGGGAAGGCGCTTATGCTCGGAATAGCTTACAGTGCTTCCATAGGCGGGGTGGCCACCTTGATTGGAACACCTCCGAATTTGGTCTTCGCCGGTTATGTGGAAGAGGTCTATGGGATAGAGATTACTTTTTGGCAATGGGCCAAGTGGGGATTGCCCATAGCAATTCCACTTTTGGTCATCGCTTGGATCTACCTGACCAAGTTTGCTTTTACCTTTAAACAGACAGAGTTTCCAGGAGGAAGGGAGGAAATCAATGCATTGATACAGCAGTTGGGGCCCATGAAGAAGGAAGAAAAAATAATCCTTGGCATTTTTATTTTTACGGCCCTTGCTTGGATAACGCGCTCTTTTGTGCTTCAACCCTTACTGCCCGCAATTGATGATACCATAATAGCCATGTGTGCAGGTATCCTGTTGTTCACCATTAAAAGCGATAACAAAAAGGAACCCTTAATCAATTGGGAAGACGCTGTCAAGCTTCCTTGGGGAATCATATTGCTGTTTGGAGGGGGAATGGCCTTGGCCTCGGGTTTTGAAACGACCGGATTGGCAGAATGGCTGGGCAGTCAAATGAGTTTATTGCAAGGATTGGCCCTTATTGTATTGGTTGTGGTGATTGTTGCCTCCGTAAACTTTATTACCGAGGTAACCTCAAACTTGGCTACAACCGCCATGTTACTTCCTATTTTGGCACCGATTGCCATAGGACTCGACATCAACCCTTACATATTGATGGTGGCTACCACAGTGGCTGCTTCCTGTGCTTTTATGCTTCCAGTGGCAACCCCGCCCAATGCAGTTGTTTTTGGGTCGGGATATTTAAAAATATCCGATATGGCCAAAAGTGGGATATGGATGAACATTGTTTCCATTGTGTTCCTGTCCCTTATGGTGTACTATCTGTTACCTTTTATTTGGGATTTTCATCCAAGGGAGTTCAGTGCATTTATTTCAGAAAAGATTACCAAATGACAAACTAAAAATTACTAAACATGAAAACGTATAAAAACCCAATATTGCACATAGCCTTTTTTATGGTGTTTTTATTTATTGGTTGTAACGATGATGATGAAGGAACCATTTTAGATGATGGCTCCTTGAGAGTATTGACCACCAATATAACCGAAACAAATTTTGAAACCAGTGTCGAAAATGTTCCGGTGAACACCTCGGTCGATTTGATTTTTTCCCATAGTTTAAATACCGACGCTATGGTATCGGCCCTGGAATTTACTTCAGGCTCCGGAAACGTGGATTACGAAATTGAATTTTCAAACACCGACTCAAATGTTAGTTTGATTCCAAGTGAGTTGGACTATGAAACGAGTTATACGGTAACATTACCAGAGGGAACGTATGGTGTTGAAGGAGAATCCTTGGACAACCCATTTACCATTAATTTCACTACTGCAGCTTTTGTGCCACCGACCTTGACCTTGTCTAGTGATGTTTCCGAATTACATGAAGATGGTGAAACGGCTACGATCACGGCAACTTTGAATAAAGTCGCAAACGATGATGTGACCGCTACCCTCATTTTTGATGGAAGTGCCACCAAAGACGTGGACTATACTGTTTCTGGGGAGGAAACAATCATTGTTCCTCAAGGCTCCCTATCCGTTTCTTTTGAGATTACCACGGTATTGGATGGCGAAAATGAAGGCAATGAGATGATTGATATTTCATTGGGAGAAGTAACCAATGCCTCAAGTAGCTCAGAAGGCATAACCATGGCGATTATTGAACAATTACCTGCCTTATCATTAAAGGGGATTATGGCCCTTACATGGGATGGTTCCGGGACTAATGATGGTAAAGCCGTTCATCTTGTGGCCAATCAGGATATTGCTGACTTAAGCCTTTATGGTTTGGGAACAGCGAACAATGGAGGGGGAACAGACGGCAAAGAGTTTACCTTACCTGCGATTTCTGTTGATGCAGGGGATGATATTCTGGTGGCCAGGGAAACAGCTTTGTTGTCCACATATCTTGGAGGATGTACCGATGAGTTTGAATATGTACTCCAAGCTGAATCCGCCATCAACCAAAATGGAGACGATGCCATCGAATTGTTCCAAGGAGATATCGTTATCGAAACCTATGGGGACGTTAATGTGGATGGTACGGGAGAAGCATGGGAATATTCTGGTTCTTGGGCCTATAAATTTGATGGTTTCTGGACCACGGGAGGACTTGATTGCTCCATCGGCTCCACAACTTCTGCTGATTCCAACTGTCCTTACCCTATTTGTAACGAAGCACTTTCTTTAAAAGGAGTGTTGGCCCTATCGTGGGATGGCAGCGGAACCAACGGAGGAAAGGCTGTACACTTAAAGGTTAATAAAAACATCCCCGATTTGAGCATCTATAGTATCGGTGTTGCCAACAATGGAGGAGGTACCGACGGTATCGAATTTACATTGCCTGCTATTGCCGTTGAGGAAGGGGACGATATTCTTCTGGCTCGCGAGCAAGCAACAATAGCAGCTTATTTTGGTGGCTGTATCGATTCGTTTGAACACATTATAGAGACCGAGTCCATGAACCAGAATGGCGATGATGCTATAGAACTTTTTAATGGGAATACCGTCGTTGAAACCTATGGGGATGTAAATGTTGATGGAACAGGGGCAGCCTGGGAATATTCGGGATCTTGGGCCTATAAAGAAGGTGCAACTTGGATGACTGGTGGTGTGGATTGCGCTGCCGGTTCTACCACAACACAAGAGTCGGCCTGTACCTATCCGACATGTAATTAATTTATTAAAAGAATAAGATGAATAAAAATATAGTTAAGAAGCTTCAAATTGTTCTTATGAGCTTGGTTGTGCTATGGTTCACCGCTTGTAGTGAAGATGATGATGCCACGACGGGATCGTTGAGCGTGATTTCTGTTAAGTTGAATGATGTGGTGTTTATAGATGATATGCAGGACGTTCCAGTGAACAGTACTTTTGAGATTGTTTTTTCGTCCGCGGTTGACCCCGAGGTGTTTAAAGATGCAGTGTACATCAGTACAGGACAGGAGAACTTGCCTTTTACGGCGCAGTACCTTAACCAATCCACAAAGGTGTTGATTGGTTTGGATGGTATGGCACCCAACACGGCCTATACTATAGGTGTTGATTCTGGTCGAATTGGTGTCGAGGGAAAAATGCTCCATCAAGCGGTTTCCTATTCCTTTACAACGGAAAATACAGACACGAATGCAAAGACCCCATGTCTATCAGCTTCGGGAGATTGTATGCAACGATTGGAGTTTTTGGACAATTCCGAACAATCATTGTCATTTGATGTCTATTCAAACTATGATTTTATCGAGGATACCGAGTTTGTATGGGATTTTATAGAAAAGGTTGTTGTTGTGGTACACGGGGCCAATCGAGATGCAGATAATTACTATGGTTACATGATCAATTCTTTACAAAGTTTGGAGTTGGAAGAAACCACATTGGTTATCGCCCCTTATTTCCAAAATAATGGAACTGCTCCAGCAAATGGATTGGTATGGAACGATTCCAGATGGCGTGAAGGAGCAAATGCAGGAAACAATAACTCAGGAATAAGTTCCTTTACCGTATTGGATAGCTTGGTCAATCGTTTTTCAAACCAAGAGAAGTTTCCTAACCTAGAAACCGTTTTTATTACGGGGCATTCATCTGGAGCCACTTTTACACAACATTATGCCTTGGCCAATAAAGTACAAGCTTCGATTGAAACGATTAATTTTCAGTACGTAGTGGCGAACAATCAATATTTCTATTATCCGGATGGCCAGCGATACAACGAGGATGTAGCAAGCTTTTATGAGCCTATGGATTGCGCAGGCTATGATTATTGGCCCTATGGATATGAGTTTGCTGTGCCTTATTTGGATGGGGTCGATGCAACTACCTTGACAGAACAGCAGGTTTCTCGAAATACGGTTTACTTTTTGGGAGGTGATGACACATCAACAGATGGAACTCTTAATACAACAGATTGTCAAGCAACTTTGTTGGGTTCCAATCGATTCAATCGGGGTGAGAATATGTTTCAATACATGGAAACTTTTTACCCAACAGATCATAATCATAGAAAAATAATTGTGCCCAATGTAGCACACGATGGTAATGGGATGTTCAATTCACCCGAATTCAAGGATTATTTATTGGAATTTGAATAAGGTAATCCTGAATCAAGGTAAGATTCATGAATAGTTGATTTAGTTAATTCAAGATGGCCCATTATGGGCCATCTTTTGTTTCACTCATCCTGATGAACCACCAAATAGGTAGAAACAGAGTATTGTTAATCATTTGATTAACAGTGTTTTTTTGGTTTTAATGAGTTCATCTGTACCTATCAAGAAAGTAAAAGTCCAGTACCTTCTTTAAGCATAGGTTGGATAGTTCTTTCTTTTTTCAAGTGGCTAATTATTGTGTATATTCGCATATGCTTTAGGGGTATTCTGAAAAGAATTGAGAGAGTCCCTTGGAACCTGATACGGCTTACACCGACGTAGGGAAAAGCGAAATTTGGCATCATTTTGTGATGTGACTTTCCTTTGTTTTCCGATTTGTTCCTAAAGCCCAATTCATTTAAAACACTAAAGGCAATGGAACAACATCTCTGGAAACACGTTCAATCTATTAAATCAAAGACACCACTGGTACATAGCATGACCAATTATGTGGTGATGAATAATACGGCCAATGCGCTTCTAGCTACAGGAGCCTCTCCGATCATGGCCCATGCAAAATCCGAGGTTGGTGATATGGTCGCCCTTGCGAACGCAACGGTCATCAATATTGGTACCTTGGACGAATATTGGTGCGAAGCCATGCTTTTGGCCGCCGAAACAGCCCATACACTGGACAAACCATGGGTCTTAGACCCAGTTGGGGCAGGAGCTACTTCCTTTCGCGATGACATCTTGCAGGAATTATTGAGGTTCAAGCCAACTGTCATTAAGGGTAACGCCTCGGAGATTATGGCATTAGCCCAAGTAAACCAAGAAACTACCAAAGGAGCAGACAGTACAGCGAAAAGTAATGAAGCCATGGACGCTGCAATTAATATAGCCACAAAATATGGTAGCTTAGTATGTATTTCTGGTGCTACGGATATTATTACGGATGGCTCCCAAAAAATCCAAATAGCGAATGGAATACCATTAATGACCAAGGTAACCGGTATGGGCTGTACCGCATCTGCACTTGTAGGTGCTTTTATCGGAACAGTTGAAAATAAAACCGAAGCTGTAGCAACAGCAATGGCCTTGTTGGGTATAGCCGGTGAATTGGCCGCAAAACAATCTGAAGGCCCCGGTACCTTACAACTGCATCTTCTTGATAAGCTCTATAATTTGTCGGAAAAGGAGTTTTATGGCCATATCAAGATATCCGAGTCATGAAGCTTCATTCCCAATTTCCCTACCCTTTGTACTTGGTCATTTCGGAAGAAGCCTGCAAAGGAAAAGATATGTTGAAGGTTGCGGAGCAAGCTATTCGTGGAGGTGTCGATGTCATCCAATTACGTGAAAAGAAGCTGCCAGAGTATCTGTTTTTGGAACGGGCCAAACGGTTGAGGGAAATCACGGAGAAACATGGTGTCCCATTGATCATCAATGACAATCCAAAGGTTGCCTCCAAGGCCAGTGCTGCGGGCATCCATGTGGGCAACAAAGATGTCAGTCCCACGAGCTTGAGACAAGAAGCCTTTTTCAAAGAAAGGATAATCGGTTATTCCATAGAATATTTGGCACAGTTGGATAATGAGCAAGCGGCCATGTCTGACTATCTCGCAATTAGCCCAGTATTCAAGACAGATACAAAAAAGGATACCGTAACGGAGTGGGGAGTGGAAGGTGTTGCCAGAATAAGGGGATTAACACAAAAACCATTGGTTGCCATTGGCAATCTCGACATGAAAAATGCAAAGACCGTTATCGAGGCTGGAGCTGACAGTATCGCTGTGGTATCGGCCATATGCGGAGCAAACGACCCTGAGAAAGCAGCCTATGAATTAAAAAACACAATCATAATATGAAAAATTACACATATCCATCGGTATTGGCCATTGCTGGTTTTGATGGAAGTGGTGGAGCCGGAATACAGGCAGATATCAAAACGATATCGGCACTGGGGTGCTATGCCACAACAGTCCTCACGGCCCTACCCGTACAGAACACCCAAGGGGTACGAAATATATATTCCATTCCCATCGAAGCTGTTACTGACCAAATTGAAGCAGTCATGGACGATATCATGCCCGAGGCAATTAAAATAGGAATGGTGCACACCCCTGAACTTGTAGATGCCATAGCGGGTACGTTGGAAAAATATCAAAAGGTTCCTATCGTATTTGACCCGGTTATGGTCGCCACGAGCGGGCATCGCCTTATAGAGGAGAATACAATAGATGCCTTGGTCGAGAGGTTATTGCCCATCGCAACCATCATTACACCTAATATGGACGAGGCTGCAATTTTGGCCAATATGGATGTGAGTACATTGGAAGAGATGCGCACTGCCGGAGAACATATAAAGGCACTGGGTTGTAACAATATCCTCATGAAAGGTGGACACCAGAAAACAGCAAGTATCACTTCCCTCTTTTTTGACCAAAACGATGAATGCCATCCCTTTGAAGTGACAAAAATAAAAACGGACAATACGCATGGTTCAGGTTGTACCTTATCTTCGGCCATTGCGTCCTATTTGGCACAAGGCAAAGACCTTTTTGAAGCCGTTGATCTTGGCCAACGCTATGTGCACCATGCCATTGATAGCGGAAAAAATGTACAGACCGGAAAGGGGAGCGGCCCCTTGAACCACTTTTTCGACCCTCAAAAAATGATTAAAAATGAAATGGACTGAACAGACCTGGAAAAAAATTGATGAAAATTATAATGCTATCCTGAACATGCCATTTGTCCAAGAGTTGGCAAAAGGTACCCTCCCTAAGACCAAATTTCAATTTTATATGGCACAGGATTCACTCTACTTGGAGCATTTTGGCAGAGCACTTGCCATGATTGGCTCCAAATCCCATCATATAGGAGATGCCCTCGCCTATATCCGCTTTGCGGAAGGGGCCATAGTGGTGGAAAATGCCCTGCACGAATCTTATTTTGAGGATTTTGGTGTAACGGACAAAGGGGTTCTACAGCCAGCATGCCATCATTACACCCATTTTTTGAAGAGTACTGCGGCTTTGGAACCTGTAGAAGTTGCGATGGCTGCAACTTTGCCTTGTTTTTGGATTTATAAAAAAGTGGGCGATCATATTTACAATGGCCAACAAATAACCAATAATCCCTACCAGCGATGGATTGACACCTATGGCGGAGAGGAATTTGCGGATAGTGTAAAGCAAGCAATTGACATCTGTGACCAAGCAGCACAGCATACCACACCGGAAATTCGAAAAAGAATGACCGAAGCCTTTATCCATGCGTCCCATCTGGAATACCATTTTTGGGAAGCAGCGTATGATATGAGAATATGGAACTGATGTTGAAGGACAAGAAAGCCATCATCTTTGATATGGATGGAGTATTGGTGGAGAGCGAAGACATTTGGAAGCAGGCAGAATACGAAATATTTTCTTCGCTAGGGGTAAGAGTTACCGAGCACGATAGTAAGCGGACCCAATCCATGACCACCGAGGAAGTAGCCCAGTTCTGGTATCAAAAGTTTCCTTGGAAGGGAACAACACTTAAGGAGGCAGAAGAGATGGTCGTTCAAAGGGTAATGGAATTGATATCCATGAAAGACTGTGCTACCTTGGAAATTAGGCCTTTCATCAAAAAACTGAAGAGTCAGGATTATAAGATAGGTCTTGCAACCAATTCCCCCGAAAAGATTATTCCAACGGTTTTGAAAAAGACCAGAACCACAGATTTGTTCGATATGGTTTCATCTGCGGATTTTGAAATGAAAGGCAAACCACATCCTGCCATATACCTGAATACAGCAAAGAAGTTGAAAGTAATGCCCGAAGAGTGTGCCGTAATTGAAGATAGTGAAACAGGGATGGAAGCAGCAAAAAAAGCCGGTATGACCGTGATAGCCTATACCAAAGGAAATAAGGACATATCACTGCAATGGGCCGATTATAAGATTGACAGATTTTAATATCAAATGTTTTGAACATAAGTCAATACATAACAGTATTTTACAGACAAAGGAAGGATTGGGACCGAAGACTCTTAACCTTTCTAATGGCCTAGTAGCAACCCAATGAACAGAAAAACATGAAAGAAACAAAAATTTACATTGTTGGTTCAGGAGCCATAGGAAAGGCTCTGGCCGTTTTTTTACAACAGGAAAACAAAGAGGTGGTACTTGTAAGGGGCAGTGTGGACAACATACCTGACAGTGAAGATGAGATCACTCTTATTGGTAAGGATCAAATCTTTCACCAAAAAATCATCACGACCACATTTAGTGGTCTACAGGCTATCAATGGCATTGTTTTAATAGCGACCAAGGCGTTCGCCAATACGGAAATCGCAGCAAAGTTAAAGGACAAAGATGGGGATTTTTCCATAGTACTTCTTCAAAATGGGCTTCATGTGGAAAGCCCCTTTCAAGAGTTTGATAAGGTGTATCGCTGTGTTCTGTTTTCTACTAGTCAGGTAACTGGAGACAATGAGGTTACCTTCAAGTCCGTGACTTCATCACCCGTCGGAAACTTACAGGGGAACAATGACTGCCTCGAAGATGTAATTCATATAATCAACACGCCATATTTCAGTTTTCATATTGAACCCGATATAAAGCAACACATATGGACAAAGGTAATTGCCAATTGTGCCTTCAATTCCATTTGTCCATTGCTCGAAACGGATAATGGCATTTTCGTAAGGAATTCCGAGGCGGCAAAATTGGCCAAAACGGTTATAGAAGAATGTGTTTCACTGGCACAAAGACAGGGTATCAATCTAGATAGTGACACGATAGAGAAAAACCTGATGCTGATCAGCCAGCGCTCGGATGGCCAATTGATTTCCACTTATGTGGACATCCTCAATAACAGAAGAACGGAAATCGAAAGCTTGAACTTGGAGGTCTCCAGAATAGCCGACGACCTGGGAATACCGGAAACTGTGACGCATACAAGGTTGCTGGGACAATTGATTCAAATGAGGTCTGCGATTAAAATGAAGTAAACCAAACACTTTCATGTTCATTTTTTTAGTGTAGGGCAAAAAAATGAAAAATCATAGTAACTAATTGATAATCAACATATATATTTGCCAGCTTTTTTTTAAGCTATGTATGATGAAATTTATCTGATTGATGACGATGCTTTGGTCAATCAAATCCACACGCTGCATTTCAGTAAGATTGGGGTAAAGGACAAGCTGAAAGTATATACCAATCCTGAAGATGCCTTTAAAGAACTTCGTGACAAAAAGTCGCTGAATATGAAGACCTTGATACTGTTGGACATCAATATGCCCGAGATGAGTGGCTTTGAATTTTTGGAGGCCATGACCCGGGACAATTTTCCCCAACGGTATGACGTTCTAATCGTAACTTCTTCGGAAGCTAAAGCGGACCGGGATAGAGCGACGGAATTTAAAAAATATGTTCGGGCATTTATTCCCAAACCTTTGCAAAGAGAACATTTAAAACGCTATTTATAATTCCCGTTTGCCTAACTGGGGGCTACAGGGTTGCATTGTCAAACTATGTTATCAAGGATTTCGGAACCACGATGAAAGACATACAAAAAATCATCCGAGAAAAGGTAGAGGAAGTGACAGCTAGGAACGATATGGTCTGGGCGATGGACAATTCGTATAGACTGACTGCGTTCAACTGCTCATTCGGACAGCGGATAAAAGATGAAGACTGTGGAGAGGCCATTGTGGGTATGGACTTGGAACCAATCTATGCTTCCTGTGAATTTTTCAAAATTTGTTTGGAAGGGTGTCAAAAGGCTTTGGAAGGAGAAGCCACTACTACGGTTCATATGTTCAGTGGAGAAGGCAACAACCAATTCCATGAGTTTACCTTCCAGCCCTATATGAAGGTTTCAAAAGAGGTTATAGGCTGCTGTGTATGGCAGCGTAATATTACCAAAGAAGTCCAAAATGTTCTCAGTCTTGAAGAGAGTGAACGACGTTACAAGGAGGTACAGGAAGTAGCTGATGTCGGACATTGGATATGGGACATGGAAAACGATGTGATTTACTGGTCAGATCAGTTGTATGCGATTTGGGGAAAGGAAAAGGGATCTTTTGATCTCAACTACGATTCTGTGGTGGGCATGGTTCATCCGGAGGATAGGGTTCGGTTTCTGGAACATTTGGAGGAATGTGTCCAAGGCAAGGTCAATCATGATATTACCCATAGACTTTTGCTGGATGGTGGAATCGAAAAATACATTCATTCAAAGGGGCATGTCTTCCGCGATGCTGACGGAAACCCTAATCGGATGTCAGGTACGGCACAAGACGTAACGAAGGACGTACAGAGCCACCAGAAAATCTTGGAACAGAATATTGAGCTTCAAAACTTCGTCCGGATTGTTTCCCACAATCTTAGGGCCCCGATATCGAATCTATTGATGCTCTCCAAAATATATGACTGGGGCAAGGATGGCAACAATGATGAGGTAGTCCAGAATATGGAACGGACTGTCGAGGCCCTTGATAATACGGTCAAAGATTTGAACAACTCTTTATCTTTTAAAAGTTCGGTCAAGGAAAAATTCAGCAATGTATCCCTTACTGAAGTATATGAAGATGTCAAGACCCTACTTTCTTGGGCGATTGATGAAACCCAAGCAAATATTGAGGTCGATTTTTCAGAGGTGGACCAAATTATCGCAGTAAAAAGCTATATGTCCAATATTTTATATAATCTCCTCTTGAACGCGATGAAGTATACAAGAGAAGGAATATCTCCAGAAATTAAGGCTTCCACAGCAGAAAAGGACGGTAGAGTTTTGCTTCAGGTGTCTGACAATGGCATCGGAATGGATTTGACACCGGAACGAAAAGCAAGGATATTTGACATGTATGGTAGGCTCAGTGGAAAAACAAGGGGCAAGGGTATGGGACTTTTTTTGGTAAAGACACAGATAGAGGCTATGGACTGTACCATTGATGTTGTCAGTCAAAAAAATGTGGGCAGCACCTTTACGGTTAGTTTTAGAAAATAGCTAATTGTGTTGCCCCATACACTCTTTCAGCAGTCTGTAGGCTCTCGCCACATGTCCCTCCACCGTCTTTACTGAAATCCCGAGTTCTTCAGAGATTTCATTATAGTTCAATCCACGGACCTTACCCCGCATAAAGACCTTTTTGCATTTTTCAGGAAGCCCCTCCATGCATTGGTGCAATAATCGAATGTCCTTATTTGGTCGGTCATTCTCTTTTTCCACAGCTAGCATTACAGCGGTATGGTAGTAAGAGGAAAGCATTTCGTTCTTGAGTCTTAGATGTCGGTATTTATCCATGAGCTTATTGTATACCGATTTGTAGAGAAAAGCATTCAAGGAAGTTTGGATATTGATTTCCCTACGCTTGTCCCATAGGTTCAAAAAAACATCCTGTACCACATCCTCAATGATATCCCGGTCTTGGCAGTAGCTCAAAAGAAAGGAGCATAATTTTTGATAATACGAAGAATAGAGCTTTTCGAAGACCTTTTTGTCCCCTTTCTTGAGGGAATTCAATATAAATATGTCCGTATGCTGCTGCAAAAAAGAGGTTGTTTTTTATAACAAGAACAAAAAATAAAAAATTTTTATCCTTCAAAGAGGGGGGATTGGAATTCTCCCACGTCATAAGATTAAATAATTATTAAGTATGAATCAAACGAAGGTTGATAAATTACTGCTAAAATTAGTTGAAAATAGACTTTCCGAGCAAGAGACCGAAGCCTTGTCCGAGTGGCTTAAGTCTGAGGAGAACCAAAACTATTTTCATGAATACGTGAAAATCAACCATTTGTTGAACTCGGAACAGCATTTTGGGAATGCCGATAGATTACTTGATACCATCAAACCATCCAAAAAAAGGTTCAATGCTACTGTAGTGTTAAAATATGCAGCAGTGCTCCTTGTTCTGATTGGTTCAACCCTCTTTTTCAAAAATGTACTCTTTTCTACGCAAGATTCCGTGCCCCCCGCTCCTGTAGTAAGGAACAACCAAATACGACCCGGTGTCAATTCGGCCGTGCTTACCCTTGGGGATGGTAAAGAAGTTGCACTGGGAAAAGGAGCCGATTACACCACCGAAACCCTTAACGCCAAAGAAGATAAGATTGTATATGTCCCAAAGCAGGGCAAGACCAGCCAGATGGAATATAATTACCTTTCCGTGCCTAGAGGAGGGCAGTTTTCTTTACTACTTTCCGATAGTACCAAGGTCTGGCTCAACTCCGAGTCCAAACTGAAATATCCCGTGGATTTTGTGCCAGGGCAGAGTAGGGAGGTATATCTTCTATATGGAGAGGCCTACTTCGAGGTCGCATCCAGCGAAAGGAACCATGGGGACGATTTCAAAGTATACCACAATGAACAGGAGGTCCGTGTTTTGGGGACCGAATTCAATGTCAATGCCTATGGCAACGAACCCGAGGTCCTTACCACTTTGGTTGAAGGCAAGGTTACCGTGCGAAATGGAGACCAATCATTTAAGATAAACCCGGGTCAGCAATCAAGACTTGATTTGGAAAGCGGTAAGAT
The DNA here is from genome assembly GCF_003992595.1 of Flagellimonas oceanensis. Lineage (GTDB taxonomy): Bacteria > Bacteroidota > Bacteroidia > Flavobacteriales > Flavobacteriaceae > Flagellimonas > Flagellimonas oceanensis. The sequence goes on from NZ_RZNA01000040.1 coordinate 14,050, forward strand.
GCATGTTTCTGAAGTTGATGTCTTTTCCGAGACTTCGTGGAAGTCCGGGGTTTTCAGCTTTAAGAAAAAGCGTCTAAAGGAGATTATGAGAACCCTTTCCCGATGGTATGATATGGAAGTGATATTTGAAAACAAGTCTTTGGAGGAAAAAAGGTTCAAAGGGGTGTTGAGAAAGAACCAGAGTATCGAGGACGTACTCTCGGTAATTATGTCGAGTTCCTTGAACAGCTATGAGATCAATGATAAGACCGTCATATTAAAATAAACAGATAACCAGCCATAAAAGGAAGTCAAACCATAAAAAACTGCTTATGACCTAAAAAAGTAACCAAAAAAGGGACGTGCCAAACTCGCCAAAGTTCAATGGTCACGCCCCCTATTCATCATTATTAATTAATTGTTTCAGAAACTAACTAATAACAATCAAATTTATGAAAACTAAACTAACGAAAGCTTGGTTTCTTTTAGGAAACCGGCTTCTATTGCTACTCATGAGAACATTAATTTTTTTATGTTGTCTTACAGTATTCAGTTTTGCCCCCAACAATCTAGTTTCCCAAAAGTCCAGTATAAAAATTGATTTGGATGGAGCCATGACGGTTGATGAGGTCTTCGACCTGATCATGAATCAGACCGACTACAGTTTTATCTATGAGGTCGGGATGTTCGATGACTATCCGACCATATCTGTAAAAAAGGGACGGATCAGTACAAACAGACTTCTCAAAAAAAGTCTGGAACCGGGCAACCTCAATGTTGTTTTGACAACGGACAACACCATCATGGTAAAAAAAGCTGGAAAGCAAAATGACCAACCACAAATCAATGTGACGGGTACCGTTATCGATGGCGATGGTTTTCCCTTGGTCAATGCAACGGTACTGATTAAAGGGACCAACAAAGGAACCACAACGGATTTCGATGGTAACTTCAGTATTACCGTACCCTACCCCGAGAATGTGCTCCGTTTTTTGCATATGGGATTCGAGACCAAAGAGGTCAAAGTAGGGGACCAGACTACCATGGAGGTCGTGATGAAAGAAACGGCACAAGCGCTAGAGGAGGTGGTAATTACCGCCCAAGGGATTAAAAAATCCAAAAAAGCCTTGGGATATGCAATTTCCCAAGTGAAATCAGAAGAAGTGGAGCAACGTCCAGAGGCTGATTTGGCCCGGACACTACAGGGTAAGATTGCCGGTGTGGTAATTACCACAGCAGATGGACAAACAGGTAGTAGTTCCCCCATCAGGATACGGGGAAATGTTTCAATCACCGGTTCCAATAATCCACTGATCGTGGTGAACGATGTTCCTTTTAATGGACTGCTTAGGGACATCAACCCCAATGATATAGAAAGTATGAGCATTTTGAAGGGCTTCAACGCCTCCGTGCTCTATGGTAGTGAGGGTAGGAACGGGGTCATCCTGATTCAGACCAAGAGTGGTTCGGCCAAAGTGGGCCAAGCACAGACAACGGCAACGTATTCAACCACGGTATACACCAATACGGTATCACAGTTGCCCGAGTTCCAGAACACCTATTCCAATGGAGGGGAAGGAGAGTTCCAACCGACGTACCTTTCCAACTGGGGACCTGCATTTTCGGAAATCGGAACAATCGATCATCCGTATGCTTCTTTGAGTGATATTTTTCCTCAGTATGAGGGTGCGACCATGGACATAGCGGCGAAGCCCAATAATGTCCGTAACATTTTCCGTACAGGTGTAGGTACTACCCACTCACTGACCGTGGCGACTTCACAGGAAAAAGTTGGATTCAACATTACCGCAGGTTATACTGACGAAAAAGGTATCATCGATCATAACGATTTGAAACGATTCAATATCAGTGTGGGTGGTAGAGCTCAGATTTCCGATAATCTGAATCTTACGGCGACGTTAAACTATTCATCAAGAAAGGTAAATACAGTTTATGGAGAGAGTATTTTCAACGTAGTGTATTACCAGCCCAGATGGATTGATTTGACCGAGCTTCCGTATCAGAACCCATTGACAGGGGAATCGGTTTATTATAGAAATGACACCAATCCCTTGTGGATGTTGCATAATACTGGGACCAACGGTATTACGGAACATGTTTACGGTACGGTCAATGCCAATTATAAATTGAACGATGACTTTAACCTGATTTATAGGGCAGGATATGATAGCAGACATTACAACGGTTTTGAATATTCCAACAAAGGAGGATATGACGATAATACCTTTAGAATAGGTTACCTCCGTTTGGATAGTAACCGTGATGTGGACGTCAACCAGACATTGATTCTTGGTTTCAATAAGAACATTACCGAGGACCTTAACCTAGAGGCACAGATTGGTGCCAACTCTAGGATAACCAGATACCAAAGCAGGTCTTCGGATTCCAATGGACAAGTGGTATACGGTTTTTTAAGGCCCAGTAACTATACCACTACAGAATCTGATTATTCGTCCCAAGATGAAAACCTGGCAGGTGTGTTCGGTCAGTTCCAGTTTGCCTACAAACGATATTTGTATGCTACCCTTTCCGGTAGAAATGATTGGGGAAGTACAGTGGAAAGAGCCAATCAATCCCTATTTTATCCAGGGGCCTCTTTATCCTTTGTGCCGACCTCGGCCTTTGACTTTGGTGGTAACGTGGTCAACTTCCTGAAAATCAGGGGAGCCTATGCGACCTCTTCCGGTTATCCTAGTGCCTATAGGACCCGTGGTACTTTGGTCATCGATAACCTTAGGTTTGCTGCGGCCGATGGATCTTATCCAGTGACCAATAGATACAGTACAAGATTTGCCAATCCGAACTTAGCACCCGAACTGCACAAGGAGTTCGAACTGGGATTGGAGACCAATATGTTCAATAATAGATTGACCTTGGAAGCCTCCGTTTACAAAAGGATCTCCGAAGATCAGATTATGGCGGCTCCTTTGGCAGGATCCTCAGGCTTTGATAATCAGTACATCAACCTAGGAAGGGTTGACAACAAAGGGGTTGAAATCGACCTGGGCATAGATTTGTTCAAGAACGATAATTTCCGATGGAATTTCCGTAACATTTTTACCGCTGATGAATCCTTGGTGGTCAAAACCACGGATACTGGAGCGAACATCCTCTTGCAAGAGGATAGGTTTGCTGTGGAAGGACAGCCTTTTGGCGTTGTGATGGGGGATTATGCTCTTCGTGACGATCAGGGCAATCTCTTAATCAGTGGAAATGGTTCCAGTACCAGGGTTGGAGAAGTTATCACCAGTAGTGATGTAGGCTTTGATGATGAGGTCATCGGTGATCCCAATGCGGATTGGCGATTGACCAATATCAACACCTTTAGTTACAAAGGCTTCAGGTTTTCAGCGCAGCTTGAGTATAGGCATGGTGGCGAGATATATTCCACTGCCGTAAGGAATATGTTGCAACGGGGTGTGACCCGGGATACCGAGGATAGGGACGGAGCCTTCGTCATCCCCGGTTATTTGGCTGATGATGCTACGGGGGAACCTTTATTGGACTCCAATGGCAATCAGATCCCCAATACTTTTCAGATGAATCCCGGTAGGATTTCGTATTCCAATTATTACAATGCCAATGACTTGGCCATGTGGGATACCTCCATATTCCGTATCAGGGAAGTTTCCTTAGGATATACCCTCAATAGGCAAAAGGGACAATCGTTGCCTTTCAAAAAGATTGACTTTACCCTATCAGGAAGAAACCTTTGGTACAGAGCACCTAATTTCCCAAGGTATACCAACTATGACCCAGAGAGTGATGGCCTGGAAGGGGACAGTACGGTCCCTTCCACAAGAAGGATAGCATTGGGTATAACCGCAACATTTTAATCCTACCTAAAAAGAAAAAACATGCAAAATATAGTAAGATACTTTAGTATAAGCACACTGGCCTTACTGCTCTTGATGGGTTGCGAGGTCACGGATTTCGATCTACAGGACAATCCCAACTATCTGACTCCAGATAGTGCGGACCCGGAATACATGCTCAACGAGGTGCAGTACCTTTTCCAGCATTACATGAAATGGATGATCATCAACACGGACGATGTCATGCGTTACGAGGCTATGACCGACACCTACGGGGATGTGGTCCCGACCAGTGTTATGGATGGGTCTACCAGCAATGAGTGGGATACCTATTATGAGGCTCTCAACAATGTACGTACGATCACAGCCTTGGCCGAAGAAGATGAGACCCTACTGTTCCATAGTGGCATCGCCAAGCTTTTGATGGGCTATATGACCGTGACCATGGTGGATTACCTTGGGGCCGTACCGTATTCACAGGCAGTGAACAACGCGGAGTTCCCCAATCCAGAACTAGATGGTGGAGCAGAGCTCTATCAAACAGTACTGGGCGATATCGAAGAAGCCAAGGATGAAATCGAAAGAGCGAATTTTGAATTTTCCACGGATCTTTTCTATCAAAGTGACAAGGACAAATGGCTGGCCTTTGCGAATTCGTTGAAATTGAGAATGCTCGTCCAAGCCAGATTGGCAAGCGCCGATATCGGTGTGTCCAATATTCAAGGGGAAATCAATTCCCTATTGTCCGAAAACCTGATTGATACCAACGAGGAGGATTTTCAATGGTCCTATAGTACGGTACAAGAGCCAGAAAGCAGGCACCAATATTTTCAAAGGGCCTATGTAAGTGGTTTTGACCAGTATATCGGTAACTACTTCATGTTCCTTTTAAAAGAGTCGAAGAATAATCCCGACCCTAGAATTCGGTACTACCTCTACCGCCAGTCAGATGCAGATCCATTCAGTGGACCTCCGTATTTGCCTTGTCAAGGTGACCCAGATGTGGATTATTGCTACATCGGCGATCAGTATTGGGGCTATGACCATGGCGAGAGCCGTGTGGGAAGAGGGGACAATCTCCTTAGAACCGTTTACGGTATTTACCCTGGCGGAGGTAGCTTTGATGAAAACCAGTTTGTAGGTGCACCGAGCACTACCGATAACCTGGGAGGAGCTGGAATCCTTCCTTTGTTGACCTCTTCTTACGTTAGCTTCCTGCGTGCAGAAGCAGCCCTTACCCTAGGTGCGAACGGGGACCCGGCCAGCTTGTTGGAAGCCGGTATCCGAAGCTCCATGGACAAAGTGATGAACTTTGGAGGCATAAGCTCCGATCTTGAGCCCACATCCGCTGATGTGGATGCCTATGTTGATGAAGTACTGTCGGATTATGCCAGTGCAACCACCGATGAGGAACGTTTGGACATTATCATGAAAGAGTATTATCTCTCCGCATTTGGAAACTCGATTGAGTCCTATAATTTTTATAGAAGAACAGGATACCCTTCTGATATCCAAGTGCCCATCGATGATGATGACCCTGTGTTTCCACGAAGCTTCCCGCTATCTAGATTAGAGATACAGCGTAACCTGTCCTTAGAGCAGAAGAACAACTATGACAAAGTATTTTGGGACACTAATCCTGATAGTTTCATTAAATAACCAGCAAAACGATTTCTATTATGAAAAGAAGTATAAGCATACAATTTTTATTGGGACTGTTATTCTTGATAGGTTGTTCCAATGACAACAATACCTTTGAGGATATTACCGATCGTGGAGGCTTTGTCTCCTTCAACCAGACCCCTGAGCTCAGTTATAGCGTGCTCAGGCTGGATTCCGATATAATCAGCGCACAGTTGGTGGATTCCAATGGAAATGCAGACAGTTATTCACTCTCTGTGACCTATGGGGACGCTACGGCAGAGAATATTATCACAGTAACCGAGTTTCCTTACCAATTGGAACTTCCCATCAGTGATATCATCGATGCACTTGGTTTGACCGAGGAAGACATCGAATTGGGGTCGACCATGTCCTTCGTGGGTACGGTAACCAGTCCAAACGGGACCTATAGTGGTGCCTCTCCAGATTTGAACGACAACAATGTCAATGAAGGTGGTGATACCACGGATAGATCCAAGTTGTATTTTCCGAATCAGGCCATGGAGTTTTCCATTTCCTTTTTTCAACCAGCAGGAAAAACGATTAGGGCAACCTCATTTGAAGAAGTTCCTATCGGAGCAGAGGATGACACTTATGACCGAAATGGTAGTAATGATGAGACCCTTGACCTAATCAATGGTGATGTGCCACCTTATGTGGACTACGTTGCAGCAGGCAATGGTGTGGATGATGAGCTTGGTTTTGATGCGGAATATATAGCGATTACGGATATCAGTAGCAGTAGTCTTGGCTTCTCGGCCGAACGTATCGGTGTTTTTTCCTTGTTTGAGGATTATGAGGCTTATCCAGATGGAACCCAAGGATTCCATTCGGAAGATGCAGATGGGGCCATTCGATTGACCTTTGATACCGTTGAGGTGCCTGAGGGACAGGAAAACTCTGGGGTATCCTTTCAAGTATATTTTGGGGATACCAGCTGGGAATCATTGGATGGAATCCATGCCTATGCCAATATCACGACTGATTCAGGGGCAGAAGTTCTTGAATTGGCCAGCATATACAGTGATGATATCGAGGAAGTTGCTGGACAATGGTATGAAATCAATAGTGGGTACCTACGAGGAGTACGTTCCTATGAATTGGTCATTCAGATACAATCCGGTGCTACATCCGAGTCTTTTGATATTGACAATGTAATCATTTATGAATCCGAGGACTAACCTCGGTCATTGATAGATTTTATGATTGATTTTGCTCTCTAAATTGTTGTGAGGATATCGGTCCCAATTTTATTTGGGGCCGATATTCAATAACAATGATTTGTCAAAATGGATTAGGAACGCATAGCGTCCTTGTCAATAAAAAACAAACTATATGAAAATCATACAATTGAGAACGGATTTTTCCTTTGCCGGACGATTTATGGTCATGGCATTGATGTTCTTGGCATCTTGCTCTTCCAGTGGAGGAGGCGATGACGAGCCCACTCCAGAGGTTGACCAAGAGGCGCCCACGGTGCCCACGGGACTTACCGCTGAGAACATAACCCAGACCACTGCAAGGTTGAGCTGGGATGCCGCAACAGACAATGTTGGTGTTCAGAACTATGCCATTTATCAAGATGGTGTTTTTTTGACAAGTTCCGGACAGCTCTTTTATGCCTTGGAAGATTTGGAACCGGGCACAACCTATTCTTACCAAGTATTGGCCATTGACCAAGCGGGAAACGAATCCCCTTTGAGCACAGTTCTGGAGTTGACCACTATGGGGTCCATAACGGCCGAGCTCCAGTATGAGTCTGGAAATATAGACACCTATCTGAGAAACCTGATAGATAACGTACCGGGAAGCGGACAGGACGGCTATACCGCTCCAGTTGATGCACAACTGGACCTTTGGGAAGCAGTTGTCGGCCATATGCTCAACGACCAGATTTCGGAAGCCGTAGCTAAATCCGCAGAACTTAATTATCAAATCACAGAATTTACGGATGACACACTTTCCCCCAATCAGGTATTTTATATTTTGGCTGAATACGACAGTGCAAAAACGAATTATTGGGGTATCTATGTATTCAGTGCGACACCGGAAAGCGAAGATCTTATTTTGATGGCACCACACATTAAGTATGATACCAACACAGGCTATGAGGCGGCATATTCCTTTAGGAACAATGTGGCCAAGGCGCTTCTTTTGAGCAGTGCCCATAGATGTAACAGTGATACCGAAACGGAATGTTCCGGGACGACCTCAGCTTGCGGTAGTAGTGGTGCATACCGTATATCGGATTTGGCGCACAATACCGATTCGGCCTTCCAAAGAACCACCGAGGTTATTGCCACAAGCCTGCCGAATACAGTATTTGTACAATTACATGGTTTTGGCAAGGGCGATAATGACCCAGATGTGATCATGAGTAATGGGACGGACGAAACTCCTGACACCGATTATGCCTCCTTGATCAGGGACGCCCTATTGGAAGAGGATGCTTCATTGACCTTTAAGATTGCCCATATCGATACAGATTGGACCAGACTACGGGGTTTTACCAACACACAAGGTCGTTTTATCAATAGTTCTCCCGATCCTTGTGGCACTTCAGCCACGGAAACATCGGGAAGGTTTATCCACATTGAACAGGCGCGACCAAAACTTCGTCAGGATGCTTCAGGTTGGACTAAGATGAGCAATGCCTTGGGAAATGTTTTTTAAATGATTGATTCCAAATAATTCCTTACCGATTGACATGAAACCTTTGATCAGGTGGGGTTCTTTTCGATGAATCGCCGACCGAAATACAATTAAAATAATTTATTTTGATGATAATCAGTTGTTTGTAATGAATTTCATCAGCCAACAAAACAATATATAACAAATATGAGAATTAAGAGATATTGGGCAACTGTGTTGTCCATTGCTTTAGCACTGGTAATGGTTGATTGCACCCTGCCAAAAAAGGTAAAGTTTAAAAACCCAATAGACACTAGTGACAAACCGATAGATTATCAAACAAAAAAGACCTATTACTTTGAAGAATTGGGAGTTTCAGTGAGCAATGAATTTGATGGTGCCCGCCTCAACGATGCGAACCAATCCAATGATTCAACGATTACATTGCATTTTGCACCAGAGAATACCCCTATCAACGAGAGCCCTTACTATGCTTTTGAAACTTGGTCCGATTCTCCAAAGCAAGTTTACTTTGAGTTTGAGTACCCTGAAGAATTCTGGCACAGGTACAAACCAAAAAAGAGAACGAAAGGGGAATGGAGCATTGTGGATTCCGTGGATGTTATGAAATCAGGTAAAGGGCGGATTCTACGGCTAATGGTAAATAGGGAGCCCCAACGAATTGCGGCCCAAGAAATCAATAGTTCAGATGATGTGAAACAATGGTATCTGCAACATATTGTAGATTCCAACGATTTTGTGCACTTGAAAAGCGCCGGTCAGTCCAACTTGGGGAGAAATATCCCGGTTTTGGACATGTACAGGGGGAATCCGGAAGGTAAGCCCATTGTTGTACTTTTAACAAGGCAGCATCCTCCAGAAGTCACAGGCTTCTTCGCTTTTCAAAAATTTGTGGAAACTATCGTGGAAAACTCTGCGCTTTCCACCGAATTTTTAAGCAAATATAGGGTGTTGGCTTTTCCAATTCTTAATCCAGATGGGGTGGATTTAGGACATTGGAGGCATAATTCCAATGGGGTAGACCTTAATCGAGATTGGTCAAAATACCGCCAACCAGAAGTTGAAAATGCAGTATCTTTTATTACGCAGACCAGCAAAGAGGACAAGGGCGAAATTGTTTTGGGATTGGATTTTCATTCCACCTACGAAGATGTTTTCTATACCAACAAAAGCAGGGAAGAAACTACCTTGCCCCACTTTATTGACGATTGGTTCGATAGGTTGGAAAAAGATATTGAAAACTACAAAGTCAATGAAAAGGATTCCAACAGCAATAAACCAGTGTCGAAAGGATGGTTCTTGTACGGGCAAGGTGCCGTAGGAATAACGTATGAAATAGGGGATCAAACGCCAAAAGAGCGGATACTTGAAATCGGAAGGGCATCTTCGTTGGCCATGATGGAATTATTGCTGGAGAAGAAATGAACTGTGGATTAGATGGACATCACTAAGTATATTAATCTATACCATAATCAACTCTTTGGTTCCGTATTGATGGAAACAATGAAACTATGGGTTAGTGATTTTTAAATTGACTTAGTTATCCCGATGAAGCAAAAGCTGAACATTTATGTTCAGCTTTTTTTATTTTCCTTAACTCATCTCATCAATAAGGAATATTTCAGCAATCAAGAACGCTAAAAAAAGTCATGGGAATATACTTTCCTCAGTAGTATTGATTTTTACGTTGATTTCCAATAATTTATAATTTTTGGTCATCAAAAAGATAGATTTCTTGATATTAGAGGATTAAATTATTTTTTCTTTAAAAAATTAATAATTAATAGACGAAGCTTTCGATGTTATAAGAAAATTCTTAAGTTTACCGTAATCCCCCACGTATTACTTTAATCCTTAAAAAATCCAACCAATGGATAACTGTACGTCTGTCACCAAAAACTTGCTGACAAGCCTTGGGGTCAAATTCACCAATCAATTTCTAGATGACACTATTCTCTCACATTCGGACCATCCAAGTCTGTTATGCATATCCGATGCATTCTCCAAATATGGGATAAATACGATGGCAGTTAGAGTGGACTTCCAAAAACTCAAAGAGCTACCTATGCCGTGTATTGTCCAATTTTCAGATTATGGAGGTGTTTTTTATTCACTCAAGAGTGTTTCCGATGAGCAAGCTACCTATCTTGACCAAAAAGGAAAACCAATATCGATTCCAACAGATGATTTCCAGAAAAGATGGAAAGGAGTCTGTTTACTGGCGGAAACCACTGAAAATTCTGGAGAACCAGGTATCGAAAAAAGAATTTCGCAAAAAAGAACGGTCGATTTTTTTAAGTGGGTGGGGTTGCTATTTCTGGTTTCATGGTTGGTATTGGTGCTCCTAGATTCACAGTCATTCGAAGGGGCAGCTGTATGGTCTGTTCCGGGATACTTCGTTTTGAAACTTGTTGGGTTGACCATGGGGATTATGCTCTTATGGTATGAAGTCGACAAATACAATCCCACTTTGCAAAGTTTTTGTTCTGGGGACAAAAGGGTTGATTGCAATGCTGTGCTCAGTTCAAAATATGCTAAGTTATTCAATGAAAAACTGAGCTTGGGTCTTATCGGGTTTTCATATTTCTTCGGGACTCTTTTGTATTTACTCATAAACGGCTTTTCAAAATCCTCTCTTGCTCCATTGGCCTATCTGAGCTATGCGTCAATCCCTGTGGTGCTTATCTCATTGTATTATCAAGGTGTTGTCATCAAGCAATGGTGCAAGTTTTGTCTGGTGGTCCAGGCAGTGTTGGTATTGGAAACATTGACGGCTTCCCTTGCAAGCTTCCATTTGTTACAGACAAATCTCCGTTCATTGCCCCTCTTGGTGGCATTGCTTCTTTTGCCTATTCCAGTGTGGAGTTGGCTCAAACCTTTGTTGGAAAACGGAAAAGAGTTGAATTTGTATAAAAGAGGGCTGAAAAAGATCAAGAACAACCCCAATGTTCTGAACGGTCTTTTAGTAAAGAATAGAAAAATTGAAACGAGAACGGATGGATTGGGTATTTCATTTGTGAACAAAGATGCTAAATATAACCTGATAAAGGTCTGCAATCCTTATTGTGGCCCCTGTGCCAAAGCACACCCTGTGTTGGATGATCTGTTGCGGGAAGGCAAGATTAATTTACAGGTTCTTTTTACGGCTTCCACCGATGAAGGTGATAGGCGAAACAAGCCAGTTAAACACTTCTTGGCCTTGGATGAAAAAGATAATATACAAGCGCATGAGGCCATGGACAGCTGGTATCTGGCAGAGGAAAAGAATTATGAGCAATTTGCCAAGAAGTATGAACTGAATGGTGAACTATTGCAACAAGACCATAAAATATTGGCCATGAAAGAGTGGTGCAATGCTGAGAAGATAACGCATACCCCTACCATTTTCATCAATGGATATGAGTTGCCCAAGGAATACAGTGTCGATGATTTAAGGGAAGCGTTGAATTAAACAAAACGGCCAAGTTGTTCCCTTGGCCGTACGAACAATATTGCTTTCGCGAAGCACGGACCAAAACCTTGATGGTCCCTAAATGTTCAGGGCAAACATAACAATAAATTTTAAAGATTATGAACTTTAAAAATTTGCAGAATTTAAAAGGAGTGCACCAACTCTCCAAAGACGAACAGCGAGGTCTTGTGGGAGGGGGCAAAGGTGGAGGTCTGACCTGTGAGGAAATTTGGGCTGTTCCATTGTGCTGTCATCCTAATTGGACCTCAGTTTGTGGATTTACTCCACCAGGTGCCATGTGTAACAATGGGGTTTGCATTATGTAGAAATAAATGCCAAGGAACTAATAAGTTCCTTGGCTCTTTTTAAAGCGTAGTAGAAATTGACCAAACAACTTTAAGTGTGGTTCAATCAGAGTACATCAATCATTGAAATAGTGTCGCAAAGACTTCAATCAAGAGGAATAAAAAGTCAATTGTTATTGACAACAATTAAATAATAGAAAACATAGCTTTCGCGAAGCATGGACCGAAACCTTGACGGTCGTTAAAGGTTCGGGGTTATATAAATTTTAAATTATTATAATGAAAAAATCGAGTTTTAAATCCGATGAAATTTTAGGAAGAAACCAACTCAAATCAATTTTTGGGGGATATGAAGATGATTGCAAGGAAGGAACCGTAAAGTGTAGTTGTGACAATCCGGATGGGAGTGTTACCGTAGGTTGTTCTTCTACTGGGAACTGTGATAATTTTTGCGATTAATTAAATGCTAGTTGACCCAGTTAATTTGCTGGGTTAACTATTTTTTATGTATAATAGCCAAGGTTATATTATCCTCCGTTTGTTCCTCATGATATGGATATATTTTTGTATCCTCTCATGTTCAGATAAATCGAAAAAATCTTCCAATACCGATATTATTGGTAATGTTCCGCATGCGAATGATTCCTCGTTCGTTGTCTTTCACAAATTTTTGGATTCGGATGCCACCAGTTATTTTCGTAATTATGATAGCGTACCCATTACTGATGGCTATTTTAAAAAGACATTTAAATCACCAAGTACTAATGTAATTGTTTTAGCAAGCAATGAGGTCATTCCAAGCATTCATCTGATATTTGATGGTAAGGGTAAGATCGGAATGCAAATTAAAAGGTCCGTACCTTACTTCGATGTAAATTTTACAGGGAACAATGCTATGGGGCATGACCTCATCTTCAATTCGAGTCTCTTTCGTGTTATCCACCTTACAAGTGTGCTCAATAGAGCTTTGGGGCCAAATGCAGATTCACCTCAAGCTGTTATAGCGCGTACGGAAGAAATTCTTGACAGTTTGGTCTACCCATTCTATGATTTATTGAAAAGAGAACAGATTACTCCTGAGTTTCATGAACGGGTAAGGACCCAGGCAGAAGGTAAGATGCTGAGTGCTGTATCTAGTATTATGACTCATGCTTATAACTATCCTAAAACATCAACTTTGAAAAGAGTGGATATCGATAAGGTATTGGAGTACTTTTTTATGAAATATGACCCATTTTCCGAACGCTACCGGTTTAATGTAGGAATCAACAGAATAGTAAACGCAGAGAATAAATGTAGGCTGATAGCCCGCGGACTATTGCCTGGAGAAAGAAAAGAATTGGATATCTGGGATGACAAGTCCATACAAAATGCCTACGCTCCCATAGAGTTACAGGAAAAGATGATGGCCACACAGCTCATACTGAGTAGAAAATATGAGGAAAATCCTATTTGTGAGGATTTGAGACGTTTCGAAAAGTTTAGAAAAACTTTTCCAGAAAGTGAATATAATGATGTGTTACAGGCTACTCATTTTGATGGATTGGATTGTGATGGTGGTAACAATGAACTCTCCAAATATCCCTTTGCGTCTCTAAAGTCTGATAGCCTTATCCTAATCGACGAATATCAGGACAACATATTAGATTCACTTATACGTAGAAGATTCGAGGGTAAAAAGGTCTTTGTGGACCTGTGGGCTACTTGGTGTGCACCATGTATCCAAGAATTTGGGTTTATAGACGAATTGAAGCCAGTACTTAAAGAACTAAATATTGAGGCCTTGTATGTCTCACTCGATTCACGAAGAGCGCGTAAGAGTTGGGAAAAGGCAATACGGAGATATCGTTTAAAGGGCAGTCATTTTATGGTGGATAAATCTATTGATACAAGTCTTCGAGCCCAGTTGGGAGAGAAAAGAGAAATAACAATACCAAGGTATTTATTCTTTAATGAGCGGGGAAGGTTATTGGATGGTGATATGCCCAGACCAAGCTCAGGAAAACTGATAGATAGGCTTCAAGAATTATCCAATTCAGAACCCTAGCAAACCTAAATGTCCGAGAAATAGAAGTGTATAAAGAACTTTTGTAAGAGTTTTGAATTGATAAAAAGAAAAAAACGGCCTAGCTATTTCCTTAATGGATAGAACAATATTGCTTTCGCGAAGCATGGACCAAAACCTTGATGGTCGTTAAATGTTCAGGGCAAACGTAATTTTAAATTGTCTTATAATGAAAAAAATGAGTTTTGAATCCAATGAAATTCTTGGAAGAGATCAACTTAAACATGTTTTAGGGGGGTACAATGTGGATGAAGGTGATTGTTATCGAGAATGTAATGGTCCCCAAGATTGCCCTGCTGCATCAAATTGTAGGATAAAATATAATATACGCACAAGATGTTTGGATGAAGGTTTTGATGAACCCACCTATTGTGACGATGATTATTTTTATCCTGGCGATCCTTGTATAGGGTGTTAAACGTTGATATTTAATTGTTTAGCTGGTAACAACAAAGCATCTAGTAATATGTCTAGATGCTTTTTAACTAACCTTCAAATATTATCCAGGAGTGTTTGTAGCTATCGGGTATTTATTGAAAAATATCTCAAATACAAAATATAACTAACAATTATTGAGGTAGTTGGATACCACTCTAGCAAGAAAAATACATTGGTTTGAGAAATACCCTCATATATTACATGTTGTCTATTAGCAAAAGCACTTGGTTGTGTTTTAATATACAATTTCATCGTATATAAAAACATATCAAGATTCATTTATTACATTAATAAAAAAAGAATTTGAACAGAAAGAGCTTCCCATTCTACAAACAGCCCGATTCCAAAGACTGTGGTCCCACCTGTCTGCGGATAGTGGCCAAGCATTACGGCAAGCTTATCTCATTGCAGGAAATCCGGGAACTTTCCGAGACCACAAGGGAGGGCAGCAACCTGCTAAAACTCAGTGATGCCGCCGAGGCCATTGGGTTCAGGTCCCTGGGTGTTAAAATCGATTACCACCAGCTTAAGGATAGCCCGCTACCCTGCATTGTTCACTGGAACAAGAACCATTTTGTGGTGGTGTATGCGATTAAAAAGGGCGTGGTTTATATATCAGATCCATCGTACGGTCTGATCACATATACGGCAAAGGAGTTTTTGGAGCGATGGATAGGCAACAATGCCAGTGAGGAGACCAAAGAAGGCATAGCCCTGCTGTTGGAAGTGACCCCGAAGTTCAAAAAACTGGAGTGGGAGAATACGGACAAAAGATCGCTCAAGTTTCTGTTTCAGTATCTGTTCAAATACAAAGGGCTGTTGGTCCAGTTGTGTATAGGCCTCTTGGTAGGTAGCCTGTTACAGCTCATTTTCCCCTTTCTTACCCAGAGTATTGTCGATGTCGGGATACAGAACCAGGACATCAATTTCATTTACATAGTGCTCATGGCCCAGTTGATGTTGTTCATAGGCCGCACGAGTGTGGAAATTTTCAGGGGATGGATTTTGTTGCACCTGAGCACCCGCATCAACATTTCCCTGGTGTCCGATTTCTTCATCAAGCTCATGAACCTCCCCATTGCCTATTTCGATACCCGGATGACGGGCGATATCATGCAACGGATCAACGACCACAACAGAATCGAGAGCCTTTTGACCGGATCGACACTGAACACGCTGTTCTCCTTTTTCAACCTATTGGTATTCGGGGCGGTGCTATTGTATTACAGTCCCACCATATTTTTCATTTTCGCCGTGGGGAGCTCACTTTATGTCCTGTGGATACTCTATTTCCTGAAAAAGCGAAAAGAGCTTGATTACAAACGTTTTTCGCAATTGAGCCAAGAACAGAGCACGGTCATAGAACTCATCAATGGCATGCAGGAGATCAAGATGCACAATGCCGAAAAACAAAAGCGATGGAAGTGGGAATTCGTTCAGGCACGACTTTTCAAGGTGTCCATACAAAGTCTGGCCTTGGAGCAGACACAGGGCGTTGGGTCATCGGTCATCAATGAGCTCAAGAACATCATCATTACCTTTACCTCCGCCATGCTCGTGATCGAGGGAAACATTACATTGGGAATCATGCTTTCCATCCAATACATTATCGGGCAGCTCAACTCGCCCATAAGCCAAATGGTAGGTTTCATACGTTCCTATCAGGATGCCAGGATAAGTATGGAACGCTTGGCGGAAATCCATGACAAGGAAGATGAGGAGGGCAGGGAAAAACAGTTGGTCAACCAGATAGATCCCGATCAGGACATCCATTTCAAAAAGGTGTCCTTTCGCTATTTGGGCAGCGACGAGGATGTGATCAAAGCGCTCAGCATGGAAATCCCTGCAAACAAGGTAACTGCCATAGTGGGCGCGAGCGGAAGCGGCAAGACCACCTTGATGAAGCTTTTGTTGAAGTTCTATGAACCCGAGAAAGGGAACATTCTGCTGGGCGAACAATATCTCAACGGGATTTCCCATAAAACATGGCGGAGCCATTGTGGAGTGGTCATGCAGGAAGGCTACGTGTTCAGCGATACCATTGCCTATAACATAGCCATTGGTGAAGAGTCGATAGACCGTGAACGGTTGATAAAGTCAGCCAAAATCGCCAACATTTATGATTTCGTGCAATCACTGCCCCTGGGGTTCAATACAAAAATCGGGAATGAGGGCTCTGGCATCAGTACAGGACAAAAGCAGCGTCTCTTTATTGCAAGGGCGGTCTACAAAAACCCCGATATCCTGTGTTTTGATGAGGCCACCTCGTCATTGGATGCCAAAAATGAGCGGATCATTATGGAAAACCTGAACAAGTTCTTCAAGAACAGGACCGTGGTAATCATCGCCCATAGATTGAGCACAGTGAAGAACGCGGACAAGATCGTGGTCATGGATGATGGGAGGATAAAGGAATCTGGGACCCACCATGAGCTTTTGGAACTACGGGGAGCATATTACAATCTGGTAAAAAACCAACTGGAACTTGAAAAACTGGAGAACTGACCATGCCTGAAAACGAAAAAGAGAATAAAGACAATATCGAGTTGAGATCGGAAGAGGTACAGGAAATACTGACCAAACCTCCGGCTTGGATCGTACGCTGGGGCATTACCCTTATTTTTCTTTTTACCCTGATCATCTTGGTACTTGCCTTTATGATCAAGTACCCGGATTTTGTGACCGCAAAGGTCATTGTGTCCACTGAGCAGCCCACGGAACGGATAGTGGCAAGGTTTTCAGGGGCATTGGACGATATTTACATCAGCAATGGGGATACGGTAAGGGTCGGTCAAAAGTTGGCCGTGATTAGGAATACGGCCAATATCAATGATGTGTACTATCTGAAATCGATTGTCGATACGCTGTCCATCAGGTCGGAAAACTTGGAGTTTCCCTTGGATACCGTGTCCAAACTTGAACTGGGAGACATAGAATCGGCCTATATCGGTTTTGAAAAAAACTATGTTGATCTTCAGCTCATGGAAGATCTCAACCCTTACCTGAATGAACTCGACGGAACCCGTCAATCCCTTGTTGAGATAAAATCAAGGCTAAAGAACCAAATCGATCAAAGGCGGCTGCTGGAACAAGAATACGCTCTTGAGCAGATGGATTTTGACAGGCATCAACAACTATATGAAAAAGGGGTGATCTCCCAACAGGAATACGAATCCAAGAAACTGGAACTGCTGCAAATGGACAAGAACATCAGTGCCATGGCCATTTCCATCTCCCAACTCAGAGAGGCGATAGCTTCCACGGATCAGAACCTAAAGACCACAAAGATTAATGAACAAGAGGACGATATGCGGCTATTGAGAAATCTATCCCAGTCCCTCAACACCTTGAAAATGGCCATTAGGCAATGGGAGCACAACTATGTTCTGATGTCATCTACGGAAGGCATTGTGGGGTTCCATGAATTCTGGGGGGAGAACCAATTCATCAATGCTGGAGAAATGGTCTTTTCCATTCTCCCAACGGATACCTCTGTATTGGTTGGTAAGTTGGTACTGCCCTCACAGAATGCGGGAAAAGTGGTCCCTGGGCAGAAAGTGCTGGTCAAACTGGACAATTTCCCGTACCAGCAATATGGTATGTTGGTCGGACAAGTGGAAAACATTTCGGTCTCGCCGGACAATGAGGGAAACTACTTTGTCTATATCTCCCTTCCTGAAGGTACTTCCACGTCCTACAACCAAACATTGCCCTTTGAGCAGGAACTTTTGGGAAATGCAGAGATCATTACGGAGAACCTGAGTGTGGCGGAAAGGCTTTTTTACAAGTTCAAGGAGTTGTTTCAATATTGAAATTTCCAAGAACAACAAAGAATATCACTTGGGTTTAGTGAACGAATTTGCTGTGTGAAGATTCCATTGACTCTTGCTTCTGAATGTATTGTTTTTAGGGCAGTTTAGAGTTTGGTTAATTAGTTATGGAATGCGAAATAAGGTTTTGATTGTGAGGTAGTTGTGAATACTTCTTTCTTCTATTCATCGCTTATTATAAAAAATGCGCCAACTCTCGCAGGCGCATTCCATTTTACTTGTTGACAGAGAAGATCTCTTTCAATTGTTTTACCATACCCCCGTTTCCAGAGACGGTGATCTCACCGATTTTTTCGGCAATCTTTTCAACGTATTCCATCTCTTTTAACTTGAAGAGCATTTCGTTTTCTTCCATCAGCTTTGCTGTGTTCAGCAAGCTTCGGGTAGAAGCGGTCTCTTCACGACGGGTAATGATATTCGCTTGGGCTTTCTTCTGTGCCACCAAAACTTGGTTCATGATATCTTTCATTTCCCCGGTAAGGATCACGTCTCGGATACCACAGTTCAAAACGGTCACCCCTAGTTTGGTGGCCTCGGTTTTGATGTCGTCAAACACTGCTTCCGCAATGCTCTCCTTGCGTTCCAAAAGCTCATCCAAGCTGTATCCACCTACATAGGCACGCAATACAAGTTGCATGGCAATGTAAAGCTGCTTCTCGTAGTCCTTGTTTTCCAAAAGCGCTTTTTCAATATCGGTTACTTTATACTGTGTATAAAAGTTGATACGAACGGCGGCTTTGTCCTTGGTTAACAATTCCTGTCCGGCAATCTCCAATTGCAATTGGCGCATATCCGCCTTTGCAATTTTAATGGTGGTGTCGTTCTTCCAGAAGCGATAAGTACCAGCCGCAAGGGTTTTGGCATACACATCGTCAACCAGCATAATGGCCTTTTCATATGCTGCCACTTCGAACAAACGGATGTATTGGCTCAATTCAGGTCGACTTAACCAAGAGGTATCGATTTCCTCAGTGATTTCAATCTTGCTGCGGTCCACGCTAATGAACTTGTAGTCCAAGAGATTTTTCCAGAAGAAATACCTACCTACGGTAAGCACCTGCTTGAAATTTCCGTTCTCAACGACCACGGCCAATTCGTTGTCCTTGACCTCGACCACATGAAGCATTGCCTCCAATCGTTCATCCTCAAGCAAGATCTCTGCTGCTATTGGGGCTGCAAAAGGTCTTGTAAGGTCGTATTGGACCAATTGTTCATTAAACCCTAACCAATAGGTTCCTTGGTCAATCACTCGTTTGTAATCTCCCTTTTTAAAAACCAAACCTACTTTTCCCGCATTGATTCTTACTCGTTTCATTTTTTTAACATTTTTAATTAAACAATCATTGGACACAAGGCCTGTTGTGGCTTTGCTAGCTTAGGATATCCGCTACGGGTACCGCATTTATCCCAAGAGTATTTTTAGTTGATTCATTTCGTATTAAAAAACAGTGGATACAAATCATCCGTCCACTACGGAAACCCGACCATTGCCAAGTTCCAAGACCAGTTTTGAGCAGTGGGCCAAATTGGGATTCAAGTTGCAGGGCAACTGGTGTATCCAAATGGGCTGACCACAAAAAAGTGAACCCTTTACTTGACAATGCATTCAGGTTTCAAGGTACTTTTCAGATTGTTACATGTCCTTTTGGACATCCAACAGATCTGCATGCACTGTTTTTTGCCAATTTTACAGCGTGACAGGCTGGGGACCAGTTTTACAAGATGGTCGGCTTTGGTATGGTTGTTTAGGCCATAATCCTACGTTAAAAGCGTAGTGCTCTACCAACTGAGCTATCTCCTGGGAGGGAGAGCGGGAGTCGAACCCGCGACATCCACGTCTGTTGTTCTGACCCCTGAACTATCCCAAATAATTGGGAGTGGGATTCGAACCCACGACTTACAGAATTGGTGGTTGTTTTTTGGAAAACAGCCGAAACCTCCAAGTCAAGTTGCACATGAAAGCATGATACCTCTCGGCAATGTTCCATACAATAGTGCCTTACAGAAACACCTAACAAGACCCGCTTGATATTTTATTATCCTTTAAATGGATAATGATTCAATGAACATAGTACCCCTTGCCAGATTCGAACTGGCACTTTCGTCGAAACGAACAGATTGGCTCTAAATGCGCTTCCCTACTTTGATTCTTGTTCATTTCGGTGCTTCTGCAAATTCTATTCATTGGCAGGCATGCCGCCAACAATATCTTCCAATCACTCCATGGTTACGATCCAAGGTCTTTTACCACAGCTCTTCCCTTTGAGCTAAAGAGGTTTATTTTAACTACATGACAAAGTTGCATCTATACTGCGCAATCTTCGTGCGTAGTTAATTTTCATTTGTCCCATCGTAGGAATAGCAAGACTTGAACTCGCATCTCTAGGTTCGTAGCCTAGCGTTCTATCCATTTGAACTATACTCCTATGGTGGAACAGACAGGATTAGCTCGCCTATTTTATATTTTCATATGGCGGGGCTCGTGAATGCTAAGTATTTCGAACCTGTATCCACGGATCTTCAATCCGTTGCATTGACCAGCTTTCCTACTGTTCCTTGAAGACCTGAAAGGAATCGAACCTTTTCGGCAAGAGTCAAATTCTTGCATGCTAGCCGTTACATCACAGGTCTCGTACTCCACCCAAGATTCGAACTTGGACTTTAAGGATTTTAAGTCCTTTGCCTCTACCGTTTGGGCTAGTGGAGCGTTGTACAAGGAGAGAGATTCGAACTCTCAATCTCCTGATCCTAAATCAGGCGCGTTTACCATTTTCGCCATTCCTGCATATTGTTGAGGTATTGGGGCTTGAGCCCAAGACTCCCGTGTTAAAAGCACGGTACTCTACCAACTGAGTTATATCTCATTGTGTACTCCATAAGGGGATTGAACCCTTGTCTTCCGGTAGAAATGAACTTGTTCATTCAGCGAAACCTATTTGAAAATAGATTTCCGTGAGCTAAAGCCGGATGTACTAGCCACAATGCTAATGGAGCATTTGTTATAGCGAGACAAGGATGAGATTACTCACATCATCTCTATTTTTTATGGAGTTCGTGAATGCAAAGCATTTCGAACTCATAAATGGTGGATTTGCAATCCATTGCCTTGACCATTCAGCCACCTTGTCATTTTTGCGGAGGGCAAAGGAATTGAACCTTCACTACCGTATCGATAGACTCGCTTAGCAGGCGAGCGGAACGAACCAATATTTGCCTACCTTCCTTGCAGTACCGATGGGAATCGAACCCATTTCTTCCCAAGAGACAGTTGGGCACTCTAGCCAGTGAGTTACGGTACTTTGATACATCTGTTTGCATTTGATTTCCAACCCCAAGTTTTTAGGGACATGGATTACCCATGCGCTTTGGACCTATGGTGGGAGTGGTAGGAATCGAACCTACTCAGTCAATGACAACGGATTTTAACTCATATATGTTTATTTTTCATCGGTTTCGTTGAATTCGTTAACTCATTTCAGTTCCGCCCCGACTCTCCAACTTCGGCGCACTCCCATACGACCGCCCCTTATTTGGAGCGGTTTTTAGATGTATCCTCCTTTCGTTTTTTCTTGTTCTTACTTTTCTTCTTCCCAAGCTTTCCTTTTACACGACCTATCTCTTCTTCAATCCGTCTTATGAATTCATTGTTCAGTCCGTGCTTTTTTGCTTGTTTGTATGCATTGATCGCTTCCTTGTACTCGCTTTGTACTTCGTTGAGCAAACCTTGATAGAAATACAAAGCTGCTTTGTCTACTGCCTTCAAGTCTATGGCGAAATCCAATAGTTTCTGGGCTTCTTTATAATCCTCGTTCATAATCAAGGTCCTGACATAGTCAGGGTATATATAAGGCACCTCCATATTGCTGGCCATGGCCTGGGCGTAGCATTCCTTGGCCGCTTCATATTCGCCCAACTGTTCAGCGTATACCTTTCCCATCAGACAAAGGGCTTTTGCATTTTTGTCATCATAGGATAGGGCATAGTTCAATGCTTCGATCGCTTCCTCAAGGTCATACGGATATGCATCCAGTGCCTTGAACAGGTACATGTTAAAATTTGTTCTTTCCATGATATAAGTTTCCTAGTGCATTTTGGGTATGGACATGCCAATCCCATTATGCGGTTTGCATTGGCCTCGGAAATGTTTATGCAGTAATTGGGCATAAAAAAATCCGAAACACTCTATTTTTTTTGAATGCTTCGGATTCTTTATGGGAGACTATGCCCCTTATGGAAAGAACCGAAGCTTTCTGAATGATCGCTCACTGAGCAATCGGCTTTTAAAACAACTTTGATATAAAAGCATAGCTTCGTTTTTACTGTTATGATTCACTTGTGTCGTTCTTGATTCGACGGTGCAAATATGAAACCAATATTTTGAATATACAAGAAAAATACAAATTTAAATTACTGAAAATCAATTAGTTAAATACATTTTGGATAATAGTATCCCTGTCCGCTTTCTAGCAGATTTTAAATAGTTGTACAATCGCCTGTCTCTCAATTGATTCCTGTTTCAACTATTTCTTTTTATGTCCTTTTAATTTTCACTCATTTCTTAAAAATTTTCCATAAAAAAAGCGCCCAATGTTGTTGGACGCTTGTGTATTGTATCATGATTTGCTCTACATCAATATAAAATAGATTCACAACTAGACACATCACGTCCCTTACGCGAGGATAATTCCAAAATCCAGCGATAGTCACACTGACTGAACAGTGCTCCCGGTTTGCTATGTGCTTTAGTATTTTTCATTTGTGGTGCAAATATGCATGAAATTAGGTTCTACATCCAAATTATGAATAGAAAACAGTTGTATAATTGATAAAAGTAATTGGTATTCAACTTTATTGATAATAATGGATTACCTTCCTAAAAATCACTTCCATAAACGGAGATATAAAGAAGTGATCAGATTGATTTTCTTTCATAGACCAGTAGTAAATCGTGTGAATATGAATAAAATGTTCCTTCTCAAGAATGATACTGCACTTATTCCACAATTTAAAATCAAAATTTTTATCTGACTGAAAATCATCAAATGAGGCAACTATCAATTGCATAAGGACAAATTTTTCATCGTCATCATCAAGTTCTTGATAAGCTTTCAAAAAATCATCAATTCTTTCTGGATTTGAATTTACCAAGTCCCAGTCCTGGATACTTTTATCCCACGTCAATCCCAATGATTCTGACAATTTCTTTTCTGCTCTCCCACTAGCCATATAATATTCAATGAAATCTTTTGACATAATTATCTCCTTTTCTTCCAAGGGGCATTCTTTTTCCAATCCCCGGCCATAATACAACCATAGGGCATTACTTCATCAATAACAGTTCCCAAACCGAATTCTTCCATTTGGTTTCTGACGGCCTCCGCATTTTTATAGGCACTGGGCAATTCGGTAATGTCAATCTCGTTGGAGAAAAAACGAGCGTCCAGACCTTTGGTCTCTTCCTCAAAGATTTCTTGAAAGGTACCACTCTTACTTTTTCTGTGTTGTGTTCTGCTCACATTCCTGCCGGCTCCATGGGGAGCAAAACCCAAATTGTTCTTGGTGGTTTCACCCTCAACGATTAAAACAGGTTCTGACATGTTCAAAGGAATCAATCTTGGACCAGTGATGTCTGGCATGAATTTGGCATCCAATGGAGTGGCCCCTTTCGCATGGTAAAACAGTTCGTCATCGCGGAATACAAAATTGTGTTCGTTCCAAAATCGGTTTTCCGCGTTGATTCCTAATGAATTCAATGTGGCATCATGGATGCACTCATGGTTCTTCTTGGTCCATTTTCGAACAATTTGAAGGGCATTCCAATATTGCTCACCCTCTTCGGTATCGATAGGAATCCAAGCGTTTTGTTTGAGTGTTTCAGGTGACAGTTCTTTCCTGAACCGCTCGGCAACTTTCATCCCTTTTGAGTAGAGATTTGCACCAAAGCCACGACTTCCGTGATGGGTTACCATCATGGTATTGCCAGTCTTTTTAGAAATGCCCACAAATAAGAAGTGGTTTCCATCCCCCTGGGTTCCCAAATGGGATCTTGCAGCAGAAATGCATTTTTGGTCATTCAAAAAATAGTTGGTTTCCATTTCCTTCAATAGATCCATTGGAAACCTGAACTGATTTTCCCTCGAACGGCCCCCAGGTCCAAAATGGGTAACACCATGTGCTGCATCCAATACATCTTTGGGGTCGGCATTTCCAAAATCGGTCAACAGTACGGAACAACAGATATCGGCACTGTGCATCCCCGGATGGATGGCATTTTTGGCAACGGCCACCCCGCCGACCGGAATGGTGCCGGTAGGACCAGTAGGGCAGGCATCGGGCATTAGAGCACCATCTACCAATGTTGGAGTGCGCATTAAAGCATCCATGGTCTGAATGACAGAATTGACATTGGTCTCTTCCAATTCATTCTCCGCTTTTATGTTCACCGAAAAAGGAACAACCTCTGTATGCAAACCCACTGCTGGGGGGGACTTGAATTGTTCTAAGTATTTGTTCAAAGCTTTACCTTGCAATTGGTTTTCATTGATATGGGCGATGGCCTCTTTAAACCATTTCCCTGGTTTGAAGCCCATTTCTATCAATTCCTTTCCGGTAAAATTTGTTTTTGGTTCCATTGTATTTCTTTTTTAAGCTCCGTCGACTCCTCGTTTGACGGAGCACTACTGATGAGTCGGATAGACTCTTATGATTCCATACAAAGATTTCATTACTACTGCGCAAACATTTTGCGTAGATAAAATAATTCGTTAGTTTTCTATAAAAATAATAGGAATGGCCCTGAATAAGAATGCACTCATAAGATATAAGACCATTGATAAATGTTTACAGAACAGCTATCGTCAATGGACCTTGGAAGATTTGATAGAGTCATGTTCGGATGCGCTTTACGAGTATGAGGGAAGGTCTGTCAATGTCAGTAAACGTACAGTACAGTTGGATATTCAAATGATGCGCAGCGATAAATTGGGCTACAATGCACCCATAGTGGTTTATGACAAGAAATTTTACCGTTATGAGGACGAGGATTATTCCATTACGGATATTCCCTTGAATGAAAATGATATGAACGTACTCACTGAAACCGTGGAAATGCTCAAACAGTTCAAAGATTTTTCACTCTTTTCGGAACTTGGTGGAATTATACAGCGATTGGAGGATAAGGTGTATACGGAGAAAACACATAGGTCTTCCATCATCCATTTGGACAAGAATGAAAACCTGAAAGGCCTTCATTGGTTGGATGAACTATATCAGGCCATACAAAAAAAGATTGTGCTCAAAGTGGAGTATAAATCCTTTAAGGCCATCGAGTCCAATGTAATCACCTTTCACCCATATTTGTTGAAGGAGTTTAACAATCGTTGGTTTCTGATTGGGATGGGAAATAAGAATAGGGGAGTGGTAAACCTTGCTCTTGATCGAATTATTGCTTTGGATTATGACTTCAACATTTTGTATGAAGAACATGATTTTGATGCGGATGACTTCTATAAGGATGTTGTTGGAGTTACTGTAAGCAGAGGTCGTCCTTCAGTTGTAAAGTTATGGATAGACAGCCATAATGCTCCATATGTTGTCACCAAACCCATACATCATTCGCAAAGATTTGTCAAGAAACACGAAGATGGTAGCATTGAGATTACTTTTGTTGTCAAACCCAATTTTGAATTGGAACGTTTGTTATTGGGGTTTGGAGATTCATTGGAAGTTATCAAACCCAAAAAATTGAGAAACCGAATTGCCGATAAGCTGGCAAATGCTGCAGATAGATACAGCAAAGAAACTGCTTGATTTTTCTGGACTTACTTTAATTGGGTGAAACAACAGTAGTTTTAGCTTCTGAATGTATTGTTTTTAGGGCAGTTTAGAGTTTGGTAGTGCTAGATACAACTTACCAATCACCATTGTAGACCTCGGTCAGAATCTCTTCCATTTTGTCCTCAAAAACCGGTTTTACGATATAGCCCGTAATCTCTTCAAAGTCATGGGCTTTTTTTAAGTCGTTCGGGTCATTGGAGGAAGTGACCATAAAAATATTTACATTTTGTGCCTCTAGTTTGGGTTTCATCTTTTTGAATTCAGCCAAAAAGCCCCAACCATCCAAAAACGGCATATTGATGTCCAGTAGGATTACTTCGGGGAGCTTCACATTTTCCCTCATGCAAAGGTCCATGTACTCAATGGCCTGTTCGCCATCGGTAAAGGTATTGATGACCAAATCATCCGATAGGTTGTTCAATATTTTTTTAGTGACGAACAAATAAACCTCGTCGTCGTCTACCAATAGAATGCTGGGTTTCTTCATATTTTATGGAATTTTATTTTAAACGTTGTACCTACGCCTTCCTCGCTTTCCACTTCAATCGAGGCGTTCATCGCTTCCAATTGCGATTTTACAATAAACAGACCCATTCCCTTTCCGGAATGGCTTCTATGGAACCTTTTATATAGTTTGAACATACTTTCCTTGTGTCGCTCCATATCTATACCTAGACCATTATCCTTTACATACAATACCTTTTTGTCGTTTTCCCATGCACTTTCAAAAATGATATGGGAGTCCACATCCGGTCTTCTATATTTTATAGCATTGGAAAGGAAGTTTTGTACAATGCTCTTCATGTAGAATTTGGAACATTTTACAGAGTGCCATGCATCTAAATTGTAAATGGTATTGAACCCTTTGCCCTCTTCGTTCAACAAGGTTCCCACAAAATCATTTTCCACTTCCTTGATCAACAGCAGAAGGTTCACGTTTTCCACTTCAAGTTCCTTATTGTTCAAAATGGATACATAGGTCTGTACATCCTCTGTAAGTGTGCTGATACTGTTGGAGATGGTTTCCAGTTTGGGCAATAGCTCTTTGAATGTATCTTGGTTATTGGGTTTGCTCAACATATCCACAATGATGGACATACTGCTTACAGGTGCCTTTAGGTTATGGGCCACCACATAATTGAAGTCCTCCAGCTGCCGGTTGCGTACCCGTAGGCGTTCGTTGGCATTTTTCACTAAGCTATTGGATTCATTGAGTTGTGACTGGCTTTTTACCAAGGCGTTTTTTTGACTTTTTAGTTGTTCCAAAAAATTCTTCCGTTCTTTTTGGGTTCGAGCATAGACCATTGCTATGATTGCAATTACGATTAAGGTAAGTGCATTGAACAATATGAGGTTTCTTCTAATGGGCTGGAGCCTTTGTCTTATGTATTGGTGTGGTATTTCTTGAAGAATGGCCCAATCATCATCGGTTACAATATCTGGCATATCCGCATAGCGCTTCATGCCCATATCTTTTTCAAAACCTGTTCTCACGTTTTGGTAGACCCACAGACTCCCATTTTCCATAAAAAAAGTATCTCTGGAAAAAATCAGTTTTTTAAGTTCAAGCCTCTTTTTGATGGAGGAGTCAAGAGGGCTCATACGGGACTGGTGGGGCAATGTGTTATTGGAAAGGTTTGTTGTGATCACATTTTTGTTTTTATCCAAAAGATAAAAGTTGTCGCCCGTGATTCTCGTTCGCATTAAATCGAAGATTTTACCCATGTTAAAATTCACAACAGCTAGGCCTGTAGGGTTGTCATTGTTGGCAAAAATGGGGGTAACACCTCGAATAACAGGCTTATGGGGTGTTTCCAGCACTCCATTTTCTCTGTTGAGTTCAATGGGGCTTACATAAATCTGCCCTTTGTTCAAGGTAAGTCCCTTTTGAAAATAGGCACGATCTGTTTTGCTCTGGAGTGGAGCAGGTGCCATGCTGTCTTTATCAACTTTTTCGTAGCGTAGCATTTCATCCCCGTGTATATCTATGATCCGAAATTGATCATATACATCCAAACCCTGCATGGTTCGGATATAATTGGAGATGAATACAGAATCCAACGGATTTTCTTTGGAAAAGGATTCATTGAATGTTACATCGGACCAGAAAGAAGTGATCTTGATCAAAATGATACTCTGATCAATTAAGTGGTAGCTTTTGTTGAGGATATTACGTTGTTGTATTTCCCCCATGTTTTTTATAAGGCTGTCTTTTTGTAGATAGCCCCAAAAAAGGGAGAAAATCAATAGGGGAATATATAATGCTAGGGATGTTGTTACGATCCTTTTCCACATAAAAGCGGATTTTTTTGTAAAATTTATATCTGTTTTATGTAGGGGAATTTTACTTCAAATTAAGAATAATTATATTTATGCCCCAATTATTTGCGAATTTTTAGATAAAAATTAGTCTAATTTTAATTTTTGGTTGTTTCTCTTAGGTTGTCATTAATCTTCGCAGCCTCTGTTGTGACTGATTTATACCGATTGGTTTGTGGTTTGGTTTCTGAAATGTGCATGATTTTTAAGGATTAGATTAAAGGTTTTTAATGCCTGCTATGTACACTTGATTTTAATGCATTATATCTGAGGTATAGTCATAGTTTACCATTGAAAGCAACAAATTGGCATAAACTCCAAGGTTCTTTATCTTTAACGGATTTTTCCAGATAGATGACCCGGGATTATATTGATATCAACGATTTTACGGTTTTAGTTGAAGAAGCTACTACCAATACTATGGTTGTGGATACCTGCAGCTTTGACGAACCAGTGGTCGCCGTTGCTTTTTACGGCTCTGGAAATGTGGACTTAAAAGTGAATTATGGTTCACAATCCAGAACATTCAATCATACAAAAGGGCTGGCCCTGTCTTTTTATGCAGACTCAAGTGTTGAATTTGAGCATACCGTGGTACCGGAAAAACCATTACGTTGTATTCTGATTGCTACGGCTTTGCGGAATTTGAACAACCTGCCCAATCAAGAAGGGGAAATTTTCTCTTCTTTATTGAGTGAATTGGTAAATCCTTCCGACCACTATGTGGAAGGTCCACGATTTTTCATGACTCCAGAAATGGACCAGATTGTGGATTCGGTCTTCAACATGAAATATCACGGGAAAACCAAAATGATGTTTTTCCGAAGCCAAATGACCGCCCTGTTGTCCCATTTTTTTGGGCAATTGGCCACCATGCAAACCGAAAAAATCAATCTCAAGGAGCAAGACAAGTTGTACAGGGCCAAGGAAATCCTAATTGATAACTTGGACAACCCACCTTCTCTTTCGGAGCTATCCCGTCAAATAGGGTTGAACAGCTACAGCCTTAAAAAGGACTTCAAGGAACTTTTTGGCGTACCGGTATTCAAATACCTTCAGAACGAACGATTGAAAACTGCCCATGAACTGATTAGGAACCAAGAAGCCACAGTACAGGAAGCGGCGTGGCATGTGGGCTACGATAGCTTGAGTTCTTTTTCCAATGCCTTCGAGAAAAAATTCGGGTATAGACCCAGCCAGATCAAGTAAACTCCGTTTCCAACAAATCATACTCCTTTTGGAATAAATAAAGGCTTGAATGTCAGCTTAGTTTTGTCCTGTAATCAAAAAAACAGGAAGAATGAGAACAGTAAAAGCATTGGGAATCGGAATTCTGGTTTGGATTTTTGGCGTTTCTGCTTTTTCGGCCTTATACATGTTGCCGATTTCAGAAGATAGATACTTACAGGCCAATATTGGATTGGCATTGGTGGTTCCGTTTTTAGTATGGTTGGGAGCATGGCTGTATTATAAAAAGGTAAAATCCGCCCATCATGGATTAACGATTGGATTGTTAATGCTATTGGCCAGTGCCACATTGGATGCATTAATTACCGTTCCCTTATTGATTATCCCTTATGGTGGTAGCTATACCAGTTTTTTCGGTTCTACCGATTTCTGGTTGATAGCACTGGAATTTGTAGCGGTTGCTACCATCTATTGGTATGCTAAGGCTCGTCCAAAGCAAATAAATTCTTTGAATCAATTATAGGAATACCATGGAACTTTCTTTGAACACAATTACAACTATTGGTAATATACTGCTCACGGGATTGACAGCGGGACTTTGCTTTACTTGGACCAATGCAGTAACCCTGGGGATAGGTCGCTTGGATGACCTTGGATACCTGCTGTCCTTTCAAGAGATGAACAGGGCCATAATCAATCCTCTTTTCCTCATAGTCTTTTTTGGACCCTTGTTTGGCCACATGGCCAATATATACCTCAATGGAAATCAGCCCAATACTATTTTTTGGATGTTTTTGGCAGCGGGAATTCTTTACATAGCAGGGGTTGTGGTGATAACCATAATGGGTAATATACCACTGAACGAGATGCTGGAGAAAGCTGACCTACAAACTTTCACTCCTGAAAAGTTAAGGGCTTTACGAAACAATTTTGAGAATAAATGGAACAGATTGCACTTGATTAGGACCATTTCGTCCACACTATCATTTTTACTTCTGATTCTTGCCCTTTTACAAAATCAAATCAATTCAAACATAAATTAACAATCATGAAAAAAGATAATTTTTTAATCATTGGGGGAACTGGTAAAACAGGACGAAAAGTGGCGGATAGTTTAAAGCTCCTGAACCAAAATGTGCGTATCGGTTCAAGGTCATCTGAACCTGCATTTGACTGGAACAATGAAGAAACATGGAAAGATGCTTTAGAGGGAGTGGACAAAATGTATATTACCTACCAGCCTGATTTGGCGGTACCTGGCGCAAAGCAGTCGATTGAAAGCCTTATTGATCTTGCCAAAAAGCAGCACTTGAAAAAAGTGGTGTTGCTATCCGGTAAAGGAGAACGGGAAGCTGAGCTTTGTGAGGAAGTAGTTATGCGTTCAGGATTGGACTATACCATAGTACGTGCTAGTTGGTTCAGCCAGAACTTTAGCGAAAGCTTCTTTCTGGAACCTATTCAGCAAGGAGTTGTCGCCTTGCCCCAAGCTGATGTACAGGTACCTTATGTGGATACGGGAGATATAGCCGACGTGGTTGTTGAAGCTTTACTTCACGAGCAACATAATGGACAAGTTTACCAGCTTACCGGGCCAACAACCTTTTCTTTTAAAGAAGCGATTGCGGAAATTGCCAAAGCCGCAGACAGGGATATTGTTTTTGCGCCGATTTCCATTGAAGAGTATGTAGCAGCGATGAAGGAGCACGGTGTGCCGGCAGACTTCGTTTGGTTGATTGAATATTTATTCACAGAGGTGCTGGGGAATCCCATGGTGTCCGAAATTACCAATGATATAGCAAAGGTACTCAAACGCAAGCCCAAGAGTTTTACCCAATATGTAAATGAAACAGTCAAAACAGGAGTTTGGAAAAGTGGAATACCAATCGCCTAACATTTGTTTCAGGACAACTGGATTTGTTAGCTGACCTGGGCTAATCGCAATTCATACATGCTAATGTAATTTTACCACCTTTTTGATGACATATAGTGAACCTATGAAAGCATTTAATATCAGCCATGTTCAAAAATCCGAATACCCCATATTGGTGGAGGTATGGGAAGCCTCGGTTCGGGCAACACACAACTTCTTAAAGGAAGAGGATATTGCCTATTTCAAACCACTGATCCTAAGTACTTATTTGGATGCTGTTGAGCTGAGGTGTGCTAGGGACAGCAAAGGAAACATCCTAGGGTTTTCAGGTGTGTCTGACAACAATCTTGAAATGCTCTTTATCCACCCAGACAGTAGGGGGAAGGGCATTGGGAGGAAATTATTGGCCCATGCCATAGATGAATTAGAGGTGCAAAAAGTAGATGTAAACGAACAAAACGAACAAGGGGTTGGATTTTATAAGCATTATGGTTTCGAGGTGGTAGGCCGTTCAGCATTGGATGCCTCTGGCAAACCTTACCCTATTTTGCACATGGAGTTGAACAATATTTAATCAAAAAAACGAGCAAAACAAATTACTGCAATACTGATTTAAAGCGTACACCAATGACAATAGAAGAACGAACAGAAATGATAAAAACCAGCTGGGAATTACACAGTCAGGTTGAAACAGCTTACTTGAACCATCCAGCAACTAAAAACGATGAGGAATGGCTCGAAAAACAGCGGTTGCTTCTCGCGGATATGGCGCTTCATCTTTTGCAAACTTCTATAAACCCGGAGGAAATAAAGCTGGAGAGGTTACGGGACAACCTGCATGCCATTCTCACAATTTCCGATCAGTTTTTACCTGAAGTTGGTTTAAAGGGTATGACAAAGAACCTTTACTGAACGTATAAAATAATTGAAAATCAATTACTGTAAGAGATAATCTTCGTATCTGCACCATGAACAGAATCATCATCACCTTCTGCATTGTACTTTATGCCATTGCAGTCCCATTTTTGGAAATCAACGATACCCATGTGTTCAACCCGGATTGGACACCCCATGCTCGCATCCACGAGGTGTGGCAATTGATCACCAACTCCGGAATCGGGTTTTTTTGTCTATGGCTGGCATGGGTGAAAAAGGATGTAAAAATCAGTGCGATTGTGAGTATGTTGGTTACCGGAGGATTCTTATTGGCATTCAGTGTAAAGGAGTTTTACGGGGGATCCATGAAATACCTGGATGGTAGCGAAAAAACCTTTTTGGGAATAAACATTGGAATACTGGGATTTGGAATTGCTTTCATCCTTCTATTGTTGGTTATGGTTTGGAACAAAAGATTGAAGCAGTGATTTTTTAGGTAATATAGCATCAATCAAAAAAAACGAACATGAAAAAAATACTGGTATTTATCATTTTCACTTTCTTGATTTTATCATGTCAGGAAAGTGAAAAATCAAACCTTACGTTGCTCAGTGATGAAATCCCAACAGATATTCCCTTGGTTTTTGGTAAAGGGGTTATTTCGATAGAGGGAGCTATGGATTTTGCAATTACCTTCTCCCCAGCGATGGACGAAATCTATTATACACGTCGTAAACCGGGGGGACGAAATAATATTTTGACTTCAAAATTGGTCGATGGTAGCTGGACAACACCGCAATTGGCCTTTTTTTCATCAAATGAGACATGGGAATTTGAACCTCATATCAATCCCACAGGAGACCGACTGTATTTTGGTAGCACAAGACCAATCAATGATACACTCAAATCACCAGGATTGATTCAATGGTACAGCGAAAGAAGGAATAGTGGATGGAGCGAACCATTGCCTTTGGAAAAACCATCGGCTGCAACTTATATGATGTACCTGACTTCTTCAGCAAATGGGAATCTGTATTTTACCTCTCAAGAGGAAGGAGCCAAACCCGAGAATGGAGGCATTTATTATGCCATGACCGAAGCGGGGGGATATAGCGATATCCGAAAGATGGGAAACGAAATCAATACCGGAAAAATGATTGCACATCCCTACATCGCACCTGATGAAAGTTACATGATATTTGATGGGGAAAGACCTTCGGGATTTGGAGACAGTGATCTGTACATCAGTTTTAAAAGAAACGGTTCCTGGACGGAAGCGTACAATTTGGGATCTAAAATCAATACAGAGCAAACGGAAATGGCAGCAAGTGTATCGCCCGATGGCAGGTATTTGTTTTTCCATAGAGGATTCGAAATACAAGGGGAAGATGATGGTTCTGAGTGGTTGGGAAATATTTATTGGGTAGATTTCAAGTCTGTAAAAGAAAGTATTAAGAAGAGCAAAAACAATAACTAAACACTGCGACTAAAATCATAGGTTGTCAGCATCAATTTAAAATGCAATGAACAAAACAATAATACTACTGCTTTCTATCTTTAGTTTGATTTCGTGTAAAACGAGCGGGGTTGAAATTTTAGTGGAAAATGGGGTGTTAATTCAAAATGCCCAGATCATCTCCCCAGAAAACCAGACCGTATCTACCGATAGTTTTGTAGCAGTGGATGGAGATGAAATCGTTTATGTTGGAGAAGAAAGACCTAATCTAAAGGGGAGCTTTACAACTATTGATGCGAGAGGAAAATATATCATTCCCGGACTCATAGATAGTCATGTCCATGTTACCGGTACGGATGCCCTTTCTGATGAAGAAGAGCTTCAAAACCCTGATATTGTAAAAAGCTTTAGGGAACAGCTTCCCAAAAGCTATCTCTATTTTGGATACACGACCTTGATTGATTTGGGAACTGCCAAACCAGAAAGATTGGTTGATTTTCAAAAAGCTGAAATTAGACCTGACTTGTTCTATGTTGGCGGAGGAGCGGTTATTGGGAATGGCTACGGACTCTCCAATTGGAACGATGAAATCCCCAACTTCATTTATCAAGAAAGCAAAGCTTATCCCATCCCCGAAAAATTTATAAAAGAGAACCACAGTCCTAAAGCAGTAGCCAAAAGAATAGCGGGATCGGGGGCTATTGCATTAAAAACCTATTACGAACCTGGTTTTGACCCAACACAACCTCGTTTTCCAACTCCTTCCGAAGCGCTGATGGAAGAAATGAAAACAGAGGCGCATAAAAACAATTTGGTTTTGGTGATTCATGGAAATTCTTTGGAGGCACATCAATTTTTAGGAAAAGCAAAGGTTGATATTGTGGCCCATGGTCTTTGGAATTGGGCAAACCATAGGTTGGATTCAACCAATGCGGTTCCAGAAGAAATCAAACAAGCATTGGATGTTGAGATTGAAAACAAAGTGGGTTATATGCCGACTTTGCAAGTGATAAATGGATTAAGGGAACTTACGGATTCCGATTACCTAAATAACACAGAATTGGAAAATGTGTTGCCAAAGAATTTGATTGAATATTATAAGGCAAATTCGGATGTCATGTATGCCAGCGTATTTGGGGATGCTCCCAAGAATATCATTTCAAACAATTTCAACCGAATTTCCAATCAAGGAAAAATCAATTTGAAATATATGTTCGACCATGGTGGCCATATCCTATTCGGTACGGATACACCATCGTCCCCGACCTTTGGCAATCCACCGGGCTACAATGGCTATCTGGAAATGCTGGAAATGGAAAAGGCAGGGGTTCCCCTAAGCAAAATATTGGCCATGGCGACCATAGAGAACGCAAAAGCATTCAACCTTGATCAATTCTACGGTACCGTGGAAAGTGGAAAGAAAGCCAACCTACTCATCCTGAATAAAAATCCCTTACAAGATATTACGGCATATAACGATATAGAACAAGTAATCATAAATGGAATACCTTTGGACAGGAAGACATTTTCTGCCCAGAAGGGTACAGAGTAGAACCATAGTATAATTAAAATATAGAATAACAGTAAAAACCATGCAATTCAGAAAAGCAACCTCAGGAGATGTTCAGACAATCGTTGAAATGATTGCGGACGATGCTTTGGGCAGTAAGCGCGAAAATTACACCCTCCCTTTGCCTCAAGTTTATTTTGATGCCTTTGAGCGAATTGATTCGGACCAAAACCAAGAATTGATGGTGGTTGAAAATGAACTAGAGCAAATCATTGCGGTTTTTCAGATGACCTTCATTCCTTATCTAACGTACCAAGGAGGTATTCGAGCTCAGATTGAAGGTGTACGCGTACACAAAGATCATCGAGGTCTGGGCATAGGTAAAACCGTATTTGAATGGGCCATCAACAGGGCAAAAGAACGTAACGCACATTTATTGCAATTGACCACCGATAAAAAACGCCCGGATGCCATTCGGTTTTACGAGTCCCTAGGGTTCAAAGCCACCCACGAAGGCATGAAAATGCATTTTTAAAGAAATTCGCTTGTTGTAAGCATCTGATAAAATTCGAGATCGACAATGAAAGAAACTGAGGTATTTTGTCCAAAAAACAAAAAACAAAAAACAATGGAGAAAATGGCTCGAAATGAACCACATGGAAAAGGATGCTGTCTGGTTGGTTTTTTACCGGAAAGCATCTCCGAAATATAACTTAAGTTGGAGTGAATCAGTTGATGAATCTCTTTGTTTTGGTTGGATTGACAGCACAAAACGAACAATTGACAGTGAAAGGTATAAACAATATTTTACCAAACGAAAAGCCAAAAGTAATTGGTCAAAAATCAATTAGGAAAAAATTGAAGCCTTAATTGACAATGGACTTATGACAGAAGCGGGATTCAAAAGTATTGAAATTGCCAAGGAGAACGGTTCTTGGACAATTCTGGACAAAGTGGAAAACTTGGAAATCCCAAAAGATTTAAAACAAGGGCTTGCCAACCATAAAGGGGCGGCAGAATACTTTGAAAGTCTAAGTAGGTCTGACAAAAAATCGATGTTGTATTGGGTTGTGTCTGCTAAAAGAGAAGAAACAAGACTTAAAAGAATTATTGAAATAGTGCAAAACGCGGGTCAACAAAGAAAACCAAAGCCGTTTGGATAAAAAACGTCTTATGGCCATGGCAAACATGATTTTAGTATAATGATTGATGCGCAATCACGATTTTACTCAAAAAGTGATTTTATTTTATCATGATGGGACTGGTCACTTATTTCAAGTATTTCCTCCAATAAATCCGTGGAGGTGGGCTTGGCATGGGGATAGCTGTTTTTTTCAAGAAAACTCCTCAAGGCCTTGTTCAATTGGTTTTCCCCAATCAATTCACTCAGTTCTACAAATACAATCGCACCCTTTGAATAAGCCAAGTAAGTGTCTCCTGGAGCCACTTTAAGCAAAGGTTTTTCTTTATGTAATCCTTTTTCGGCTTCATAAATTTGTTGATGAATAGCAACACGTTCCATCATTTCTTTCTTTCCATACATCTTTTTGTAGATCATCATTTCGGTATACATGGCCAAACTTTCTGTCAGCATGGAATAACCCTCCCTGTAGTCGGGGGCAATTTGGTTGGTGCCCCACCAAAAGTGGGCTATCTCATGGCCTGCAAGTTCGTTCACTACGTCCTGATTGTCGCCTGCACCGAGATTGGCATTGAATGTCATGTTCTCCGTCATAAAAATGGTCCCAGGATAGGCAGTCCCAGCAAAACCTTGCGTGAACGATGAAACTTCGGAGTAATTGATGGATGTAAAGGGATAGGGGCCGAAATTTTCGATACAGTAATCCAAGGTGAGTTTGGTGTTTTCAATAAGGTGGTCCACATTGTTCTTATGCAATGGATGATGGTAAACCGTAATGTCAATATTGTTATGTTCCACACTTTTTGTTTGATACGTTGCGGAGGAAATTGCAAATCGGAAAGGAATGGATGCAGCACTGTATTCATAATAGTTCCTGTCATCAATTTGCCACTTTTTTTGTAGTTCTCCCGTACCTACAGCTATTTGGTTTTTTGATGTGGAGATTTGCATGTTAAGATCAATGGCGTCATTGATACCATCTTTAGGTGCCTCCAGCTTTTTTAATTTGGTGACGGTGCCCAAACCATGTTTTTTTCTCAACTGGATGTCGGATAGTTCTTTCCCGTCATTATATCCAAATTGGGGATAATACCGACTGATTCTCATGAATGAACCATCTTCAACTATGGCATTAAAAGGATCATGGCCATTTACAGGATGCCATGTATAGGACATTTCAAAAGATAGTTTTGCTGAATCATTCGCTGTAAGTGGCTGGTTCAGGAGCAGTTCCGAAATTGGCTTGTCTACGTTAATTGTTTCATTTTTGTATTGATAAACAAGGGATTTGATCTCGAAATCCTCTGGAACATGAATCAAAATAGAATCAATTGGTTCCAAATAGGGATTTTTTAGGACATACTTCCCTTGAACGGTATAGGACCGTTCATTTGGATATAAATCAATTTTAGTGTCCACTTTTTTGATCGTTGGTTGATTTATATGTTGATATTTTCGATACTTTTTTTCGTAGGAAACAAGCTCTGCGATTTGTTCCTCTTTCTTCTTTTTTGGGACATGGTTTTCTAAATATTGTGAACCATTGAAGAAGGCAATGATGATGCAAATGGTTGTTCCAATTCCTATCGCCAATCTTTTAGGGCGAGACTTGATGAAATTGTACACAAGGAATAAAATACAGATAAGAGAAAACCCAAAAGCGAGTCGCCATAGAAATGGATATAGGTAAGCACCATAGCCAAGAAAATCACTGTACGTTCCACGATACCCTGATAAGAAACGGAACAGGGAATTATCAATAATACTTTTGGCAATGGGTGTCGCAAAGAGCAAAAAACTCAAGATGGAAATCCCTAGGGCAATGCCTTTTTTCTTACTGATTGTATTGATGAAAAGCAAAAACAAGGCGAATAACAGTAATGGGAGCGTGTTGAACATGAGTACCCCAGCATAGGCCTCCCAATCAAAAAGAGGGAACCTGAACACCAACTGAAAAATAATGGCCTCTAAAAGCATTATGGCAGTTAGTGATAATATCAACAAGGAAATACTTCCCATGTGGCCTGTTCGTTTTTCGGCCACATGGAAGGTAGTGTTCTCAATAATAGAAAACCCACTGGCCTTACTCCGCCAAAAGATATCGTTTACAAAGTAAACCAGAATCAAACCTCCCAACGGATAAAAAGTATTGTTGATGGTTTGTGCCAAAAGGCCGGAACTGGCATAAAGTTGGGGCATACGGATGCCTTTGTTGATGTCATCGAACATTTCAACCCCAACATAAAACAGAAGTAATATGGAGATGGCCACAAAAGCTATGCTTTTGAAGATATAAATTGAATCAACCTTGATGAACGAGAATATCGCTCGCCACCTTGATTCCCGGTTAAAAGTGGTCGCTGTCGTAGAAAAAGGGATTTGTTGCGTATTGTGCTGTAAGCTTGAACTCTTTTTTTGGGACTTTCCTTTAAAACTAGGTAGAAAGGAAAAGGAACGAATCCCTAAATATACCATGCCCAGGGAGAAAAGGGTAATTATCAACCTATTGATGAGTAATAGATTGGTAAAGGGCACAACGTGATTGTTCCGATGATAAACATCGAGGTCTTTGGCTTCAAAAAAGTACCCGGAAAGCCCAAAAATATCCACTAAGGCAGAAATACGCTGTACCAGCAAAGATTGTGGCATTGCTTGCGCCATAAAAGGAGCATTGGAAAACATCAGGGCTATCATGTAAAACACATACAGCAGTAAACCTGAAATGGCTACCAGTAATTTATTTTTAAAAGCCTGTGCAATAAAGAATAGGATGCAGCACACGACCAATGTGTTGATAGCTCCAAATAGCAAAAAAGGGTATGTAAAGTGCCAAAGGTTAAAGTCTAGGTTCATTTGGGCATTTTCCGACAAATGAAGTCCGACCACGTACCCTATGATTAAAGTAAAAAAACCAAACAAAGTAAACAGGTAGAAAGAACAGAAACGGGCAAACGCAAATGCTTTTTTCTTGATGGGAGTGGAATAAACAATTAAACCATAGTTAGCATCCTGCTCTTTGAACAATAGAGAAAATGCCAGTACAGTGGCGATTAAAATGATGGTAAGGCTCAATAACCCAATCATAAAACCAACCGAGTAGGCGGCATTCGCAGCAAGTTCATCCCCAACCGAAATATTGAATTTGAATCCAGTCAGGAACCCAATGCCCACAAAAATGAGTAGGGTAGCGAATGTCGCTTTTTGCTTTACTATGGTCTGTATATCGTTTAGGATAATCGTTTTCACAAGGCAACAGTGTTTAAATGTGTAAAGTAGGCGTGCTCCAAAGTTGGGGTTGTTTCTGTAAAACCGGCAGGGCAATCGTCAGCATGAATGGTGATGTGCATGACCCTTTCCACCAATTGCTTACTTATGATTTGATGATGCGAATCCAAAGTGGGTAGTTCTTCTTTGGAAATCGCTTTGCTCCATAATTTTCCATTTAATTGCTCGAGATAGTCGTTTGGGGCACCTTGAGAAATAACATGTCCCTTTTTAATGATGGCCATTTGTGAACAGAGGTTTCTCACATCTTCCACCAAGTGCGTGGATAATATGATGATGATGTCCTCGCTGATATCACTGAGCAGTGTATTGAAACGATTTCGTTCTTCTGGGTCCAATCCGGCTGTGGGCTCATCTACAATAACGATTTTGGGTTCTCCCAATAATGCCTGGGCTACTCCAAAACGCTGTTTCATACCTCCTGAAAACGTATGGACCTCTTTGTTTTTGAAATCGGTCAAATTCACTTTTTCCAATAAA
Organism: Flagellimonas oceanensis; assembly: GCF_003992595.1. GTDB lineage: Bacteria > Bacteroidota > Bacteroidia > Flavobacteriales > Flavobacteriaceae > Flagellimonas > Flagellimonas oceanensis. The sequence goes on from NZ_RZNA01000040.1 coordinate 54,229, forward strand.
TTCATGATTTGATCATGACGTTGCTTCTTGTTCGATACCCCTTTCAATTTGGCCAAGTGCTCCAAAAGGTCATAAGCGGATACTTTGGGGTAAACTCCAAAGTATTGGGGCAAAAAACCCAAATGCTTTTGGATATCCAGTGGGTTTTGAACAACGTCGACACCATTGAAACTGATGTTGCCTTCCGTTGGTTTTTGCAGTCCAACAATGGTTTTCATAAGGGAAGATTTGCCTGCGCCATTTGGCCCCAAGAGTCCGAATATTCCGTTTTCTATTTCTAGATTTAAGGCAGTAAGCGCCTTGTACCCATTGCTATACACAAGGGATACATTATCAATTTTTAATGTATTCATGGTCTAAATATGTTGGAAGAACTATGCTACATAGTCAATAATATCTCCTGGTTTACAGTCTAAGGCCTTGCAAATGGCCTCTAGGGTTTCAAAGCGTACACCTTTGGCCTTTCCATTTTTAAGTATGGATAAATTAGCAGGGGTTATGCCAATCTCTTCAGCAAGGTCCTTGCTCTTTATCTTTCGTTTGGCAAGCATCACATCAATATTTATAATAATCGGCATAATTTAAATATATAGGTCTTGTTCGTTCTGTAATGACAGCCCTTGATTGAAAATTTCTGAAATAATGAAGATAAAAACCCCCAGAACAAGGTGTAACGCTACAATGATGAATATTCCATTGTCAATCTCGATAAAGAATGAAGAAAAGGCGACAAGCACTATGGGAAAAATCAAATTTGCTAAATAAAACCGCTTTAAATGTGCAATATTGGGTTGGGTAAAAAGCTTTTCCTGGTAGAACACTTTAAACACATTGGAAAGCAGCCAAAAAAAGAAAGTATAAGATAAAACAGGTAGCAAAAAAGCAAATAGAAAATACGGCCAGTTGTCGTCCAATATTAAAAAAGAAACATCGGTAAAAGGATAGTTGATCACAGCTCTGGTCTCCTCAATTTGAATATTGGTTTTTGTAATCCACGAGAAAGCACCGTACAGTGCAACTACCAAGTAGATCCAAGAAATACTTCTGGTAACTGCATACAATAGTTTAGATATTACTCTTGTTTTTTTCATTGGTCAGATGATGAATATTTCTGCAAATATATAATAAATTATTGTAAAACAATAATAAAATATCTTTTTATTGAATTTTGTGGGATTCTTAGCTTTGCCCATCAAGGTCTTCAATGGCGTTGAGGTCTGATGGAGTATTGATGTTCATCACGAATTTGGCGTGGGATTTGGGCAATTCAATGATTTTTGTCTGTAGTTTGGCCAGCAGCTTTTGTAGGCCTAGTCTTTTTTCATCAATGGCTTGAGTGAAAAAGGGGTGGCTGCTTTTTCGGTAAATACCAATCAATGGCATTTGTACGCCTTCGCACTGAACGATAAAAGCATCATGTTCCTCACCGATGCCTTCAATCAAACAATGTATGGTATCCTGATTCAAAAATGGCGTATCGCATGCAACAACAAGGTTGAACTCGGTTTTGGAATGTAACAGAGCGGTGTGGATACCCCCAACGGGACCAAGCCCGGGAACCGAATCGGGAAATCTTGTGAGACCCAGCTCATCTAATTTCTGGTTGGTGGACACCACAAAAACATCTTCTGTACATCGTTGGACTGTTTCCAGAATATGGGTAATGAACGGTTTACCATTAAGTTCCAAAAATGCTTTGTCCGTGCCCATTCGAGTGCTTTTTCCCCCTGCAAGGACAATGCCCGTTATGTTTGCAGGGGTCAACATGCACTGGTACCGCTTTTTGGGTTGGGGTAATTGTCGGATTGGTCTTCGATGGTATTGTCCAAACAAGCAAAATCCTTTTCCAACAGCAGTGAAAGTTGCTTTCCATTGGGCAAATCCAAAGTGTTACTAAAGCCAATCCTATCCGATGTAGCCCATTCTGATAGTTTCTTGTCACTTAGGAATAGTGTGATGGTGTTTTCCTCAAAGGAAGCCTCCAAAGCATCAATGCCTTTCTTTGCTTTGAGCACGTAGGTAAACATGCTATGGCCAAAATCCGTAGTCTCTTTATAAGCGCCTGTTCTACAAAAGGTCTCTACCTCTGTTCTGGTCAATCTATACCGTATGGAATTGCCTTTGATTCGTATTTTCATGTTTTTTGGTCAATTTACTCAATTCCGATGGTTTTCTTGCCCTGAAGAAAAACATCATGAGGGTCATAATGGTAATATATGGATTGAACATTAAGGAACCCATGATTGAGTCATCATTTTAATACATTTGATGGATTACGAAATTCATAATTTCCAATGGTATCAATCGAAAAGCTTATAAAACCATTGATGGGCCATATCAGATTGGCTGGGGATTTAGTAGATTTGAGGAGAAACCAACTATTTAACTAACTCATGACCTTTAAGCAACGTTCTTTTTATTTCCTTTTTACATTTTTAGTTACCTGTGCCACTTTGGCCCAGGACTTTGAAGCATTACAGTACAGAACCATTGGCCCCTCCCGGGGAGGTAGGGTAACCACTGTAACTGGAACTGCCATGTTGCCCGGAACTTTTTATTTTGGAGCATCTGGTGCAGGCGTCTGGAAAACCGATGATTATGGAACCACTTGGAACAATGTTTCCGATGGATTCTTTAAAACGCCATCCATCGGAGCCATCGAAATTGCGGCCAACGACCCTAACATAGTATACGTTGGGACGGGCTCCGATGGAATCCGTAGTAACATTATCTCAGGAAAAGGGGTATACAAATCTATAGATGCCGGTAAAACCTGGGAACATATCGGATTGGAAAATGCAGGTCAAATTGGAGCCGTGGAAATAGACCCCACGAACAGTAATATTGCTTGGGTAGCGGCCATAGGAAACACGTTTAAACCCAACAAGGAACGAGGCATCTTCAAAACCACTGATGGAGGAAAAACTTGGGAGAAAGTCCTGTATGTTTCCGAAGAAACGGGGTTTGCCGACCTGGAATTGCTGCCAGGGAATCCCAATGTGGTATATGCTGCCGCTTGGAAAGCACGTAGGACACCATGGACCATTGATTCAGGAGGAAAAAACAGCGAAGGAGGCATCTACAAATCCATAAATGGTGGAAAAGATTGGGAGAAATTGGAAAACGGTCTCCCCGAAGGATTGATTGGAAAGATTGATCTAGCAGTTTCCCCAGTGGATTCCAAAATATTGTATGCGGTTGTGGAAGCCCCAGGCAAGGATAGGGGATTGTATAAATCTGAAGATCAAGGTAAGTCATTCACTCATGTTTCCGATGATGTAAGATTGGTAAACCGGCCATTTTACTATACCAACATTGAATTGGACCCGACCAATCCAGATATTGTGTATTCCAATGCCAATCCTTTGATAAAATCCACTGATGGAGGAAAAACATGGAAACGGATGAGCGTACCACACGGAGATAACCACGATATATGGCTCAATCCAGACAACCCGGATTTATTGATTCAGTGTAACGATGGAGGAGCCAATGTTTCCCATAACGGTGGTAAAACATGGTCCACACAATACAATCAGCCCACGGCTGAAATCTATCAAGTTGCGGTGGATGACCAATATCCATATTGGGTGTATGGGGCACAACAGGATAATTCCACGTTGGCTATCCCAAGTATGGCCCCCAAAGCATCATCCCCTGCAAGCGGTAGTGAAATGATGAGTGTTGGAGGATGTGAAACAGGACCTGTAATCCCAATGCCCGGCAACCATTACATTGTTTACAACAACTGCAAGGGACGCTTCAGCGTGTACAGCAAAAAAACAGGACAAAGCCGTGAATACTCCATTGGCGCATCCAATATATACGGACACAACCCCAAGGATTTAAAATATAGATTCCAACGTGTTGCACCCATCCATGTGTCCCCATTTGACCCTGAAGTGGTCTACATGGGGTCTCAGTTCTTGCACATTACCAGCAACGGTGGTAAAAATTGGGAGACTATTTCCCCAGACTTGACGGCGAATGAGCCTGACAAGCAAGTCATATCAGGAAACCCGATTACTCGCGATATTACGGGAGAAGAATATTACAGCACGCTGTATTCCATCAGGGAATCCAAAATAAGTAAAGGTGTGATATGGACAGGTTCCAATGATGGGGTAATTTCCGTGACCAAAGATGGCGGTGAAACATGGGAGGATGTTACGCCCAAAAAATTGCCGAAAGGAGGAAGGGTTGAGTCCATAGAACCGTCACAGTTCAATCCTGCCAAGGCATATGTTGCAGTAGACCGTCATCTGTTGGGCGATACCACACCATATCTGTATAAAACTGATGATTATGGGGATAGTTGGGAATTGATAAGTACCGAATCCAACGGAATACCATCAGACTATACCACAAGGGTGCTACGGGAGGACCCAGTTCGCGAAGGCTTGTTGTATGCCGGTACCGAGTTTGGCATGTTCGTGTCGTTCGATGATGGTGGAACTTGGAAAGAGTTCCAACAAAATCTTCCGGTAACGCCGATTACGGATATTACTTTGTTTCGAGGAGATTTGATTTTAAGTACCATGGGTCGTGGTTTCTGGATTTTGGACAAGGTTACCACGCTTCAAGATGAAAATATTACCGAATTGGGGGAAACACCGGTTCTGTTCAAGCCCGACGACACATATAGGTATCAAACCCCATGGGGTGGAGGACGTTTCCCGGAATACCCATCCACCAGTGTGATTATTGATTACTATTTGCCATCCGATACTAAAGAAGGTATAAGTCTTCAGATTTTGGATCCCCAAGGGAAGGAAGTTGCAACTGTTGTGAGCGATTCCACAAAATTGAAATCCACCACTGAAACGGTTGATGATATGAGCCTTAGTATGACATTCGTTTACATGGACAAAAAGCTGGAGACCAAAAAAGGATTACATCGATTTGAATGGAACCTTCAGCAAAAAGGAGCATGGGACAAAAACAAAAGAAGGCGATTCAAAAACGGCCCCATGGTGCTTCCCGGGAATTATACTGCAAAACTGACCGTAGGGAATCAGACTTTTGAGAAACCCTTCAAAGTTCTCATGGACCCAAAACTTGAAGATGATGGGGTTTCTTTGGCGGATATGAAAGCACAACAGGAACTTCAGTTTAAAGTCATAGACCTATTGTCGGAAGCCAAAATGCTTCAGGACAAAGTGGAAGATAAAATCAAGGAGCTTGAAAAATCAAAAGTAGGGGAGGCGAAAATCAAGCATTACAAAGATATTTTGAAGGAGCTGAAAAATGCTGATGGGGCCTATCCAGAAGTGGTAATGGTATCCCAAATATCTTATCTGTACTATATTGTAAGCGGCGCCGACAAAGAACCCGGTCAAGAGGAAAAAGACAGTTATGAAGAACTGTTGGCCCAATTCAACGAGCTCAAGCAAAAAGCCAACTTATAAAAACCATGTCAATTCGAGGGCAGTCGAGGACTTAATGATTAGTGGTAATCAATAGGTTTCGACTGCGCTCAACCTGACAAAATTCAAAAGGCATCGATTTGTGGACTTTTCCGAAAATCAATGCAGTTCCTCGCAATGGAAACCTTTGTTCCGAAGTAGCGAAGAAATTATCGGTGCATTCAGGCTTTGGGTTTCAACCCGAAGGATGTTGTCGCAATCTTCAAGGTCAAAATTCCAACAACCATTGCTATCAACCAATTTGTTCAACGAAGGGCGAAGTTTTTTTACCTCGCCTTTTCGTTTTACAGATGTTTTAAATACATGAACGGTCATCATCACTTAGCTACGGTCATAAAAAAATGGAGGCTCAATATCCAAGGCCCTCAAATAAACATAGCCTTGTCCGCGATGGTGAATCTCGTTATCCACAAAATACTGCAAATTGGATAGTACGGTACCTTCATACTGACCAAAAAGCTTTATGACTTCCTGAAACCGTTCAACACTGATTTGTTTCCATAGCGTGTTGATTTCATCTGTGTCTTGGTCCCATTTTTGCAAAAATTCAGCCTTGGTGGTGCCATAATCCCTGTGTTCGTCAAATTCACTGGTGTTTTCAGATACAATTTCGGTAAGTCCGGGAACAGCAATGGCAAAAAGTTCCTTTACCATCTCGGAAAAAGGGCGCATGCCACCAACACTGTAATTAAAGAACTCTTTTTCGGGAAAAGCTTCAATAACTTTTCGTGTTAGCCTCCTATGGCCTTGATAATGTTCCAAAAATTGCTCAGGAGTGATTACTTGGTGCGTTGTCTGTTCATTAATGGTGTTTTCCATGATGCTTTGTTTTTTAAAGGTTTATTGTTTCTGAAATCAAAATTATCGAAGGGGTGTGACAGCCCTTTGTCAGTAGAAAAAAAGCGCTTGAAAAAAAAGTTCTTGACAAGCTGTTGTCACTCGGCAAGCATAGCTTTGAAAAATCAGCAAGATGTCAGGTCGAGTGTAGTCGAGACTCTTGAAAGTAGAACCTAATCAATTTATAATCGAATCAAGATGAGCAAGAAAAGATCTCCTATCCTTGGGTTGAAATCCTATCTTTGGGAGATAGCTCACACAATTATGGGAATGGATACCGCAAAACGTTTTGATAGGATAGTGGCCATTTTAATTCAGTTGCAGTCCAAACGGATTGTAAAGGCACAGGAATTGGCAGACCGCTTTGATGTGAGCCTGCGCACCATTTATAGGGACATTCGGACTTTGGAGGCTTCGGGTGTGCCCATTGTGAGTGAAGCAGGTGTGGGATATACCATTATGGAAGGCTATCGATTGCCTCCCGTGATGTTTACCCGCGAAGAAGCGGGAAGTTTTGTTGCCGCGGAAAAGCTCATGCAAAAGTTTACCGATAAATCCCTCGGAGCTTATCATGAGTCGGCCATGTTTAAACTTAAATCGGTCTTGCTCGGAAAAGAGAAGGATTGGGTGGAAGCTTTAGAGTCACAAGTATCCATAGTGCCAGGTCAGGTTTTGTTCAATGAAAAGGTGCCCAATGCCCTTGAAATTCTGTTTGAGAGCATTGCAGAACGGAAGCAGGTATTTTTAAAATATGAATCACTTAGGGAAGAAACGCCATCGGAACGGAGAATAGAACCTGTTGGACTTTTTCATGAAAACGGATTCTGGTACATATTGGGCTACTGCCATTTGCGGACGGATTATAGACATTTCCGAACGGATAGAATCCACAAGATCGCAAGAACATCACTGGATTTTTTATTGGAACACGGAACCATCGAAGAACATCGCAAAAAACGAGAAGAGGTAGCGAAAACAAGAGTGCGGATATTAGTGGAAAAATCAGTGGCCAAATACATACAAGCCGGAAGAAAATATTATGGTTTTATTTCAGAAGAGGTAAAGGGCGAACAGGTGGAAATGACTTTTATGACCACGGATATGAAGAACGGATTTGCCAGATGGTATCTCATGTTCGGAGATTATGCAACTATCATTGAACCCGAAGCATTAAGAGAAAGAGTGTCTGACATTCTGAAGAAGAGCCAAGAAATGTTGACCGCCTAATTTTAAAGAAGTGGATTTATTTACCGAACAGATTGACCCTGAAAAGAACTGGTTGCCCAAGGATGGTGTTGTCCATTATCATGGCCCTATTTTGAATCATGAAGAAGCCAATCGATACTTTGAACAATTATTGGAAACCATTGCTTGGAAGAAAGATGTTGTCCAAATCTACGGCAAACGGATAGAGACCAAGCGAAAAGTAGCATGGTATGGAAATCAACCTTTTGAATATACCTACTCCAACAGTACAAAAAAGGCTTTGCCCTGGACTACGGAATTATTGAAGCTTAAGGCGCTTGTCGAAAAGCTCACGAAGGAGACCTACAATTCGTGCTTACTGAATTTGTATCACTCAGGGGAAGAAGGTATGGCATGGCACAGCGATGCAGAGAAAGACCTGAAGAAAAATGGAGCCATTGCCTCCCTGAGTTTCGGAGCAGAGCGAAAATTCGCCTTCAAGCACAAGGAATCCAAAGAAAAGGTAGGGCTGACCCTCGACCATGGAAGCCTTTTGGTAATGAAAGGGAGTACCCAATCACATTGGCTCCACCGCCTACCACCAACAAAGTTGGTAAAGACACCGAGAATCAACCTTACTTTTAGAACAATAGTCGGTGCTTAGTTACTGGTCTGCTCCGTCTGCTTTTGCCCTATCAATGGTATATTGAGCGACTTCCCTCCCTTGGTCCGTGCCCACTGTGGCATCAAAACTCCAATGGATTCCGCCATATACTCGGGAGATTGCGGCTTCCTCTGCCCATGCCCTCATTTGTTCGGCTTCTTCAGGAAAAACATAGGCCAACACTTCGGATGCTGCAGCGGAGAAAACACTATGCCCAGAGGTATAACTCGGGAAATTCGGTGTTCCCGCAATGGTTTCAAACCCTTCAATCAATTGTATGGGTCTTGGGTAATGATAATAGTATTTGGCATCCCAACAACTAATGCCCGAATCCATGATGGCCATATTCATGTAGGCCAAGGTCCGTGTTGTTTGCAGTGGGTTCAATTTTTTCTCCACCATCAATTCATTGGCGATACGGTTCCAATGGCCTGGAGGGGTGTAAGTTCCTAGGCCATCTTGCCAAAAATTGGCGATTCTTCGATGTTCTTCCGTCATGTTTTTGGCATAGTCCTTCAATAGTTCCACATCGTCCAATAATTCTTGGGAGTCCAATTCAGGAGGAGCAATCGGCCTAACACTTTCTACATCATCAATACTCCACATGGTCACTTGGCTAAAGAGCGGAGTAAGACCCACGGGACGTTCTGGAATCTCTAAATTGTCCCAAGCCCATCCAAATCTATCGTAAGCGGCTTGTTTTATGGAGTCGGAAACGGCCTTTGGTGTTTGCGCATCCTTCATACCATCGCTGGAAGCCCTTGTCAATGCCGTTTCGGAAACCGCATCTCCAATTGTTGTTCCTGCGGTAATGTCACTCATAACGTTGCCCCCTGAAAGTAATAGGCTTTCCAAATGCTCGTCTTCCATTTGCTGAAGATATTGAGCTTCAAGCGGGAACATAGCCGTCAGAATATTTTTGGATGCCCTGGCAATTACCGCTCCATCCGAAGGATAAGAAGGCATGTCGTTTTCCTCGTAAGCGTATTCAATACTTTCATCCACAGCAAAAGGAGCAGCTCTATTGTATTCGTATTTATGGTGCCAGGCGGAAATGAGTCCATCAAACTGGGCTACGGACATATAGGCCAATGCCCTACAGGCATAAGGAGGGTGTGCAAAAGGAAAGGCAGGTGGCCCCTCTGGATTGTTAGGATTGGGCAAGGTGTAAGTGCCATCAGCATTAGGACCAGGGATCAGATTGTACTTGGCAATGAGTTCCAATGCAATCTCGTTCCAGCGGATAGCTGGATTGTTGGTCCAGTATTTTATGGCGCTTTTTTGGTTGGAAGTCATGTTGGCCATGGCTTCTTTTACCTCTTCCAATTCATTCTGATAGCTTTCGGAATCGATAGCTTCGGGAACCGGTATTTCTATGGAGGCACCGGATTCCTCAAGCACGGGAACCCAATCCCCGCCATCTACGTCAAGTTCGGAGTAGGCATACCCTTCGTAGGGAATGTACTGCGGTGTGTCTTTCTCGCAAGAAGTCAAAAGTATAAGGCCCAAGGCCATAAACAGTGTGTATATTTTATTGCTCATCGGTAATTTCAGTTTGTTTCTTGATTACATTGAATTGATAAGTCAGTCCAAATCCCGTATTGCTGAATTTAGGTACGTTTCTTCCGTTGACCACCCGGTTATGGTAGGCTACAACTCCCAAACCTTTGATGGATTTAAAAAAGTATTGTGCGGAAAACCCTATCCTGTCAAATTCAACTTTGTTGGTGGGCTGTGCAGCATTATATGCCCGTATGTCGTCTCCACTGGTTGAGGTAAGGTCTGTATAACTCAATTCCAGTTTCAAAGAGGTGTCAAAAAGCCATTTACCAATAATGGCTTCGTAGGTCCAAGCATTGGGAACATCCATCCAAGCGGTGTAATAACTACCGTTGTTGTAGTAATAGTCTCGTTCTGCCTCTGTGTAGCCCCGCCAAAGATGTGCAACGGATGCCCTAAAGTAGAATTGGTTGTTCAACTCATACTGACCAATGGCACGCAAGGAAAACTCGGGAGCTCCGGCACCAATACTGTAAGGTCTGTAATCGGAAAGGTAATTGGTAAACGGTGTGGAAAATCCTGCCGTTCCCAAAAATGAAATTCGGCCAGGTCCCAATTCTTTTCGAATGGGTCTGTATTTTAAGGCAAAGCCAATATCCTGAAACCCTCTGGCTCCAGCAAACTTACCTCCGTTAGGTTCTGAAGATTCGGTTTTTACATAAGGTAGGCTCACATAAAAATTAAGATTGTCCAGAATACCAATGGCCGCCATGGGAAGTACGGTATTTCGGTCCACAGTGGCGATGGTTTCATTGGATCTTAGGTACGACCCTTCCCAATATCGGTCAAAAGTGCCCATATCGTAAGAAAAAAGAACGCAAATGTTCTTGGAGGGCATCATAAGGGCATCGGAAGGAGTTTGGGAATGAATGGGCTCTGTCGGAACAAGAAACATCAACACTCCAAAGAGTGCCGAGACCCATCCAATCTTTTTCGAAAGAAATAGATGTAGTGGATAAAGGTGTTTTTTTACTACCATAAATTGAGTTTGAATAAACTGATTATCAGTTGGTTAATATTTTATTGATTGATTGTATGGCTAAAATAGAGTGAGGTGGCAAGGTGTGGGACTAAGGAATTGTCAATAAGGATTAGGGAAAAGGTAAAATGATTGTGGATTGGTTAATTTGAGTTAATAAATCCCAAATCCCTTTGATGGTTTTATGAGCATTGTCATGTTTTTGGGTAAAATATTCATCGGGAAAGGAAAATCTGGAGGAAAGAAAATAATGGTATCATAACCTTGATACCCCAAAAATTGAATAGTTTGCAGTCTGAATAAAAATGGCCAATTGGTCTTTCAATAGATTTACAGCGTACACCACAATGAAAAACATTTTCTTTTTTCTTTTGACTCTAGGGACATTATTAAATGTCCAAGGACAAACGATAGACATCATTTCCTATAATATCCGTTACGATAATCCGGACGATGCTCCCAATAACTGGGACAACCGGAAGGATTTTTTGATTTCCCAGCTTAACTTTTATAATCCGGATGTGTTTGGAATTCAAGAAGGCTTGATTCATCAGGTCAAAGAAATGGATAAAGGGCTGGAAGACTACGCCTATTTTGGAGTTGGCCGTGATTATGGTGATGAAAGAGGCGAGCATACTGCCATTTTCTACAATACAGAAAGGGTTGAGCTACTTGAAGAAGCTACGTTTTGGCTATCCCTTACGCCGGAAAAACCATCCAAAGGATGGGATGCCGCTTTGCCACGAACCTGTACCTACGGGATTTTTCAAAACAAAAGGGATGGCAAAAAGTTTATGCTGTTCAATACCCATTTTGACCATGTTGGTGTGAAAGCGAGAACGGAAAGTTCCAAACTCATCCTTGAAAAAATCAAGGAATTGAACACCGAGGATTACCCCGTTGTGGTCACTGGCGATTTCAATCTGGAAAGTGATAGTCCCGGCGTACAAGTGATATTGACGGAAATGGCGGATACACACATTGCTGCTGGCAAAAATGCCTTTGGCCCGGAAGGGACCTTTAACGGCTTTGAATTCAACGAACCTGTAGAACGAAGAATCGATTACATATTTGTTTCTGATGAGTTTGAAGTGCTCAAAAGCGCCATTTTGAGCGACTCCAAGGATACGCGATACCCTTCGGACCATTTACCTGTTTTCGCACGATTAACCTATTGAAGCTGGTCTAAAGGATTTCAAACGTTTTTTATTCTTTTTTTTTTGAAGAAGCGTGTAATTCAAGCGTGTTATTTATACTCATTTTAAGTAAGTTCAAAAAACCTAAAAACAATGTTAATTTTAACATGATGTTTTGAGGAACTGTCCAAATTGTTGTCAGAAATCTTTAACTTCAAAGGAATTAATCAACATTATGGCAACTTTTACACTTAACATCAACGGAACAAAACAAGAGGTTGACGTGGACCCATCCACTCCAATGCTCTGGGTTTTACGAGATCACTTAAATTTAGTTGGAACCAAATACGGATGTGGAATCGCGCAATGCGGGGCTTGCACCATTCATTTGGATGGCACGGCGACCAGAGCTTGCATGCTAACCGTTTCTTCCGTAGGAAATTCCGAAATCACGACCATCGAAGGCTTATCTGAAGAAGGCGACCACCCTGTACAAAAAGCGTGGTTGGAAGTGGACGTGCCCCAATGTGGGTATTGCCAAGCAGGTCAAATTATGACCGCCTCTGCACTATTGGAGAAAAACCCAAACCCAACAGACGAAGAAATTGAAATGGCCATGAACGGCAACATCTGCCGTTGTGGAACGTACACAAGAATCAAAAAAGCCGTGAAATTGGCGGCTAAATCATAACCCATAAAACTAGTATCATGACACTTGTAAAGACAAAAATAGGACGACGTGCCTTTATTCGGAATACAGGCTTGGCTAGTGGTGGACTTGTTATCGGGTTTAGCTGGTTGGCTTCATGTAAAATGACCCCGGAGCAGGTAAACAGCCTGCCCAAGGAGTGGTTTGAACTAAACGGTTTCCTTAAAGTAGGGGACAATGGTATGGTGACCATCATGTCACCCAATCCCGAAATAGGACAGAACGTAAAAACATCCATGCCCATGATCGTGGCCGAAGAGCTCGACGTGGCTTGGAAAAATGTGATGGTGGAGCAGGCTCCACTCAACACGGATATATTTACGCGCCAATTGGCGGGTGGTAGCCAGTCTATCCGACAAGGATGGGAAAGTCTACGAATGGCGGGAGCCACGGCCAGACATATGTTAAAAGATGCCGCAGCCCAAGCTTGGGGCGTTCCTGCAGATGAAATTACCACTAAAGACGGGGTTCTGACCCACGAAGCAAGTGGAAATTCCGCAGGTTATGGAGAAATGGCCTCTGCCGCTACCAGTATTGAAGTGCCTGAAGAGGTACAGTTAAAGGACAATGGTAACTTTTCCATTATCGGTACGGACAAGAAGAACGTGGATGGTAAGGAAATAGTGACAGGAAAACCATTATTTGGTCTGGATGTCTATAAAGAAGGCATGCTAACGGCCATGATTGTACATCCACCGGCTTTTGGAATGAAATACAAAGGAATGAACGCGGATGCGGTTAAATCCATGCCAGGTATCAAGGATGTGTTCCATTTTGAAGTATATCCCGAAGGTATCGAGAAACAATGGTCCGATCAAGGGGGTATTCCCGAGCTTGTAGCTATTGTCGGGAATAGTACTTGGGAATGCATGCAGGCAAAAAAATCACTTGAGGTTGAGTGGGAACAAGATTCCACCGCCGAAAGTACATCATACCACGAAGAGGCATTAGCGGAACTGTTGGAAACTCCATCGGAAACCCCTGCAAGAAAAGATGGTGATGTAGATGCAGCTTTTGCGAAAGCCGCAAAAATTGTGGAAAGTACGTATTCAGCGCCCTATCTGGCACACAATACCATGGAGCCCATGAACTTTTTCGCGCATGTAACGCCCGAAAAAGCAGAATTGCTGGGGCCTATACAAACACCGGAATTTGCCGAAAAAACTGTAGCGGCCCGATTGGGTATGCCATTGGAAAAAATAGACATTATGATGACCCGTATGGGAGGTGGTTTCGGTCGCCGACTTTATGGACCATTTGTAATAGAAGCAGCAGTGATTTCCCAAAAAATGAATGCACCCATCAAACTGGTGTATTCTAGGGAAGATGACATGACACAAGGTACATACCGACCCTCATACAAAGTAAAATACAAAGCAGGATTGGATGAAAACGGTAACCTGATCGCTTGGCATGTAAGAGGTGCGGGTACCAATGATGATTTGATTTTTGAAAACCGTTTCCCAGCAGGAGCCGTGGACAATTATTTGGCAGAAAAGCATAGCTTACAAACCAATGTGACCACGGGAGCATGGAGAGCCCCGAGATCTAATTTTGTCGCGGGAGCAGAGCAGGCTTTTATGGATGAGGTGGCGGAAGCTGCAGGAAAGGACCCATTGGAATTCCGTTTAGAGCTTTTTGATAGAGCTATCAACAACCCAGTAGGTGACCCAGAGCAGAACGATTACGACCCGGAACGTTATGCGGGAGTGCTTAAATTGGTCAAAGAAAAGGCCAATTGGGGTGCGGAAACCGGCAAGGCACGGGGCGTAGCTGCGTACTACTGTCATAACTCCTACGTGGCCCAAGTAATTGAATTGGAAGATGGTGGCGATATGCCAAGAGTGGATAACATCATCTGTGCGGTGGATTGCGGGATTGTCATCAACCCATTAGCCGCCAAAAACCAGATAGAAGGAGGTATGATTGATGGCATTGGTCACTCCACTTATAGTGCCATGTCTTTTGAAGATGGTAAGCCACAACAATCCAATTTTGATACCTATCGTCTCATCCGTCATTCCGAAGCACCAAAAAACATTGAAGTGCACTTTGTGGATAATGGCATAGATCCAACAGGTTTGGGAGAACCTTCTTTACCACCTGCCATTGCAGCATTGTCCAATGCATTGTACAAGGCAACAGGAAGACGTTTTTACAAACAACCTTTCATTAATGATAAGCCACCATTGGTAGGCTGATCATGATGGATTAAAATATGAAAATTTGAACTGGTCAGTAGCTGTTTTTTACTGGCCAGTTTTTATTGGGGTATATTGTTTTTTTTGATTTTTGACGATAATAAACTGATAATCAAAAAGTTATTTTAAATAAAATTTTTTGTAAAAAAAGTTGCAGTATTGGATTTTTATTTATGTTTGCCCCATAAATGAGTCCATCCAATTAGGACGCATTGCCTACAAGCTTTGAAGACTTTTTTCATGTTCGGGCTTTTGGGGATAAGAAAGTCTACCCAAAAAGCCGTCTTAAGATTAAGACACCGAATATACGGGCTGACTTTCGAAGAACTACATCATTTTAACCGTGATTTTTCACGGACTCCTTACTTTGTACCTTATACCGTATTCGAATTTCGTATCTGATAGATTTTGATTTTCAAACGTCTATTTATCTTATTATTTTACAATACAATTACGAAATTCAAATGAAAACAAAATACATCGATTTAATCGAGCAGACCTATGATTTTCCCCAAGAGGAATTTCAATTAAATGATAACAAACTTCAGTTCCATGGCATAGACCTTAATGATTTGGTGCAACGCTACGGTACCCCCTTAAAGTTTACCTATTTGCCCAAAATATCTGATAACATTCAGAGGGCGAAAGGCTGGTTCAACTCTGCTATTGAGAAACACAAATACGCTGGGAAATACCACTATTGTTACTGTACCAAAAGCTCTCATTTTGAGCATGTACTGAACGAGGCATTGAAGAATGATATCCATATCGAAACCTCTTCGGCTTTTGATATCAATATTGTGGAGCATTTAAAGAATGCAGGTAAGATCACAAAAGACACCTATGTCATTTGCAATGGCTTTAAACGCGACCAATACATTCAAAACATAGCTGGATTGATCAATGGCGGGCATCGCAATTGCATCCCTATTATCGATAATTATGAGGAAATTAACCTGTTGGGCGAAGCGATTGAGGGCAAATTCCAAATTGGAATCCGAATTGCTTCCGAAGAAGAACCCAAATTTGAGTTTTATACCTCTAGATTGGGTATTGGGTACAAAAACATTGTTCCGTTTTACAATCAGTCCATAAAACCCAACACCCAAGTACAGTTGAAGATGCTTCATTTCTTCATCAATACAGGAATTAGGGATACGGCCTACTATTGGAACGAGCTTTTGAAGTGTTTAAAAGTGTACATCAACCTCAAAAAGGTATGTCCAACCTTGGATAGCCTTAACATTGGAGGCGGTTTCCCTATTAAAAACTCCTTGGCCTTTGAGTATGATTACGAGTACATGGTGGACGAGATCATTCATCAAATAGGTCAGGCATGCGACGAAGCTGGTGTGGCAGTACCCAATATCTTTACAGAATTCGGAAGCTTCACAGTAGGGGAAAGTGGAGGAAACATCTACGAAGTGCTGTATCAAAAACAACAGAACGACCGTGAAAAGTGGAATATGATCAACTCATCTTTCATTACCACTATGCCAGATTCTTGGGCCATTAGCAAGCGATTCATCATGTTGGCCATCAACCGATGGAACGATGAGTACGAACGCGTTTTACTGGGCGGGCTTACCTGTGATAGCGATGATTATTACAATTCGGAGCAGCACATGAACGCCATTTATTTGCCCAAATATCGAAAGGACAAGCCTTTGTACATTGGATTCTTCAATACGGGAGCTTACCAGGAAACCATTGGTGGTTTTGGTGGATTGCAGCATTGTTTAATTCCCAATCCCCAACATATTCTTATTGATAAGGATGAGAAGGGGAATGTCAAAACGCGTGTTTTTGCCGAGCAGCAAACCGCTGGAGAGTTTCTTTCCATACTCGGCTATGCCAACAAAAAATCTGCCGATGTTTTGGTGGAGGCCAACGATTTGCCCGTACCTAGCAATAACTGAAAAAGAAAGTATTTAAAAAAATGAAAACCGAAAGAACATACGCTGGTATTCCAAAGGAATACGGCTCGCCCGAAAAGGCAAAAGTGGTATTGTTGCCAGTTCCTTATGATGGTACCAGTACTTGGGGAAAAGGAGCGGACAAAGGTCCGGAAGCCTTCTTGGAGGCCTCAGAAAATATGGAGGTCTATGATATTGAAACCGATAGTGAAGTCTATAAGCAGGGAGTGTATTTGGCAGAGACACTTGATGGCTTTGATACACCGGATGCTATGGTGGAATCGGTTCACAAGGCCGTGAAAGAATACATCAACCGAAACAAGTTGGTGACCATGGTCGGTGGGGAACATTCCATTTCCATTGGTGCCATTAGAGCTTTTAACGAGTGTTTTGAAGACCTTACCGTGCTTCAAATTGATGCACATGCCGATTTGCGCAAGGAATATGAAGGTACTAAATACAATCATGCCTGTGCATTGTACGAGGCCAACGAGACCACCAACTTGGTTCAAGTGGGCATTCGCAGTATGGATTATACCGAAACATTGGTAATGGACAAGGATCAAGTATTTTTTGCCCATGAGATGATATCCGATGATTTTTGGATGGATTCCGCCTTGGATTTGATGACGGACAATGTTTACATCACTTTTGATTTGGATGCTTTTGACCCTTCTATTTTGCCATCAACGGGAACACCAGAGCCAGGAGGTTTGTTCTGGTACGAGACCTTGGATTTTTTACGTAGGGTCTTTAAAGAAAAGAACGTTGTAGGGTTTGATATTGTGGAGCTATGTCCGAACGATATTGATAGGTCCTCCGATTTCTTGGCAGCAAAGCTCTACTACAAAATGTTGAGCTATAAATTTTCAGATAATAACGATTTCGTGGAATAAAGCTTGAAGCAAACACAGCTACTTCAAAAATTCCAAAAACATATTAATTACAATGAGTAACAAAGGAGAAATATCACAATTCATACAAAAATACTTTTTGCACTTTAACTCTGCGGCCCTAGTGGATGCCGCTAAAGGCTATGAAGACCAACTGAACAAAGGTTCTAAAATGTTGGTTTCCCTGGCCGGAGCGATGAGTACAGCCGAACTTGGAAAAATTTTCGCTGAAATCATCCGTACTGATAAGGTCCATATTGTTTCCTGCACAGGTGCCAACCTAGAGGAGGATCTAATGAACCTCGTGGCGCATTCGCACTACAAACGAGTGCCCAACTACCGGGATTTGACCCCAGAAGAAGAGTGGGACCTGTTGGAAAATGGATTAAACCGTGTTACGGACACCTGTATTCCAGAAGAAGAAGCTTTTAGAAGGTTGCAAAAACACATTTACGACATCTGGAAAGAAGCAGACGAAAAGGGAGAACGTTATTTTCCACATGAGTTTATGTACAAGCTATTGCTCTCCGGAGTATTGGAGCAGTACTATGAAATTGATATTAAAGACTCGTGGATGTACGCTGCGGCAAAGAAAAATCTGCCAATCGTAGTTCCAGGTTGGGAAGATAGCACCATGGGCAACATTTTTGCCAGCTATGTGATCAAAGGCGAACTAAAGGCCAGCACGGTAAAGTCAGGCATTGAATACATGACCTTTTTGGCAGATTGGTACGCTAAAAACTCGGAAAATGGTATTGGCTTTTTTCAGATTGGTGGAGGTATTGCCGGAGATTTTCCTATCTGCGTGGTACCGATGCTGTATCAAGATTTGGAGCAGACCGATACTCCGTTTTGGAGTTATTTCTGCCAAATCAGTGATTCCACCACCAGTTACGGTTCCTATTCGGGAGCGGTTCCCAACGAGAAGATCACTTGGGGCAAACTGGATATTGATACACCCAAATTCATTGTAGAGTCGGATGCGACCATTGTGGCGCCTTTGATTTTTGCCTACTTATTAGACATGTAACCATGAGAAAAGGACAAACCACAGTTTTAAAAAGAGTAATCGTAGATTACAAAAAGTTGGATAAGAACATGCTCAACCTTCTTGTGGAAAAATTCCCTGATGGTTACGATGATGATGATATTGTAACCTATAGGAATGCCGATAACGAAGTCGTCGAGTGTGTAGAGGTCAGGACAGAGGATACTGCTTATTTGGTTAAAGTAAGCAAGCGTCTTGTTATGGCCATGGAGGATTTTGATGACTCGGAAAACGACGATAGCGAAGACTCCGATTTGGATACTGGCGAGTTGGAAGGCTCCGAAGAAGAATAAACATCACCTAACCTTAACTAATGGAATCAAAGGCAATGGCCCTTCACTTGGCAACAAGCATTAATATACTTGCCTGTCGGAGAGCTTTGAACAAAGAATTGATTTATGGCGATAGGGATGAACTTTTTTATTCCGATGCATCACGTTACCTTTATATTTTCAGATACGGTGTTGTTTCCTTTTTTGGATATAGCGAAGCGGAGATAACGCAACTTTTAATGGAAATCAAACCATTTTGCGAAGAATGGAGGCAGTCGGATATTACCGAGACGATGGAAATGGAATTGGTGCCCGGTCGTGAAGAGTCGATGATCGATCAGGATAAGGTGATTTTGCCAAAATCCAATGTGGAGGGTATCCGATTGGCCTTATTGCATTTGTCGCAATCCGTAGCCTTGGATCATTTTGCAGGGCTATCGGAACAGGCGATGAAGGAAACCCGTCAGCACACCACCTATCTGGAATTGAATGGAAAGTTGGACATAGGAGGGAAGAAGTTGAAAAAACACATTGCAAAAGTGTTGAACATTAACAACCAAATTTCTGAAAACCTATATATTTTTGATTCCCATGAAGTAGTGTGGGAAGATTTGGAGCTCGACCGATTGGACAAAGGCCTTAAACAGATTTTTGATCTAAAGGAGCGGTACCGAAATATAAAGGAACAAGGCAATGTGATCAAGGAAAACCTCAGTCTGTTCATGACTATTATGGACCATAGGGAGAGTAGTAGGCTCGAGTGGATCATTATTATTTTGATTTTGGTCGAGGTCTTGGACTTGTTCATTATGCGATTAATCAGTTAAATACATATTTGTTTTGAGCGATTTTAAAATATTGGGTAGCGAAGAATGGTGCCAATTTGATGATATGAGAATTCCGGCCATCAAGGCCAGAGTGGATTCCGGAGCAAAAACATCATCTATTCAAGCCAGTAAGATTAAAGTTTTTACCAAAGGGCTGGAAGAATGGGTGCGATTCGAGGTCAATCCCGTTCAAGACAATAGAAGCATATCCATTTTATGCCAGGCCAAACTGGTGGATGTACGCCATGTGAAGAGTTCGCAGGGTATTTCGGAAGAACGCCCCGTAATTAGGACCAATGTCAATATTAATGGCGAAATTTTTGAAATAGAACTGACGCTGGCCAATAGGGACACCATGGAATATCGTATGCTATTGGGCCGCGAGGCAATCAATGGTAGATATTTGGTAGATCCATCGCAAAGTTTCATCCAAGGCGATATCACAGATGATGAACTGGAAAAGAAATATCAGCCCTATACCACAGAGAAGAAGGGGTTAAGAATTGGTCTATTGGCCAGTAACCCGAATCTTTACAGTAACAAAAGAATCATTGAGGCTGGAGAAATGCGTGGTCACAAAGTGGTTTTCTTGAATGTGGAGCACGTTTACATGAAGCTGGATGCTGCTACACCTGAGATTAGATACCGAGGTGGAAACATTTTGGACAAGTTCGATGCGGTGATTCCTAGGATTAAACCAGCCGTTACTTTTTATGGTTGTGCATTGTTGCGTCAGTTTGATACGCTGGGTGTGTACTGCCTAAACTCCGCTGATTCCATAGGTCGATCTCGCGATAAACTATTTGCCTCTCAATTATTTTCTAAAAACGATATTCATATTCCTACTACAGGTTTTGCAAAATCCCCAATGGATACCAAGGATTTGATACGCATGGTGAGCGGTGCTCCGTTGATCATTAAGTTGCTCGAAAGTACACAGGGTAAAGGAGTGGTTCTTGCTGAAACGAACAAGGCCGCGGAGAGTGTGATCAATGCGTTTAAAAGTGTACAGACCAACATTTTGGTACAAGAGTTTATCAAAGAGGCCAATGGACACGATATCCGCTGTTTCGTGGTCAATGGTAAAGTAGTGGCTTCCATGCAAAGAACTGCCCAAAAAGGAGAGTTTAGGGCAAACATTCACCAAGGCGGTGCAGCTTCCAAAGTAAAAATCACACCTGAAGAGCGAAAATTAGCCATCAAATCAGCCAAAGTATTCAATTTGGATGTAGCAGGTGTGGATTTGATCCGCTCCAATAAGGGTCCTTTGCTTCTGGAAGTAAATTCCTCACCTGGATTGGAGGGTATTGAGAATACAACTGGAAAGGATATTGCCAACGTAATGATCGAGACCATCGAGAAAAAGCTGAAATACAAGCAGTAAACCCACAGGATGTTTTCAAGTGGTTGAAATTCAGAATATTATACATTTTCACATATATTTTCCTACACGAGGCTCCAAAAACACGAATATAAATTGAAAACGGGCATCCGTAAACGGAGAAGCCCCATTGGTTAATTGTACCCCTTCAAAATCAAAAGACAATAGTATGTTTGTCTCAGTTAACAAAAGCATAACTGCTTACGTTAAAAACCTTAAAATAAGATTGGGGTGATTATAAGGTACTTTGTGTTCTTTACCAAATATCTTATTTACAATTAAGGTTTACGTTGCTCCAAGGGGTTTTTGAGGTTGAGCCCCTTGGTTGTAACGGTTCTCTAAGATCAAATTATGTTCCCATAAATTTGACCTACTTTTTCGGAAAAGGGCCGTTTTTAACGGCTCTTTTTTATTTTGACCCTTTTCTCGCCGTCAATCATTCACAATTGTTCACATCTTTTAAGAAAACCAGAAATGTTGAGGGTGTAAGTTTTTGGACAAAAAACCTACTTTTGTAATGTAACATTTCAGTAGAAGATTTATGTCAGAACAAGTGGAAAGAATCAAAACATTGATTATTGGATCAGGACCTGCAGGCTATACTGCGGCCATTTATGCAGCAAGAGCAGATTTAAAACCAGTTTTATATACGGGAATGGAACCTGGCGGGCAGTTGACAACAACAACCGAAGTGGATAACTTCCCAGGGTATCCCGAAGGTATTGATGGACCGGCCATGATGATGCAATTGCAGCAACAAGCGGAACGATTTGGTACCGAAGTGCGCATAGGAATGGTAACCGCCGTGGAATTGAGCGATGAAGTAGGTGGAAAACACAAGGTAACTGTGGATGAGACAATTGAATTGGAAGCTGAAACCGTGATTATTTCTACAGGAGCTTCTGCCAAATATTTGAATATACCAAGTGAACAGCGTCTTAGAGGAGGCGGTGTGTCTGCCTGTGCTGTTTGTGATGGATTTTTCTACAAAGGTCAGGATGTGGCCATTGTTGGAGCAGGGGATACCGCTGCCGAAGAGGCATCATACCTAGCGAATATATGTAACAAGGTGACCATGTTGGTTCGTAAGGACTACATGAGAGCTTCAAAAGCGATGCAACATAGAGTGAATAGCATTGACAATATTGAGATCAAGTACAACACTGAAGTTGAAGAAGTACTGGGGGACCAAGTAGTAGAAGGTATACGGGCTGTGAACAACCAGACTGGGGAAAAAGAGGATATTCCCGTTACCGGATTGTTCATTGCGATTGGGCATAAACCCAATACCGATGTGTTTAAAGGACAGTTGGACATGGACGAAACAGGTTACATTATTACACAACCTAAGTCCACCAAAACAAACAAACCCGGTGTTTTTGCCAGTGGTGATGCCCAAGACAAAATTTACCGACAGGCAGTTACTGCTGCTGGAACGGGCTGTATGGCCGCTTTGGATGCAGAGCGCTATCTAGCTTCGGTTGAGAGTGAAGAAATGTTGGCTTCATAACCATAACAACCATGGAAAACAAAAAAGGCACTGAAATTTCAGTGCCTTTTTTGTTGATTGCAATTTAATCAATCCGCTTGTAATTTTCTGAAAAAGTCCGGTTTCCATCGGCATCAACCGTTATTTGACTGAATGTATCTTCTTTAAGCACAAGCTCAAATGTAAAGTTCCGCATGGTGTCCAGTGCTTTCATCATATTGTCATCACCATATTCGATTACCTCTATCAATGAGTTGTCCGTTACCCTGTAGGAACCATATCCGAATCTTCCATTAGGGTCGTCCGGTACATATCGGGTCCACATGATTTTTTCCTTGGAATACATTTTAACTTGTCTGTATCCATCCGATTTTTCAATGGTATCTATGACATTTTCCCCGTCATAATTGTAAAAACTCTGTAATTCCCAAGTGCCATTAATGCTTGGCTTTGTTGGGTTGTGCTCCGTAAAGCTTCCTGCCATTAAGAAAACAAAAACGAGAGAGAAAAGTAAAACTGATTTTTTCATAATGCCCTACTTTAGAAGTGTTAAAAGATATTTAAAATATACCAATAAAAATTGATCAAATCAAATTTTTACACCCTAAAATTTAACATATACGCAATTGTTAAACTGGAAATGTAGCTCACGTAGGGAGCTCTAGAGACACTCTGAAATCAATTTATTTGAACATGGGAGGTTATTGTTGACAATAATTAACTGTATTGCGTTAATTTTTAAGAATCAAACATTTTTTTGATTAAATGTTTGATTTGTAAAAAAAATTGGACAAATTTCAGGTGTATTAACACAAACTTAAGTAATGAGAAACATTTATTTGACATTTATTGCAGTGTTTTTTTGTGTTGCTGCGTTTGGTCAGACCATTACAGGTACAGTGTCCGATGCGTCGGGTGCACCATTGCCTGGAGTGACCATTGTAGTGAGTGGCACGAACATCGGGACAACTACAGATTTTGATGGAAATTATTCCATTAATGCCTCCAATGGGCAAATCCTTAAGTTTTCTTATATAGGGATGAAGCCAAAAGAGGTAACCGTAGGATCTGAGACTACAATCGACGTTGTCTTGGAAGAAGATTCAACACAATTGGATGAAGTTGTGGTAACCGCATTTGGTGTGGAGCAAAAACAGAAATCTTTAGGGTATTCTGTTTCCAAAGTAAATACAGAGGATTTGAACCTTGCAGGACAAGCCAACCCCATTGAAAGCTTACAGGGGCGTGTGGCCGGGGTTCAGATCAATCGTTCTTCAGGAACATCTGGTGGCGGTGTGGATATTTTGATCAGGGGGGTAACCTCTATTAACCCTAATAGAAGTAACCAGCCCTTGATTATTGTGGACGGTTTAGCTTTGAATAACGATACTTTTGCAGGTGAAGTAAGGCCAAGTGCAGGGTCTAATTCACCCAATAGTTCTGAACAGTTTGCGTTTTCTAACCGGGCTATGGATTTAAATCCAGAGGATATAGAAAGCTTCAATATATTAAAAGGTGCTGCAGCTACGGCCCTTTATGGTGTTCGAGCGTCTAATGGTGCTATTGTGATTACTACAAAGAAAGGAAAGAAAGGCAAGGCTAAGATCAATATTACTGCATCTACAACATTCAGGGATGTGAAGACCACCCCTCCTTTACAAACCACATATAGGGAAGGGTTCAATGGAGAGCCACGCACCTTGTACGATCCAGAGTCCGATACGGGGTTCAATAGGGTTCAGGCTGCTACGTCTTTTTATTCATGGGGACCTGAGTATGCATTGGATTCCTTTGATCTAGGGGAAGGAAACATTGTTGACCTTACCAATGATAGGTTCTACAGCCCTTACGATATTTTTAGAACAGGATTCAATTCTCAACTTAACATGAGTTTAAGTGGTGCAGGTGAACGCTTAGACTACTACTTCTCTATGGGAAATAATTCAGAACAAGGGGTCTTGCCCAATACGGATTATAAAAAAACAAACTTCCGGTTGAAAGCCGGGTATAAGGTAACTGATAATTTCACTCTGGATGGATCGGTTGCCTTCACAAATTCCGGTGGTAGAAGGGCCAATGGTGGTGACAAATCTGTGATGAGTGCATTATCATATTATTCTGGAACCTTCCCGATCAATGATTACATGAATCCCGATGGAAGTGAAAGGGATTATTCTTTTGGAATAATTGACAACCCTAGGTATCTTATGGAAACCAGTAATTTAGAGGATGATGTCAATCGATGGATTGGAAATACAACTCTTACATGGACTCCAAAAGATTGGTTAACAATAACGTATGCTGCCCAAATTGATAATTATTCCGATGCAAGGAATCGTTATGTTGGACCTGATTTGGACGGAGGTTCTCAAGTAGGTGGATTTATTTTGGAGCAAAATATAAATTTTACTGGATTGGAATCCAATTTTCTAATGGCATTCAATAAGGAATGGACAGATGATTTCACAACGGATTTTACCGTTGGTCATCAACTTTCAGATTCAAAAAGAAGCTATTTGGAAGCAAGGGGGGAAGGACTTAATGTTCCCGGCGTAAATGAAATTGGAAACACAACTAATTTTTTCATTACCAAAACCATAGTACAAAACAGGACAGTAGGTGTTTTTGGTGAGGCCAAGTTTGGATATAAAGATAAGTTGTTCTTAACTCTAACAGGTAGGAATGACTGGATTTCCACATTGCCTAAAGAAAATAGATCGTTCTTTTATCCATCAGTTAGTTTGGCTTATGATGTTTCCGATTTATTTGGTGAAAACGATGTTTTTTCATTTGGTAAACTAAGGGCATCTTGGGCCGAAGTCGGAAAAGGGCCTGGTTTTGGGGATGTGGGCCAATATTTTGTGGTCGATGGGGATTTCCCCTTCGGAGGTGTTGGAGGATATCGCAGGAGTACCCTATTGGGAGACTCGGAGATCAAACCAGAGAGAAACCAATCCACAGAATTTGGCGCGGACCTAAGATTCTTGGATAGTCGTATCCGATTGGATTATGCCTATTATAATACACGTGTAAAAGATCAAATTTTCACTGTGGGCACGGCATATTCATCCGGACTTTCAGGTATTACCAGAAATGCGGGTGATTACAAGGTTTTTGGTCATGAACTGCTGTTGAGTGCAGATATAATTAGAAACCAGGATTTACGATGGGAGTTGATTTTTAACTGGTCTACCAGCGAAGGAGAAGTCTTGGAAATCCCTGAAGATATTGAAGCTATTATTTTTGCAGACTCAGGTTTTGCGGGAGTTACCTCAGAGGTAAGAGCCGGAGACAAAATGGGAAATCTTTATGGATATAAATGGGTATATGAAAATGGAGAAAGATATATCGGCCCTGACGGCTATCCTACTATTAATTTGGATGAGAGAGTAGTTGTTGGGAATGCATTCCCAGACTTTATAGCATCCGTAGGAAGTAACTTAAGGTATAAAGGAATTGGTCTGAATTTCCTCTTGGAATGGAAAGAAGGCGGTGATCTTTATGATTCTGGACAGAGAAACTCAATAAGAAATGGTATTTTGGAAAGCACTTTGCAAAGAGATGTAAATGTGGTTTTGGATGGTGTCATGGATGATGGAAATGGCGGGTTTGTCCCAAATACCACTGAGGCATTAATCGATCAGAACTACTACCGAAATTCCAGTGTTTACAATCGTGCATCCGAAATTTTGGTGCAAGATGCATCTTGGTTAAAGATTAGGAACATTGCGCTGTCTTATGATTTTCCGGCTAAGCTGACAAGAAGTTTTAGTTTGGATAAAGTAAGTGTGTCAGCAAGTGCAAACAATATTTTGCTTTGGACACCTTTTGACGGTTATGACCCTGAAGGAAACCAATACAGTGCAGGAAGCAACGTATATGGTTTCACGGGATTAAACATTCCATTGGCTCAAAGCTATTCATTTGGATTGAACATTGCATTTTAAAAAAGAAATTATGAAAAGAATAAATAGAGTTAGAGTTTTTATGTTATGTGTTACAATGATTTTTGTAGCATGCAGCGATGATTATTTCGATGTAAATACTCCATCCAATACGGCTACTGTGGAAGAATTGAGAATGCAGGATCTTATGGCGCCTGTAATGCACAGCACCTTGGAGGGGCAACGTTCAGCAGAACTTTCATTTGGTAATTATGTACAGAATTTTGTGACTACCGGTGGCGGTGCTGCCGGACAAACATCGGCAAGCGGACTATGGAGTCAGGTGTACCTTTATGTACTACCCAATCTGGAAGTGGTAAAAGACAAGGCAGCAGAAACAGGAGCTAACCATATTGATGCGGTTGCAGATATTTTAATTGCCGCCAATATTGGAATAGCAACGGATACTTGGGATAATATTCCATATTCGGATGCAAGTGGTGGACCGGATAATAATTTCCCCACTTTTGATACACAGGAATCCATTTACACAGAAGTTTTCAGTCTATTGGATGGAGCAATAGCAAAATTGAATGGAGCGGATGATTCCGGGTTCGAATTGGGTTCTTCTGATTTAATCTACGGAGGAGATGTTGACAAATGGTTGAGGGCGGCCTATTCTTTAAAGGCCCGTTACCAATTGCATCTAGTAAATAAAGGAGTCGTTTCCCCATCTGATGTTTTGGCTACAGTGGAAAATGGATTTACGTCCAACGACGATAATTTTGCTATGTACTACGATGAAAAGAACATAAACCCATGGTATTCTGCCGAAATTTTGGCACGTAGCACAGGAAACTTGAGCAACGACATTGCTAGTCAATTGGTTAGTTCTATGAACGGGGATTATTACCCTTTTCAGGATGGACTAGTGGATATAGATCCAAGATTGCCATTGTTTGCGGAAAACGATGACGAGGCAGAATATAAAGGTTTTGTCAGTGGAGGCGGAGGTATAGCACCGGATGGGACGGATGCCAATGCCAGGTTTAGAGCAGATGGCTTTTATACCAGTATAGATTCACCATTGATGTTGATTACTTATGCAGAAGTATTGTTTATCAAAGCAGAAGCAGCATTTTTAGCCAATGGAGGCACTACTACAAGTGTTGGTTCCAACACTGAAGCCTATACAGCTTATATGGAAGGCATCGCTGCGAGTATGGATATGTATGGAGTGGATGGAACGGACTATATGGCTGATGGAGCAGTTGGAGTAGGGGAGTCATCCCTGAGTCTTCACCATATCATGAAGGAAAAATACATACATAACTTCTTGAATCCAGAGACATTTGTCGATTACAGGAGGTATGATTTTTCAGATGATGTGTTTACTGGACTGGAAATCAGAAGCGAAGAGGAAAGCGCTGACACTGAATTTCCAGGGCAATGGTTTAGAAGAGCAAACTACCCTTCAACGGAATTGAACAGAAATGAAGCCAATGTTTTGGAAAATCAAGAAGAGCCAGTAGTTCCGGTTTGGTGGGATCAATAAACAAGAAAATAACCGGTAATAATAAAAGGCCATCCAATAGGATGGCCTTTATTTTTGCAAGTACTTTTCCTAAACTTAAAAAACTTCACTTTTCGTCAAATAGATAAGTCCTTCATCGGTCTCGTTTAGAATACGCTTGGTTCGCAGGTAACGGTTATAATTGTACTCATCAAAATTTTCAGCGTTTTTGTCCATACTACTGATGTGGACATTTCCAGCTGAATGGATGAATTCGTTGTTTCCAATCCACATGCCCACATGTATAACGCGCTCGGGGCTTGTTTCGGTGGCTTTTCTTCCAAAGAAGAGCAAATCGCCAGGTACCAGTTTGTCAAATTCTTTGGAATCGTCGACAAGAGTTCCTTCGTGGATTTGTTGGGAGGCATCCCGTGGTATGATCATACCGTTCATAAAGTACACGGTTTTGGTAAACCCACTACAATCCACCCCTTTTGTGGAGGTTCCTCCCCACATATAGGGAACTCCCATCATGGTTTTGGAGGTTTCCACTAATGATTCCTTGGAAAAGGCCAAAGATGATTTCCAATCTGAATACGGAGTTGCCTCTGCCTTGGGAACAAAGGCACTTTTTCCATCAGGATATGCTACTTCATAAAAAGAGCCTTCATCAGAGGCCAAACTCAAAATACTCCCCGCTACAAGGTCCGAAACGACTTGGGACGATTCATCAGCATCCATGAAAGAGTGGCCATAAGTTTTGGTATAGATCAACTTTTCCGAAGCTTGCCATGCATCAAATTCATCTTTGGTCATCAAAGCTACACCTCCGCTGTCCACCCAGCCCAAATAGTGGTCAGGGGTTTGGATTTGATACCAGCTTCTTTCCTTTTGATACACATTTACAGGCATTCCCATGGTCCCTTGAGTGACCATTTCTGCAGAATGTGATGGGTTGGACCTTAAATTGGCCACCGAAAGCTTGATGATACCATAAATTTTCCCTTCCAAATCAGCCTCTGGAAGTACTTCAATACTATCCTTAAATACGATTTGTTGTGATTCCAGCTCTTCCTGAAGGGCATTGAGCGCTTCGGGCAAATTGGTTTTCCCTGTTACAATGTAGCCAGAGGCATCCTCTTTTGATTCAATATCGAAAAGGGCCACACGTTTATCGGGGGCATACGTTTCCTTGACGGAAGAAATAATTTCATCGACTTTATTGGGAGTTTCTGTGCCTTTTTCAGTTTTGCAAGCAGAAAAAATGATGGCAAGCAGTGCGAAAAAGCATAATCCACTTTTTCGTAAGGATGGAAATTTCATAAAATGATTTTTATAAGGTTTGAGTTGAGTTAATGTTTGCAAAATAACCAATTACTAAGATATACGGATTAATCCAATAGGGCATTTAACTTATTGGCCAATGTTTGAATATCCTCCTTGGTATGATAGGCACTCAAAACGATACGGCTGACAATAGGTCCATTCTCATCAGGATAATTAAAATTAGTAAAGATGATACCATCTTCGTTTAAAGCAGAAGCGACCTCTGTATTTTGAAATTCAAAGGTCGGATGCCCTTCCATATGGGTAAAGAATGATGCATTTTTCAATTGTGTTTTGAAATAGTGGTAATTGGTTTTGAGAATTTCCAGACGATTCGAATATATTTCCTTAGCATCCAATATCGTGGCCATGAATGCGGGCGAAGCTGGACTGGCACCTCCATAAAAGGGAGTGGATTCCAACATGCTGATGTCGTCCGCATCTCCAAAAATGGCTCCCGCCTGTATGCCCAATGCCTTGCCCAGCGAACAGCAAACCATAAGTTTGGCGGGTTGAAGAGTTTTGAGCATGCTATAACAGCCACGGCCATTGTCTCCTACAATGCCCATCCCATGCGAATCATCACCAATTAAAATGATCTTTTCCAAAGGAAGGTTTCGTAGCCCATCAAACTTTGGAAACTGCTGGGCTGAAAAATCAATGGTATCAAAAAGGACAACGGGCAGTAATTGATTTCTATCGATTTCTTCGGACACTTGTTGTTCCAATTCATTAAAACTAGATGTTATAATTACTCCATTGATGCAAAGTGCGGTGTGTGCATTGGGTGCGGCAATAATGGTGTGCCCTTGCTCCATTAGGTGTTGAACAATGAGTTGAGCGGACAAATAACCACTGGACATCGTCAAACAACTTTCACTGCCGACCCATTGGGCCAAATACCTTTCGGTGGCTCCATAGATATCCAAAGCCACATTCGATTTTCGAGAGGCGCCGTAGTGCATTCCGTACTTGGAAACATTGCTCAGATACAATTCCTTGAAGGGAGCATAATTCTGCAGTCCTAAATAGGCCGTGCCCCCAAAGTATAAATGAGGTTTGCCATCAACTAAAATCTCTCTATCGGGTATGCTTTGGATCGGGTAAGCCATCAGAGCAATTCTATTCCGCTACCGGGCAATCTTGGAAAAATGACCTCGCCATTATCCAAAATCTCGACGCCCTTTGCTATATCGCCTTTTAAAAGCATGGCTCCGTCCATATCCACATAGTCCAATTGGGGCAACAGTTGTGAAATGGCGGAAATGCCTACGGTGGATTCCGTCATACAACCTACCATAAGTTGTAACCCCAGTTCCCGCCCTTTTTTGATCATGCGACGGGCAGGGGTAAGCCCCCCACACTTGGTCAGTTTAATGTTGATGCCGTGAAAATAGGGTCCGCATTGTTCCACATCACTTTCTATAATACAACTTTCGTCGGCAATAACAGGAAGAACGGATTGCTCCTTTACCAGTGACATTCCATCCCAATTATCCGCTTTCAGGGGTTGCTCGAGGAACTCTACGCCAAGTTCTTTGAGCTGAGGGGCATTTTCAATGGTTTCCTCGGGGCTCCAAGCACAGTTGGCATCAATCCTGAAGACACTGTCCGTATGTTTTCGAAGTTCCCTGACTATGGCAACATCATCAGGGGTTCCCAACTTGATTTTGTATAAGGGCCAAGGCTTTTCTTGGAGCTTGGCCACCATTTTTTCAACCGTATCTATACCTATGGTATAGTTTGTTTTCGGATACTTTTCTGCAGAGGTACCCCAAAGTTCGTAGAGCGGTTTGCCCTTTAATTTGCCATACAAGTCATTTGCGGCCAAATCCAAAGCACAAAGCGTGAATTTGTGGAGGTCAAGTGATTCTAAAAACCTATAAAAGTTTTCCGGAGTGTCAAAATCGTATCCTTCAATTTGGTCTCTGACGGCCTCTATTTCGGCCATCATTCCCTCGATGGTAATTTTATAATAAGGATTGGAGGTGGCTTCACCATACCCTGTTTTTCCATCCAACGAGAGGCAAACGATCAAGGTGTCTTGTTCGTCTCGGGATTCTCTGGAAATAGTAAAGGTGTGGGCTAATTGAAGCGTGTATTTTTTGAGCGCTATCTGCATAGTTAGTTAGGTATTGTATCTTGCTAAGATAGTGCTTTGGGCATAGATATTAAAGACAAAAGCCCACTGAAAACTCAGCGGGCCTTTGCATATTTAAAGGGAATTGGATTAATACTTGCGTACGCTTCCCGAAACGGATTTTTTGGTCTCTACGCTGGCGTCGCCAGTGTATTTGATATCCGCTCCGCTGCTGGCATCGGCTACCAAAGACTCCGAAACATTCACGGAGATATCGGCACCACTACTGGCATCAGCGTTACATCTTTTTACCATAAGGTCTTGTGCTTTGATGTCCGAACCGCTACTAGCGTCGGCAAAAAGTGCTTCGGCCTGTCCGGATACCTTGATATCGGCACCGCTGCTGGCATCGGCAGAAACTTCGCCTGCCATAACCTCTACACGAAGGTCGGCCCCGCTACTGGCATCCAGTTCAATGTTTTCTGCCTTGACCACATTTTGAGCAATAAGGTCAGCACCGCTGGAACTTTCCAAAGCCGTGATCTCTGGTAAGGTCACATATACGTTTTTGGTGGCTCTTCCAATGTTCTCAATCGCATGGATTTTAAGTCTACCATCTTTAACATCCGTTCCAATAAGGTCAATGATGTTCTCGTCGGCCTCCACGGTAATATTGAAGTCGGACCCTTGTGTCACGAATACGTCGATTCCTTCAGAGGCCGATACGATGTCAAAAGTTTCTTTTACATCGCGGCTTTCTTCTACGACTTCGCCGTTGCCCGTTTTTCCGTTGCCGAAGTTCATATCCATCATGCATGAGGATGCAAAGAGGGATAAGAGTGCGGCGATTGCTAATCTTGCTAGTGTTGTCATGATTGTTGTTTTACTATTGATTGATTTTGAAAAATGATTTGTTGACTACTGATATTGAAATCAGTTCAAATGTCTGTTTTTATATATGTGTTTTAAATAATGATATACTGAATTGACGAATTACGGGACTCAATTGTTACTTTTTTCTCCAGCTTTAACTTTTACCCCATCCTCATTGATTCTCATTTCAAAGGAATCCTGGTCGTCTTTGATGTCAATATCGATGCCATCTTCATTGATGATGATCTTGCCATTGCCTTCAGATTCCTCTTCCTCCTCATCATCTTCTGGACAATCCAAACATTGCAATTCCCCGTCGTCACTCATCAACCAGTATTGACCTGCCATGCCGCTTCTGTAAAAACCTTGGTCATTGTCAATTCCCCTACCAATGTATCTGGTTGTGGAGTCATCAAAATATACCGTCATGGATTCTGGAACATAAATGGTTATGGTCACTTCTTGGTTTCTGGCTTTGTTCGATGTATCTGTAGTCAAATATTTGTCCAATACAATTTCATTGCCATCAACCGTATAGTCATATTCGATGTTTCTGGCTCGGTCACGTGCTGCTGGCATAGAGTTTCCATCCGCATCTCTTCTAATGTTGATGCTGACAGAGTCTGTATCCGACTTTCGTATTTTGATGTCAACTTCATCGGACATAAGAATACGGTCATCGTTATCGTCGTACCCAAAGGTCATTCTTCCAAAATGAATGTCGCCTCGGTCATAGTCCATGTCTCCATCCTTCATGGTAACCACTAAAGTATCGGAAGGAATTTCCAACGCCAGTTCTGTTCTGTCGTTCACGCTTCCGGTATAGGAGAATTCAGCAGCTTGCTTTATGCCAAGGGCAATCAATGCTCCTATGGAGATTAACCAAAGACCCAATAAGGAAAATTTCGCAATATTCCCGATGGACTTGAGGTTGGTCACCAAAATCTTCAATCCCAAGTACATTACAAAGAAGAATGGGATTCCCAAGGTAAAGAAGCCAAATAACAATGTGGCCCATACTGGAATTATCCCAGCTTCAATGATGGTGTTGTACACATCAATAATAGGGAAATTTGAAGCATCAAAAGCACCAACGGTAACGATTGCAATAAATAGCGCGATCAGGTTTGCGGCACCGACCAGCACTAGAATAATGCCGATAAACTTCCCGAATATCTTGAACAGGAACAGGATAATGTCCCCGATGGTATCAAAAAAGGTCTTGGAGCTGCTTTTGACCTTGTTGCCCACTTTATCGTAGTCAACATTTTTCACTTTTTCGGCAACATCATCAAACCCCTCTTTAACTTTGCGTTCTATATTGCTGATGTTGACGGGCTCCCCCCGCATATCCAATTTTTGGGAGGTTGTGGCGGCCTCGGGAACCAATATCCAAAGTAGGATATAAGCGATAAGTCCAAAACCACTGGTGAATACGGCCAATAGGATAAAAATGAGCCTTACCCAAAGGGCATCGATACCCAAATAATGTTCTAAACCTGCGCAGACACCACCAATATATTTGTGGTCGATGTCCCTGTACAGTTTTTTTGCCTTACTGGCAGTAGGTTCGGCGTAGCTCTTTTTGGGTTCGTCCTCAAAAATATCTTCGTCCACCATGTAATCTTCGGGTTGCCCCATCACATCGATTACCTGATCTACCTCTTTATGGGTGATCACTTGGCGTTCGTTCTCCATTTTTTCGAGAAAGAGCTCGGCGATCCTGGCCTCGATATCGGCAATGATCTCGTCGCTTCCCTTAGTACCTGCAAAGGAGCGTTTTATGGACTCCAGGTAACGTCTCAGCTTATTATACGCATCATCGTCTATATGGAAGAGCGTATTTGCTAGATTTATATTTACTGTCTTGTTCATTTTTTGATTCTATTTTGCGTTGGTTACCAGATTGACTGCATTTCTTAGTTCGTCCCAGGTGCCGTTGAGTTCGTTGAGGAACAACTGGCCTGTTTCGGTGAGCGCGTAATATTTGCGGGGAGGTCCCGATGTGGATTCTTCCCAACGGTAGTTGAGCAATCCTGCGTTCTTAAGCCTTGTGAGCAAAGGGTATATGGTACCTTCCACTACTAACATCTTTGCGTCTTTCAAGGCTTCCAGAATTTCTGAGGCATATTTGTCGTCATCCCTGAGAATGGACAAAATGCAATACTCTAGAACCCCCTTGCGCATTTGTGCTTTTGTGTTTTCTATGTTCATAATTTCATGGTTCTAAATTTATGCTGAACTGGGTTCGGCATCTGATTAACAGTTCGTTTTTTGTTCTTCCAAACTTTGTTTGGTTACGTTTCCACTCCATTCCCCTGAATTGGGCAGGGGAGTGGAAACGGTTCTTTGATTGATGATTGTTTGTTTCGTTTTTTGATTGATGGTTAAACTCCTTTTTCTTTGATTGATGATGATGTTGGAGGTGATTAAGCTCCTTTTATGATTAATGATTGATTTTATTTCCGTAGCGCTTCATCCACCACTTTGTCGTTTTCGATGATTTGCATTTTTTCAACACCTCCATCGCCCGATATGATAAATTTAAATTGTACAGGTCGTTCTTTCATAATAAAGGTATCCGCTGTTTTTGCGAAGAGCGTCGCCTGCATTTTCTCCGTAACCAACAGAAGCATACCATTGTCTTTTTTGATTTGAACATTACCAACTTGAGGAGATGTATAGTTTCCCTCATAGGCGTCCAATATTTCTTCTGCTACAGTAATTACCTTGGAAGTTTCTTCATTTTTCATCAAATGGTGGTCATAACTCAACTCCCTTTTTATCTTCCATTTACCATCGACTAGCGTCCACACGTGGGTAAATTTGGCGATATCCCCTTTTTGGTATTCGTTCTTGTCATTCAGAAATTCAAACCTGTGCACCCCATGTTGAATGGCCCCGTAGATTTCTCCATCCTTTTTAAGGGGGTAGACTTCAAGGCTTCCATCAATCAATATTCTTTTTGAATACTGTGGCGCATTTGGGTCTATTTTTTCACAGTTTTCTCTGGTCGGCTTCAAAAAATCTTCCCTTCCGTCGGTAAAACCTCCTTTATCATGATAGAACTCGAAATCTTCTGTAAACAACGACTCCATTGTTTCCACATCACATCGGTTGAATGCGGCATCGAACAATAAACTATCCTTGGATTTCAATGTTCTGTATAATTCTGAACCCTTTGCTATTTGCCCACTGACTGAATTGGTTAGAATCAGGGCGAAAAATCCAAATATGTATCCGAAACTCTTCATTATTTGATGAATTTTATTGTGAATGGATATTTAAAATATTCTCCCTCATTCGTTCGGATAGTGGCCAGAATAGTGAAAACAATGTTCACAATGCCAAGCGCCACTTGTAAAAAACCTGAGATACCAACAGGCCAGAATAATCTTCCAAACCTAAAGTCGTCGCTATCGATATGGATATTTAAGTTGTTAAGGTCGCTCAACCCGTGGAACCCGAAAAAGTTCCAATCGAACAAGTCTGGCCAAAATCCAATAAAGAAAGGGATGGTGACCAAACCTGCCACGATGGAGTAAAGCAACATACTAATTTGAAAATTAAGAGCCTGTTTGCCGTTGTAATCGACAAACGCATGCTCTTTTTTGTTGGCGGTCCATAGAATCAACGGAAGTATAAAATTCCCAAACGGGATAAAGTACTTCGAGAACATGGACGCGTGGATAATCGCGGATAAATTTCGTTCGTGTTTGGTGATGGTAGTTGCCATTTTCTGATTGATGTTTTTTGATTGTAAAAGGGTTAACCTATTAGCTTACGATGCAAATATATATCCAAAAGATGGTACTATGCAAAACAAAGTACTATGATTTAACAAAAAATTAACAATATTGAATACCATCTTTTTACCTATTTTTAGGCAGACTTAAATAAACAATATGGCACTTACACCCAGTAAAATCAATATGTTCACTTTTATGAAGCTCCCTTCGGCATGGTGGTGCGGGGTACGACTCAAATATATTGATGAAAAAAAGGCGATAACCACGGTAAAGCATCAATGGAGGAATCAAAATCCGTTTAAATCCATGTTTTGGGCCGTTCAAGGGATGGCCGCCGAACTGAGTACAGGCGCGTTGGTCATGAACGAAATCCAGAAAAGCGGCAAAAAAGTGTCGATGCTGGTAGCGAACAACAAAGCCACCTTTACCAAAAAGGCTACGGGGAGAATCAATTTTACCTGTGAGGATGGCAAACTGATTGCCGATGCGATAAAAAAGACCGTTGAAACGGGAGAGGGACAAACCTGTTGGATGAAAGCCGTGGGGGTCAACCAAGATGGGGTAGAGGTATCCACCTTTCACTTTGAGTGGACGGTGAAGTTGAAAAGATAATATCATTATCCATCATCTCATATTTCTCGATTTGTTGGTAGTATTTAAATATAAAATAATAAAATAAGCAAGTGTCAAAATGGAATCGCAAAAAGTAATTTTTTTAGCTAAATATATAGATTCAGGCGGAGTATCTGCAATAATGTATTCATTGGGAAAGATTTATAAAGAACGAGGGTGGAAAACAACAATTATTTGCGGAGGCGTCAAAGGGAGTCATCTTTTCACAAAAGAATATTATCGCGAAGCAGGAATAGAATTTATTGAGTTGGATTACCTAAGAACTGGGGCGAAGGGATTTTTAAAAATACCTTTCATCATAAAAGGGTTCATCAATACAGTTAAAGAAATTGACCCCGATATTATTCATGTACATTGGCGCTCTGTCAGTCTATATGCGCAACTTGTTAAGTATTTCTTGAATATACCATTTGTTACAACAATACATCTTAATAAAATCCCATCAAGCTTTTTTTATAAGGTGGTGTCATTTTGGGGAAATAGGGTCATTACAATCAGTACAGAGACAAAAGAATTTATGGTGGACAAATTTGGTTTGTCTGATAATCGGATTGAAATGATTTTTAACGGAGCAGATGAAAACATTTTCTATCCACCTAGTTTGATTGAAAAACAACAAGCGCGTAAAAGGTTGAAGGTTGAACCATACAAATTTGTTATTTCAAAATTAGCAAGACTTGAAGGTATTAAAGGGCACAAAACAGCAATTGAAGCCTACGACATGTTACCCGAAGAGATTAAAAATAATTCAATCTTACTTTTGGGAGGTGAAGGATCGTTGAAAACAGATTTAACACATTATATTGAGAATTTAGGGTTAAGGAATAATATACTTTTACTTGGTCATATCAACTCACAAGACCTTCTGTTTGCTTCGGACTTAGGTATTTTAACATCATATAAAGAGGGTTTTCCAGTTTCCGTATTGGAAGCTATGCTTTGTAAGGTTCCTTTCATTAGAACAAGGGCAGAAGGGGCGTACGATCAAATTATAAATGGTAAAACGGGGTATATTATCGATTTTGATGATTCGAACTCATTGAAAGAACGAATAATAGAGTTATATTCTGATGAAGAAAAGCGCAAAGAAATGGCCAAGAACGCATATGTTTTTGCAAAAGAGAATTTTACTATAAACAAGGTAGCGGATAAAACTTTGAATTTGTACAAAACAGTTTTGTCAGATGAGAAGAAATAAAAATTATCATAATTTACTTAAATAAGTTCACAATAATAAGTGAGTTGATGGATTTATGTAACTAATGTTTCCACCTTTCATTTTGAGTTGACGGTGAAGGTAAAGGGATAATGTTGGTAAAGGGTGAAAGGTAAATGGATTGGAAGACTCGTAGAATTATATATAAGATTAAGGTCAATCAATTTTTTCGAAACCTTAAACTCAAGATAAACTTCAAAATCAAAGGTTTATCCAAATGGCAACGAGCTAATGTTGTTGAGTATCCTGATTGTTTTTTAGTAACCACCATACATACTTTAAAAAATGGTCCAGGAGTTCATTCTAACATCATAAGTAAAATTGAAAAAGAAAGTGGCGAACAATATCAACTTGTTAGGCTTGTTTTGGAGCACTTGGATAAATCGAGGTGGGGTGTAGTAAATTTTGAGAAGTCTAGTACAATTGATGTTGTTGCCAAACTCACTGGTAGAAAGTCGATTAAAAAGCAGATGCAAGATTCAAAAATGATATTAATCTCCAGAAACAAAAAACGTATCGAAATTAATCCCACAAAAAATGGAGGTTCGACTGGACCTAATCGTGGATATGATTTTGACAAAGAATTAATTTTATTAGAATTACCTATTAAAGAAGAAGGTTTTGAAAAAGAGATCAAAAGGGCATTAGAAATGTGTCACTAATAATTGTAACAAAATTCTGAATTCTCCAACGTATAAATAGAAATCAAAAAACATCAAAAATGAACGCACACGAAATCGACTACCACATTTACGGCGAAGAAATGCAATATGTGGAAATAGAACTGGACCCTCAAGAAGCTGTTGTAGCTGAAGCAGGCACTTTTATGATGATGGACGAGGATATTAAAATGGACACTATCTTCGGAGACGGTTCCAACCAAGATACCAGTGTTTTGGGAAAGGTATTCTCCGCAGGTAAGCGATTGCTCACTGGGGAGAGCCTTTTTATGACCGCTTTCCTGAACATTGGCCAAGGAAAAAAGCAGGTAAGCTTTGCTTCTCCCTATCCGGGTAAAATTGTTCCCATTGACCTATCTGAAAAAGGAGGGAAGTTTATCTGCCAAAAAGATGCGTTCTTATGTGCTGCCAAAGGCGTTTCCGTTGGTATTGAATTTTCCAAACGCTTGGGACGTGGTTTCTTTGGTGGTGAAGGCTTTATCATGCAGAAATTGGAAGGAGATGGAATGGCCTTTGTACATGCCGGTGGAACCATGGCCAAGAAGACATTGGCTCCCGGCGAGACCTTGAGAGTGGATACGGGGTGTATCGTTGGTTTTTCCCATACCGTGGATTATAACATTGAATTTATAGGCGGCATTCGAAATTCCGTATTTGGAGGGGAAGGACTGTTCTTCGCTACGCTTCGCGGTCCTGGAACCGTGTATATTCAATCCCTTCCGTTCAGTAGATTGGCCAGCCGTGTCTGGGCCGCTGCTCCTCGTGGTGGCGGAAAAGACAAGGGGGAAGGGAGTATCTTGGGCGGCCTTGGTGATTTGCTGGATGGGGATAACAGGTTTTAATATTTTAGGAGTTAGGAGTTAGGAGTTAGGAAAGCCGAGGCTCAATGTCATTCTGAACGGAGTGAAGAATCTATTCTCACTGAGCCATGATTAAAATGACTCAGCTCAAAGATGATTGATAAACGTCATGCTGAACTTGTTTCAGCATCTCATCAAAAAATGGATTCCGCATCAGGTGCGGAATGACAAGTAACAAATTCCAAGATTCCAACCATCCAAAAATCGGACATCTGATTTCTGAAAAAATCACTTCTTTTGTGCCTATGAATTTCAACGACCTGTTCCACTTTCTGGAAGAATTGCAGCAAAACAATAACAAGGAATGGATGGATGCGAACCGTAAATGGTACAAATCCCTCCGTAACGATTTCATCACTTGGCTGGATGATTTGGATATGACAATGGCGCAACTCCATGATGACTATTACCCAACACCGGGCAAAAAAGGCATCAACCGAATCAACAATAATTTGATGTTCCATCCCAACAAGCCCATTTATAAAGATCATTTTGGTGCTGGATTGGACAAAGCGCCCAACTCCGCCGATTTTTATATCGAAATAGGTCTAAAACATTGTCTGCTGGCCGGCGGTCGCTGGCGACCGGATTCCAAAACCCTTCGTAGTATCCGTGATGCCATCGATTATAATGGAGAGGAATTGCAGGCGATTCTTGATAAGCCGTCTTTCAAAAAAATGTTCGGTGGTTTATATGAAGACGAAAAACTGGTGTCATCGCCCAAAGGATTTTCCAATGACCATCCACATATTGAATTGCTACGTAACAAAACGTTCGCGGTCGAATATGGCTTGACCAAGAAGGATGTCCTCAGCGATGATTTCAAGGAAAAAATCGTTGAAGTTTACAAGGAAATGCTTCCTTTTCGTCAATATTTGAACCAAGCGGTAACCGTTTAGTCCAGCTTGTCTGAAGCCGTTATCAAACGAGCCGATAGGTCTGGACGTTCCATGTCTTCATCATAGGGAAACATGGGCCTAATGATTCTTTTATGGCCCAAACGCTCTAAGTCTTGGTCTACGCCCCCAGGGGTCAGCGCCATAATCCAGTCCCCGCGCATATTGTAGAGTTCGGGCACCAAATAGCCAATTTTAACCACAATGATGTCTGTTTCACTAGGGGTCAGCCCCAAATTGGTAAAATCAGATTTTCTGTGATACGGCTTCCTTTTTTTGGTCACGATAACATGGGCATTGTCCACTTTTACTACAACCTCGGTCTCCGCATGAACATCGCCATGTTTTATAGCGGTCACTTCTCCCGTCAATTGTAGCGGAGGAGCATAACGGTCATCGATTTCTGCGCCCACGGGTGCACTGACTTCTCCACCAACTCCTACTTTTACGGCTTCTTCTATCAATTCAGGTCCCGGAATGGAAGCGTAAATCAAAGATTTGCCATGCGGTGTGTGGAACTCTTCACGTTTCAACAGTTCCGTCAAGGTCCAAGTAACATCGCCAGCACCCCCTGCTGTGGGATTATCACCCATATCACTCAACATAAAAGGTTTCTTATCACTGGCAAGTGCAAGTTCCAATGCTTCTTCGTATGATTTTGTTGGGGCTACGAACTCAAATTCCTCTCGGACATCCCAAAAACTATCGGCCAGTTTTTCCGCGCCTTCGGTAACCTGTTCCTTATCATCTCCCGTTACCATGACCACAGCGTGGTTTCTTGGTTCATCGGCCCACGCGTAGCCAATCCAAATGGCTGCATCGATAACACCTTCCTTTTGTTCCACTTCGGGGACTTGGGCGTATAGACTTTTTCCAGGTTCCACTCTTGTACTTGTTTTTTCGCCGGGTAACAGAATGGGTACTGGAACCCATGCTTTATATGTAGGTTTACCTTTTCCGCTTTCCAATCGGGATACCAAGTTTTCAACAGCTCGCTTTTTCGACTCAATAGCATCTTCGTGCGGAGCCATGCGATAACAAGTAATCAAATCGGAGTGTTGTGCCAATCGTTTGGAAACATTGCCGTGCAAGTCCATCGAAGTGGATATCAACACATCGGTCCCTACCACTTCGCGTATTCTTTTGATGAGGTCACCCTCGGGGTCGTCCAAGCCCACAACGCTCATGGCGCCGTGAATATCAAAGAAAAGCCCGTCGTAAGGCATGTTTTCTTCTAACATGGTCAATGTTTTGTTCACCAAGGACTCATAAGCTTCACGGGTAACGGTACCTCCTGGCAGCGATTTTCCCACTAAAGTGGGAACCCATTCGGCCCGTTGTCTCAAGGAAGAATCTGCCTCCATAAATGGGTAGCGGTTAAATATGGAATCCCCTATTTTGGGATGAAAAGCTTCTTCATGGGTAAGGGCGGGCGAAAATGTACTGGATTCAATCCCCAGCCCCGCAATGGCAATTCTGGGTAATTTTTTTTCGGTGTTCTTTTCACAACCTATCAATAAGGCGAAAATGAATAGATAAAGTAAAGGGGTACGCATGTCAATTTATTTGGTTGGTTTCATCATCCATAAATATCGGCATAACCTTTATATTTAAAAAAACTTATTCATTTTGGCTAACGACAGAATCAGAAACATGCAGCGGGAACTGCTATCGGACAATTGGTATTCCCTTGAAAAAATCACTTTTGAATATTTACGTGATGATGGTGTTTGGGAAAAACAGACCCGTGAAGCCTACGATAGGGGCAATGGTGCCGCGATTCTACTCTATAATATTGAAAAAGGCAAGGTGGTACTTACCAAGCAGTTTCGCATGCCCACCTACGTGAATGGCAATGAGGATGGAATGATGATTGAGGTGTGCGCGGGACTTTTGGAAAAGGGCAATGCTGAAGAAACGATTAAAATGGAAGTAGAGGAGGAGACCGGTTATAAAATTGACAAAGTAAAAAAGGTATTTGAATCCTATATGTCCCCTGGTTCGGTTACCGAGATCCTTCACTTTTTTATCGGGGCCTATGAAGATGGCATGAAGATTAGCGAAGGCGGTGGTGCTGAAGATGAAACCGAGAACATTGAGGTGTTGGAACTGGATTTTGAAAAAGCCATTGCCATGATGGAGTCTGGGGAAATCAAAGACGCCAAAACCATCATGTTACTGCAATATGCCCAAGTTCAGGGAATTTTTGGTC
This sequence comes from Flagellimonas oceanensis, assembly GCF_003992595.1. Classification (GTDB taxonomy): domain Bacteria; phylum Bacteroidota; class Bacteroidia; order Flavobacteriales; family Flavobacteriaceae; genus Flagellimonas; species Flagellimonas oceanensis. The sequence goes on from NZ_RZNA01000040.1 coordinate 96,674, forward strand.
AGTAGTTTTCGTAGAGATTTTTTAATGTTGCGTACATCGTTTGCCTAATTTCCAAAGAGGATACCTTGAAATGGTTGTTCATAAAGCTAAAGATGAGCAGCTTCCCTGATTTGGTCTTCACGAAGCCACTCAAATTATAATTGTTCCCTACAGACCCTGATTTAGCAAAAAGGAAAGGCTTGGTACTTGGGTCTTCCCATTGCTCTACGGTACTATCCGGTCCCCACATCGGAAAAATGGCAAACAATCGCTCTTCAGGGACTTCTTTGTACAACTTTTGAAGAATCTGGACAAAAGACTTTGGTGTAAATAGATTGTATCGGGAGAGTCCTGAACCATCTACCCAACGTGGTTGGTGTTCTAGGTCATTTAGATGGTTGTCCAACATGAAATCGATGGCATTTGCAGTGCTCAAGGTGTCAGAAACCATTCCTGAAGCGGTCAGTAACAATTGCTCGGCCAAAAAGTTATCGCTTTTCAATAGCATGCGTTTGTAAATGGAGTCGGTCTCCATGCCATACAAGGTCTGTTTTTCGCCATCAGGGTAATGATTGGTCAATAAAACCTCTTTTCCCGTCGCTATTTCCAATAATTGTTTAGTCAAACTATCACTGGTTACATAAGGTACCTCCAAAGTATCCTGTTCCGTTGGAGCAATGTAAAACTGATTGTGGAACTCAACTCGTTGTATCGTGGTATCTTTTTCTTTAGTTTGATTTTGGAAAATTTCAGGAGAAACCTTCAAACCTTCAACATTGGACATTGTAACCACATTGCCGTAAAGTGGCAAAGTGGATTTCTCAGGAGAAAAATAGGTGTCGTAGTCTTCCCATGCCCATCCTGGTCCATACCTTCGTTCGTCATGATTCTGGGTATACAATGCTATGGTTTCCTGATTTTTCAACCAATTTATGGCCGTACTATCCTTAAAATAAGGATGCAGCCAAGAGGGGTCGCCAGTTCCTTCTATAAAAATGGTGTCATTAGCTACCTTATAATTTAAAGTAAGGATGTTTTTGGGGAGTAATTTTAGGCTTGTATAGAAGGTTACAATCTTCGTGTTGCTGGCCGGTGTAAAGTATTTGTTCCCATTCTGATTATAGATTTCTTTTTGCGTATTGGCATCGATAATGACCAGACCATGAAAAGAATTTTGCAGCTTATCGGCGCGAATGTTAGCGTGTATCGTTTTTTTGATGGAAGTACATCCAGACAGTAGGAATAAAACTAAAAAGCAGTTGAAAATGAGTGATTTATGGGGTGTTTTTTGTGGTTGGTACATGTGTGCAGTTGGTCGATTTTAACAGCAATATATTCATTTTTTAACTGGAAGTTAGCTTTTTTAACCCCCTTTTTTAGTAATTTAGGACACAACCTATTTATCCAATTTAATCAAATTGATATGCCTAGAGCTATGTTAGATTACACCAAAACAATCCTTCAAAAGGTGAGTTTTGATGCTAAACTCTTCACTAGGGAACTTCAGAAAGCAATTTCTAGATTGTTACCCAATGAAGTGGAGGAATTGAAAATCTGGTTGCAATTTTATATTGTGGATAAACCAGAATTACAACCAACATTGTTATTATTAAAAGTTTAAAACACTAACGAGAGCCGCTGAAAAGCGGCTCTTTTAATTTTTGGCCAAGGGACTGATGATTTTTACATCCTGAAAAGCAATAGCTCCACGCACAATACTGGAGATTACCTCTCTGAGCGCATCCGTAATCTGTATTTTCAGTTCACTTTTATGGTAAATCAAGCTTATTTCACGGGCAGGGGTAGGTTTTTGGAAGGATTTGAGGTTTGCTTTCTTTCCTTCTTCCAAGTGCAACGTATTCAAGTAAGGCAATAGGGTCATGCCCATACCTTCATCGGACAAGCTCACCAAAGTTTCGAAACTGCCACTTTCGATTTTGAACTGTTCCCCAAGTCGGTTTTTCGATGCTTTACATAGATTGATGACACCTTCACGAAAACAATGACCATCCTGCAACAATAAAACATCATTGACATCCAAATCACTTGTATTCAATTCATCTGTTCCTGCCAATCGGTGGTTTTTGGGAACATAGCCCACAAAAGGTTCGTAATACAAAGGACGTTCTTTGATAAATTCAATTTCCAATGGGGTGGCAGCAATACCAGCATCCAAGTGACCGTCTAAAATATTCTTGATCATGGTTTGTGTGGATTGCTCTTTGATGATTAGGTTGACCTTGGGATACTTTTTAATGAAGGCATTTAAAAACATGGGCAGTAATGTCGGCATTACCGTAGGTATAATGCCCAAAATATAGTCTCCACCAACATATCCTTTATCTTGATCAACGATATCCTTGATTCGTTCTGCTTCGGCTACAATGTTTTTTGCCTGTGCCACAATTTTTTGCCCCACCTCTGTAATGGATATCGGTTTTTTGCTGCGGTCAAAAATAAGTACGTCCAATTCGTCCTCTAGCTTTTGCACCTGCATACTGAGCGTGGGTTGGGTAACAAAGCTTTTCTCCGCGGCCAGGGTAAAGTTCTTGTGTTCGGCCACAGCAAGCACATATTGTAGCTGGGTAATCGTCATTCAAGTATAGGTTTAGGGCATAAAAGTATAAAAAACCATCAGGTTAATCTATACAAAAACCATAATCCTGAATCGTTTATTGCTCCGCAAACAAAAAGCCTGCTCTGAGCAGGCTTTCCATTGATTGATGAATTGTTTTTTTCGCTTAGAAGCGGATGTTCATGTCCAAATCTTTATCCGCTACGGTGAACTTGGCACTGTTGAATGAGGGTGGGCCCATGGTCATGTCGTTTCCGGACATTCCATAGCTTTCCTTGGGCATTCCATTGGGCTCAAAATCCATGCGGTTGTTCCCATTGGTGTCGTGTAGTGTTGAAATGGCATATTCTCCGGGAGCAACATTGGTAAAGGTAAAGGTTACTTTTCCGTCTTTAATGGAGCTTCTAAGGTTTTGAACGCCTTGGCCTTTCATGAAGGTTTCTTCGGTGTGAAGACCGGCAAGTACCATGCCTTCGTCACTGGTAATATTGTCAATGGTAATTGTAATGTCGATTCCTGTTTTTTCTTGCGCCATGGCAATGATACTTACAAAGAAGAAACTTAATGCTAGTGTTACAGTTTTCATACGATTTGTTATTGATGTTTTGTATGCTCCAAAATTCAGGAAGAAGTACCTCTTTAAAAATTTCAACCTACCGAAATGTTGATTTTTTGGAGTGAACTGCAAAGTGAAAACTGCAATTCAATTCAGATGTAAAAAACAACAATTGGGTATTTCGTTTTGGTTTGGAAAAATGTTGAAGAAGAAATTTGTGGCATCAATCTAAATGAACAGTCATGAAAATCTTTACCCATCTAATTACCTTATTATTGTGTTCGGGAGCCGTTTTTGCCCAACAGACCATAACAGGGAAAGTGACCGATACCAAAAACAATCCCATCGAAGGTGCCAACATTTATTTGGAGGGTACTTACGATGGTGCTTCTTCTGATGCCAATGGAAACTTTAGTTTTGAGACCACCGAGGAGGGGGTGCAAACACTCATTGTCTCCATGCTGTCCTACGAACCGCATTACGAGGCTGGGGATATTTCCTATTTTAAGGATTTACATATTAAATTAATGGAGTCCGTCAATTCGTTGTCAGGCGTTACCTTGACCGCTGGAACTTTCGAGGCTGGGGACAATTCCAAAGTGTCTGTACTGAAACCGTTGGATATTGTGACCACCGCTGGGGCTGCCGGCGATTTTGTAGCGGCTTTGCAGACGTTACCGGGTACTACGACGGTAAATGAAGATGGACGTTTGTTTGTTCGTGGGGGTACGGCAGGGGAGACCCAGGTGTTTATCGATGGGCTTCGCGTTTTTCAACCCTTCAATGCCACGCCCAACAATACGCCCACCCGCGGTAGATTTTCGCCTTTTCTTTTTAAAGGGATATCCTTTAGTACGGGAGGTTACTCTGCAGAATATGGTCAAGCCCTGTCCAGTGTGCTATTACTGAACACAACGGATGTACCTTTGCAAGAGGAAACCAATATTTCCATAATGAGTGTTGGCGGTGGGGTTGGCCACACGGAGATTTGGGGCGACCAATCGTTGAGCATCAATACCTCTTATATGAATCTTGCTCCGTATGAAGCCCTGATTCCATCCACCCAAGGAGTGCGTTGGAACAGTCCGTTCGAATCCATTTCAGGGGAAGCAGTTTTTAGGAGCAAAGGGGATAAGAGCATGTTTAAATTGTACACGGGATTCAATCATACCAATCTGGATATTGAACAGGAGGACATCAATTTTGATGATTACGTTCGTTTCCGTCTCAAGAACAACAACCTATACTTTAATTCATCCTATAAATACTATTTTGATAACGATTTGAGTTTGACCTCTGGTGCATCCATAGCATGGGACACCAATGATATCGGTATTGATGAAGACAAGGTCGATAACAAGGACACATCCACGCACCTGAAGCTAAAGGCGCGTAAAAACTTCAGTAATCGATACGATTTGAGTTTTGGAGCGGAATATTTCAACACCCATTTTGATGAAACCTATACCGATGCGGATGTAGATGCATTCAACAATGGGTATACCGATGGTCTTTGGGCCGCTTTTGCAGAGTCCGATATCTTTCTGACCAATAAATTCGCCATGAAACTAGGGGTTAGGGCAACACATAGTAGTTTGCTTAATGATTTTGAGGTGTCGCCACGAGTCTCTTTGGCTTACAAGCCAGGGGAGGACGGACAGTTTTCTTTGGCCTATGGCGATTTTTATCAACGACCACTCTCCGATGTCGTGAAATTTGATCAAAACCTGGAAATGGAGAAGGCGTCTCACTACATTCTTAACTATCAATACATCAACAATGGAAAAACCTTCAGAACAGAGTTGTATTACAAGGACTATGACCGTTTGATCAAGTTTGATACCGATATGCCACAGTTCGATTCAGCCTATACAAACTCGGGAGGGGGCTACGCCAAAGGAGTGGACATTTTTTGGAGAGACAGCAAAAGCATAGAGAACTTGGATTATTGGTTCTCCTATTCCTATCTGGATACGGAACGGGACTATCGAAACTTCCCTGGAAGGTCAACCCCGAACTTTGCACCAAAACATAACGCTTCATTGGTCACCAAGTATTGGGTGGATAAGTTACGGTCGCAAGTCGGGCTTTCGTATTCTTATGGTTCTGGTAGACCGTACCACGATCCGAACAACCCCGGCTTTATGGAAGAGCGAACCAAATCGTACAATAATTTGAGTTTTAATTGGGCCTATTTGATTGATCAGCAAAAGATTTTATACTTCTCCGTGAGCAATTTGTTGAGCATTAATAATATCAGCAATTATCAATATGCCAATACGCCCGATGTCAATGGAGTGTACAATAGAAGAGCGATTACACCTCCCGCGGATAGTTTTTTCTTTGTAGGGTTCTTTTGGACCATCAGCACCGATGGCAAAAGCAATCAATTGGATAACCTTTAGGTTATTGCTGCATTTTTAGATAGTAGTCCACGGAGTTCCTTCCAGACCCGTATACAATAAAGAATAAGGTGGTCAACAATACGATAATGGATAGCATAAGGTTGTTGGTGTTCATTTGTCCTAGAAAATTGGTCAGTATCGCACCGAAGATTATAGGTATCTGGGCAATGGCCGCCCATCGGGTCAATAAACCGACTAGAATAAGAATACCTCCCACAAAGTGAGCGGGAATCAAATAATGAAGAAAGATCATTCCACCGGGAACGTCTTGGAACGGAGCTGCCAATTTCTCCATTTCTTCATGGTTGGACATAAATTCTATGCCTTTCACAAAAAGCACGATACCGAGCAATACACGAATCAGGTCTAGAATAAGATAAGTATGGGCATTGGCCCATTTGTTGAGGTTTTTTATCAGACCCATGGCGATGAGATTTAGAATTATCCTATATAAAATACTCATTTTTAGTGATATATGGGTCGGTTTCTGTGCGTTTTCAGCTTAAAACCGTTATTTAGGCGGAATAGGATCACAGGTTTCAAGAATCTTTCCCACAATTAGGTCTTTGTTTTGATTTTCAGAAGGTTAGGATTTGTTTTTGGACGTATTGCAATCAGATGTGCGATTAATCAATTAAAGAGAAAGGACGAGGCACATAATTGTTCCAATTTTATAGTTGTAGTCTAACAACAAAAGCTTTAGTTGAAACAACCTTATAATTCAAGCTCCATTTGAATATCGCTGCGTGCATATGGCGAGGACACTTTTGTCATTTCTTTGAACCCTAATTTTTTATATAATGCTAGAGCGGGAGCCAAAACTCTATTGCTTTCCAAGAAGATTTTCTGTGCGCCTAGCTCTTTTGCCTTATCAATGATGTGCTGCCCCAATAATTTCCCGATTCCTTTACCTTGGGCTTTGGGAGAGACCCCCATTTTGGAAAGTTCAAAATCATATCCTAGGTACGTGCAGGGAATCAGTGCACAGACACCGACAGGTTGATCATCGAGTAAAGCCACCGCAATATATCCGCCCTTACCCAAAATATATTCTTCTGGGTTATGGAGCGCAAGCCGATCCATTTCCTCCATCTCAAAATACTTAATGATCCATTTCTCGTTCAATTTCCTGAAAGCATCTTTATAGATGTTGGAATAGGGCACAATACGCACTGGAACCTCCATTTTGAGTACTTTTTTGAAGTTGTGACCTCAAAAATAACCTAAGTAGAAGAACATTTAATGCAATGAAACCCAAATTTTATAAACCAAAACCTTCTATCTATCAATTCAGTGTGCCGTTCAACGAAAAAATTACCTCTTGGACGATAAAATAATTAGATTTACATAATATTTAGATGAAAATTCTTACAAGTCCCAAATCTTGCAAGTGAAAAAACTAAACAAATATCAACCTGTCCCAATCAGGAATATTAACCTACAAATCCCAATCGGCTATGGAGATAAAACTACCCCCGTTTCCCCAGACTACATTTCCGACCCAATGTGAGCGTTACATTTTTGCGTTCTTGATCGTCCTTTTTCTGGGTCTTCCCACTCAAGCTCAAGAGGAAAGTAATCCTTTCGTGAGTTATGATGTTCCCTTTCAAAATTTGTTGAAGTTCAACCGATTTTTGATCAACCCCACCTTTTCATCGATACGTGAGGACAAATCGTACATCAATTTTTTCCATCGAAGCCAAAGTGCTGATTTTGACAACAATCGCCAAAATTACTTTTTGAGCTACAGTGGCCAATTGAACGATATGGTAGGATTAGGCTTCAGCCTTTACAACCAACGTGAAGGTGTGATTTCCAATTTAGGTGTTATGGCCAATTACTCCCACGGTATCCAATTGGGAGAAGAAAGCAGTCTAACATTTGGAGTAAACATCCCTTATTATGTGAGTAGTTACGACCCCAGTAGGGCAGTGACCTCAGATGAAGGGGATATCCTGTTGAGTGATGCCGAGGAAAGTTCTGTGATATCATTTCAGCCAGGATTGAATCTTAGCTTAGGTAAGTTTGATTTTGGTGTTTTTGCCCAAAATTTAGTGGATTACAATTTAAAGTCGGGAAAATCGTTGAGCAATCTTAATCAAAAGACCTTTTCCGGACATATCCAGTTTACCAATGAATTTGACAATGCCAGGGGAATTTTTGAAGGAAGTAGATTAATGCCATTGGTTCGTGCCCGTTTTGAAGGTAGCGAAGACCCTGTTTTTGGAGGAGGTGTCATTTTGGACCTACCTAAGTTAGGATGGGTTCAAGGTGGGTACGATCAGTTTTATGGTGCTTCAGCAGGAACAGGTTTTAATTTGAACCAACGATTGTCCTTTGGATATAACTTTGAGAAAAGCTTGAACAACAGCATCGCCAACCTTGGGGTAACCCACGAAATTTCAATCGCTTACTCCTTTGTGCCCAATCTTTCCAAAAACACCTTTGTCTCCAACGAAGATGATGACGAAGCGAAAAAGAAAATTGAAAATACGGCTGTGGCCGATGCAAGCGATAAAGCTGAGAAAAACGAGCAAAACAGCAAGCTGGATGTCGCAACCACCTTGAGACCTTCCCACAAGGAGGATAGGGCTTATTGGGAAGAGCGTGTTGCTGAACTACAGGAAAAGCAAGAGGATAGTTACGCTGTGATCGACGACTTGCTCTACAAAGTGGATTCCATGAAGCAGAGTAGGGAGGAAGATATGGAAAGACGTTTTGAAATGGTCATGCGATTGGTAAAGCGACACAATGGTGATGAAATTCCCGGTATAGAAAAAAAGGCGCAACAACTCTATATGGCCGACAGCAAAGATTTGGATTCTTTGTATAATGCCATTGAAATGTCAACCACAACAGCTTTAGCCGAAAACACCCAAAAGGTTTCCAAACAACTTGAGAAAAAAGACGAAGGAACCTTTAATGGTGGTGCATTTAAGCCCATAGAAAAGTATATCGACCTTGATGGAGTTGGTCAGGGGCACTACATTGTGGCCAATGTCTTTAAAAATGAGATTTACTTGAAAAACTTCATGGAAGAGTTGAAAAGTAAAGGGTTGCAAGCCCAATATTTCAAGAACCCGGATAATGGCCTTAACTACGTCTATTTGGCGAAATACGACGAAAACGATTTGGCTTATGAAGCTTATCAATCCAAGATGAAAGGAAAGTACCAAGATGAAATCTGGATCATGCACGTGGAAAATTCCAGATATTCCAATTGGGCAGATGCCATTTTTCAGGATATAGAATAAAAGTTTAAGGCTTTTTGTCTTTCATATGCTCGGCAATTCCTTGACTCCCCGCATCGGGGCGTTCTCCAAGTTCCGATATTATTTTATGATGGTCATCTACTTGCGTCTGAGAAAGCTTGTAGGTGGCCTGTATATCAGAAACTGCTATTTTAAAACCAACTACACCCTTTACTTGCCTCAAGGTTTTTGATGATAGATTATTAAGGGAGATCGGGTTTTTGGAGCTTTGCTCATATTTATCTACCAACCGGTGCATGGAGGCCATGGTTTCCTCTTCTGTCAAAACTTTTAAGGTGCCATACACATGCACGGCAATATAGTTCCAAGTCGGTACTTCTTCCTCTTTGTACCACGAGGATGACACATAGGCATGAGGTCCGTTGAAAATACAGAGCACTTCCGCTTCGTCCTGAAAATATTTCCATTGTGGATTTCCCTTGGCAATATGTCCCACCAAAATATCATTCCCTTCATCATCTGTTTCCAATTCCAGTGGAATGTGGGTGCCCCATGGTTTGTTGTCCACAATATTAATCAAGATGCCAAAGCTGTTGCTTCTCAAGAAATCTTTGATTTTTTCAATATCATCATTGCTGTAGTGCGGAGGAGTGTACATAAAAGTGCTTGGATTTTAGAACCAAGCGCTAAAGTATAAATTAAAGATTGGATGCATTACAGTTCATCCGCGATTGTTTACAGTTCGGTAAAGCTTCTTTTAAAAATCTGCAACAGCTGGACATCTTTGCGGCATCAATAATCATAAAACGACAGTCATGAAAAAGCTGATTTTAGCAATTGTACTTTTAGGAACCACATTCATCAATGCTCAGGACCGCTATTCCAAAGGAATGAAAAAGGCTTTTGAGCTATGGCAGAACCAAAAAGTCATAGAGGCATCCAATATGTTCGAACGCATTGCCACCGCAGAGCCTGATAAATGGTTGCCCTACTATTATGTTGCTCAAATAAATACGGTAATTTCCTTTGGCGAGAAAGATGAGGATAAACTGAGTAAGCAACTGGAAAAAGCCAAGGAGTTTTTGGATGTGGCCAAGGCCATCTCTCCCAACAATCCGGAACTTTTGATTCAAGAAGCGCTCATCAACACGGCCTGGATTGCTTTTGATGGTGCTACTTATGCCATGACATTATCTCCCAAGAATGCACAGTTATATCAAAAAGCCATGGAACTGGCTCCCAATAATCCCCGAGTGATACTATCTAAAGCAGAGTGGGATATGGGGTCGGCACGTTACTTTGGAAAGGATATCACACCCTACTGTAAAGATGTGGAAAGGGCCTTGGAACTTTTTGCTACCTTTAAATCCGAAACACCGTTTTATCCAACCATGGGTAAGGAAAGGGCAGAGGAGATTTTGGAGAACTGCGGTAAATAGGAAATAATGAAACTGTTTTTTAGAGAACTGGTTAAGGCATTTTTAGTGGGGATAGCTATTTTTATAGTTTTCCTCATTATTTTCTTTATCAAGGGCTGGGACTTGACCTACCGAGAGTTATGGGTGGAGTTTTGGGAGAACATGGTCTTTTCTGTGATCATTTACATGTTCAATGCAGCATCTTTTATATTTATGATGCGCAAGTACGATAAAGAGCTTTTTACCAAAAAGTACGTAGGCTATGGTATTTTAGGAAATATCGTGGCGTCTATTTTGGGGATAATCGTATCAAGGTTTGTGCTCGTGGTAGTGGTATATCAAAAGACCATAAGTCAGTTTTTGGCTGAGGAACGAACCGAGTTCTATGTAAGCTCCTTTGTCATTGCCATGGCCGTCGCAATCATGTTCTATGCGGCATACTATTACAAATATTACAAGGAAAAGCAGGTCAAAGAGCAGAAAATCATTGCTGGCTCGGCTTCTGCCAGGTTTGATGCATTGAAAAACCAATTGGACCCCCATTTTCTGTTCAACAGTCTCAATGTTTTGACGAGCTTGATTGATGAAGACCCGCATCAGGCCCAAAACTTTACCACATCCTTGTCCAAGGTATATCGATATGTACTCGAACAGAAAAACAAGGATTTGGTTACTGTGGATGAAGAATTGAAGTTTGCCAGAACTTATGTGAGGCTTTTGAAAATGCGTTTCGAGGATAGTATCATTTTCGATATTCCAGAGGCATGCTCCCAGCCCGAAGCCAAGATAGTGCCGCTATCGTTGCAACTTTTATTGGAAAATGCGGTCAAGCACAATGTGGTCACATCCTCAAGACCATTGCATATCAAGGTGTTTGAACAAAATGGCATGTTGGTCGTGAGTAACAACCTTCAGGAAAAGCAGGTAGTGAAAAAGAGTAGTGGAGTAGGTCTTCAGAATATAAAACAGCGATACCATATTTTAACGGACCGTGAAATGGTCATTGAAAAGACCGATAAGGATTTTAGCGTTTTTATCCCGATGCTTACCCAGAAGTACACCGTTATGGAGACTCAGGAGAGCTATATTGAAGAGAAGCGCTACGCGAATGCCAAGGAACGGGTCAAGAACATAAAGGACTTCTATGGTAACCTGATGGCCTATTGCATTATAATTCCCTTCTTGTGGTGGCTCAACTTCCGCACCACGGACTTTTTATGGGCATTTTTCCCAACCATAGGCTGGGGATTTGGACTAACCGCACATGGAATGGCAGCTTTTGGATACAATCCACTATGGGGCAAGCGTTGGGAGGAACGCAAAATCAGGGAGCTCATGGATAAGGATGATTTCTAGAACATTTACAAACTTCAGATATAAAGAGTTGACAGTTGGATGTAAATTCAACCCTTTCCCCCTAAACCCTAACCTTGGATACAATTCATCCCACTAAAATTACAGTTCGGGAATTCGTTTTTCAATTTACCCTTAAGTATGGGGATATTTGACCTGTAATCAATCATCAAAAACGAACAGCTCATGAATAACTTGGATGAACAACGCTACGCCAAAGCAAAGGAAAGAGTGGGGCAGATCAAATCATTTTATTGTAACCTGACCGCTTATTGCATAGTGATTCCAATGCTTGCGTACCTCAATTTTAAAACCACCGATTTTCTTTGGGTAATTTTCCCGGCCATTGGTTGGGGACTTGGATTAGTAGCTCATTGGGTGGCAGCTTATGGACAAAACATCCTTTTTGTGAAGGAATGGGAAAAGCGTAAGATTCAAGAACTTATGAACGACAAAGAATTTTAAGAATGAGTATTTTTAACTACCACATCACATCAAATAACAACACAATGGAAAATTCAGATAAAGAAAACAAATACATACGGGCCAGAGAGCGCGTGGAAGAGCTTAAAAAGTTCTACGGCAACCTCACTTCGTATGTCCTGGTCATTTCAGGATTGGCCCTTATCAACTATTTTACCAATCATTTTGCCTATGCATGGTTCTTGTGGGCCGCTTTTGGTTGGGGTATTGGAATTGTATTCCATGCCATCAAAACATTTGACCTAAACCCATTTTTCGGTAAAAATTGGGAGAAACGTAAGATCGAGGAGATTATGCGTGACGATGAACATCAAAATAAATGGAAATAATCATGCATAACTTTAATAAAGAAAAGTACGACAGGGCCAAAAAAAGAGTCGACGAACTCAAGGGATTCTACATTCATTTGACCATTTATGTAGTAATAAACACCTTTATCTTAATCAATATTTATCTTAATTCAGACATTTTTTGGAAATGGGAGCATTTCATCACATTGGTGGCTTGGGGTATAGGATTGTTTTTTCACGCTTCCAAGACCTTTGGATTTAATCCGCTTTTGGGAAAGGACTGGGAAGAACGTCAAATCCAAAAATATATGGATGAGGACAAAGAGGAAATGGAGAAGTATAAGTAAAAATGACAATGGACAAAAATAACGCCAGGGGGGCGGCAGAAAAAAGAGTTGAAGAACTCAAAGGGTATTACAGACACATTTTGATTTTTGTGATCGTGAACGGTTTGCTATACCTTTTACAAACAGGAGTTTTAAATTCTTTGTTGCCAGAAGCATTTCCAAAAGAATCCTATTATTACGAATGGATCACAACCAACATCCTAATCTGGGCATTGATCTTGGTCGTGCATACCCTGATTATATTCAGACATAAATTTGCTTTCTTTAAAAAGTGGGAAGAACGCCAAATCCAAAAATACATGGATGAGGATAGGAGTAAGATGGATAAATACAAATAGACTTTTTACCTTTAAAGACTGAACCAAAACGTAAACCAAACGTACATGAATGTCCTGATTATTGAAGACGAAAAACCAGCAGCAAGACGATTGTCCAGATTGCTTTTGGAATTGGAAATCGAGGTCTCCACCATGTTGCATTCCGTGGAAGAATCCTTAGCTTGGTTCCAAGAAAATCCACACCCCGATTTGATCTTTTTGGACATCCAATTATCGGACGGACTTTCCTTTGAAATTTTTGATGAAATAGAGGTGAAAAGCGCCATCATTTTTACCACCGCTTATGACGAATATGCACTCCAAGCATTCAAGCTGAACAGCATCGATTATTTACTAAAACCCATTGATGAGGAAGAGCTGGAAAGTGCCGTAAAAAAGTATCAAAATTTCAAGCCCGAAAACCGAAAAATCCCGATTGATTTCAACGACATAAAAAAGCTCTTGGTAAACCCTTTGGAACGGGAATACAAAAAACGATTTACAGCTAGGGTAGGGCAACATCTGAAAATCATAAATGCCGATGAAGTGGAATGTTTTTACAGTGAGAACAAAGGGACCTATGCCGCAACTTCGGATGGAAGAAATTATTTGTTGGACACCACTTTGGAACAGTTGGAAGAAGAGTTGGAGCCGCAGACATTTTTTAGGGTAAGCAGAAAGTTCTACGTGAACATCAACCACATAGGAGACATCATTTCATATACCAATTCAAGGCTTCAAATTAAGTTGAACCGTTTTGATGAGCACGAAGTCATCGTAAGTCGAGAGCGCGTAAGAGACTTTAAGCTTTGGTTAGAGTAAGTTTATTTAAAAAACTGATAATCAGAATAATTTAAAATAAAAAAACCTATTATAAGTTTTTCTTATAGTGGTTTTTTTAGCTTGAAAAGCTAGTTTTCTTCCACTCGATTGTCATCAAAAGCAGAGGGTAGTAGTTTGGGTATCAATTTAATGAAAATTGGGAGAAGAATGGCACCTCCCGGCAACATAAAAATCGCCAAGGACGGAATACTTTTAAAAATATCCAGCAACTGATCTTGAACTTTTTTCTTCTCTTCCGCACTCAAATCTTTTACGGTTGACTTGGATAAGAGAGTGACCAATTCCCGACTTTCGGCGAGCTCTTTTTTTAATCTTTTGCTATTTCTCAGAATAAGTTTGCTTACATTTTTGGACATGCCATCGTAGAATTGAACAGCCAAATTTTTGCTATTCAGGTAAGCGACTTTGTCCTTGTTTTTTTCGAAGAATTCTTGCACAAAAATCAATTCGGATTCTATCTCTTTTTTGGACTTTCCAAGGTCTTTTCCAAGACCAAAAATATAGTCTGTTTCAGTGTAGTCTAAATTCTTGTCTTCCCATATCGTCAAACAGGCCATATCCAGAAAATAATCCTTCTCGTTTTCCGTGAAATTTTGGGTCAATAAATCGGCATAATTTCCTTCGAATTTTGCTTCATCCAAATCCACATAAGTTAACGAAGATCCCAACAATTGAATCAATTTTGCATCCGACTCATGGGTCTCTTTTGAGTTGAGTGCATGGTACACAATGTTGATGGTAACGTACTCCAAAAGTTGGGCATGTTCCATCATATTTTTTTCGCCTCTGAGGTAAACAATAAAGATGAGGATATCCACATACAAGAGCGAATTCGTCAAACTATTTCCTAGAGCTCTGCTGAACGTATTATCACTCAAATAGATTCTGGAATCAATCAATTTTTCGAGTTGGGATTCGGTTTTGGACCCTGTCAAAATCTTGTTTAAAAATGAAATCCGACTAACATCCAACGATTGGTAATACTCAAAAACTTTGTTGACGAAAGCTTCAAAATCTGTTTTTCCAACCTCGAAAGTATAGGTAAAATACAAAGCGGTCAATAAATTGATCTTGGCAATTTCATCTTCACTTAATGTGTGCTGCACTTCTATAAAGGAAGGAATCCTTAAATGCACACCATAAATGAATCCATTGTCCTTGAGTTCTTGGTACAAGTCATTAAAGTCTTCGAAAGGGAAAGACTCATGATCTACAAGGTGACCAAACTTGTTGATCCATCCAGAGGAAGAAGGGTTCATTGAAATGAATTAGAACGTCAAAGTAAAACAATTTCCCTGACTTTGGTTTTATCCCAAGTAAACCGATGCAATAAAATTACGTTAAGACAATTTTAACATTTCAAAACCAAACCGCCCTAAACAAGGTTCCGTAGGTAGGGGTGTAGGAAACCTTTAAAACAATTAACATGAAAAAAACAAAGAAATATTTACTAGGGCTTGGAGCCTTGGCAATTGTAGCTACCGTACTGGTGTCTGCAGACCACATTGACGCGCCCTCTTCCGCTGGAACAACGGCGGACATTGCCGACTTTTATGCATTTGAACCCAGTGAAGGTTCGGACAACACCGTATTTGTTGTTGACCTCCAATCCAACGTACTGCCAGAATTGGCTTATGGAACTTTTGACGAGGATGTACTTACCGAAATCAATATTGATTTGGACGGAGACTTGGTCGAAGATCAAGTAATCCAGGCCATAGCAAGAGATGGAAGAATGTACTTTTTTGGTCCAACTGCCCCGTCTCAAACTGGTTTAAACAGCGAAGTCTACACCGATGCCGCTTTGGGCGATGTGGAGATTTCAGGAGCTAGTGCTGTTGTAGAGACCACTTCCGATGGAGTGTCCCTTTTTGCAGGACCAAGACAGGACCCGTTCTTTTTTGACTTTTTCCAGTTCAATGCGGTAATCTCCCCTGAATTGGATTCTGCGCCGGGCGGTTTTTTACCTACGGAAGAAGCGGCCGACACTTTTGATGGTGCCAATACGCTATCCATAGTGGTGGAAATTCCAAACAGCATGTTGGGAGCCCCCACCGCTACCAATGCACTTGGATTATCAGTTTACAAGACATGGGTAACAACAAATAGAAAACAATAAGAAACTTAAAAGCAATATTATGAAACTAAGACAATCGATATATATAACAGCCTTGGTGCTGAGCTTTGGGCTAGTCGTTGGCTGTAGCAACGATGATAACGGTACTTACATGGACGACGACATGATGATGGATGACGATGATATGATGGAGGTGGATTTTTCTGGAACCTTTTCGCAAGTGGATCACATTGGACGTCCTGGAATCAATACCACTTTGAGCTACGACATGGAAGGAGAAGCCAGTGTGAAAGACGCACACAACACTACGATTCCTTCGGAGATGGGCGCGGCCTTCCAAATGGGATTCCAAGCCAGGTTGGAGCAATACCATGATGTTTATGCCTTAAAACTGGGATTGGACCCTGCAGATGTGGATTATGAAAACAACATCTTAGGGCTGGATGCAGCAACCTTGACCACGGTTTTGGCGGCAGATGTTTTGGAAGTAGCGCCAGATTTGCCGACTACATATTTTAACCCTGGAACGGATAATGATAATGATGGAAATATTTTGGTTCCCGACGGTGATGAAGTGGCTTTGACTGGAAGACACCCCAATGACGATATTATAGATGTATCCCTAATTCTATTTTTCGGGGGAATGGAAGGCGACAGGTTTAGTGGTCAGGACCTGGATGATGATGGTATGGCCGATTTACCAAGACTGACATCTGATGGTGTTGGGCTTACGGCCGATATTTCGACTTCATTTCCCTATTTGGGAGCACCCGAGTAATTAATTGCTATGAAAGGGATGGGGGAAGGAAACTTTCCTTCCCCCTTTTTATTAACTCTAAAACAACAACAAGATGAAAACAACCCTACAATATATATTTCTTCCAATGTTCATACTGCTTTTGGCATCGTGTCAGCAGGAAGAAACCGAATTTAAGACAGATAAGCAGGATTATAATCATTATTTGGCGGCAGAACCCGTAAAAACCACCTCAAAATATTATAAGCTTTGGGACAACAAAATCAAATCAGATAGCACACAGTTGCTGAGTTTGGGCAATGTGGCCAGTGAGTATAGCCGTTTTTTTAAAGGAACAGGTGACATCCGATATTTAAAGGATGCTGAACAGTCCCTAAAAAAGGCAGTCGAAATCGCAGCTGTCGGGAAATCGGGCTACCTCAGGGCATTGGCTCGAAATTACATTTCACAGCATAGGTTCAAGGAGGCGCTTACCTTGGCGCAAAAAGCAAGAGACTTGGGCAGTGGTGTTCGGGAATCCCAAAGCCTTCTTTTTGACCTTCACATGGAATTGGGCAATTATGACTTGGCCAATACATACTTGGATAGTATACAGAACATGTCCGACTTTGGTTATCTGATTCGTGTGGCCAAATGGAACGATTACAAAGGAGACCTGGAGACCGCCATCAAATTTATGGAAAAAGCCCAGGCAAAGGCAGAATCATCAAAAAACCGGAATTTGTTGCTTTGGTCCTATACAAATCTTGCAGACTTTTACGGTCATGCAGGTCGGATAGAGGACTCTTACAACCTATATCTTCAAGCATTGCAAATCGACCCACAGAATGCCTATGCCAAGAAAGGTATCGCTTGGATTGTATATTCCCATGAAAGAAATGGTGCTGAAGCGCTTCGAATTCTGGATTCCATCATGAAAAAGAACAAATCCCCCGAATACTATTTGCTAAAAGCTGAAATAGCAGACTTTATGAAGAATGATTTGCTCCGGGTACAGTCCTTGGATGATTATTACAAAATCATTGAGGATAATAAAGACTATGGAGATATGTACAATGCTTACAATGTGGATTTTTTATTGGGGCTGGAAGTGGAGCAGAAGGCATTTGAGCTAGCTCAGGAAGAGGTCAAAAACAGACCTACACCTGAATCTTATGGTTTGCTCGCCTATAGTTTATTGCAGGTGGGACAGGAGCAAAAGGCCATGGAAGTCATAGAAAAGCATGTAATGGGCGCTACCTACGAGCCCGCGATTCTTCATCAAGCAGCAGAGGTTTATAAAGCCAATGGGAAAAAAGAAAAAGTAAGTGCGTTAAAACAAGAATTGTTAGAAGCTGCGTACGAACTTGGACCCATCAAGGAGGCCCAGATAACCAGTCTATAGGTTTGCCCTTCTAAAAAACTAGGTTGGAGATCGCCATGGTCTCAGCTTGGTTGTTGTTTTTAGGTACGCCATGGTTTTTCCATGGCGTTTCTATTCTTCATCATGGGTTTCCATATCGGTTTTCTCTTCTTTGAGGATTTCGATTCCTTTCTGAATGACCAAATTGGTGGGTATCGTTATGCGTTTACCATCATCGGTACGCATAAACAGATAAAAACCACTAATATCCTCCACTTTCCCCGTCCAATCAAAATCCTTATCCATTACTCGAATCCTATCGCCCAACCGTAACGGGTGATTGAAAAACAAAATGACACTGGCGGTTAAATTGGATAAAATGGACCACTGGGCCACAAAGCCAACCCCCAAAATGGCCAATATGGATGAAATGAACACCGAAAAATCCTTGAAATTAACCCCCCATATCAAAGATATGCCTACAAAAGCCAACAGGTAAAACATCAAATTACTGAGGTAAAAGATGATTTTTCTACTGTTCATGTCAATGGAACTGGTCCTGCCAAAACGTCGAATTGCTCTTTTGCTCAGCGAATTGAGGGCTATAATGATGGTTAAGAGCACAATAGTGAACAAAATCTCGGACTTAAAGGACATGGGGTCAATCATGATGGTTCTTAGTAAATTTGGTTTAACTTATAGTTCTAAACTACGAATAAACCCTTTCATATTTTAAACCATGAAAACAGATTTTGAAGAAAATTCATGGGTGATAAATTACTCACCGGACAATTACTACAACCGAAAATTCTCTTTGCAGGATGATATACAGCTCTCCAAAGGCGATAAGTCCATCACTTGGGTAAACACCTATGGTCTGGAGTATATGGAGGAGTTTAGGCAAATGGTGGATGGCAATGGGCTTGACGACTTTTTGTTACGCTTGCTCTTGAACCAAAAAATGGGCAACAAAGTAATTGTTTTGGAGGATCAATTGTTCATTGCGGCCCGTATCTTAAAAACGGAGCATCACAGCATGGAATCGGAACAGATGTATTTTGTGGTGGCCAAGGATTTTAACTGGTGCATACAAGAAAAGAGGGGCGATCATTTTGATTGGATTCGCCAACGTATTTTTGAAAATAAGGGCATCATCAGAAAAAAGCGTGCGGACTATCTGCTCTTTTTCATTTTGGAAACCTTGATTACCAATTACAAGGATAAATACGAAGAGACCGTACTAATGGAAAATGCCTTGGATGCCATTGTAAAACGAGAACCCACACCGGAATTCATGTTCGAGGTGGAGCAGAAAAAAGCCGTGATCCAGGATTTTAAAAAAGCATCGCACGGACTTAGGGATATCATTATAAAACTGGAACGGGTAGAGGTCAAAGGATTCCAGACGAAGTACTTTAGCGAACTTCGTGAACAAATCAATGGTTTGATTGCTGATATCGACTCGGATATCATGGAACTGGAAAGCCAAATCAACCTCTTTTTTAGTGTCCAAGGGCACCGATTGAATGAAGTCATGAAGACTCTTACCATCTTCTCGGTGGTATTTATTCCACTTACTTTTTTAGCGGGCATATACGGGATGAACTTCGAAAACATGCCGGAATTGAAGTCGCCTTATGGTTATTTTATATTGTTGGGCGTCATGTTGATCGTCACCATCATTTCCATTATCATTTTCAAACGAAAAAAATGGTTCTAAACAGTTGATTTACTGATATATAAAAGTGGTTTTTTTCCAGATGTGATTTTCTTGGGTTTAATCCAATGATAAACATCATATTCTTGGAAAAGGGTGCTCGGTAGATTTGTCTCATCATTTTAAAATAACACACGATGAGAAAAAGAATACTAGTAGCAGTAATGGCTGTAATGGGATTGACCAACTTGGCAATTGCCCAAGATGCCCCAGCGGACAACGGTAGCAAATGGCAATTTAGATTAAGGGGAATTGTGGTTTCTCCAGACGAAAGTGCCGATATTGAAGCTATTGGCGGAGATGTGGATATTTCTACATCCGTTGTTCCCGAGGTCGACATTACCTACTTTTTTGATGATAATTGGTCTATGGAATTGATTCTGGGAACCACCAAGCATGATGTCAAGGCCGTGGAGACCGCCGCCGGGGAAATTGATTTGGGAAGTGTATGGTTGTTGCCCCCAACGCTAACAGGTCAATATCACTTTACGGGAGGCAATTTTGTTCCTTATTTAGGGGCAGGGGTAAACCTTACCTTGTTCTACGGTGTTGATGAAGGCCCTGTTGTGGATGACATTGAATACGACACTGCCGTTGGCTTTGCCTTGCAGGGTGGTTTTGATTACATGTTGAACGATAAATGGTTCTTGAACTTTGATGTGAAAAAATTGTTCTTGAATACTACCGCCACAGTTGACGCTACTACCGCCTTGGGTGCTACTGTAGATGCGGATGTGGACATTAATCCATGGATTTTTGGATTTGGAGTAGGTCTTAAACTTTAATATTCGATTGTTTTTTTAGGTAATCTAAGTATGGAAGGTGGTTTTGGTTTATCCAGGCCACCTTCTTTTTTCACCCTAATTTATGCCCCTACGGCCCCCAGCGTATACAATTGTTCCAGTGTTGGGGTCTCGCTACCGCCTTCGGGCTCTAAAGTAATTCCAAACGCCTCCGATTCATTGGCATTTTCCAAAGTGAAGAGCCTAGTGTCCTGCGACACAAAATCATCCAGTAAACCAATACTGGTCGGTGTGAGCGGGTCTAATTTTAACGACCAAACTTGATAGGTGAACCCATCTGGTGGTTCTGGCAGCCCTTTTGCATCTATGATGACTTTTTGTTCCTCTTTGTTCCAATAGGCTTTCGCATAGGATGATGGGGAAACGGTTTGTCCACCAAGAGCAATTACGGTTACATTTTTATCCCTGATTTCTTCCAACAAACCTTCCGTGGCCGTTACCTCTTCTTGGGTTTCGGATAGTGTTTCCTCCAAGTTTTGCTTTTCTTGGTTGGTCAGCTCGATTTCGGATTTCAGTTTTGCATTTTCATTATACATCCAGAACAGACCTACGGCCAGTAAAATGGATGCTGCCCAACCTAGATAACTGCCCCAAGGTGTCCTCCTGGTCTTCGAGCCTTCAGGAGTAAAAGGGATAACATCATCTATCTCCGCCTTAATTTTTGCAAAACCGTCTTGTGGCATTTTGGGCGAAGCGGATTCTGTGAGTTCCAGGATGGCCTTTTCAATGGCCTCGATTTCTTTCCTTATTTCAGGATACTGAATGGCATAGTGCTGCACCTCAAGATTTTCTTCAGGGGATAGCGCTCCAGCAACGTAGAGTTCCAATTTTCCAGACGCTATGTACTCTTTCACATCCATGCTTATGCCATATTTTTTCTAATGTTCGAAATACAGCTTCTAATTCTTGTTTTTATGGTGCCAATGGGCGTATCCAGCTCCTTGGCAGCTTCTTTTTGGGTATATCCTTTAAAATAAAGCATATCAATAAGCAAAATACACTTTTCCTTGAGTCCTTTCAACAGGGATTGAAGGCCAATGGTGTCCATTTTGCTGTTTAAATCTTCGCCGCTTTCAAAAATACCTACGAGAGAATCAACAGGGAGGTTCTTTTTTTGATTTTTATGGGTTTTTGAGCGCACTTCATCGATAGCGGCATTACGGGCAATGTTCAATATCCAAGTAAAAAAACGACCTTTTGAAGTATCGTACTGATCGGACTTTTCCCAAATCTTGACAAAAACATCCTGACAAATTTCCTGGGACCGTTCGGAATCCTTGACAATGACATTGATAACCCCACAGATATTCTCAGCATACATGTTGTACAAGGCCTCAAAAGCGACCGTATCCTTTTGCTGAAATTGTTGTATGAGGTTGTCCAGATCCATTGAAGTTGCCTAAATATATAAAAAAAGAGCTGCTCAAGGCAGCTCTCTTACAAATCTTTGTTGAAAAGCAATTCTTATTCCTGTTCCAATAAAACAGATCCGGTAATGGCAACGTCTTCCCAAGTTTTGCTTACTCCATCGGCTCCCGTATGCAATACTTTACATGCTTCGTTAAGTGAGGCAAGAGCTTCCAAGGCGTCCCATTTTTTCAAATCCATGGTGCCAGAGAAATTCACATGGTTGTCGTCCGTGATTTCATATTCCATGGGAAGTTCTGTGGATACACCGTTCATACTCAACTGTACAGTACAGCTATTGTCGGCGTCAAAAGAAAAAGTACCTGTTATGGATTGGGTCTCCGCCATTTTTTCGAAGAAGAACTCAATTATTTTTGGGTCTCTTGTATTGGTCGCATCGTTGGTGAAAAGGCTGCTCACTGGAATGGAAAATTCGAGTCCATCCAAAGTTTCCAATGGAGTCTCCCCTGCAGTGTAGGTTAATTCTACTTCTTGAAACGTACCACCAACCGGAACTTTCTCGGTGGTTTTATAGGCAGTAAACCGAACATCGGTGGAGTCTTCCACTATACTGTAGGTAGCGGTAGCGGTTTCTTCTGTTTTTTCTTCCTCCTTTTTTGTTTGCTTGCAGCTAAAGGCGGCTACCAACAATAGCCCCAATGCGGCAATTTGAATTTTTTTCATTTCGAATGTTTTAATTTTAGGTCTAAGTTAGGCATTATCCAAAGGGATCCCAATAAAAAAAGCCGCCCATTGGGCAGCTTTTTATTTTGATGTTTTTCAATATCATTGAATGATGCCTGTACAAGCAATTCTTGCTCCTGCAGCACCTGAAGGTTGTGAGGTGTAATCATCCGTTCCTTGATGGACGATTACAGCTTTTCCCAAAACATCTTTTTTCTCGTCACCACAACCAATGCACCATTCATCTGTAGAAAATTCTACCGTGGCATTTCCATCAGCATCTGCTGTGAAATTCCCAATATCCCCTTTGTGGTACCCTTCTTCGGAACCCCATTTTCCATGTGGTTCATGGGTCGGGTTCCAATGTCCTCCAGTGGATTTTCCGTCAGGGGAGGAGCAGTCAGCTTTTTCATGTAAGTGAATCGCATGTTCTCCTTCATCGAGTCCTAGAAAGGTTGCTCTCATGATGACTTCGCCTTCATCTTGGGTAAACACCACTTCGCCACTTACATTACTATCGCTTTTAGGTTCCATTTCGAAAGTAATGACTTCGGGATCCATTTGTTCTGCCACTTGTTCTACTGTTTCTTCAACTTCCTCGGTTGTTTCTTCAGCTTCTTTTTTTGCTTCTTTACAGCTAAATGCTGTTATAAATAATAGCGCTAGGGCTGATATCTGTATTTTTTTCATTAAAATGGTTTTAAAGATTAGCTCTTAATTTAGGCAATATTAATAACCAAGTCAACCTTTATCGTGCTCTATTCCTAGTTTTTTTTGCTCTTAAACAATCCTCTTAAGTCTGGATTGTAAAAAATCGCGAATTGCAAACGGTCGTATACGGCATTGGCAAATTGATTTCTCAAATAACCTAATTGAATACTGCTGTTTTCAGTAATATTGACGCCTACCGCACCGTACAATCTGTTTTGACCAAATAAATCATCCTGAAGGTTGATGAACAATTCATCGTAAAAGTTAAGGAAGAAGGTATCTGTCAACGGAAGTGTAATCTGGATACGATAACGGGCCCTGTGCTGTGTGTCAGTGGTTTCGCCAAAATCCAAGAAACGTTGTTCCATGCGGTAACGGTGCTCAAATAGGAATTCCCAAACCTTATTCTTTAGAATAAACTGTTCAAAAATTCGGTGTTCCATGGAATTGATCTCGTCTTCAAACTCAAAAAAGGTATTGTCCGTATCAATATATGCGTAACCGGCAGTCGCTATGGCATCTGGGTTGATATGATAATTGAGACCTGTTCTCAACAGCATTTGGTTGAAGTTGCTGGCGCTTTCGTAAAACCTGAACTGGCCTTCGGTATGGACACTGAAACGTTCGGAAACTTTATTGGTGCCAAAATACATATACCAGGCTCCCAATTCGTCTTCGCCAGCTTGTTGGGCATTAGCGTTTACTAATCCAAATAGGATAAATAGGGTAACTAACTTTTTTATCATTTATTTTCCTCTTTAATAGGGGTACTTTTTTCTTCTTTTAAGTACTCGTCCAAAAATTCTAAAATTTTACTGTAAGCTGTTATTTGATTCTCCTTTTTTACAAATCCATGGCCTTCATCTTCAAAAAGCACATATTCCACAGGAACGCCATTTTTCCGAACCCCAGCCACAATTTCATCAGATTCTGCCTGCAATACCCTAGGGTCTTGGGAACCTTGAAGAACGATTAAAGGTTTGGTGACATTATCGGTATGGAAAAGTGGCGATATTTGTTTTAATCGGACGGAATCAGCACTGTGTGGGTCTCCCAGTTCCTTATAAAGGGCATCTTTAAAGGATTCCCACCATGGTGGAATGCTCTTCAGTGTTCGTATCCAATTGGTAACCCCGTAGAGATTGACACCTACATCAAATTCTTCTGGTGTGTAGGTTAGGGCGGCCATGGTCATGTATCCACCATATGACCCTCCGATAATTCCTATTTTCTCTCCATCGATTTCTGGTTGTTTGGCCAGCCAATTTTTTCCTTCGACACAATCTTTAAGATCTTTATCTCCATGGTTTAAATCGTCCATTTGGTAAAAGGTTTTACCATATCCGCTACTTCCTCGGTTGTTTACTGCTAACACAGCGTAGCCATGGTTTACCAAATATTGGATAAAGGAGCTAAAGTTTTGTCGAGATTGTCCTCCGGGACCTCCGTGCACCCAAACCAAAGCAGGTACTGGATTGGCTTCACTCGCTTGATGTGGCGTATAGTAAATAGCAGGGATGTCCAGTCCATCGAAGGATTTATATCGGATAACCTCTGCTTTGACCAAGTCTTGCCCTTGAATTTCAGGATTCAGTACATCCGTCAACTTTTTTTGTTCCTTGGTGTTCAGATTATAAACATATAGATTGGATGGCGTGTGCGATCCACCGGCATAAAAACGCATCATGGATTCGTCATCGGAAAAACTTACACTCGTAACCTCCATATTCTCTACCGTAGGCAAATCAATATTCTCTTTCGTGGCCACTTCCATCACTTCGATGGTGTTTTTCGCATCCTCGTTTATGTAAGTTACTTGATAAGTGCCATTTTGTGTAAAATAACTTCCTGAAATATCCCAATCGCGCTCCAAGGCCTTTTCGTAGGATTCATCGGCAATCGTATATTTCATCAAATAAGAAAACTCGCTGCCATCGTCTGTAGTGAAGTACAGTGCCGAACCATCGGGGGCGAAATCCTGAGGTGAATTTCCGCTTTGGCTTTTATTGATTTTCATTAATTCATCCGACTCCAAATTATACAAGAACAAATCGCTGTCATTGGTGTTGATGGATTTGCTCAATGCGACATATCTTTCATCAGGAGAAACGACACCTACATCATATCCATCATCATTTTTGTAAACCAATTCGGATTCTAAGGATTCCAAATCCATTTTGTACAGGTCCATAAATCGGCTATCGCGCTTGTTGGAACCATAAAAGAAGGCTGATTTGTCTTCGGACCATTGGTGAAACAGGGAACGAGCTCCTTCTTCAGGTGTCAAATCCTCATGACTTCCATCGGTGTCCCTTACAAAAATGTGATAGATTTCATCGCCATTGTTGTCCATGCGAAACAGCATTCTCTCATCATTCGGAAAGTAGGAAATAGCAAACACCGAAGAACTGTCCGATTGTGTTATGGGCATCATTTCGCCTCCCGAAGTGGGTATGGTGTACATATTGTAAATGCCCGAGCGGTTACTTGAAACCAATAGTTTGGATTTGTCGGGTGAAAAACTTCCACCTCCAATGGATTCATTGTCCATCATTTGGGAAATGGTATAGGTCTTCATCCTTTCTGCGATGGAAGGTTCTTTTTTCTCTTCTTTACAGGCCCATATGCTGGTGATCAGGGCGATGGCTAATAATTTTTTCATGAGTTGGCTTTATGTTTTGAATTCAGCTTTGACCTAAGAAAAGCATACTTTGGAGGGGGTATATTCTTTTTCGGTCGCCTAAAGATACCAAAATCCGTTGCCTTATTTCTTAAACCGGGCATAAACCGGATATGGTTGAAATGTGAGTCCTCAAAGATACCCGATTTTTTATTCATCAAGCTTCTGGGTTTTTCCATTTTTTTTAATGATTTTTAACCAAACACAAGTTTTGAAGGAGGCTAAGCCAAGTTGGTTCTATTTGTTATTGTTGATTCTTTCGGGCGAGGCAATTTTTATCCTTCCTTTTGTATTACCGCGCGTTTTTAGGCCCACCGTATTGGATGTTTTGGAGTTGGACAATGTACAGTTGGGGCTATGCTTTTCCGTTTATGGCTTGGTGGCCATGGTCTCTTATGTTCTAGGGGGGCCTTTGGCTGATAAATATCAACCTCGAAAACTTATTGCCATTGCCTTATGGATGACTGCTCTGGGGGGCTTTTTGTTTGCTCAATATCCTGATTTATGGATGCTTCAAATGGTTTATGGTTGGTGGGGCTTTACCACTATTTTTCTGTTTTGGGCTCCCATGATCAAGGCTACTAGAATTTGGGGTGGAGCCGATTCACAGGGAAAGGCTTTTGGGTTCCTTGATGGTGGTCGCGGATTGACAGGCGCCCTGTTCAGTTTGTTGGGTGTGGTGGTGTTTTCCCTTTTTTTATCGGAGCCTCCGGATGTAGCCAATCTCGATGACCGCAAGGAAGCATTTACCTATGTGATCTATGTTGCTTCCATAATCATTGTTTTGATTGGGGTGTTGGTCTGGTTTTTTATGAAAACAGACGAAACCAATCAAGAAGTAACCCTTGAGCGCATTTCCTGGAGGGATATCAAACAAGTGTTGAAATTACCTTCGGTTTGGTTGCTAATGGTCATTATTCTTTGCGGGTACGTAGGCTATAAAATTACGGACATCATCTCCCAATACGCGGAGGAAGTAATGTTGTATAACCAGGTGGACTCGGCCAAAGTGGGAACTTTGTTGCAATTCCTACGGCCCACTACAGGTATTTTATTCGGGTTGATTGCCGATCGCTTAAGAATTACCTGGCTTTTGGTGGTAAGTTTCATTTTAACCTTGATAGGAGGCCTATTCTTTGCCAGTGGGGTTATCGCTCCAACAACAACATTGTTATTTTTTATTTCTGTAATTATCATCGCTGCGGGTGTTTATGCTACACGGGCCTTGTATTTTGGTGTAATGCATGTTGGCAAAATCCCTTTGGTTTTAACGGGTACTGCAGTTGGAATCATTTCTTTGATAGGCTACACACCAGATGTATTTGCTGGTCCTGCATACGGTATGCTCCTAGATGCACATCCCGGTGAAGAAATCGGACATCAAAATGTGTTCTGGATGTTGAGTTTTTTTGCTTTGGTTGGAGGAGTAGCTGCATTTATTTACCATCGAAATTATGGTAAGTAAGTTTTAAGGGCTTGAAGATTAATGACCCAAATGCGTTTCGTATGCCGTATTATGTTATTCACAGGGTTATTTATACAATTTGAGACAATAGAAGTCCAATTTCAGTAAAATAGTAATTATATTGCCTCTCAATTGGCTTTTTGCTAATTATCAAAACTAAACTTTAAGATTTTACAACTATTACTAATGCACATGAAGAATTACATTTTAGGGGCTATATGCCTACTTTTTGTTCTTGTTGGGTGTGAGAAAAAGCGTCAAGGGCCACCAAAGCTTCTCGTTTTTTCAAAAACAATGGCGTTTAAACATGCTTCTATCCCATCAGGAATTGCGGCACTTGAAAAATTAGGCCAAGAGAATGATTTTGTCATTGACACTACAACCAATGGAGAACTATTTACCGACGAAAATCTGGCACAGTATTCCGCCGTGGTGTTTTTGAGCACCACCGGAAATGTACTCAATGCCCGTGAAGAAGCAGCATTCGAACGCTATATCCAAGCAGGTGGAGGCTATGTGGGTATTCACGCGGCAGCTGACACGGAGTACGATTGGGGCTGGTACAACAAACTGGTCGGAGCGCAATTTTTAAGCCATCCAGCGGGTACGCCCGAAGCTGACTTTATCATAAAGGATAAAAACCACCCAGCGACCGAATTTTTCACGGATTCCATCTGGCACCGTACTGATGAATTGTACAACTACAAAAACATTTATGATGGCATTAATGTTTTAATGACCGTTGATGAGTCTACCTACGAAGGTGGCGAAAATGGAGATTACCACCCAATGGCCTGGTACCATGATTTTGATGGTGGACGTGCTTTTTACACTGCTGCAGGGCATACAGATGAAAGTTACTCCGAAGAACTGTTTTTAAAGCATGTTTTGGGCGGAATCAATTATGCTATTGGCAAAAATCTGGAATTGGATTTTGTCAAGGCTAGCTCCCAAATCCCACCGGAAGCAGATCGTTTCAGCAAGGTGGTTTTGTCCACGGGACAATTTTTTGAGCCTACAGAGATGACCGTACTTCCGAACAATGATGTGTTGATTGCACAGCGTAGGGGAGAGGTCATGTTGTATTCCGATGAGACCAAAGAAATCAACCAAGTGGCCTTTTTGGATGTATATCACAAAACACTCGAAACCCCAGGTGTTAATGCTGAGCAAGGATTGATGGGACTTCAAAAAGACCCGAACTTCGCTGAGAACAATTGGATTTACCTTTACTATGCACCAACAGGAGATAATTGGATCAACCGTTTATCGCGTTTTAAATACAAGGACGGTAATTTTGACATGGATTCCGAGCAGGTAATTTTGGAGCTGGAAAGTCAGCGAGAAATCTGCTGTCATACAGGAGGTTCCATTGCATTTGGCCCTGATGGATTGCTTTACTTGTCAACTGGGGATAATTCAACCCCATTTAACGATAGCGAGGCCAAATATGTCAACAATGGTTACGCACCGTTGAACGACCAATCAGGTAAAGAAAACTTTGATGCTAGACGTTCTTCTGCCAACACCAATGATCTTAGAGGGAAAATCCTAAGAATCCGAGTAAACGAAGATGGAAGTTACGATATTCCCGAGGGGAATTTATTCCCGGTAGGTACTGAGAAAACACGTCCAGAAATATACACCATGGGGCATCGTAACCCTTACCGTATTTCTGTGGATATGAAACGCGGATACCTTTATTGGGGAGATGTAGGTCCCGATGCCCGTGTAGATAGTTTGGAAACACGTGGCCCAATGGGTTATGATGAAATGAACCAAGCCCGTGAGCCTGGCAACTACGGTTGGCCCATGTTTATCGGTGACAACTTTGCTTACAACAAATACAACTACGAAACAGGTGAATCCGGAAGGTTCTTTGACCCAGAAAAACCAATCAATGATTCCAAGAACAACACAGGTTTAAGGGAATTGCCACCGGCAAAGCCAGCGTATGTATATTATCATTATGGTGATATCCAAGACTTTCCACAAGTCGGTTCCGGTAGTAGGAATGCCATGGCAGGGCCTACTTATTGGTCTGATATGTATCCAAACGGCGGCGGATTGCCATCATACTATGACGGTAAGGTCATTATCTATGATTGGATGAGAGGCTGGATGATGGCCGTGCATCTGTTTGAAGATGGTACGTTCAACAAAATGGAGCCATTTGCTCCGGATATCGAACTTCATAACCTGATTGACATGGAGATGAGTCCTGATGGACGCGTGTACCTATTGGAATACGGTAGTGGCTGGTTCTCTGCAAATCCAGATAGTGGTTTGAGTTATATTGAATACAACGGAGGTAACCGTGCGCCCGTAATCGACAACTTCATCGTGGACAACAATTCGGGTTCTTTGCCACTTTCTGTTACAGCTACAGTAGAGGCCCATGACAGGGAAGGTGATAGCATGAGTTATGTTTGGGATTTGGGTGATGGTACTACTGAGGAGACCACTGAACCTACCTTGACACATACCTACGATGCAGCTGGAGCATACAAGTTGAACGTTACTGTTAAGGACCCAGCTGGCGAAGAGGCATCAAGCATTGACCAGACCATTGTTGCAGGCAATGTGAGGCCCGTTGTAAGTATTGAAATGGATCAAGCGAATAAATCCTTTTATATTCCCGGACAACCCATTAATTATACCGTTTCTGTTACCGATGAGGACAGCGAGGTAAATGAGGACAATGTTTATGTATCCGTGGAATACCGTTCTGGTATGGATGAGGTGAACATGAACTTGGGACACCAACAAGTGTCTGGCGCTGTCATGGGGAAAGCATTGACCCAAAGCTTGGATTGTAAGTCCTGTCACAAGGAAAATGAAACATCCATAGGGCCTAGTTACATGAAAGTCTCTGAAAAATACAAAGGAGACCGACGCTCTACCAACTACTTGATGGCGAAAATCATTGCAGGTGGATCTGGTGTTTGGGGAGAAGTGGTTATGCCAGCGCACCCTAATGTTACCCAAATGGAGGCTAGACAAATTACCCAATACATCCAGTCTTTGGCAGGTGGTGATAATAAAGAACCATCACTTCCTTTGTCAGGTTCCGTTAGGCCAGAGGCTAAAGAAAATGGAGAGGTATTCTTGTTGACTGCCAGTTATACGGATGAAGGTAAGGGAGAAGCATTGCCTTTGACAGGTTCCGAAACAGTGGTATTGGCAAGCAATAGCATGTCTTTCCCTGATGGTACTCCCACCGAGGGTATGCAAGCCATGTCTTTTGGTGGAATGCAACTACAGCTATTGAACGCTGCAGAAGGGTGGTTGAAGATTGAAGATACCGACCTAACTGGTGTAAGTAGATTGATGGTCATGGTAGGATGGCAAGAACCTCCAAGTATAGGTTATACTATGGAGTTGAGAGCCGGAGCTCCCGATGGTGAAGTCCTGGGAACAGGACAACTCAATCCTGCTGGACTTGGTGGTCAAGGTGGAGCTATTATGATACCCATCAAGAAAACTGATGGAGTACAACCTGAGCTATACCTTACCTACAAGGCTGAAGGAGAAGGGGCGAGCCCTTTTGCACTGACACAGGTACAGTTTAATTAAGAATTGATTGAAATCAAATAGAAAAGGCTCTGCATTTGCAGAGCCTTTTTGCTTTTATACTAATTGGGATTATAGTTTTTTAGTCTCGATGTAGAAGTTTTTATCAAAACCGACTTTAGTTCCATCCAAATCTTCCGTTTTCCATGAAGCATTGGGGAACAACCATTTTTCCGAACCATTAACTGTTATTTTGATGGGCATATCAAAACCTTCCACAATGTCCACATACCTAAAACTGATGGTTTCTCCATCAAGTTTATATTCCAAGGAGGGAATCATGGTCGTACGTAAATATTGATCAAAGAAAGCAGATAGGTCTTTGCCTGATTCTTCACTCAAATAAGCTTCAATTTGAGCTGAGGTAACGGTTTGATGATAAAACTCTTTATTCAGCCCTCTCAGCATTTGACGCCATTTTTCATCATCGTCCACCAATTGGCGTAAGGTGTGAAGTATATTGGCTCCTTTGTAGTACATATCGCCTGAACCACTTTTGTTCACACCATAAGGTCCGATAATCGGGCGGTCGTTTTGAATATTGGAGCGTGTTCCGATTACGTATTCGGCAGATGCCTTTTTACCAAAGTGATAGTCGAGGTACAGATTTTCCGAGTAAGCTGTAAATCCTTCGTGCACCCACATATCAGCAATATCTTTGTATGTGATGTTGTTGGCAAACCACTCGTGCCCCGCTTCATGGATGATAATAAAATCAAACTGTAGCCCCCAACCGGTACCTGATAGGTCACGGCCCAAGTAACCATTCTCGAACTTATTGCCGTAGGTTACGGAACTTTGGTGCTCCATGCCCAAATAGGGCACTTCCACCAATTTAAAACCATCTTCATAAAAAGGGTAGGGACCAAACCAATGCTCAAAGGCCCTAATCATCATTGGGGTTTGTGTAAATTGCTTTTTGGCCTTTTCCAAATTTTCAGGCAGCACATAGTAATCCAGTTGAAGTGGACCATTTTCCCCTTGGTAGGTTTCTCCAAAATGAACGTAATTCCCAATATTAACATTAACGCCATAATTGTTGATTGGATTTTTGACGACCCAATTGTAGGTTTTGAAATCCCCTTTGTCCTCTACACTTTCCAATTGTCCGTTGGAGACATCCATCAGGTCTTTTGGAACCGTTGCACTGATGCGCATACTGTCCACCTCATCGTACATATGGTCTTTGTTGGGCCACCAAACACTTGCTCCGAGTCCTTGACAAGAGGTAGCCACGAAGGGGTTTCCGTTAGGGTCCTCCTTCCATGAAAAACCACCATCCCATGGCGCACGAACAGCTTCCCGTGGATACCCGGAGTAGGTTATTTTAAGTTGATTGAGCTCTCCAGGCACTTGTTTTTTCTTCAGCTTGATGAAATGTGCATTTCCCTCCGAAGTGAATTTCAACTTTTTGCCATCTTGTTCTACGGATTCAATCTTCATGGGTTCCTGCAGGTCAACTTGAAGTGTTTTGGCTTCATTCAATACCTTATAGCTGATTACATTATATCCCGAGATGAATTTTTTGGAGGGTTCAACCTTTACGTTCAAATCGTAGTGACTCAAGTCCCACCAAGCGCGTTCAGGGGTTATGCTGCCTCTTAGGGTGTCTTGTCTTGTGAATTCTTGTGCACTGATTGCCCATACTCCAAGTAAAAGGGCAATGGTTAGGAAGTTTTGTTTCATTTATGAATGTTTATTATCTAAAAATCTTGTTTGGAAAAACCACTGGACTTTCATGTCCGTCCTTGCCCACGGCAGCCACCCCAAAGAAGTAATTGTCTATTACAATGCCTTCCAAGGTATGTTCATTTGCATCCCCAACGTATTTGTAATGGTCCCAAGTAGGGGAGGTGGTATCCCTCCAATATATTTTATATCCGACCGCATTTTCAACCTTGCTCCAACGTAGTTTGGCACTGGGTTCCACAATACCTCCGATTTCAACAGTTTCTGGAGCAGGTGGGGCCCAGGCGATGGATGCCAAGTTAATGGCATTGACGGCCGTAAGCTTTTTGGCGTATTCAAAATTTACGTGTTCCAGAACATCTCCGTAGGCAATACCGTCCTCTGTTCGGATGTCTTGGTGTTGCTGTGTGTAATTCTCGTGGGCTTCCATGATGCGAATACCGGCATAGCCAGCATCATTGAAAGGTCTGTGGTGTCCGCCACGTCCAAACCTATCCAAACGGTAAATCATCATGGGGTTCATTTCGGGCATATAGGTCTTGGTGGTTTTGTACACGTAGCGTGCCAGCTGACGGGAAATCCCATCCACTTCGCCGCCATAGAAGCGTCTAGCCCTTCGCTCTCGTTCTGTTTCGGTAGGTGGAACGGGTTCTGAGAAAATCCTGAAATCCCTATTGCTCACAACGCCATCTACTCCGGTTATGTTTCCAATCATGTCGTTATTGAGAATACCAACAATATCCCATCCTTGCTCTTCGGCATAGGTGGCTAAACCTTTACCTCCATAAAGACCCTGTTCTTCGCCTGAAAGTCCTACGTAAATGATGCTGCTCTCGAACTTGTATTTGGATAACACACGAGATGCTTCGATAGTACCGGCCATTCCACTGGCATTATCGTTGGCTCCTGGTGAATCAGAAGTATAGTTGGTAGGGTCGCTGACACGGGAATCGATATCCCCGCTCATGATTATGAAACGATTCGGGAATTTGGTCCCACGTTGAATGGCAACGACGTTTACGATTTCCACATCTTTGACGATTCGGGAATTATCGCCTTCCTCTATTAAGTTTTTTTGATAGAAAACTTCGAGACAATTGCTACAGTCGGCAGAGATTTTTTCAAACACCGATTTAATCCATCTTCGGGCAGCACCAATGCCCCGGGTTTGGGAAACGGTATCGCTCAACGTATGTCTTGTACCAAAGTTGACCAATGTGGTTATATCACTTTCAATACGTTCAGCGGAAACTGAATTGATGATATCGTAAAGTCGAGTATCGGTTTGGGCAAAACCAAGGGTTGTAATGGTTAGCAATAGGAGCGTAATTGTTTTTTTCATATGTGCGGGGTTTGATTTGTTCAAAGTTATTTAATGAATGTGACCTTGGTAATTGTCCCGTTCTCCACTTCGTAAATGGCAATGGCCTTAAATTCCATGCCATTGGCAACTACCTGCTCTTGATCGATCACTTTGTTGCCAATAACTATTCTGTTCTTTATTTTTGCATGAAGGTCGGGAGTGTTTTCAAAAAACGATCCGTATTGTTGTTTGACCATCGACTTGCCTTTCACGCTTGGTGTATTTTGATATTCAAATATTTCAATGGAATCGGCATAGGTATCGGCAAAGCCTTCAATATCACGATTGTTATAAGCGTCCAGTTGCTCTTCCACAATACTTTCTGCATCGGTCAAAGGACCATCCGGAAAAATAAAGGTCATTGAAGTGATTTGCCCATTTTGGACTTGATATATGGCCACTTGATGTCCTTCCCTGCCATCTACTTGGGTAACTTCTTCATCAATTACGGTGTTTCCAAGGATAATTCGGTTGACTACTTCGACGCTGGATGATTCCACATTTTCAAAAAAGCGTTCGTAGTTCTTCCTCATTGTACCATTGCCCTGATACATTTTTTCATTGGGAAAACGTCTGACCAGCACATCTTCGGCAAAGCAGGACACAAATGCTTCCAAGTCTCGTTGATTAAAGGCCTTTACTTGTTTTTGAATGATTTTAGCAGGGGATTCCTCCGCAACAAAAGCCAATCTTTTATGGTTTGGGCTAATGGCAATTCGGCTAATGTTGTTGATTTCTTCCTGATCAAATTCGATAAAGGGTTCCCAACCGTTCTCCGAGCCAATATCCTTTGTTAAAAGCTTTTT
Organism: Flagellimonas oceanensis; assembly: GCF_003992595.1. GTDB lineage: Bacteria > Bacteroidota > Bacteroidia > Flavobacteriales > Flavobacteriaceae > Flagellimonas > Flagellimonas oceanensis. The sequence goes on from NZ_RZNA01000040.1 coordinate 131,526, forward strand.
GCCCGCTCCTGTAATGATGGTATTTTCATCCAACCAACAAATATCCTCTTCTTTACCATAGGTATGGGTTATTTTTTTGGATTCGCCCGTAATCGGATTAAGCGATAAAACCTCCCAAGCATTGTTTTTTTTGCCAATAAAACTGATCAAATCAGTATTGGGTATTTGGTGCAGGGAACGCCCTACATTTTGATAAACGGTCTTTTGGGTATGCTCTTCCAAGTCCAAAACCACAAGGTCCATTCGGTTTTCCACCAAAACAGTGGCAACTAAAATCTGATTATCGAACCACACATGATATCCAATCTTTAAATCTGACAAAGCCTCTGATTCGCTGGTCTCGACATCATATTCGTAGAGTCGCTGAAGGCCATCTACATCCAAACGGATAGCGGAAACAGCATTTTTTCCAGGAATACGTAAAGGGGAGTATTCACTACCTGCGGTGGTATAAGTCAACCAAGATGACATACTTCCTTCATTAACATTAAACTGAAGAATATCCGTTTGGTTTTCTCTGGTAGAGGCAAACAACACACTATCATCATCCCAAAACGAAGGCTGATTGTCGTATCCGGGATTGTTGGAAATGTTTTTAGGATTGCTCAAAACGGGTTTTCCATTATTCAGTTCCATATCAAAAAGATAGACCTCTGTTTCTATCTGCGCCCATCCTTGACCGGATGCCAACAAAAAGCAAATAATGAAAAACCTTCGTATCATGGTTTTGTAAAACGTTTTAATAATTGCCTGACCCTTGCAGTATTTTCCACATGGTATTTGGCCTGTGTTTTTTTGAGTCCAACTTTAACGGTAACCGCCGAATCCGGGAGTTCTTGGAACATAAATTCATCGGTCCAATCATCACCAATGGCAAAAACAAAGTCGTAATCATCTTCGCTTAACATACGAGTGGCAGCCCTTCCTTTGTTCACATTGCTGCTTTTTATTTCCATTACTTTGTTCCCGTTCAACACACTAATATCGTCATTACCGATTAAACTGCGTAATACCGTATTGAGCTCTGTGGCTCTTTTTGCTCCAAAATCCGGGTCCGTATTTCGGTAATGCCACGCCAAGGAATAGTTCTTTTCTTCGATAAATGATCCTGGGGTCCTATCCACAAAAGATTCCAGCACAGGTCGGATTTTGCTCATCCATTCCCCTTTTACCTGTTCCAACAATTTAAAGTCTTCTCCGTTTCGGGAAATCCACACCCCGTGCTCTACGATCATATTGTATTTTTTAGGCAGGAACCAACGTCCAAAGGTCTGTTTGTCCCTTCCACTGATCAAAAATACCGTTGTGTCCTCTTGTTGATTCAGTTCATCCAAGAGTTCATAAAGCTCTTCATCGGGAGAGGCTTGTTGTGGATCTTTGTGGAATCCGGCCAAGGTTCCGTCGTAATCCAAGAACAATAGCCGTTTTTTGGATTTCATGTATTCTTCTTGAATGGACAATAGAATCTCCGAGGACATTTTCTCTGAAATAAAGGCTTTGCCCAAATCCCTGTTCTCTTTCAAAGCATTCATAAATTCATTGGCCCAGACTTCCACATTGTAGCGTTCCAATCTTTTTTGCAGAAAGGTATTTCGCGATACCTGCTCTTCCATGGGCATGTTAAAGGCTCTTTTCAGGGTATCTGCTTGTTGTTCAAAATTATTTGGATTGATCAACAATGCCTCGTTCATTTCGTAAGCAGAGCCGGCCATTTCACTCAAAATAAGCACACCTGATTTATCGGTACGGGTGGCAATATATTCCTTGGCGACTAAGTTCATTCCATCCCGTAACGGGGTAAGCCATGCAATGTCACTGGAGGTGTAGAGGTCAATCAGGCTCTCAAAGGGCAGGGAACGGTAGAAATACCAAATGGGCGTCCAATTCACTGTGGACAATTCTCCATTGATTCGGCCTACCAATTCATCCACCTCTCTTTTTAACAATTGATATTGTGGAACGTTGGAACGGGAGGGGACGGCCAGTATGATTAATCGTACTTTTTCCTTGTATTCCGGGTATTTCTGAAGGAAATATTCGAAGGCATTGATTCGTTTTGCGATTCCTTTACTGTAGTCCAAACGGTCTATGGAAAGAATGAGCTTGGTATCGGGTGCTGATGCCTTGTGGTTGTCCAAACGGACCTGTAAATCGCTCCGCTCTTCCTTGCTTTTGGAATCATGCAGTACAGCAGCATCCCTAAACTTTTTATAATCGATCCCCATTGGGAATGAATCCACTTTGATCACCCTGTTATCCAGATAAATCTCGTTAAAGCTCACATCCAACCCGATCAATCTTCGTACGGAACTCAAAAAGTGCCTTTCGTAGTCGTAGGTGTGGAACCCAATTAGATCGGAGCCCAACAATCCTTCCAAGATTTCTTCACGCCAAGGGAGGGTTCGGAAAATTTCGAAAGATGGGAAAGGAATATGCAAAAAGAAGCCAATAGTGGTATCAGGACGCTTTTCCCGCACCATTTGTGGTACTAACATCAATTGATAGTCATGAATCCAGATGGTGTCGTCCTCATCCGAGTTTTCTATGATGGCATCGGCAAACTTTTGGTTTACGGATTTGTAGGTGTCCCAATAGTTCAGTTCAAATTCGGAATACTTGAGAAAATAGTGGAACAAGGGCCAAATGGTTCGGTTACTGAAACCGTAATAAAATCCATCAATTTCATCAGAATCGAGTTTTACTTTGGCACAGCCATGCTCTTTTAGAGCCTTGTCAATATCATCCTCCAGTTCTTCCGGGGTGTCTTCATCCGTTAATCCGGACCAGCCAATCCATAGACTTTCGCCTCCACTGTGTACAGATTTCATCCCTGTGGCCAAACCTCCAACACTTGGTATCGCATTGAGTGTTCCATTGCTAATTTGTAACTGAACGGGTAATCGATTTGAGATTATGATAGTTTTGCCCATAAAAGGATGATTTTTGACGTATTTTAATTTTTTGTTTCTTTAAAATTCGGGAAATTCGAGCGCAAAACCAATTCATTCTAACCCTTTTGAGAATTTTTGACCTATGGACAATTTGAATTACGGAATTATAGGAAATTGCAGGAGTGCAGCATTGATTTCCAAAGAAGGCTCCATAGATTGGTGCTGTTTGCCTCAATTTGACTCTACCTCCATATTTGCAAAATTGCTGGATGAGCAAAAAGGCGGCAGTTTTGAGGTGCATCCCAAAGGTGATTATAACATTGAACAGGAATATTTTCCCAATACAGCCATTCTAGTTACTCGTTTTTCGGAAGGCGATAATATTTTTGAGCTGCATGATTTTATGCCGCGTCATCATAAAATGAACGGAAAATATAAAGCGCAGCCTGAGATTATTCGTTACGTTAAATACATTTCGGGAACGCCTCAATTTTCGGTGGTCTATAACCCTAAATTGGAATATGGCCTGGGAGAGACCAAGCACTACATAAAAGAAGATTTTATAGCCAGCCTTACCCATAAATTAAAATATGACACCTTGTTTTTATATACTTCATTTGACAAGGAAAGTATTCTGGAAGGGCATGAGATATCCCTGAAAGAGGATGGGTACTTCCTCATCCGTTACAATGAGAAGATATTAAAACCGACCACGGAGAAAATGGGGTTGGAACTGGAGCGCACCAAGGTATACTGGTTGGATTGGGCTGCTAAGACGCCAGATTACCAAAAATTCAAGGATGAAATCGTCCGAAGTGCCATCACACTTAAAATGCTGACCTACGACAAAACTGGGGCTGTGCTTGCCGCTGCGACCACATCACTTCCAGAGACCATTGGCGAGGTCAGGAACTGGGATTATCGCTTTTGTTGGATCAGGGATGCATCCATGGTTATAAAAGTGGTTTCCGAGCTTGGTCATAAGAATTCAGCCAAGCGCTACCTTCAATTTATTATTGATTTGATGCCCGATAAGGACGAGAAACTCCAAATCATGTACGGTATCAACAAGGAAAAGACGCTAACGGAGAAGACCTTGAGCCATTTTGATGGCTACAAGGGGTCCAAGCCTGTTCGCGTGGGTAATGCAGCCTATAAACAACGCCAGAATGACATTTATGGCATTTTGATGGATGTGATTTACGAGCAGTTGAAAAATTTCAGCAACGATATTGAAAATGTGGAGGAGCTTTGGAGCATTACCAAAGGTATTGTATGGATTGTTGGAAAACACTGGGAAGAACCCGATAAAGGTATTTGGGAGTTCCGTGGGGAGGACAAACACTTTACCTTCTCCAAGGTATTGTGTTGGGTGGCTCTGGACCGCGCCATAAAAGTGGCCAATATGTTCGGTAAAACCAGAAAATTGGAACGTTGGACGGCACTTGAACAGAAAATCAAGGAAGATATCCACGAAAACGCATGGAACAGCGACATTAACGCATTTGTACAATCTTATGGATCTCGCCATTTGGATGCCTCAGTGCTGTTAATGGAGCCTTATGGTTTTATCCATGCCCGTGATCCAAAATATGTGAGCACGGTCAAAGCGATAGAGGAGGGACTTAGTAATGATGGTCTTTTGTACCGCTATAAAAATGAGGACGACTTTGGATTGCCATCCTCATCATTTACCATTTGTACGTTCTGGTTTATCAATGCGCTCTTTAAGATAGGGGAGGAAGAAAAGGCTCTGGAGCAGTTTGAACGTTTGTTGAGCTACAGCAATCATTTAGGATTATTCAGTGAGGACATCGACTTTAAAACAAAACGATTGTTGGGTAATTTCCCGCAGGCGTATTCGCATTTGGCCCTTATTGAGTGTGCCATTAATTTCTCGACTAAACAAAAAGACGAGCGGATACTGGAATCAATTAAATAAGCCGTGTAAGGAATGATTGTAACCTCGAGCGCAGCCGAGAGGTATTTGGGAAAACGCAAGTTTGACTTTTGCCCCGATTGTATTCGACCTGACATTACTATACCAACTAAAAAACGCCCCAATCGGGGCGTTTTCAAATCCTAGTGGGTTTTCATCCCAACAAATATTTGAATTAGTCAAAGGTATACCCGTTATCTGCGGCAACTTTGTCGGCGATTTGCGTTCTAAGTTCCACAACATTGGGTTGGTTTGTATACTTGGTAAAGCGTTTTAGGCCCATCAGCATCATACGTTGCTCATCGCCTTCAGCGAAGGAAACAATGCCTTCCTTGGCTTTCTGTTGGATGATGTCCACTGCTCTGTACAAATACAATTTGGACATCGCTATTTGAGTAGCTTGGGCTTCTTTACCAAAGCGTTTTGCGTTTTTCTCTGTTCTTAGGATAGCGGATTCCGCCATGTAAATCTGAATCAAGATATCGGAAGCGGCCATCAATAGCATTTGATGCTTTTCCAAATCCGGTCCAAATTTTTGTACAGCACTACCTGCTACCATTAAGAATACTTTCTTCAATCTGGCAATCAAATCTTTTTCTTCTGAAAGTAATTCGGAAAAATCAGGTGTATCAAAAGATGGAATTCCCATCAATTCCTCGCCAACAGCTGTGGCAGGGCCCAAAAGGTCAACATGGCCCTTCATGGCTTTTTTCACCAACATGCCTACAGAGAGCATACGGTTGATTTCGTTGGTACCTTCATAAATTCTGGAAATACGGGCATCTCTCCAAGCTGATTCCATGGGTGTATCGGCGCTAAAGCCCATTCCTCCGAATACTTGTATGCCTTCATCCGTAGTGTGCTGAACGTGCTCGGAAACGGCAACCTTTAAAATGGAACACTCGATAGCATATTCCTCAACACCTTTGAGTTCTGCTTCTTGGTGTGAGTTTCCACTGGCTTCGCGAATGGCGATTCTGTCCTCGATATTTTTGGCCGCACGATAACATGCTGCCTCATCCACATAGGCGTTGGTGGCCATATCCGCAATTTTAGCCTTGATAGCGCCAAAGTTGATAATCGGTGTTTTAAACTGTATACGCTCATTGGCGTATTTTGTCGCTTCATTAACAACACGACGTTGTGCCTCCAAACAAGCAGCTGCCAATTTGATCCTACCCACATTTAGGGCGTTCATGGCAATCTTGAATCCGTTTCCTCTTTCGGAAAGCATGTTTTCAACAGGTACTTTGGTCTCATTGAAGAATACCTGACGGGTAGAGGAGGAGTGGATGCCCAACTTCTTTTCTTCATCGCCAAAACTGATACCGTTTTCTACATCATTTTCAACAATAAAGCCTGTAATGTTCTTATCGTCTTCTATTCTGGCAAAGACAATGAACATGTTGCAGAATCCAGCGTTCGAAATCCACATTTTCTGCCCTGTGATGCTATAATATTTACCATCATCGGAAAGAACGGCTTTTGTTTTACCGGAATTGGCATCAGAACCAGCTCCTGGTTCAGTTAAACAGTAGGCTCCAAACCATTCGCCCGTAGCCAATTTAGGTACATATTTTTGTTTTTGTTCTTCAGTCCCGTACAAAGTGATGGGCATGGTTCCAATTCCAGTGTGCGCTCCAAAAGCAGTACTAAAGGAACCAGTGGCTCCGGAAATATAGTCACACACCAACATGGTGGACACAAACCCCATTCCCATACCGCCGTAGGCTTCAGGAACCGCAATGCTCAAAAGTCCAAGTTCGCCTGCCTTTCGCATGCATTCCTCGGTGTAGGCATAATCTTTTTTCTCGAAACGTTCCCAATGCGCCCAAAGCTCTCGGTCTACGAATTCTTTGGTGCTTTCACGCATCATTTTTTGTTCTTCGTTGAGGTCTTCTAGGGTAAAAATGTCTTCACATTTGGTCTCCTTGACCAAGAATTGACCTCCTCTCAGTATGTCTTTTTCAATTGTATCGCTCATGATATTTTGTGTTTAGTCATTTTAATTTAGGAACTCGAATATACCTGCGGCACCTTGCCCAGTACCCACACACATGGTGACCATACCGTATTTGCCTTTCATGTCACGCTTTCTCATTTCATCAAAAAGTTGGACGGATAATTTAGCCCCGGTACATCCCAGCGGGTGTCCGAGTGCGATGGCTCCCCCGTTCACGTTAACGATATCCTGATTCAGCCCTAATTCCCTGATAACGGCCAAGGATTGCGAGGCAAATGCTTCGTTCAATTCAATGAGGTCTATTTGGTCCTGCTTCATCCCTGCTTGCTTTAAGGCTTTGGGAATCGCTTTCACAGGTCCAATTCCCATGATTCTTGGTTCCACACCTGCGGCAGCATAATTTACCAAACGGGCAACGGGTTCAAGGTTCAGTTCTTTTACCATTTCCTCGCTCATTACCATTACAAAGGCTGCACCGTCGCTCATTTGTGAGGAGTTACCTGCGGTTACACTACCTCCTTCAGCAAAAACTGGTCTCAACTTGTTCAAAGTTGGAATGTTGGTTCCTTTTCTCGGACCTTCGTCCTTGTTGACGGTGTAGTTTTTGGTTTCTTTTTTTCCTGCTTCGTTTACAAAAGTGTGTTCTACCTCAATAGGAACAATTTGATCTTGAAAACGGTCCTCTTCTTGAGCTTTTAAGGCTTTCATATGGGAATTAAAGGCGAATTCGTCTTGATCTTCGCGAGATACCTTGAATTGTTTGGCCACAGCTTCGGCGGTAAGTCCCATGCCCCAATAGTAGTCTTCGTGACCTTCTTTGGCCGTGGCGTAATCTGGAGTGGGTTTATAACCACCCATGGGAATATAGCTCATGCTTTCGGCACCACCTGCAATGATGCAATCCGCCATTCCTGACTGGATTTTTGCTGTGGCGATTCCAATGGTTTCCAATCCTGAGGCACAATAACGGTTTACCGTAACGCCAGGAACGTCTTCAATATCAAGTCCCATTAAGGAGATGAGCCTTCCCATGTTCAAACCTTGTTCGGCTTCGGGCATGGCATTGCCCACAATAACGTCATCAATACGTTTTTTGTCCAGTTGGGGAAGCTCGTTCATCATGTATTCGATGGTTTCGGCGGCGAGTTCATCGGGACGCTTAAACCTGAACAGACCTTTGGGGGCTTTCCCTACGGCTGTTCTATATCCTTTTACTATATATGCTGTTTTCATTTTTATTTGGATTCTTTGATTTTTGGATTCATGGATGGTTGGATTCCTTGTCTAGCTATTAAAAGGTCCATTGATCAATAAATCTAATTTCTAAGTGGTTTTCCTGTCTTCAACATGTGTTGGATACGTTCCAGCGTCTTTCTCTCGGTACAAAGTGATAAAAATGCTTCCCGTTCCAAATCCAAAAGGTATTGTTCGGTCACCATTGTCGCTTCAGAAAGATCACCACCTGCCATTACGTAGGCCAATTTATCAGCAATCTTTTTGTCATGTTCCGATATGTAGTGTCCAGCTTCCATGGAGTCCGTGCCTACCAAGAACATACCCAGAGCTTGTTTTCCAAGCACCTTGACATCCTTGCGTTTGACGGGTTTGGTATAGCCTGCATCTGCCATTAGTTTAGCGTATGCTTTTGCTGTTGCTATTTGACGGTCTTTGTTGACCACCACTACATCTTTTCCTTTTTGAAGGATGCCCAAGTCATAGGCCTCGTAAGCCGAAGTGGATACTTTGGCCATTCCGATGGTAAGGAAGTACTCTTGAAGTACATTGAGCTCCACATCGTTTTTTCTGAAGGTATCGGAAGCACGTAGCGCCATTTCCTTGGAACCACCTCCACCGGGAATTACACCTACGCCGAATTCCACCAAACCAATATAGGTCTCTGCCGCGGCTACGACCTTATCTGCATGGAGCGAAAGTTCGCAACCACCGCCCAAACACATACCGTGAGGGGCAGAAACAGTCGGAATAGAGGAATATCGCATGCGCATCATGGTGTCTTGGAACATTTTGATGGCCATGTTCAGCTCATCATATTCTTGTTCCACGGCCATCATGAAAATCATTCCGATATTGGCACCAACAGAGAAGTTAGCAGCTTGGTTACCAACCACCAATCCTGCAAAATCCTTTTCGGCAAGATCTACCGCTTTGTTCAAGCCAGCCAATACATCGCCTCCAATGGTGTTCATTTTGGATTGGAACTCGCAATTGAGGATTCCATCACCCAAATCTTCGATAACAACACCACTGTTTTTAAAGACTTCCTTGGTTTTTCTGATATTGTCCAAAATGATGAATGCATCCTGGCCCGGAACTTTTTCCATAGCCTTTTTTGGAATGTCGTAGAAGTAGGTATTCCCTTCTTTTACGGTGTAGAAGGAATCAATTCCGGCTTCTTTCATTTCGGACACCCATGAAGCAGCCTCCAAACCTTCAGCTTTGATAAATTCAAGACCTTTGTCGAGCCCAACGGCATCCCAAATTTGAAACGGTCCGTGTTCCCAACCGAATCCGGCCTTCATGGCATCATCTATTTTGTATAATTCGTCCGTAATTTCAGGAATACGGTGGGTAACGTAAGCGAAAAGGGCTCCGAAGCTCTTTCGGTAGAATTCTCCTGCTTTGTCTTTACCATCTACCAAAACCGGGAATCGTTCAATGACCTTGTCAATGGTCTTTGTTAGCTCCAAAGTGGCAAATTTTGCTTTCTTTTTAGAGCGGTAGTCCATGGTATCCAAATCCAGTGTTAGGATTTCACTTTTACCATCATCCCCTTTAATCTTTTTGTAGAATCCTTGTCCGGTTTTGCTTCCCAACCATTTATTATCCATCATGGTTTGGATGAAGTCGGGCAATTGAAAGAGTTCGTGTCGCTCATCCTCCTTGCAGTTTTCATGAATCCCATTAGCCACATGCACCAAAGTATCCAGTCCAACCACATCCACGGTACGGAAGGTGGCGGATTTAGGCCTTCCGATAACTGGGCCAGTCAATTTATCGACTTCCTCAACCGTCATTCCCATTTCTTTCACGGCATGGAACAAACTCTGAATACTAAAGATTCCGATTCTGTTACCGATAAATGCGGGCGTATCCTTGGCGACCACCGATGTTTTCCCCAAGAATTGCTCACCGTATCCATTTAAGAAGTCCAGCACCTCTTGAGAGGTTTTTGGACCTGGAATAATTTCAAAAAGCTTTAAATATCTGGCAGGGTTGAAAAAGTGCGTGCCACAGAAATGCTTCTGGAAATCATCACTTCTTGCTTCGCTCATAAACCGAATAGGGATTCCAGAGGTGTTTGAAGTAATTAAAGTGCCCGGTGTACGGTGTTTATCCAAATTTTCGAACACCTGTTTTTTGATATCCAAACGTTCCACTACCACTTCAATGATCCAATCCACATCGGCCACTTTGGAAATATCATCTTCCAGATTTCCTGTACTGATGCGGTCAGCAAATTTTTTATGATAAATAGGGGAGGGTTTGGATTTGAGGGCAGCAGCGAGGGATTCGTTCACCAAGCGATTACGGACCGCCTTGTCTTCCAAGGTTAGCCCTTGGGCCTTTTCCTTGTCGGTAAGTTCGTGTGGGACTATGTCCAGTAATAGAACTTCGACCCCAATATTCGCAAAATGGCATGCAATGCCACTTCCCATTATTCCGGAACCGATTACGGCAACTTTGTTTATATGCCTTTTCATGTGCGGGTTTATAATTTAATTATTAGTTGTTTTTGTATAGATTTTCTTGTCTGTTATCAGCTTGTTGATGGTTTCTATAATTCTAAAGAAACCCACCATATCATCTTGCGAAGTGTTTTCTTTGACCACTTCGTTGAAACGGAGTACCACTTCTTTGGACTCTTCTCGTTTTTCTAGCCCCAAAGGAGTCAAATAAATTAGAACCCCACGTCCGTCCTTTGGGTTACGCTTTCTTTCTATATAACCTCTTTGCTCAATGTTTTTTAAGATTCTGGACAAACTCGTTGCTTCCATTCCCATTTTAGGGCCCAATGTGGTACTCGGTGTACCTCCTTTTGGGTCGATACTCAGTAAGGTAAATCCAATGGCCATTGTAAGCCCGTAGTTTTTCGCTTCCTCGTTGTACATTTTGCTCACAGCCTGCCAGGTGGCCCTAAGGGCGTAATCAATGGTCAAATCTTTCATAGAACTGGTTTGGTGTTCTCAAATATATAAAAATATATTATGCATGCATAATATATTTAGATTTATTGATAGCAAAAAAAAGCCTGCAACTTGCAGGCTTTTCATTTTATGAGATGTTTTGATCAATGTCCGTAAATATCATTGTACAAATTGAGATACATTTCTTTTACCGGCTTCCGTTTTAGTTTCATGGTAGGGGTCAGGTGGCCTTCTTCCACGCTCCAAATATCCGGAGTAAGCCTAAATTGTTTTACTTTTTCCCAATTTGCAAAGTCTTGGTTGGCCCAGTCCACTTCTTCTTGCATACGGGCTATCACTTTTTCGTTTTTTACCAATTCTTCATTGGAACCTAATTCAATGTTATGGCGCTTGGCCCATTCCTTAACAAATTCGAAGTTGGGCTGAATCAAAGCAGCAGGCATTTTTTCGCCTTCGCCCACGACCATGATTTGCTCAATGAATCTGGATTGCTTAAAACGGTTCTCTAATAATTGTGGTGCCACATATTTTCCGCCAGAGGTCTTGAACATTTCCTTTTTACGATCGGTAATACGCAAAAAGCCCTCGGCATCAATCTCTCCGATGTCCCCGGTATGGAAATAAGCACCTGTCATTACATCGGCAGTTTTTTCTGGATCTTTATAGTAGCCCAGCATTACGTTGGGACCTTTGCAAAGAATTTCCCCATCTTCAGCGATTTTCACTTCGACCTTATCAATCATTTTGCCAACGGTGCCAATTTTCCAACCTTTGTTGCGTTGGTCATTCACGGCGATCACAGGAGAGGTTTCCGTAAGTCCATAACCTTCCATCACTGGCATATCGGCTGCGGCAAATACTCTTGCAAGTCTAGGTTGCAAGGCAGCACTTCCTGAGACCATTACGGCTAGATTACCACCCAATCCTTCTTTCCATTTGCTGAAAATGAGTTTTCTGGCGAGTCCAAGTTTCTTTTCATACCACCAGCCGTTTGCTCCATAGGGTTCAAATTTAAGTCCTACCTCAACGGCCCAGAAGAACAATTTCTTTTTGATGCCGCTTAAAAGTGCTCCTTTGGCGATTATGGCATCGTAAACCTTTTCCAACAGACGCGGTACCACGGTCATTACGTTGGGCTTTACCTCTTTTACATTGTCACTGATTTTGTCCAGACCTTCCGCAAAGTGGATTTCAACACCGCAGTACTGATATAAGTACAATATCATACGCTCAAAAATATGGCATACGGGCAAGAAGCTGAGTGCTACCCCGCCGGTTTCAAAAGGCACCCTAGTTTGACTGGACACCACATTGGATACTATATTGTTATGTGATAGCATTACCCCTTTTGGCCTTCCTGTTGTACCGGAAGTATAGATCAAGGTGGCCAAATCATCAGGTGTAACGCCGTCCTTTAATTTTTCAACTTCATCTTGGTTGGATATGTCTGCACCCTTCTCCAGAACTTCACTCCAGTTTTTGCAATCCTTGAGTTGATCAAACGAATAAACATCTTTTAGATTTTTGATCTTGGATTGAATGGACTTTACCTTTTCAAGAACTTCCTCGCAGGATACAAAGCAAAGCTTGGCTTCAGAGTGATTCAAAATGTATTCGTAATCCTCTTCCGAAATAGTGGGATAAATAGGTACATTCTGCGCTCCGATTTGAAGAATCCCGATATCAACAATATTCCATTCGGTACGGTTTGTACTGGAAATCACCGCAATTTTATCATTGGGCTTGAATCCCATCCGTAACAAGGCCCTACTTACAGCATTGGCCTTATCAATATATTCTTTTGTGGATGTTGCCATCCATGTACCGTCACTTTTAGTGACCAGTGATTTTTCTAAGGGGTATTTTTCAAGTTGATAGTATGGGAAATCAAATAATCGGGTAACAGTTTGCATAGTAAGTTTTATGTAAAGCGATTGCAAATTAGCAAATCAGACCATAACTATGAAACAGATTTAACAATTACCTAAGGTAAATTTTGAAAAATCCCCAATTTTTGACTCCGAACAGCGGTGTTTACTACTAATCTTCCAAGTTTTCAAGCCATTCCCTAGCATTCACAAAGGCTTGCAACCATGGGGTAACTGAATCATTTCTATCCTTTGGATAGTGTGTCCAGTTCCATGGAAAAGTGGAGCGTTCAATGTGGGGCATGGTCACCAAATGTCTACCCGTTTTATCGCAAAGCATAGCCGTGTTGTAATCACTTCCGTTTGGATTGGCCGGATAGCCCTCGTAACCATACTTTGCGACAATATTATATTGGTTCTCGGTATGAGGGAGGCTGAATTTACCCTCACCGTGACTTATCCAAACACCCAACGTGGTTCCTGCCATATTGGATAGCATCACTGAGTTGTTTTCTTGGATTTTAACGGAGGTAAAACCACTTTCGTGCTTATGCGATTCGTTATAGGTCATTCTGCCGTGAGTGCCGTGTTCCGGGTTGATCAAATCCAACTCCATGAACAATTGACATCCGTTGCAAATCCCTACGGACAAGGTATCGGGTCTGGCAAAGAAATCTTTTAAAGCCTTGTTTGCCTTTTCGTTGTACTTGAAAGCACCTGCCCAACCTTTGGCGCTGCCCAACACATCGGAGTTGGAGAATCCACCTACAGCACCAATAAACTGAATATCCTCCAGCGTTTCCCTACCTGTAATCAGGTCGGTCATGTGCACATCTTTTACATCAAAACCGGCCAAATACATGGCATTGGCCATTTCGCGCTCAGAGTTACTTCCTTTTTCTCGCAGAATGGCTGCTTTGGGTCGATTGTTGTCTCTCGACTGCGCTCGAGATGACAGTTTACCATCAAAGTTTTCTGGGAAAATATAGTTTAATGCCTGTTCCTTATAATTGTCGTAGCGGTCCTTGGCCAAACCGTTGGCAGTTTGTTTGTTGTCCAGTAGATAGGATGTTTTGAACCAAGTATCTCGCAAGGAGGCAATGTTCAATCCTATTTCAACACCATTATTTTTGATTTTCAAAGTGCTTTCTGAGGTTGGCGTACCGATTTTGGCAAATTCCACACCCGCTGCTTTCAATGCACCTTCCACAGTAACATCCTTGGCTTGGAACACCACTCCAATGTTTTCGGAGAACAATAGTTTGATGATGTCCTGCTCGCCCAAGCTGGATAAATCCAAGTTGGCTCCTAAATCGTTATCTGCAAAACAAAGTTCCAATAAGGTGGTAATCAAACCACCTGAAGCCACATCATGACCTGCCAGTATGTTACCTTCTTTAATGAGCTTTTGTAATGTGTTGAAAGCAGTTTTGAAGTTTTCAGCATCCAAAACAGATGGAGCTTCATCACCAATACCATTTAAAATCTGTGCAAAGGAGGATCCACCTAGTTTGTGGCTATCCTTGGATAGATTGATGTAGTAAATATCACCGCCATCTTTCTGCAAAACAGGCTCAACTACTTGGTTGATGTTGTTGCAATTCGCAGCCGCGGAGATAATTACAGTCCCTGGGGACAATACTTCTCCGTCCTTATATTTTTGTTTCATGGAAAGTGAATCCTTTCCTGTGGGTACGTTGATTCCCAAATTGATGGCAAATTCCGACAAAGACTCTACTGCCGAGTACAAACGAGCATCTTCTCCTTCATTTCGGCAAGGCCACATCCAGTTAGCGGATAGTGATACTGATTTAAGGCCATCTTTCAATGGAGCCCAAACAATATTGGTCAACGATTCCGCTACACTGTTTCTACTTCCTGCAATAGGGTCTATCAATGCTGAAATAGGGGAGTGGCCAATACTGGTGGCAATACCTTCTTTCCCCTTAAAATCGATTGCCATGACACCGCAGTTGTTCAAAGGCAATTGCAATGGTCCGGCACATTGTTGCTTAGCCACACGTCCGCCTACGCAGCGGTCCACTTTATTGGTTAACCAGTCTTTACAAGCCACCGCTTCCAACTGTAGTACCTGCTCCAAATAGTCGTGGAAATATTCCAAGGAATAAGCAAGGGCTGGATACTTCTGTTGGGCAGTCTTGTCCTCCATAATGGTTTTGGGAGAGCTTCCGAACATGTCGGAAAGTTCCAAGTTCATTGGTGTTTCACCTGTTTCGCCAGAAGTGAATTTAAAAGTATGGTCGCCCGTAACTTTACCCACGTTGTACATAGGGGAACGTTCACGAGCTGAAACTCGGTCCAAAAGGTCCAAATCTTTTTCACCGATAACCAATCCCATACGTTCTTGGGATTCGTTGCCTATCAATTCCTTTTTGGAAAGGGTAGGGTCTCCAACGGGCAATTTATCCGTATCTATGGTTCCACCTGTTTCCTCCACCAATTCCGATAAACAGTTGAGGTGTCCACCAGCTCCATGATCGTGAATGGAAACTATAGGGTTGTCATGACTTTCAAATAGCCCGCGAACTGCGTTCGAAGCCCGTTTTTGCATCTCAGGGTTGGAACGTTGTACCGCATTCAACTCAATAGCGGAGCTGAATTCTCCAGTATCTGCACTGGATACGGCAGCTCCGCCCATCCCGATGCGATAATTATCACCGCCTAGAACGACTATTCTGTCTCCTTTACTAGGTGTATCTTTTAAGGCTTGGTCGGTTTTGCCATATCCGATACCACCAGCCATCATAATGACTTTGTCAAAGCCCAATTTTCGAGCTTCTTCCTGATGTTCAAAAGTCAGGACGGAACCAGCAATCAACGGTTGACCAAATTTATTTCCAAAGTCGGATGCCCCGTTGGATGCTTTGATCAAAATATCCATGGGGGTCTGGTACAACCAATCCCTTTCTTTCATTCCTTTCTCCCAAGGACGATTTTCCTCCAATCGGGAGTAGGAGGTCATGTAAACTGCGGTTCCTGCCAAAGGCAAGGATCCTTTTCCTCCAGCCAAACGGTCACGGATCTCACCTCCAGAACCGGTGGCGGCACCGTTGAAGGGCTCCACTGTAGTTGGGAAGTTATGGGTTTCCGCTTTTAGGGAAAGCACGGAATCGAACTCTTTTTCTTCATAAAAGTCTGGTTTGTCCGCACTTTTGGGCGCAAACTGAACGGCTTTAGGCCCTTTGATGAAGGCGACATTATCCTTATATGCCGAAACAATATCATTAGGGTTTGCTTCGGATGTTTTCTTGATCAGTTTGAATAGGGAAGAGGGTTTTTCTTCGCCATCAATCACAAAAGTTCCGTTGAAAATTTTGTGTCTACAGTGTTCGGAATTTACTTGACTGAAACCAAACACCTCGGAATCCGTCAACTTACGATTCAATTTTTTGGCCAGTCCCTCCAAATATGCTACCTCTTCATCGCTCAGCGCCAAACCTTCTTTCTCGTTATAGGTAGCAATGTCATCAATCTCCTGTATGGCCTCTGGAACAATATCAATAGTAAATATATTCTGTCCCAAGGAAGAATATTTTTGGGAAAGCATGGGGTCGAAATCAGTGTAATCCTCTGAAACGGCATGGAATTCCTCAATACGGATAATACCCGTGACACCCATATTTTGGGTAATCTCTGTGGCGTTGGTACTCCAAGGCGTTACCATAGCAGCACGTGGGCCAACAAAAAAGGCGTCGAGTGACGCCGCTTCAATCTTAGGCTGGTTGCCAAACAACCATGTCAGTTTATTAGTGTCTTCCTGAGCGATTTCCTGAGTGGTTTGGACGGCAAAAACCTTGGTCGCCTTGTCCCCAAAAAAATGGATCATACAATCTTTGCGTTGAACGGTTTAAGAAAGTGCAAAAATACGATTTTGCAGCGTAATTTATCTTACGGTAAAGGTGTTTTGTTAACGAATAGCTGTTGATAGTGTATTCGTCAATTGAAAAAGGGTATAAATCAATTCCGTATCTAAAGAAAAATTCTTTTCCCTAGGTTTGATTTTGAATTGAAGCTATATGTATGAATCCCATCAAAAAATCCAGTCATAGGGACAAATGGATAAAAGCCATCTTGGTTGTCGTAATCTGCATTGTCATTGTCCTTTTGTTGGATGATGAGCAAGAGTGGCGTAATTTCCTGAGACACTTTTTGAAAAATGTGGTTAGGCTTATTTTTTAATAATTGGATTCTGTAATTTGTTTGACTCTAATTGCGTATATTTTTCAAATATAAATAGACATCTCGGCTGCGGTCGATGTGACATGCCCTTATCCTTTCTTCTTCAACAAGGCCATATAAAATCCATCAAATCCTGTTTCCGAAGCAAAAACGTTTCGCTCCTTCACAAACTCAAAGTCCTTCCCATTTTCGGATTCCAGAAACTTTTTGACTTGTTCTGAATTTTCTTGAGGTAAAACGGAGCAGGTGGCATAGACCATCTGCCCTCCTTTTTTGACCATTTTACTGTAATTCTGAAGAATATCTTGTTGAACTCCCATGATTCGGTCAACGAATTCGGGTTCCAATTTCCATTTGGAGTCAGGGTTTCTTTTGATGACCCCCAAACCTGAGCAGGGAGCATCAAGCAATACACGGTCGGCACTATTGTGCAATTTTTTGATCACTTTGGTGGAATCGATCACTCTGGTTTCCACATTGTGCACACCATTGCGTCTGGCTCTTTTCTTGAGTTTTTTCAATTTACTTTCATAAATGTCCAAAGCAATCAATTGCCCTTTGTTCTGCATTTTCGAAGCCAAATGAAGTGTTTTCCCACCCGCACCCGCACATGCATCCACCACACGTTGTCCGGGTTCCACTTCCAAAAATGGTGCGACCAATTGCGAAGAGGCGTCCTGTACCTCGAACAAGCCATCTTTAAAGGCTTGGCTAACAAATACATTTTGACGCTCCACAAGTTTTAGTGCATCGGGATATCCTTCAATAAATTCGGTGGCAATGTCTTCCTTGGCCAAAAATGATTTTAATTGTGGTTTGGGGACTTTTAGCGTATTGGTCCGTAGAATCACATCGGCTTGCTGGTTTTGGGCGGCAATCTCTTTGGTCCAAAGTTCATTGCCCAACGATTTTTCGCCCAGTTCATCCATCCAATCGGGAATGGACTCCCTGAATTTTCTGATTTTGGACAATTCATCAAACCTACCTTTTATGCGACGTTCCGGTGTGCCTTCCAACTGTTTCCAATCAGGGATTCGGATGCCTCGCAATACGCACCATACGCCGAACAATCTAAACAAATGGGGTTTGCTGTAAGGCTCGTGCACTTCGGCTATTTCAGAATACAGGCGTTTCCATCGAACGATATCGTAGGTGGTCTCGGCGATAAAGCCGCGGTCACGCGAGCCCCAACGTTTATCGTATCGCAGTACTTTTTCAATCACTTTATCAGCATACTCCCCTTCGTTAAAAATTAGGTGAAGGGCATCAATTACGGCAAATACCAAGTTTCTGTGTAAACGCATCATATAAAATAAGGTTGCAAAGGTATGATTTCTGCATACTTTTGAGGAAAATAAATATCATGAGGTCAATCTTATCCCTTTTTGCCATCCTAGTTTTAATTTCCTGTGCCGAGGAGCCAAAGAAACAACCATTCAAAACAGTTGATGTAACTCCGGTTTTTGAAGATTCCGTAAGTATTCGTGCAATAACTTTTCTGGATTCACAAACCTTGGCCTTTGCGGGGAGCAATGGTATGTATGGTACCGTGGATGTGAATTCCCTTAAAGTGATGTCGAATGTACAAGAGTTTGACTCCATCATACCTCATTTTAGGGCGGTTGGCCACACTTCGAATGACTTTTTCATGCTTTCTGTGGAAAGCCCTGCCCTGCTGTATAAAACTGGAGAAAATGGCCAAATGGAATTGGTGTATACGGAAGAAGGAGAAGGTGTTTTTTATGATAGCCTTACATTTTGGAACGATACCGAAGGTATTGCCGTGGGCGATACGGTGAATGGATGTTTTTCAATTATTATCACAAGGGATGGCGGGAATTCTTGGACTAAGATTCCTTGCTCGGATTTACCTGAAGGCATAGAAGGAGAGGGGGCTTTTGCGGCCAGTAACAGTAATATTGTGGTTAAAGGCGACAAGGTGTGGGTCGGCACCACGGAAGGAAGAATTTATTTTTCCAGCGATAAGGGCATGACTTGGGAAATACAGGAAACCCCGATAATTTCGGAAGAACCGACGCAAGGCATATATTCGATGGACTTTTTTGATGAAAATCTTGGGTTTGCCATAGGAGGTGACTACACTCAACCGGAATCCAAAAAGGCCAATAAGATAAAAACAGTTGATGGGGGCAAAACATGGCAATTGGTTGCTGATGGTCAAGAGCCAGGTTACAAAAGTTGTGTGCAGTTTGTTCCCAATACCAACGGAGAAGCTATGGTTGCCGCTGGATTTAATGGAATTTCTTATTCTTCGGATGGTGGCCAGAGCTGGAAGGAATTGAGCGAAGAGCCTTTTTATACCTTTCGCTTCTTGAATGATTCCACGGCCTTTGCAGCAGGGAGTAAAAGGATAGCTAAATTGGATTTTAAATAAAAAAGCGGCAAAAAGTGCCGCTTTTCCAACTAACTAAAAACAAATCAATCAAAAACTATACGTATACGACCACATAGTGGCGTCCTCTTTTTTTATACCAGACTCCTCGGTATCGGTATAACCTTCTTCCATTTTGGTAAACCACTTTACTGCCTCTGGGCAAGGTTCTGACTTTGATGCCTCGTGGTGCAGCTGTGACCACATATCTTTTTCCGCGTGCTTTGTACCAGACACCATCGGCGTAGTAATAATTTGTTCTTTTGTGAACTATAACCCTTGGATTGGATACTGTTCTTACTAAGGTTCCATGTTTCGGGTACACCCTGACCACCGTTCTTGTCTGTGCTTGGGCACTAAGCATGGTTCCTAGAAATGCTGTGATAACCAAAAATACTTTCATTCGTTTCATAACATTGGATTTTAATGGTTTCTGATAGTAAGACTGTGGTTATTGGGAAAGGTTTAATCAAAAAAAGAAGCCCGAAGGCTCCTTGTATAATTTTATGATATTACCCTGTTCAATTTCGACCTCGCCGTTTTCGGAACTGTTGAATCATCTGTCTTTTAAAATCCTCTTCGGCCTTGACCAATAGCAGTACTTTTTTTGCAGGGATTACCGTTCGTAGTTTGGATAAAAACTCACGTTCCGCTTTTTGTTTATCGAATTGGAGGGCAAGCAGGTTGTCCAATAACTGTTCCGATTCGTTTGTGGAAAGCTCTAGCGCACGAGCGATATTGGCATGAATTTGCGCACGCTCTTTTCTTCGGATATCCTCCATGGTCTCCTCGTGTGCGTTGTAAATGGGCCAAAATTGTTGGGCTTCCTCACTGGTCAAGCCTACTTGTTCGGTAATGAAGGCTACTTTAAGTGTTTTGATGCGGTCCCGAACAGGTCCTTGGGCATGCAACAAAAAGGTGCCGAACAATAGGGTGCAAAGTATTAGTGCTCTCTTATTCATAATCAATGTCTTCTAAATTCAATTCTTCAATATCATCTACATTCTCATCCAAATATTCCATAATGATGTCATCTGCCAACTCATTATCGAGTATATCGTTCAATTCTATTTCTTCAATGGAAACCACTTCCGCAATCTCATAAGAGGTCATTTCCAAGTCGGTATTTTCAAAATACGCCTCAATTTCCGCGTTGGCCAAATCATCAAAAGTGATGGGTTCTGGATTTGATTCCCAGGTAAGGCTGAACATCACTATAAAAATAGCGGCTGCAGCAGCTATGGCGTAGTAAAAACGCTTATGGGTTTTCAATGGTAGGACCTTGGGCTCTTTTGTATTGATTTTGGAAAGTACGCTAGGGGTTACTTCATCAAAATAGCCATTGGGCACCACAAAACCATCAGTTTTGGGAATTATGGAACCGCCTTCCTTCGCTTCTTCTTTTTGGATTCGGTCCATTAGCCGATCGTTAAAGCTCTCGAAGTAGCCCTCGGGGGTGTTGAAACTATTTTCTTTGTCCTTTTCCATCGTGTTGTTTTGACTGCTTAATGCGTCAAAGGTTTAATTTTCTTTAAGATACGCTTCTATTTTTTTAACTGCCAAATGGTAGGATGTCTTCAATGCGCCCACCGAGGTGTCCAGTGCTTCGGAAATGTCCTTGTACTTCATTTCTTGAAAGTACTTCATGGTAAAAACCAACTTCTGTTTGTCGGGCAAGGTGGCCAATGCTTTTTGTAGTTTGAGTTGGATTTCATCTCCTTCAAAATATACATCTGCTTGGAGGTTTTCCACCATTCTGTCCTTCAACTCTTGGTCGCTTACGCCCAATTTCCTTGATTTCTGTTTCAAAAACGTCAAGGATTCGTTGGTGGCAATGCGATACATCCACGAATAGAGTTTGCTGTCACCTTTGAACTTCTCAATGTTTCGATACACTTTGATAAAGGTGTTCTGAAGCACATCGTCCGTATCGTCGTGATTGAGGACAATTCTACGAATATGCCAATACAGGCGTTCTTTGTAAGTGTTCACCAACACTTCAAAGGCCTTTGCACGGCTTTCTTCCCGTTGTAGTTCTTGGACTAAGGTTTCCTCAGCGATCAATGTTCTTGTTGTTTGATACTTTGACTAAGGTACGGGGAAAAGGTTTAATTTTTATTCGGCAATAGTGGAAAGGTTAAGGGAAAAGGGTTGAACGGTTGTCATTTCGAGTTGTCACCCTGAGCGCAGTCGAAGGGGTAGTCGAGAAATCTTTTTTCTTTAGGAGTTAGGAAGTGGGTAACCCAATAATCCAACTCCCTACGAACCAAACGACTGCATTTCTACCAGTTTCTTGTAGTTTTTGTCGGACTTCATTAACTCTTCATGGGTTCCCTGTTCCACAATCTCGCCCTTGCTCATTACCACAATGGTATCGGCATTTTGGATAGTGGACAGTCGGTGCGCGATGACAATGGAGGTACGGTTCTGCATCATTTTTTCCAAGGCATCCTGTACCAAGCGCTCGCTTTCGGTGTCCAAGGCCGAGGTGGCTTCGTCCAAAATCATAATGGGTGGATTTTTGAGTACCGCCCTAGCAATGGACAAGCGTTGTTTTTGCCCGCCACTCAATTTATTTCCGCTATCGCCAATATTGGTGTCGTAGCCATGGGGCAGGTCCATGATAAAATCGTGGGCATTGGCCACTTTGGCGGCTTCAATGATTTCGTCCATGGTAGCATTTTCTTTTCCCAAAGCGATGTTGCTCTTCACGGAATCGTTGAAGAGAATGGAGTCTTGTGTGACCAAGCCCATGAGTCCACGAAGCGACTTTTTCGTGATGTTTTTGATGTTGGTGCCATCAATCAGGATTTCTCCTTTGTTGACATCGTAGAAACGGGTGACCAAATTGGCCACGGTACTTTTTCCACTACCGGATTGCCCGACTAAGGCCACTGTTTTTCCTTTATTAACCTTTAGGTTGAAGGTTTTTAGTACGTAATCATCTTCGTATTTGAACCCAACTTCTTTGAGTTCAATTCCAGAGGTAAAGTCTGTTTTGTCTTCTGCGCCTTCAATGTTTTTGATTGGATTTTCCGATTCGAGAATCTCCAATACACGTTCCGCGGCAGCATTTCCTTTTTTTACGCCATAAGAAGCTTTGCTAATGGCTTTTGCAGGGGTCAAAATATTGAATGCCAATCCCATGTAGGAAATGAAAGAGGCGGCATCCAGTGAGCCTTCTTGGAGCACCATTCGTCCACCAAACCAGAGCAGCACCCCGAAAACAACGATTCCAAGGAATTCGCTGGTAGGGGATGATAGGTTTTGACGGTTCAGCAGGGAGTTGGAGAACTTAAAAAAACGCGTAGTGGATTCCTTGAAGGTCTGATAAAACCTGGATTCTGAATTAAAAGCCTTGATGACACGGAGTCCTCCCAAAGTTTCTTCAACAATGGAAAGGAATTCGCCTTGTTCTTTTTGCACTCGATCGGATTTCTTTTTCAACGATTTCCCAATTCTTGATATGATCATTCCTGCAATGGGAATAAAAATGAACACAAAAATGGTAAGCTTCACACTGATGATGAACATTACGATAATCGTGAAAAGAATTGTCAATGGCTCACGTACGATCAATTCCAAAATGGAAAGGAACGAGTGTTGTATTTCCAATACATCTGACGTAATCCGAGCAATGACGTCCCCTTTCTTTTTCTCGGAGAAATAGGAAATGGGTAGATCCATGATTTTCTCGTACATCTTGTTACGAATGTCCTTGAGCACTCCATTTCTCAAAAAAGTAATGAAATACATGGCCAAATAATTGAAAATGTTCTTGAACAAAAACAAAAATAAAATGAGGCCAACGGCAAAAATGAGCCCTTTCATAGGGTCTTCGCCAGAGTACTGGGTCACTTGGTAATTCATGTACCCCTCAAAATAATCCTTGAGCTTGCCGACACCTTCGTATGTGGGGGGCTCGTTGATTTGTTTGGTCTTATCAAAGAGTACATTCAGCATTGGGATAAGTGCAGCATAGGACAGTGCACTGAACAATGCATAGAGAATATTGAAGAAAATATTCAGAACACCATATTTGCGGTAAGGTGCCGCAAACAGGAGAATCTTTTTAAAGTAGTTCATTCACTATAAATTCAGCTCGGATAGGATACCTTCTATTTTGGCTTCCAACTGCGAATTTACGGATTTAAAATCGGCTGCTTTGTCCAATTTTGCATTTGTACTGATGTAGAACTTCACTTTGGGTTCCGTTCCACTGGGGCGGGCGGCGATTCGAGTGCCATCTTCCGTTTCATAAATCAATACATTGGACTTGGGCAAGTGAAGCGTAAACTCTTCGTTTGTCTGTACATTTTTAACGATGGACGTATTGTAATCCTCAATATACAGTAGTTTTGAGCCTTGCACGGTGTCTACCGGGTTTTCTTTGAAATCCTTCAGCATTTGCTTGATTTCTTCCGCACCGCTCATCCCTTTTTTTGTAATGGAAATCAATTTTTCCTTATAAAAACCGAACTCCACGTAGGCATCTATCAAATCTTTATAAAAAGAGCTTCCGTTGGCTTTGGCATCGGCTGCAATTTCGCAAGCCAATAGGGTGGAGGTCACGGCGTCTTTGTCGCGCACAAAATCCCCGACCATATATCCAAAACTTTCTTCGCCGCCACCTATAAAATCGGAGCTCGGAAAGTCCTTTATCATTTTACCGATCCATTTAAACCCGGTCAATGCTGTTTTGAACTCCACACCGTACGATTTGGCCATTTGTTGCATCATAGGAGTGGAAACAATGGTGGTGGCAATAAATTCGTTGCCCTTGAATCCTTTTTCCTTGTATTTGTCCAAAAGGAACTTGGTCATGAGCACCATGGTCTGGTTCCCGTTCAAAAGTTCCATTTTGCCATCCAGATTACGAACGGCAATGCCCAAACGGTCACTATCAGGGTCGGTACCCACCACCATATCCGCACCGATTTCCTCAGCTTTGGCAATGGCCATGGACAAGGCTTCGGGCTCTTCCGGATTGGGCGATTCCACTGTAGGGAAGTCCCCGTTTGGCTCGGCTTGTTCTTCGATGATGGTGACATTGTTGTATCCTGCTCGCTTCAACACCTCTGGAATGGCGGTAATGGAGGTTCCGTGCAAGGAAGTAAATACAATTTTAAAGTCGTCTTTTCCCTTGGCATCAAAGCTGCCGTTTTTTACGGATGCTTCAAAAAAGGCTTCATCCACTTCTTTGTCAATCAAATGGATGAGGCTTTCGTTTTTATCAAACTTAATGTCCTCAAAAGAGAGGGAGTTGATTTCTGCAATGATTTCGCCGTCTTGCGGAGGTACAATCTGTCCGCCATCGGCCCAATATACTTTGTATCCGTTGTATTCCGGTGGGTTGTGGGAAGCCGTAAGTACGATTCCTGCGTGGCATCCAATATGCTTTACCGCAAACGAAAGTTCTGGTGTGGTCCTTAAATCCGAAAATAAATGCACCCTGATACCATTGGCGGAGAAAACTTCTGCCACCGTTTTGGCCAAGGATTGGGAGTTATGTCTGCAATCGTAAGCGATTACGACCTTTAGGTCGTCGTCGGTATAGGATTTTTTGAGGTAATTACTGAGTCCCTGGGTATTTTTCCCCAAGGTGTATTTGTTGATTCTGTTGGTACCTACGCCCATTACACCACGCATACCTCCCGTACCAAACTCCAAATCTTTATAAAAACGTTCCTTGAGTTCTTCTGGATCGTTGTCCATTAGGTGTTTGATTTCCTTCTTCGTGTCTTCATCAAAAAAATCGGTCAACCAAGATTGCGCTGTAGCTGTAATGGAATCCATAGTGTTTATTCGTTGTTTAGATATTTAAAAATACAAAGTTTATAGGGTTTGAGAATGGCCTAGAGGTTAATTTTATCGGAGATGTTGTATCGGGTATCATTTTTTCGTGATCGCACCATGATTTCTCCAAGGAAACCTGCCAAAAACAATTGTGTACCAATGATCATTGCCGTCAATGAAATATAAAACTGTGGTCGTTGGGTAATCAATCGCCCTGTTGGGTTTAAAAAGAGCTTATCAACCCCTAAATAGAGTGCGAATCCAAATCCTACAATGAACATAAGAACGCCCCAAGCGCCAAAAAGGTGCATGGGTCTACGCCCAAATTTGGACACGAACCAGATGGTGATCAAATCCAAAAAACCATTGATAAAACGCTCTGCACCAAATTTGGTGGACCCATATTTACGTGCCTGATGCTGTACTACTTTCTCTGTAATATCGGAAAAGCCTGCATTTTTGGCCAAAACAGGGATGTAGCGGTGCATTTCTCCTGAAACCTCTATGTTTTTCACTACTTTATGGTTGAAGGCCTTGAGCCCACAGTTAAAGTCGTGCAATTTTACCCCAGAGGTTGTACGCGCCGCCCAGTTGAACAGTTTGGACGGGATATTTTTTGTGATGACGGAATCGTAACGTTTCTTTTTCCAGCCCGATACCACATGATGCCCCTCTTGGGTGATCATTTGGTACATTTCGGGGATTTCTTCGGGATTGTCCTGTAAGTCGGCATCCATGGTAATGACCACATCGCCTTCGGCGGCCTTGAAACCTGCGTGAAGGGCCTGTGATTTTCCGTAGTTCTTCAGGAACCGGATGCCTTTCACATTTTCGTTGATCTTGGAAAGTTCGGAGATGGTCTTCCAAGATTCATCGGTACTGCCATCATCGATAAGGATGATTTCATAAGAAAAATGATTGGATTGCATCACTTGTACAATCCAATCATGTAGTTCTTTAAGCGATTCTTGCTCGTTAAGTAAAGGAATTACAATGGAAATCTGCATTGTTTGATTCTGGAATTCCCTTCAAAAGTAGCATTTTTTGTTTTAGTAATCCGCTTTGGACTTTTTCAATATTAAGCCAGTAACAAGACCCAATATCAATCCAAGTACACAGTTTATGATCAAACCAATGGGATACTGGAGCCATGCGAAACTTTTCTGCATTTCCACGCCTTGTTCCCACTGCTCCTCGGTCATATTGGGGTTCTGTGCCATTGCTTCGGGTTTTGCCATCTCTATGGCTTTGTCCATAAAGTCAGGCTCTATGTAGTTGGTGAGCACAAATTGATAGGCCAAGGAAATCACGGCACCGATTACGGCAATCCCTACGGCAACTTTCAAAGCTTCCGAAATGGATAAATACCCGCCATTGGCTTTTTTAAAGGCATTGACCCCCACAAAGATGATGGCAGCCATTATTACGATGGAGATTACGATAATCCCTGTATTTCTCTCGTAATGCATCTTTTGGGTGTAGAGCATTACGCCGAACACCACCGAAATCAGACCCAAAATGAGTCCGTAATTAAGTGCGAATTTTCCTGTTTTAGGTTGTTGTTCTTCCATGATTTTTAAAATTAGTGTTGCTTATAAAAGGTTAGTTATCGATTGCTTACATTTGTTACATATAAATTTAACTTTATTTTTTTAGTCATTTTAAGTTGGAGGTGTCAAAGAAATCATTAAATTTGCACCCTGAAAATTCTGAGATTAAGCATTTAAGACGATGAGAAAAGGTATACACCCAGAAAACTATAGATTGGTTGCTTTTAAAGACATGTCAAACGATGACGTGTTCATTACAAAGTCCACTGCTGAAGCGAAAGAGACCATCACTGTTGATGGTGTTGAATACCCTTTGGTAAAATTGGAAATTTCAAGAACTTCTCACCCATACTATACTGGTAAGACGAAATTGGTCGATACCGCTGGTAGGATTGACAAGTTCAAGAACAAGTACAAGAAATTTAAGAAGGAAGATAAGAAGGAGGCCGAGTAGGTCGTACTTTTTAACGAAATATAGGAACGCTCTCGATACTTTTCGAGGGCGTTTTTTTATTTTTACCCTATTCAAAGCTGCGCTATGAACTATATCCTTTCTGACGGTAACCACCGCGAAGACCTGTTTCCTTTTACTTTCACACGCCCGGTGCCCGAGATTCGGGTCGGTATTTTGACCATTAGCGAAAAATGGGAAAAATGGTTGAAGGCCTCCGTGAGCCATCAAACTGAAGCATATCTTTCGGAAAAGTTCCCGTTGACGGTCACTGCTGAAAATACCGTGATCAACGGCAGCTATTTGCCCAATGAGAATTTGGTGGCAGCCATCAACAATTTAAAGATGGGCGAAGCTTTGATTGGAAAAGACAGTTATATCGCTTACGTCACGGAAAATCTGGAAACGGGTTTTGAGGAATCGGCATATACCGCCATTCCATTTGAAGACGAGGTGTTGACCATAAAAAATACCTGGGATATCTTTTCCAACAACGCAGCGGCTCTTCAAGCTGATTTTGATTTGATCACGAAGGGGAGAAAGAGCCAACCCATACCCGATACGAACCAAGTAAAGAGTCCCGAGAACATTTTTATCGAGGAAGGTGCCACGGTGGAATTTTGCATTTTGAATGCTTCCACGGGACCCATTTACATTGGCAAAAACGCCCTGATGATGGAAGGTTGTACCGTACGTGGCGGATTGGCCCTCTGCGAAAGTGCCATTTTAAAGATGGGTGCCAAAATCTATGGGGCGGTAACGGCGGGACCTGGGTGCAAGCTCGGTGGAGAGGTCAATAATGCGGTGCTTTTCGCCAACTCCAACAAAGGTCA
This sequence comes from Flagellimonas oceanensis, assembly GCF_003992595.1. Taxonomy (GTDB): domain Bacteria; phylum Bacteroidota; class Bacteroidia; order Flavobacteriales; family Flavobacteriaceae; genus Flagellimonas; species Flagellimonas oceanensis. Next base: position 159,575 of record NZ_RZNA01000040.1, read on the forward strand.
CGATGGCTTTTTGGGCAACTCCGTGCTAGGGGAGTGGTGCAATATTGGCGCGGACACCAACACCTCCAATTTAAAGAACAACTACGCACCTGTGCGCCTGTGGAACTACAAAACCGAAGGTTTTGCCAAAACAGGGCTGCAGTTTTGCGGTTTAATGATGGGCGACCATAGCAAATGCGGCATCAATGTGATGTTCAATACCGGAACCGTGGTAGGTGTGAGTGCCAACATCTTTGGCAGTGGATTCCCAAGAAACTTTATCCCTAGTTTTAGTTGGGGCGGTGCTACGGCAGGTTACACGACTTTTAGGACCAACAAGGCCTTTGAAGTGGCCGAGGCCATGATGAAGCGTCGTAATATGGAATTCAACGATACCGAAGCCAACATTTTGGAACATGTGTTTGAGCTGACCCAAAAGTGGCGGAACTACTAAACGCTACTCCAATTTCCCCATCAATCCCCAGCCGTTGGCTTTGTCAATGACTACGCAATGCAGAATATTACTGCCTTTTTTGAGATGCAGAGGAATTTTATTGGCGGTTAGCCCCAAATGGCCCTGAAACTGATTGTTTTTGGACCGAAACGCATTGTTTCCATAAAAAATGGGTGCTCCGTTCAAGTACACGATGATCTTATCGCTATAATCGAAGGAAAATAATCGGGTCTGTGCCTCGTTGACCTTGATTTCGGTGGATGCGATGGTGTAGGCTTCTGGATTGCCCTCAAAATTGCCCGAACTGGGTTTTTCCAGATATCTGGATATGGGCAATAAGCCCGATGCTTCGGTGCGGGCAGGGATGGTCTTTGCTTTGGACAAAGTTTCCATATCAATTTGGTTTTCCACGTAAGGCTTTGCCTCGGTAAGTTGCCACTCCGCAATGATGCCGTCGGCGGGCGTTACGATAGGGTAGGGCTCCTTGGCCACAGCTTCGCCTGTTGTTGTGACTTTTATGTTGGAGAACCGATTGCCGAACAATGCCCAAATCCCGACTTCGCCCGAAAGGTTGCCCGATTTTAACCGCTCCACCTGCATTACTTGCACACCGTTTACAAACACGGTGGCGGTCAGGTTTTCCACGGCTACGCGTAGGTGGTTCCAACCTTGGTTAGCAAAGGTAACCTGCGCCTGATGTTCGGGGTACAACTGCCAGTTGCTCTCCCCGTGGTAGGTGGGCGTGTACTGAACCGCATCCACTTGGCGGGATTTGTGCATGCGCATATAGATTTCCTCAAAGTTTTGGTCCTGTTTGCGGAACAAGAAGCCTGCAAAGCTCCGTTGGGTGTTGGCATACACCTCTAGTTCCAATACACCGTTGGAAAATTCGATGTTGTTGGCAAAGGCTTTGCCGTCCAAAACCAGGGTAGGGCGGCCCTCAAAAGTTTCAAAGGCTAGTTGACTGGCTTTGGCAGCGGTCCAGTGCTCGGGTGTTAGCGGTATGGTTGTGGTGGTTTGTCCGTGGCTGGGTAGGGTTGCTAGAAACAAGCCAATAAAGAAGGGTAAGCGAAATCGCATCATCTGTTCGTTTTTTGATTGATGTTACTTTGGTCGGAGGGGATGGGGGTTCCTGACAAGGGGGCAAAGATTGGAAAGTTCTATCAAGGCAGTTTCACAATGGTTTCGCACTGTTCAATAATAGCCGTTAAGCGTGCTTTGGCTTCTTAGTAATAGCCATAGGTAAAAATATCGAAGCAGTATGTTTTTATCGGTATTACTTTACGCTTTGGCATCGATTTTTTCCATTAAGTTTCTGTGATATGCCAAATATTCTTTCCTTTCCTCATTAAGGATAGCTTTATCAAGTCTATAGGCTTTCCAAAACTCTTTGACATCATCTGACGTTCTATTTGAAAACAACATTTCCCCTTCATCTGTAAAAGAAATATATTTTAAATCAAATAGAGAATCAATGGTTCTGCTCAATAACAAGCCATTATTTGGGTCATATGCTTCGTGTTCATCAGAATCAATGAACGGTTTTATATGACTTGCTATTAAAACGGGATAAGCAAGATGTTCCAGAACACACATTGGAGAACCATAAAGTTCCTCACACTCCTCTTGAAGTTGATTTTTATATAATCGATGTAGATACGGATCTCTTCTTTTTGCTTTAGTGATTAAATCTTCTCCGAAAATCTGCTCTGCATCTTCTTTGAAATATAGGTCATCTTTAACAAATACCAAATCATCTAATTTTCCTAGAAGATTGTATAAATAGCCTATTTGATTATATTTTCTTTCCAAAAAGCCAATTTCTTTAGCTTCTTTGACGTATTCTGCAAGTTCAGATTCAGAAATAAATGGGTTATCGTGGGCTTCAATATCAACAAGCATCAAAGCAATTATTTCCTCTTTTGATAATTTCCCCTTTTCAATTAATGTCTGGATTAGAAAGTTGATTTGCTTTATATCCGACTCATTATTTACTGCTCTATTGAAACTAGAGTTCGAGTAAACGATTTTGGATAAAACAGTTTCTCTTTTTTTATTTGTTCTAGCACCTAAGTATTCTTTAGCATGAGGGTGGTAAGAAACTAAAAATGAATTGATAAACCCCATTTTTACTAATTGATTTATGGATTTCCTGATTGAAATGTGATTTATAGGGTTTACTTCGTGTATTTCATCTTGAAGTTTTGAATATTTTTCTTCAGAATATTCTTCAGCTTTATAATTATCAATGAACTCAATGCAAACTGCAAGTGTGTCCAAAAATTTTTTGCCGTTATAATCTGTAAAAGCATTTGTCAGTTTCCAATATTCCTCGTAGTTCTGCGTAGTCATCAATCAAAAGTATTTGGGGTAATGGGGGTTAATTGGGAAAGCGGAACTTCATAATAGGGAGCTCCTTTATTTTTCTTGATAGGGAATTTTAAAATTTCGGAGCGTTGGATATACCCCAGAATGTGCACTTGGTTAGGTTGAACGGTTTCGTTGTATTTAACGCCAATATAAATGTCCTTTAGTTTGTTCTTGACATCGTGGATTTTGGGCATTAGATATCGGAAATAGTTCTTGGTCGCGGATTTGATCTCAACTTTCTTGGCATTGATGATCATATCACAATCATCAACAATACCGGAATCATCAAGTCCTTTGGCCGATTGTTCTACCTTGAAATTGTCCTTCAGCCAGTTGCTGGCCAATAGTTCACAAACGATTCCTCTCCAAGCTTCCACATTGCTGTAGCGCCAACGGCCCGCTTCAATTTTTTCAAAGGCTTTAATTTGTTGCTTCGCAAACTGTATGTCTGCTGCTGTGACGGTTAGTGTTGTCATGATTTTCATTTTCCACAATGAATAAAAACTCTTTGTTTTTTTCCTTCTTGTGCTTCCCTGTGATCTGATAGTTGTGTTTACGCTCCATAACTTCCACACGATCGGAATATTTACGAAGTAAATCAAGGAGTTCCTCTTTACTGGGATACGAAGCGTTGTTATAACTCAAATACCAATATTTGAAATTACCGAGTTTGGAAAACAATTGGTCAAACAATTCGATGGCGGAATTTTTATTGACGAAGTTGTTTTCAAAAGGTTGGGTCACTTCCGAAGTTATAAAATCATCCACCAGACCGTAGAACCCAAAATAATTGTTCATTGTGCCCGTGTATGGCGGGTCCAGATAAATGATATCGGCCTTGACCGTGTTCAAGAGGTTGAAAATGTCATCATTGTACGCAACGTTGTTCTTGTTGTTGCTAAAAATGGCCTGGTTGTATTCGTCCAGGTTTTGAAGAAAGTGGTGTTTGAACGATTGGTTGTGGTACGCCCTTCTTCTTTTGTATTTTTTGTAGCTGTATTCCTCATCGCGTAGCTGCACAATTTTGTCCCAATTCAGGGTAAAGCGGGAATACGGCATTTTGCGAATCATGGCTCTTCGCATCAAGGCGAAAGCCAGTGATTTTTTCTCTTCGGATGCCAATAGTTCAATGTTTTGCCTGTAGCGATCGAGTTCTTTGCACTCTTGAGGGAAAAAATAGACTTCTGCATAGTTTTCATGCATAAACCCCTCCACAGGTTCTCCACTGAAGATGGTTTCAATGTCAGATGCATCGAGCAATACATCGTTGTTTGTAATCAATGCATTGGCGATGTGGTAATTGATTTTTAGAATGTCGTTGGTGTAGACTTCCAACCCTCTGCATTTTGCTTCGTAACTCAAAGAACAACCGCCCGAAAAAGCATCAAACAGTGTATGGGCATCATTTGGAAATTGGTCGCATATCCATTTTGCAATTTTTTCTTTATTGCCGATGTAATTGACCTTTGGATATTTAAACATTCTCACTCATTTTAATAATTGTACTTGCAATGGCTTCGGCCATTTTAGGCGGGACTGAATTTCCCACTTGTTGCTGTTGCGATATTTTGGTTCCCTTAAACACAAAATCATCGGGGAAGGATTGGAGTTTTGCCAGTTCCCGAACCGTCAACGCCCTGTTTTGTTCGTAATGGAATATTTTTCTCATGTCCCCTGTTACCGTCACAGAGGGTTTGTCGCTAGCATATTTTATATATTTTCGGACATCGCCCGATTTGGGTCTGATCTGGACCGGAATCTCAGTTCGGTCGCCACCATCGGAGACAAAGCTCATTTTGTGCAGCATTTGCTCGGAATGGGACATGGCGATATGGTTTGGAATACTGGATTCTTGGCCGGATTCCAATTTTGGATAGCAGGATAAGGCTTCTTTGACAGTGGCATAAGCTTCCACCTCTTTTTGAGGAAATATGATTTCTTGACGGTTTTTGGAGCCTATAAAAATGACCCGTTTCCTGATTTGGGGCACGCCGTAATCTGCGGAATTCAGGATTTTACATTCCACCTGATAACCCAATGCTTCAAAATCGGCTATGATTTCTTTGCGGGTGTTCCCTTTGTTGTGGTTGTACAGCCGGGCCACATTTTCCATGACAAAGAATTTGGGCTGAATCACTTTTACAACTCTGACGAATTCTTTGAACAGTCTGTTTCTGGGGTCGTCAATGAATTTTCTACCGATGTTTCCAGCAATACTGAAACCTTGGCAAGGCGGCCCTCCAATGACCACATCGATGTGGTCGTATTCCTTCAAGTATTCAAGTTCGGAATCGGAAACCCTACAAATGTCTTTTTGAATCAAATTATGGGAGGGGAAGTTGTACTGGTAGGTTTCACAAAAACTCGGTTCAATGTCCACCGAAAATACGTTTTGGAACCCTTTGTTATCAAACCCAAGGGAAAAACCGCCGGCCCCGGAGAATAAATCAATATAGTTCAAGGTTTTGCTCATAGTTCCAGTTTTCCCTGTTTAACCTTGGTGTTACGATAATAGTTGGCGGTATCTTCCGCAACGGCAAACACGGATTCCGAACACTTGTACTTGAATGCTTCCCTGGCAAATTTGTCCGCAAAGAACAAGTCGGTTATTTGTTGCAGTTCCATCCCAAACAAACTGGAGAGCTCTTTGAGTTTAGATCTACTGAATTTTTGACTGCCGTTTTCGATACGGCTGATGGCGCTCGTATTGATTCCGATTTTTGTACCGAATTCGGTTTGCGTCCACTCCCGTTTTTCCCTCTCTGTTTTGATGAATTTCCCGAAACTTGCCATCTTTTTGACTTGACCTGTTTTTAGCAAATGTAACTCTAATTTGTGAATTTTGCATCAAGTTAGGCAAAGATGGGGTAGTTGAAACGGAGCGTCTTACTCTTTGATCAACCGGATATTCAGACAACTGCCCAACCAAGCAGTGTTGGTATATGCAAGATTGTCATCTGGCATTAATCCAATTGATGATGAGATAAAGTGATTTTTGAAAAAATCGTTGTCTTCCACCTTAGTCCTTGACCACCAAGCAGCGTAACCTAATTTTGATATTTCCTTTTCGTTGAACTTAACAATTGAACTTGGAATTGCATTGAACCCTGTTTCATTTGTTCCATTTTCCTGAAAAGCGCCATTTACTTTGTAATCACTCCAACGATCGGTACTTTTTAATTTATAATCGTAATCTTTACTGTTATAGGTCTTCTCCATGTAAGCAGCTAATTTCCACCAATCCTGATAACTTGGCACTTCCCATCCTTCGGGGGTAATTCCGCGTTCATCCGTAAGAACATAGCCATTGTAAAACTTACCCAAAAAACTATATTTAGGGTCGAAATTGTAGTAACACCAAACAGGTTGTTCTTGCTGGTATGCCTTTTTATACGCTTCATAATTGGCGGCGTACGGAATTTCATCACCATTATTGAATTCATCGATGTCCAAATTTTCAGTCATCCAAATTTGCTCCCCTATTTTAACGGATTTGTAGTTTTTCCCCTCATAAGCCGGTCCATCCAAATAATCGATGGTTGTTTTTGATTTTTTTACTGAAACGACACCAGTATTGTAAGGGTCTGTTCGTGTTTGAACGATTTTGTGCATATCTTGGATTGCCAAGTTCAAGGAATTCTCCAATTCATCTTGGGCATTCTGGATATTTCTATGATGTTTATAAATTGAGCTGCTTTTAACGTCAGCGGCAATTTTATCGGCTTGCTTGGAAATTATATTAGCCGCATCATAGGCATTGCTTAGATTTGACCTCAGTGAGGTTACGGGGCCGGATAATTGCTCTTCGATATATTCTGTATTCAATTCGTAACCAAAGAGTTGTTTGCTAACCTCTTTAAATATATCATGAATTGACTCTGCCTTGTTTTTTACTTTCAGGATGGATTTTTTCCGATCATTCGCAAATGCAAATGAATTGATTGTACCCACCATTGATTTTGAAGAATCTCTTGCTGCCACTATGTTTTCAAAAATCATCTTTTCAACTTTCACTGTGGCTTCATAGGAATCTTGTGCCAACAAGCCATTGGATGATATGATTAGAAGCAAAAGAAGTATCGTTTTTTTCATCATTCAGTTTTAAAATTTATGTTGTTTAGTGGTTTTAGGTTTTTATGTATATCCTTTGTTGGGTGACGATTTCAGCCGGATATCAATTATTGGTGTTTTGATAACGGGACAGAAAACAAAAAATTGAGCTTCAAGTAGCTTAACTTAAAACAGGTGTTTTTCTATTCCATGAAAAAAAAAGCCAGTAGCAATAGACCACTGGCTTTTATATTTTAGGGGAACCCATCTAACTACTCAGCAACTATGGGTAGCGTTATTTGTGATGGGTATGCTTTGGAATGGTGTATCTTGTTATGGGCAACGATACCCTCTTTTTCATCGTAATTATTGCCTCCTGTGTTCAAATTTCGAGCAAAACGCGGAAAATTACTGCTGGACACCTCAATACGAATACGATGCCCTTTTTTGAAGTAATTACTGGTAGACATTGGGGTCAAGTCAATTTTGTAGACTTCTCCTTCTTCCATGAACACTTCTTTGTCATATCCTTCACGATACCTCGCCCGTTGAATGGTCTCATCCAAATTGTAAGCACTGCCATCGGGGTATACATCGATTAATTTGATGGTAAAATCAGTGTCTTTCACATCGGAGGACACGTAAAGTGTGGATTCAATAAAGCCTGTAATTTCAACGCCTTCTTCCAATACATCGGAAGTGTACACCAAAATATCGTCCCTTGTTTCCATCTGTTGCTGATCATAAGCACCACCTTTGACCGCATTTCCGGTACAGCATACATTTCCACCATAAGAAGGTACAGGTACCATGGGGTCGTAAGTAAAGCCATCGGGATTGTCCGAATCCGCTTTTTTGGTGGATAAAACCCCATCGCCGAAGGAGCTATTGGCTCCGCCATTACTGTTCAGGTAATAGGTGGTAGGCGTGGCATTTTTGGGCGGCCAGGTTTCGGAAGCCTGCCATTTGTTGCTTCCCATGGTGTAATATTGGACCCTTGGCGTTTTTTCCTTGAAATCATTGTCCTCGCCTTTGAGCCACATATCAAACCACCCATAGATTTGCTCATCGTAGTTGAGTCTGGCATCACCGACACTGCGTTCGCCAACAATGGTATTTTCCGTTGCACGGGTATAACCACAGTGCAGGGTAGGGGCAATCACCAAATATTGATTTTCCCTGACCGTTTTGTCCTTCGCGTTGTTCCTCACATGGTTGAACAAGGCAATGTTCGGGGTAATGGACACATCATACCAAGAGGCAAACCAAAAGCTCGGAACACCGATGTCCATATCGTCATGATAAAGCCCTCCTTTGAACCAATCTTCGTCGTTGGGTTTGCGGCGAATCATTTTATCATATATCTCGTGCTTTCCGTTGATGTTTTTTAGAATATCCTGGATGGGCAAGTGACTTAATGCTTCGGACATGTCCACTGGTGGGTTTTCGGGGGCCAAATCGTAAAATCTGGAAATCCTGATCAAATCCTCTTGCGTAGCACCTGCTGGAATACGCGGTTTGAACTTGTCCTGCTCCACGCCATAGAGCCATGCAAAGAACAACATCTGTTCCGCTCCACCACGATACCAGTTTCCCTGTTCCATAATGTCGCCCACTCTACCTACACCGGCACCAAATCCCTGTGGTACCATGGCGGCATGGGAAGGGTGGTCCAGAGCGGCAACGGCCATTTGCCATTCCGCGGTGGAGGAGCATCCCAAAGTACCTATTTTGCCATTGGACCAAGGTTGGTCTTTCATCCAGCTAAAGGCATCGTAGCCATCTGTCAATGGAACTCCCAAAATGTCCCATTCCCCTTCGGAGAAATATCTTCCCCGCTCGTTTTGGACTACGTAGGCGTACCCTCTTTTGACAGCTTCCAAAGCCCTACTGGCTGTTCGGGTTCTTTGTTCGCCATCGCCCCACGAATTGAAGTTATACGGGGTCCGTGAAAAAATGATGGGTACTTTTTTATCAGTTTTCGGACGATAGATGTCCGTTGCCAAACGGATGCCATCGCGCATGGGCATCATTACTTTTTGGTCGATAATGGCAATTTCCTCAAGCTCTTGAAGAACCTTACTTTGAGCATTTAGGGTAAAATGGTCAGCAAAGAGACAGACCAATGCCAATACCATTGGAATAGCATGTTTTTTCATGTTTAGTCAGTTGGTTTTGAGTTATTTTATCTTTTTTGCAATTGTCCAGAGCCAACATTGGTTTAGATGGTAGCTTCGGATTGCAATTGTTGGTAGTGTAAGTTAATGCAAAAAAGCCCATGAATAAAGGAAATGCAACAAATTACATGGGTTTTATCAACTGATTCCACGATATGGTGGTAGTTCTAGATCAATAGCTGATAGTGGTCAGGTTTGGATACAAAAAACCCCCAGCACCACTGGTACGTTGGTAACTGGGGGCCCCATCATCAATCAAAGTAAAGGCAATTAGCTTTTAGGAGTTTCCGTACATATTGGATTCTCCTCCGTCTATGGCGATGGTTTGGCCACTTACATAGCCATTTTCTTCACTCAACAGGAATGAAACAACTGTGGCTACCTCTTTGGGCAAACCAAGTCTTTTGGTGGGGTTACGCTGTGCGTATTCCGTTTCTGCCGCTTTTGGGTCATCCGGGTTGACTTGTTTGAAGGCTTCCGCTACCATGTGGGTCAAAATAGCGCCAGGAGCTATGGCGTTGGTCAAGATACCATCACGACCATATTCCAAGGCAGCATTTTTGGTCATGCCCGATACGGCGTGTTTGGAAGCCACATAAGCTGTTTGGTTGGCAACACCCCTGATTCCACCTACAGATGCTACGTTTACGATTTTACCGTAGTTCTGTTTCTGCATTACGGGAATCACGTAGCGCATTCCGTAGTAAACACCCATCAGGTTGATGTCGATGACCTTTTTGAATACCTCTTGATCATATTCGGTCAGAGGAGCCTGTCTTCCTTCAATACCTGCGTTGTTGTAGAATCCGTCGATGCGACCAAAGGTCTCCACGGTTTTTTCAACGTAGTTTTTCACGGCTTCTTCGTTGGAGACATCGGCCTCAACGGTCAATAATTCCACATCGGAATTGATACCCTTCAGTTTTTTGACGGCATCTTCCAAAGCTTCTCCATTATAGTCGACAAGGACCAATTTGGCTCCTTTTTCAGCTAAGTATTCTGCTGTGGCAAGCCCCAATCCCATGGCGGCTCCCGTTATAATGATTACGTTATCTTTCATGTTGATATTTTTATGTGTTTGCTATATTGTTTCGGCCATTTTCACGTGGCTCTTGAATTTTTTCATGAACGTTCCGAACTCTGCTCCGAATTCTTCGAACAATTCATGCTTGCGGTTTCTCAGCATGACCTCGGAAAATAATTTGAGACCTACGAGAAACTCGATGTTATCACTCTGTTCTTTGAACAGGTTTTTGTTCTTGATGAGTTCCACCAACTGCATGATATCGTCGTGGTTCTCAAATTGGAAATCCAGCGCTTTACCACTAGAGGTCCCGTTTTTGAGTGCTTTTTCCTTCAGATGGATTTGATATGTATTAAACTTCTTGTCCATTTTTAATTAGTCGATTCTAAGGGAAAGCATCCCAATGGAACCCCCAACGGTTTTATCGTTGAACAGGTCTATCGATTCTTTTTTATCCTTTAGCCCCAAAACATAGATCAAGGGTAAATAATGCTCTGGCGTAGGTATGGACAGGGCAAAACTGCTGCCTTGCTTTCCATAATCAATCAAAGCCTGATGGTTCCCGTCCATGATGTAGGACTTCATTTTTTCGTTGGCTTCTTCGGCCCATTCCCAAGCATAGGTGTCATTCAGTTTGTCCCATTTTACCTTGCGAAGGTTGTGCACCACGTTTCCACTGCCTACAATCAACACGCCCTTGTGTCGCAATGCCTCCAGTTGTTGTGCCAGTTCATAATGGTATTTTGGAGGTTTTGTGTAATCCAAGCTCAATTGGATCACGGGTACATCAGCGTCAGGGTACATGTGCCTGATCACGCTCCAAGCCCCATGGTCCAATCCCCAATGGGTATCGAGTTCCACATCGGTCTTGGTAATGACCTCTTTGGTAATCTGTGCCAGTTCGGGACTGCCGGGTGCGGGATATTGCACATCGAACAATGCTTGCGGAAACCCGCCAAAATCGTGAATGGTGGGCGGGTGCTGCATAGCGGTTACCTTGGTGCCCTTGGTCTCCCAGTGTGCGGATATGCAAAGGATGACCTTGGGACGGGTCAATTCCTTGCCCATGCGCCTAAAATTGGCAACAAATTCATTTTCCTCAATGGCGTTCATAGGACTACCATGCCCCAAGAACAACACAGGCATTTTCTGCGTAAAAGGCAGACTCTCATTGAGCGAACGTAAGGTTTGTAAATCTGTCATAACACTGGTTATTGGAAGTATCCCTAGAGATTTTAAAAAATCCTTTCTTTTCATGGTCTTCTGGGATGACCTGGACATGTTACGGCCCAGGTCATTACTATGAGACGGGGAACTATCTTATGCGCTTTCCTTCACAAACTGAAGTTCGGCCGCAAGTTTTACTTCGTCGCTTACCAAAACGCCACCTGTTTCCAAGGCTGCATTCCAGTTAAGTCCAAAATCTTTTCTATTTAATTTCCCTTCAATGGAAAAACCAGCTTTTTGGTTGCCATAAGGGTCGGTCATGTATCCACCAAAATCAACATCCAAGGTAATGGACTTCGTGGTTCCTTTTATGGTAAGGTCTCCGGTCAGTTTAAATTCGTCATCACTTTCCTTGGTAATGGAAGTGCTAGTGAACTTCATTTCCGGGTAGTTCTCCACTTCAAAAAAGTCAGCGCTTTGCAAGTGGCCATCCCTTTCGTCATTATTGGTGAAAACGGATGCGGTCTGCACGGTAGCGGAAATGGTGGATTCTTCAAATTTTTCACCTTCGATGGTAGCATCGAACTTGGTAAACTCTCCTTTTACGTTGGAGATCATCAGGTGCTTTACCTTAAAGGTAAGCTCGCTATGTGTTGGGTCTAATTTCCAAATTGTAGCCATATATATTTTTTTATTAATGAAACTGTTCAGTGCCAATCGTAACCAATATGTTCAATGGTTTGATTGTGATAACAAAGTTCTGAACTATAGTACTGTAGGAGGTAATACCTTTGGGAAGAAGTGTTGTACTTTTAGGAAATGAGCTGCTTCATTTCTTTGCGGAAGGCTGTTGGGGTATAGCCGGTTTTACGCTTGAAGACCTTGGAAAAGTAGGCTTTTTCGTTGTAACCGATTTCAAAACCGATTTCTGCGATGGTTTTGTTACTGTTCATCAATAGGTTTTTGGCCTCGTTGAGTTTGCGGGTCTCGATGATTTCGCCTGCGCTTTGCTGCATCACTTCTTGGCAAACTATGTTGAGGTTTCGTTCACTCATAAAGAGCTTTTCGGCGTAGAAGGATATTTTTACGTTCCGCCTAAAGTTCTCTTCCAAAATATGCAGAAAATGGGTGTAGGTCTCGGAAGCGGAATTAGCCGAGTCAGATTGAATATTCGTGGGCCTTTCGTGGTTGATGATAGTGAGCAGCGTCATGAATAATTGTTTGATCACAATCAATCCTGGGGCTGGACGCTGGGTTTCGTCGTACATCATTTGGCACAGGGCCATGAGCCTATCAAAACATTGGTCGCCGGGTAGGGTAACATTGGCCCGGTTGTGAAAGTAGCCGTACATCTTAAAAATGACCTCGGACATAAACTCGCTCCGAAAACGGATGACCCAAAGGTCACACTCCCCTTCGTGCACTTGTGGACGGAGGAGATGGGGCTTTCCCATGGTCACGAAACTCACAAATGGAGCATAGACGGTTTCGTCCTCAAAATCGATAAAGTGGGAAATTTTACCCTTGGCACCGATGATCAGTTCTTCAAAATCATGCACATGGGCTTCAATTTTTTGGCCTTCCAAGGCTTTTGCCTCTTCTGTAGTGTACCTGAATATTTTGAAGAGTTGCTCCACAAGAGTTAGAATTCAATATTTTGACTAAGGTAGTGGAAACCCTGTTTACATTGCAACTTGCACCCTCATTTTAAGGCGTTGTCCAGCTGGATTACTTGCTCCAGCCAATCACTTTCATTGTTCAGCCCATAATCGGGGGATATGCCTTTGGATTCGTATTTGCTCAAATCGCTATTGATATGTTTCGTGGAAAGCACTGTTTTTATCCCAGCACAATCGGTTGTGGAAGAAAAGGCCTTGTTTCCATATCCGTATTCCAGCATTCCACGGGAATTTTCCCCTACGATAATGGTTCTGGGGTCTTTTTTCAAGGCCAAAGTGGTCAATTCGGCTGAGCTACCGGTTTTAAAATTGATAAGCACATAGACTTTTTGAATGGTATTGTTCCTTTTTAGGTGTTTCAGGAGTTCATCTGCTTGTTTGGTGGCGCCTCCGCCATTGTTGCGTAAGTCTACAATTAAGTTCTGACGGGTAAGTTTGGGAAGGGTTTCTTCATAGAACCGTTCAGCTTCTTTCATCAAACTGCGTGTTCTTTTCAATGTTTTGATACCGATATAGTCAAACGAAGTGTTTATGGCTTCGTAATTGAAGTTCTCTTTGTGGTTTTTATTGAAAAAATATTGATTGGATGTATTCCAGAAGGTGCCATGAATTCGACCATCTGCAATTTTGATGTCTTTTTGATAAAACAAGATGCCATTTTGATAGAATTCAAACAGTTCATAGCTCCCATCAGGTTTTTGTTGGATTTTCAGCCTGATGGCTCCTGGCTTCCAAGCTTCCTTACTGGAGTCCAAAGTGATGCCATACCAAAGAAGGTCACTTTCTTTTTTCAAAAAGATTTTATCACTGCCCATATGGTAAATGCCTGAAACACCATCGTTACTGATTTTTAAAGTGTCTATCGGTTTGGTGTATATGGGAACACTGGAAGAAATATCTTCAGGAACCTTATAAATTTCGTTGTGCCTGTCATTGATGTACGAAGCATATTTTTGGAGGTATCCCATACAAAAGAAATCTTTAAGGGAGTCATTCTTGATTTCTTCTGCCACTTTGGCTTTCCAAACATTTAGCTCATCTTCCTTATTATTTTTTTTGATTTGAACGGTATAGCTCTTTGCATTTTGAATCAGTTTGGTAATGTTTTCCAGTTCATCTAAACAATTGCAGTTTGTGTTTTGTGCAAAGAGGCTGGATGTTCCCAAGATGTAGAGGAACGTAATGAAGTATTTAAGCATAAATATTTTTGAAATGGTACAGGTTTCGTTTTCTATTACATTAGACGCGATTTCAACGTCGGAGGTTGCCTTACTCTACTGAATCAGGATTTAATTTTTCAAAAATCAATGGCATAGTCTCTGGGTCAACGGCATTCATGTCTATCAGTTTCAATGATTTGACCATTTCCATTGTAGTGGTTTTATATGTTTTGAAATGAGGTGTTTTTAGGTGGGCTTCGTAAGCCTTTTTATCGGCATATATTTCTACAATGGTAATTTGCGTAGGATGTTCTTCTTCATACATCGGAAAAATGGAAATAACGCCGTTTTCGATGTCCATGGATGCTTTGGCCTCTTTTTTTAGCTCGAACAGATAAGAATCGAGATGTTCTTCCGCTATTTCAAGTTCAGCTATCCGAATCATCATTTTTTCAAAATCCACCTCTGGATTTATCTTTTCTTCGGGGACACAGGAAAATGAAAGTAGGAGGGCAGCTATGATTAGCTGTAATTTTTTCATGGTTTCCAAGCTATTTTAAATTCACTTCCAGAACAAAGTCTGCTTCGTCATAATCCCTGTTTTCTGGTAGTTCTACCAATGTGCCGTAGGAATTGGTACTGTGCTTCAGTTTTTTCTTGGATTGAAAATCAATTACGCTCTTGATGTTTCCATCAACGGAAGGGAAAAAGAAGTTGTCGGTTTTCCAATCCATAATATGAATGTAGATTTTGTTGTCTTTATGGGTCGATACACCCCAACTCTGCGGAGGAATGGGGCCGCCTCTGGTTCCATAAATGGTTTCTCCGTATTTATCGGTCCAGTCCCCGATAACCTTAAGGGTTTTGACAAACTCAGGTTGAATCTTACCATTGGGCATAGGGCCGACGTTCAATAGAAAGTTGGAGTTGTATCCAGCTGCTTTTACCAAATATTGAATCAGTTCTTTGGAAGATTTATAGGCTTTGTCCTGCAACGAAAAGCCCCATCGGTGCGCCATGGTTTCGGCAGTTTCGAGTGGGAGGTTGCCCACTTCGGAGTCTCCACTGTAACCACCTTTGTTTTCTCCTGGAAGGTCTTTTTCAAACATTTGAAAGTCTTCGCCAGGGTTGGGGGCTTGGTGGTGGTTACTGCCTATCATGGCTTGGGGTTGCAACTCATGGATGAGATCGTAGGTTTTTCTGAGCTGCCAATCGGCTTCTTTTTTGTCCCACCAGCCATCAAACCAAATACCGCCTATTTCGCCATAATTGGTCAAGAGTTCCGTAAGCTGTCCGTTCATGTAATCCAGATAGTTTTCCCAATTACCATGGTCGGGTCTGCCTACCTTTTTACCGGTATCGCCTCTTGGGTAATAATCGTTATGGTGCCAATCCAATTGGGAGTAGTACAGATACAGTTTTATTCCATGCTTTTTGCAGGCTTCTGCTATTTGTTTGATGATGTCTTTTTTATACACCGTCCTATCCATAATGTCCCAATCCGTCAATTCACTATCGAACATGGCAAAGCCATCATGGTGTTTAGTGGTAATGGTAATGTACTTCATGCCGGCCGATTTGGCCAATAGCACCCATTCCTCGGCATCGAATTCGGTTGGATTAAAGAAAGCTGGGATTTTTTCATACGTGTCTTTGTCGATGGATTGGGTTTCCATGACCCACTCGTGCACACCCAAAACAGAATATACCCCCCAGTGGATAAACATCCCGAATTTGGCATCCTGGTACCATTCCCGGTTCTCCAGGTTTTCTTTGGTGGGCTGGTATTCTTGCGCAACGGATAGATTTGTAAAGAACAAGGCAATGAAACTCAGTAAAACGAGTTTTTTTCTTTTTTTAAGATGCTTTATGAGCCTATTCATGGTGTTGTATGTTAGATAGTGTACAATTTGCACTAATCTAACAATTCTACTGGTTTTTGCCCAATGCTTACCTTTAATGTTTTGTGTTGTATAGATTCATCTGAGCTGGTCAAGAAATTATCTGGAACCTCCAAAAATCTTATTGGGTTAGATAATCGATGGCATCCACTACTTCGTAATCGATGTCGCTTTTAAAAATTGACTTTAAAGACTCTACATGACCCACTCCTATGACAATCAAAATACGTTTTGTACCTTTTTGCATTTGGTTGGTCACAATATTCGAGTATATTTTGTAATCCCTGTTCTTGAAAACTGATATGAGCTCTGCACCTATATATTCGCGATCTATAAAGGCGGTGTCAATCATTTTATCCGGGTTTTTAAACCTTCCATTCCTTACCTTGGCAGGTGTTATATATCTCAATCGATAGATTTTACCATAGTTTTCGGGTTGGTTCAAAAAGGTCAGATATTGCTTGAAGGATAGTGTACCTTGCCTTAATTGACCATATTTTTCCATAACAATCTTGCCCAGTTCCTTGCCTTCATTCTTATAAATTTGAATATTATCCCCATTGTCCAGTACACTTTGTGAAGTGCCGCCTTTGTAATTGATGCAAGCTATTTGGTCGACCCCCGAACTTTTTCCAATGGGAAAGGCAATCTGATATTTTTCACTACGGCCATATTCAACGGTTTTCAGGTTGAGCTTGTCCTCTAGGTATAGTTGGTAGAGGCTATCGATTTCCTGTTGCTGATCAGGTGTGGATTCAATACCGATCATGTCGGGTTGAAATGCTTTGATAGTGTTGTTGAAGCTTTTCAAGGATTTTTGATTTGTATCCGAGAATACATCCGTGCTGGGATAATCATTGTGGTACACTTGAGAAAGGTGGTCAGACCCTAAAATCAGGATTTTTGTTTTTGATTGTTGACCATAAGTGAGTGAGATAATTCCAATAAAAAGCAAAGTTAAAGAGTACTTGATGGTTGTTTTTTGATTGATCATAAATTGATTGATGATTAAAATGTTGGAAATGTTCCTTGAATAAATAGTTGTGATATTCATCTTATTAGTGATGAACCGACAGGGTTTGTTACGATATTTCCACGGTATTTCTGGATAATGGTTGTTGTGGTCTCAATATCAATAACCTATGATCGGTTGACAATCGTACGCTGACCTCGTTCCGTTAACTTTAAGCCATCGCGCCCAATCAACTAGTTCTTTACCATCCAACGTCAATACTTACGATAACTCCCAACAAATCACTATCTTTGCGGCCCTAAAACGCAAGGCAGGTATATGAATAAAAAAGTCGCATTTTACACACTGGGCTGTAAACTCAATTTCTCAGAAACTTCTACGATTGCCAGAGGTTTTGAGAAGGAGGAGTTTGAGCGTGTGGACTTTTCGGAAGAGGCTGATGTGTATGTGATCAATACCTGTTCGGTCACGGAGAACGCTGATAAACGTTTTAAAACCATCGTAAAACAGGCCCAAAAAGCCAATCCAGATGCATTTGTCGCCGCAGTGGGTTGCTACGCACAATTAAAACCTGAAGAATTGGCCGAGGTGGATGGAGTGGATTTGGTGCTTGGTGCAACGGAAAAGTTCAAGATTACTGATTACTTGAACGATTTGACCAAAAATGATAGGGGAGAGGTGCATTCCTGTGAAATTGAGGATGCGGATTTCTATGTGGGCAGTTACGCCATTGGAGACCGTACCCGAGCTTTTTTAAAGGTTCAAGATGGATGTGACTATAAATGCACTTACTGTACCATTCCATTGGCAAGGGGTATTTCACGTAGTGACACCTTGGGCAATGTGCTAAAGAATGCCAAGGAAATTGCTTCTCAAGACATCAAAGAGATTGTACTTACAGGTGTCAATATAGGAGATTATGGCAAAGGCGAGTTTGGCAATAAAAAGCACGAACACACCTTTTTGGATTTGGTAAAGGCTTTGGATACCATTGATGGTATCCACCGACTTCGTATCTCTTCCATTGAGCCTAATTTGCTCAAGAATGAGACCATAGATTTTGTGGCCCAGAGCAATTCTTTTGTGCCCCATTTTCACGTGCCTTTGCAAAGCGGTAGTGATGATATCTTAAAGAAGATGCGTCGCCGTTATCTGTCCAATTTGTATGTGGATAGGGTAAAACGTATCAAAGAAACCATGCCCCACGCCTGTATCGGGGTGGATGTAATTGTGGGTTTCCCTGGAGAGACCGATGAACACTTCTTGGAGACCTATCATTTCCTGAACGAATTGGATATTTCCTATCTGCACGTATTCACTTATTCCGAGAGGGATAACACAGTGGCAGCGGAGATGGATGAAGTCGTCCCTAAAAAAGTACGCAGTAAACGAAGCAAAATGCTTCGTGGGCTTTCAGCCAAAAAGCGAAGGGCTTTCTATGAGAGTCAATTGGGCAGCGTGCGCACTGTTTTATTCGAAGGCGAGAATAAAAAAGGCTATATCCACGGATTTACGGAGAACTACGTAAAAGTGAAAGCACCTTGGGACCCATCTTTGGTGAACACTTTGCACCAAGTGGAGCTTGCCGACATTGATGCGGATGGTCTGGTGCGGTTTGAATTTGTTTCCAACGAAATTATGGCATAAAAAAACCTCCCGGTCAAGGAGGCTTGAATGCTTTTCTGATGATTGGTTAGATCAGATACGGATACCAACTGGTAACATTTCCTTGTATTGCCTGTTTTTTCTCAAAAAACCAGCAATTTGTGGGCTTGTAGGAACAACTCTAAGGTTGTTTTCCTGGATTTCATTTAAAACCGCTTTGATAAAATCCTCTTTAAAACCCTCTTTTGTAATTTCTTCTGGAATAACCAGTTTGGTCAAAAATACTTTGCGCTCCTGTGAAGAGTACTCAATTTTGGCTAAATGCCCATTGACTGTAGTTTCAAATTGACGCAAGAAACTATTGTCAGTGATTTCCAATGTTGTCATATAGTACTTGTTTTTTAACGACTCGTAAATACCCTGAATAGGTATTTTATTGTTCCCCTGATTGAAAAATTGTATTCATAAGCGGGGTTAGCTGCAAAAGGGATACAAAATTAGTCAAAATATTGCTAATTTCCTAGTCCTTATCGATATTTGGTGCAATATGTCCGATAATAAAATCCATGTTTACCTTATGCCGGGAATGGCTGCCAACGCTTCAATTTTTGAAGGGATAAAACTTCCTAAAGACCAGTTTATTACCCATACATTGGAGTGGTTTGTGCCAGAAAAGGGGATGAGCCTCATTGCATATGCTCAAAAAATGTGCGAAAAGATTGAACATCCAGACCCTGTATTACTTGGGGTTTCATTTGGTGGGATGTTGGTACAGGAGATGGCTAAAATCATCCCGGTCAAAAAGGTTATTGTGGTATCATCGGTCAAAAGCAAACACGAGCTGCCCAAAAGAATGATTTTTGCCAAGTACACCAAAGTCCACAAACTATTGCCCACAGGTTTGGTAAACAATGTGGAATTACTGGCAAAATATGCCTTTGGCGAGACGGTGACCAAGCGCTTGTATTTATATGAAAAGTATTTGTCCGTCCGCGATAAGTATTATATCGATTGGTCCATAGACCAGATCGTGAATTGGGACCAGGAGGCTCCAGCAGACAATGTGGTGCATATTCAAGGAGAGCGGGATGCTGTTTTCCCAATAGTTAATATTGAGGACTGCATCACGGTAAAAAACGGTACTCATACCATGATCATACATCGGGCCCGATGGTTCAATGAGCATCTGCCCACAATTATTTTGGAATAATTTCGTCTATATAATAGTATCTTTACAATACTCAAATAAAAGAATTGCTATGAAACACATAAAAAACATACTCGCTGTAATAGGATTGATAGCTGTAGTGAGCACGCTGATTTTTGCCGTGCAGTCGAATGAAGTGGAAGAAAAACCTGTGATTAAGGAATCCGATACTGAAACTTCGGACAAGAATGTGGCGGATACCTATCAAATCAGTGCCATAGAAATTCCAGAGGATCTCAATTTTGCAGGTGAGTCCGTTCCGCAAGATGACCCGGAGATCATGGAGCGAGTGGATCGTGAGTTTTTGGTGAACACCTATTGGCAATCCAATGCCCTTTTGTTGATGAAAAGGGCCAACAAATACTTCCCAATCATCGAGCCCATTCTTAAAAAGAATGGTATCCCGGATGATTTTAAATACTTGGCCGTAGCTGAGAGTGGTTTGCAAAATGTGGTTTCCCCGGCTGGAGCGACAGGTTTTTGGCAGATTATGCGAGGAACAGGTAGAGAATACGGTCTTGAGGTAAACGATAATGTGGATGAACGCTACCATGTGGAAAAAGCGACCCAAGTTGCCTGTGATTACCTGAACAAGTGGAAAGACCGCTTTGGAAGCTGGACCTTGACCGCTGCCGCCTATAATGCAGGTCCTGCAGGTGTTCAAAAATACATGGACATTCAGCAAGTGGATGATTACTACGACTTGTTGTTGGGGCAGGAGACAGGTCGCTACGTGTTCCGTATTTTGGCCATCAAGGAAATTC
The DNA here is from genome assembly GCF_003992595.1 of Flagellimonas oceanensis. Lineage (GTDB taxonomy): Bacteria > Bacteroidota > Bacteroidia > Flavobacteriales > Flavobacteriaceae > Flagellimonas > Flagellimonas oceanensis. Next base: position 180,085 of record NZ_RZNA01000040.1, read on the forward strand.
TATCCAATCGTGATAAGTACGGTTTCCAGTTGGAAGAAGAAGATATGTACAAAAAAGTGCCCACCTTTACCGTTGAAGTGGATACGGCTGTGACCAACTGGGCTGATTTTGCAGAACTTTACGAAATCAACTACAAGGTGTTGAAACGACACAACCCTTGGTTGCGCGAACCGCATTTGAACAATGCTTCCCGTAAAAAATACACTATTGAAATCCCGAACAAAGGGTATTACCGAGTGGGAAGTATGGGGAAATAGGTTTTGCCATCAGTTTGATGTACATGGAATTGTTCCCAGCTGCTAATCCGACTTACATTTGTTGGGTTATTGAACTCTGAGTCGTAATGCGTCAAAGGAATCACTTCTTATGCCAATGAGGCCGTATTTGGTTTCTCCCTTTTTAATGACTGTACCGTTGATATTGTATTCCAATAACTCAGTTTTGAATTTTTTGTTGGCTGAGCCAGCCGCTATCATGTTTCCTCCGGCGATGCCGGGACCCAGAACCATACCGATAGGAGTGGAGCTTGTTTGTTCAGGTACGCCATATGAATTGGTTTTTGTGGTGTAAAGGTTTAATGGGGTCAAAAGTAAATACCACAGGTACGAAGCGGGACTTTGTTTTAAGGTTTTAAAGACTTTTTCATTTTCCATCACGTAAACAATGCGGTCATTTTCGAACGCTAACGTCACGTCTTTGCCAAATGTTACATCTCTGTCCGAGTTGTTGGTAATTTTAATGGCAACCAATTTGACTCCTTTTCTCTCCTCTTTTTTCTCATATTTCTTGTCCAATAATTCATATCTGTATTGAAGGGTCAGTCCATCAACTTCGTTTTTGGAAATGTAATTGATTGTTTTTGGTTGAATCATTCTATAGCCAGATGCACATCCAGTCAAGCATAAAATGATAATGAAAAGAGAAGGAGTTTTAAAGAATTTCATATGCTAATTTAATAATAGTTTGGTTTGGCTCATCGATTGGAAATTCGACATGAGTGGCGAAGAAATAAGAAAACAGACAAAAAAAGCAGCAATTGACCAATGCCCCATATCAATTGACGGATATGGACTTTACATGAGTTTATACTAATAAGGTATACGGTCCAATTTCGGAATAAGAGGTATTTATCGTGAGGGGACTATGATAAGTAAACATTTTCTTTTTTAGTATTTGAACAAAAAGTAAGGCGAAGGAAAATACGTTTCCACCTTTGGCAGTAATTCCGGCGAAATATATCCCCAATCTGCATAACCTGCATCAATCGCTGCTTGGGTCAGGATTTGTAGGTGTACATGACAAAACCAGCCGCCGCTATCACTTTCTTGTCCTATGTGTGCGAATTTTTGGCCAGCTTTGACCTTGTCCCCAACATTGACCAAGTGCGGCGTTTTCAAATGTCCGTATAGGGAGTAAAAAACCACTCCATTGATGTCATGCTTTAGGATGATGTATCCTCCGTAATTGCCAATCGCAGTTTCTTTTCCCGTTTTATAAACTTCGGCATCCAAGGGAGCATACATTGGGGTGTTATATGGTACGATAATATCCAGGCCTAGGTGGTAATATCGTTGTTCTTCGATAATATTTGGGTAAGCTCGTAGTAGACTTTTCCGCTCTTCCAAATATCTCCCAATACCCCATTGTTTGTTAGAGGCCTCCAACTCATCAAAAATCCTGGTATTGAATTCTTCGAAATCAAAGAGGTTGTATTCAAGGTTTTTTGGATTATTGGATGAAAAATCAAAGATGTAGGGTACTCCTTTTAGGAAATCACCAAATAAGGGGAGGATATCGGCACCATTGAGGCATAGCGGGTAATACATGAATCAAAGGTAGTGTGAAAAAATAAAGTTGTGCAAAATTAGGTATGCAACAGACAAAGAAAAAGATGGTGCTATGTTGTCTATAACGTGTTTTTGTTCAATTTTGATTCCAATACATCCTTAAGCTTACTTGGCTTTAAGTCGCGAGCTATCACTCTTCTTTCCTTGTCCAAAAGGACATTAAATGGAATCGTTGTCAATTTGTATTCTTTACCGATAGTATTCAATGAGTCAATGACATGAATCCATTTAAGGCTATCCTTTTTAATTGCAGTTTTCCAATCACTTAGTTTTTCATCTTGTGATACCCCTAAAATTTCAAAATCCTTACGAGTGTATGAGTTATATAGCTTTCTTAATTCAGGGTTGGTTTTTCTACAGGGCCCACACCATGAAGCCCAAAATTCCAGCAAAAGAAACTTACCTTTAAGTGTACTGCTATCGACCAACTCCCCTTCTTCATCTGGAAGAATTATTTTTGGAGGAATTTTTCCAATATCCAATATCTTACGTCTTTCAATAATGTTTGTAATGTATTTTAAATCATCTTTGTTTTGATAGCTTGTATCTAATTTTCGATAGAGGGTTTCCAATTGTGAACTACTTAAGTAGCCATAAAAATTCGCTTTTGAGGCTAATTGTTCCCCACTTACAAAGGATTTTGGGTTGTTCTCAATCAATTCCGTTAGGTTTTCAAAAAGGATTTTCTCTCGTACACCGTCGTTTTTTTCTTTGTCAAAGGTGTTTTTCATTCTCAGGTCAAAATCTTCCAATATTTTTTGGTTGGTTGAACCCTTGATACTGTCCATAGTTAATTTCGGTAAAATCCACCCTTTATATTCGAAGTTATCGAAAGTGAGATGAATGCTAATGGGGTTATTTTCTATTATAAATCCAGAGTAACCCATTGGTGCTTTGGAATTTGGATTTTCTGGGTATAAGGATGCGTTCCTTGGCTCTGTGACCGCTCCTTTAAAAACAAAAGTTGAGTCCTTCACTAAAACACTGTCAACGGAATTGTCAATTTTTAAGTAGATATAGTCATTTTGGTATCCATTGACTTTTCCATTGATTGTATATTCATTATTCTGCTTTTTTTCCACACACGAGAAAAGTGTAAAAAGAATTAGAATAGAGTAGCAAGTTTTTTTTCCAGTCATCTTAATTGTATTTCAAAATCCAATATGACATAATTCATTTTTAATGAATTCATCCCATACAGAAAAATTATTTCTACTTATCAGATTAAGAATTTCTTACGACTGCTTAAGTTATAGAATTTTAACAAAAAGTCCATGGAATTGACAAAGGTAGCATCAGGATTGATGATTTTCTGCCTAAATGAAACAGGAATAGTGGAAATATAAAGCTTAGGTAACTTAAATCCTCTTCATCTGCACCTGAATCATCTTAATTTGGTCGGTAGGCATGCTGCCGTGCCTAATTTTTTGATTTCTTCAATGGTAAAAGGCTATATTCGAGATTCAGAGATTATACCTTTTTAATTAACGCTATTGTAGGAAGTTAACTTTCGCATATTGCCATTGTCATTTATTTCATAAAGTGTATTATCCTCTATAAGGAGACCAAGTATCTCTCTATTTTCTGAATGGTTTACATCAATATCAATCACTTTACTTCCATATAGGGTTTTTATCTGGTTGAAAACGGTGTGCCCAATGATGATTTTGCTACTATTGAAATAAGCTAGTACCGTGTCAATTTGCTCATTGGTAATTTCTTCTTTTGCTAACCCCCGGTACCACAATGGACCATTGTTTCTTAATAGTAGGGCTTCTGTTTCGGAATGCTCTTTTGGATTTTTATCCAACCCTTTTCGTATCCCTGAATTGATTTGCTCTAATGTCAGACCACTTTTTACCAAATCAGGACTTATACCTCCGTGAACCAGAACAAGACCGCCCATTTTTTCGATGGAGTTTTTAGTGCGCAACCATCTTCCCAGTTCGGTTTGTTTTGAATACCAATTTTCATATTCAAAATCCATAAACGTTGCATTTGCAAAGAACTTTCCGTTCACATACTTAAATAGACTATGGTCATATGCCCCGATTATATTCATTGTTTCGTGGTTGCCCAATATAAAGTGTACCTTTCCGCCAACACGTTCCGCCTCTTGCTCAAGTTTATAAATTAACCACAAACATTCATTTACATATTTACCTCTATCAAAATAATCTCCAAGCAAAACCAAGTGTCCTTTTCCATACGACCACTCCAAGTTGTCATTGATAACTTTGTTTCCCTTAAGGAATCGGATAAAACCATCGAAGTTTCCCTCAATATCGGAAACACAGATGGCTTTATTTGGCAACGGATAAACATCCGTTTCAATGGAATGGGCCCGAATTATGGGTACTTCGAAATTTATTTCTTCATAGTTGATTCGTACGGAAACGGTTTCTTTTAAATGGTGCGATGTATTCCGCTTGCGGAGAGCACCTTGATGCTCTTCAATAAACAGTGTCTTTAAGCTGTCATTTTCATAATACACAATGGGTTGCTCAAAATCTACCTGTGTTTGTTCCTTTGCGTAGTTTGGTGTTTTTATTTTCCACCCGGGAGCTAACGGAATACTATTGATGATACCAAAATAGCCCAGCCCTAGACCAATTAATAAATACACTACGTAGATGGAAAAAAGAACTTTGACTAATCGAAATAACTGCTTCATGGTATTGGGCTGTTTCGATTAGGACGATTCATTTTAGCCTTTGTTACAGGCTTTTAAATGAGCCAAGACTACATGATGTAAATCGTTTTATATGTGGCATTTGCCCATCCCGATCTGAGTTTAGCGTAGAGAGGCAATGTTGATGATTGGGACGAACACCGTTTGCCATTGCTCAAAACCAAATTCAGTTTGATGGTTTAACGCATGAAAACGGAAAGAAGGTTAGAAAAGAGAAGAATGACTAAATCTTCTTCATCTGCTGCTGCATCATCTTGATTTGGTCGGTAAGCATGTTGTTCTTGTCCAACTTCTTGGCCTCGCTCAACAATTGGGTGGCTTCACGCTTTCTGCGCTTTTGCATAGCAATGCCAGCCAAGCTCAATTTGGCCATGGCCACATCATAATCCATGGTCAAACCGTATTTCAATGCCTTTTTAAAGTACTTCTCGGCTTGGGTCAAGTTTTTTTGTGAGTAGATGATACCGTGCAAGTAGTTGTAGTAACCCACTTGTTTTTTGATCAAAGCGGACTCCGGGTTCTTTATTTTATCAAGCCACGCTTGTACTCCATCCAAATCCTGCTTTCTCATTTTAAGAAAGGCCAAAAGGATAAACTCATTTCTGAAATAAAGAAAGATGAATACTAGGGAGAGCAAGATCAATGCGATTCCGTTGCCAATGTTGCCTTCCACAAACTGGTAAACGGCATAAGCAATGATAAGAACGGCAATGACGAGCTTGATATTTTTATTGAACATATTGTCTAGTGATTTTTACCTTTAGTTAAGCGCTGGCAAAAGTACTAAAAACTTAATTAAATATTTTAAGTTTGGGCTTGCCAAAGTAAAAAGTCTTCGTATATTTGCGCCCAGAATTTTTTAGGGAAGATTAATTTCCCATCAACAAAATCCATAAAACAGTTCGGAAATGAAAAGAACGTATCAACCATCCAAAAGGAAGAGAAGAAACAAGCATGGTTTTAGGGAGCGCATGGCGACTGCCAATGGTAGAAAAGTTCTTGCGAGAAGAAGAGCCAAAGGAAGAAAAAGATTAACTGTTTCCTCTGAGCCAAGACATAAAAAATAATGATAGTATTTATTATTTAAATTAAAGGTGTTACTTTTCTAGGTAACACCTTTTTTTTGACATATAAGCAGATAACCGAGAAACCCCTATAGAAAATGCCCAAAAGAAAAGATTTAAATTCCATTTTGATTATTGGTTCTGGTCCGATTATCATCGGTCAGGCATGTGAGTTCGATTATTCCGGTTCCCAAGCGCTTCGCTCTCTACGGGAAGATGGTATCGAAACCATTTTGATAAACAGCAATCCCGCCACCATTATGACGGATCCTGCCATGGCAGACCACGTTTATCTTAAACCTTTGACGACGAAGTCAATCATAGAGATACTACAAAAGCACCCAAATATAGATGCCGTATTGCCAACAATGGGGGGACAAACAGCATTGAACCTTTGTATTGAAGCCGATGAAAAAGGTATCTGGGAAGATTTTGGAGTGGAGATCATAGGGGTGGACATCGATGCCATCAACATTACCGAAGACCGTGAGAAGTTTAGGGAATTGATGCTCAAAATCGGAATAGGAATGCCGCCGCAGGCTTCAGCAACATCTTTCTTAAAAGGAAAGGAAATTGCCCAGGAGTTTGGGTTTCCCTTGGTGATCAGAGCTTCCTTTACACTCGGTGGAGCAGGAGCGGCCATTGTTCACGATCCAGCAGAGTTTGACGATATGTTGAGCCATGGTTTGGAAGTATCCCCAATTCACGAGGTCATGATCGACAAAGCCTTAATGGGTTGGAAAGAATACGAGTTGGAGCTGCTACGTGACAAAAATGACAACGTAGTCATCATCTGTACCATAGAGAATATGGACCCAATGGGTATCCACACTGGGGATTCCATTACCGTAGCACCTGCAATGACCTTGTCTGACAGAACGTTCCAGCGAATGAGGGACATGGCCATTCACATGATGCGCAGCATAGGGGACTTCGCAGGTGGATGTAACGTTCAGTTTGCTGTAAGCCCGGATGAAAAAGAAGATATTATCGCGATTGAGATCAACCCAAGGGTTTCCCGATCTTCCGCTTTGGCATCCAAAGCTACTGGGTACCCAATTGCAAAAATCGCTGCTAAATTGGCGATTGGCTATACCTTGGATGAGTTGGACAACCAGATTACCAAGTCCACATCAGCCTTGTTCGAACCAACTTTGGACTACGTTATCGTAAAAATACCCCGTTGGAACTTTGATAAATTCGAAGGCTCCGACAGAACCCTTGGTCTTCAAATGAAGTCCGTAGGGGAAGTGATGGGTATCGGACGATCGTTCCAAGAAGCCTTGCACAAGGCCACACAATCCCTCGAAATCAAACGTAATGGATTGGGGGCCGATGGTAAGGGGTACAAAGACTACGAAACCATTATTGATAAATTGAGAGTACCGAGTTGGGACAGGGTATTCGTGATTTACGATGCCATTCAGCTGGGAATTCCATTAAAACGCATCCACGAGATCACCAAGATAGATATGTGGTTCCTTAAACAATATGAGGAATTACACTTCTTGGAGATGGAAATATCAAAATACACCATAGAAAGCTTGCCAAAGGCATTGTTGCTCGAAGCCAAACAGAAAGGTTTCGCAGATAGACAGATTGCCCATATGTTGGATTGTTGGGAGAGCGAAGTGCATAGCAAGCGTATGGATTTGAACATCAACCGGGTATACAAACTGGTGGATACCTGTGCCGCCGAGTTTAAAGCAGTTACCCCATACTACTATTCCACTTTTGAAGAAGAAATAGAAACAGCCGATGGGAAGCGCTACGTAGCCAACGACAGTGAGGTGACGGATAAGAAAAAAGTAGTAGTACTTGGTTCTGGACCTAACCGAATAGGGCAGGGGATTGAGTTTGATTACTGCTGTGTGCACGGCGTTCTGGCCGCTGCGGAATGTGGTTACGAAACCATCATGATCAACTGTAATCCAGAAACGGTTTCCACGGATTTTGATACGGCTGACAAACTTTACTTTGAGCCCGTATTCTGGGAGCATATTTACGACATTATCCTTCACGAAAAACCTGAAGGCGTAATTGTACAGTTGGGAGGACAAACCGCATTGAAGCTTGCCGAAAAACTGGATAAGTACGGAATCAATATTATCGGTACCAGTTTCCAATCCTTGGATTTGGCCGAGGATAGGGGAAGTTTTTCAACTTTGTTGAAAGACAACGACATTCCTTACCCAAGATTCGGTGTGGCCGAAACAGCTGACGAAGCCTTGGATTTGGCCGAAGAACTGAAGTTTCCCTTGTTGGTAAGACCATCCTACGTATTAGGTGGACAGGGAATGAAAATCGTCATCAACAAAGAGGAGTTGGAAGCCCATGTGGTGGATTTGCTCCGAAAGATACCGAACAACAAATTGCTGTTGGATCATTACTTGGATGGAGCCATCGAAGCCGAGGCAGATGCCATTTGTGATGGGGAAGATGTCTACATCATTGGAATTATGGAGCACATTGAGCCCTGTGGAATCCACTCAGGGGATTCCAATGCGACATTGCCGCCGTTCAACTTGGGTGAATTTGTACTGCAACAGATAAAGGATCACACCAAAAAAATTGCTTTGGCACTCAATACCGTAGGTTTGATCAACATCCAGTTTGCCGTGAAAGATGATATCGTGTACATCATCGAGGCCAACCCGAGGGCGTCCCGTACGGTTCCGTTTATAGCGAAAGCATACAAGGAACCTTATGTGAACTACGCAACCAAAGTAATGCTGGGCGATAAAAAGATCAAGGATTTTGACTTTAACCCACACTTGGATGGTTATGCGATCAAACAGCCTGTGTTCTCTTTCAATAAGTTCCCTAACGTGAATAAAAACCTAGGGCCGGAAATGAAAAGTACAGGGGAGAGCATCCTGTTTATCGAAAGCTTGAAAGATGATGAGTTTTATAACTTATACTCGAGACGAAAAATGTACTTGAGCAAGTAAGCTAAACCAAATATACACAAACCTTTAAGGCGGTTTCCTAATCAATCAGTTCAAAAGATTCGGCAATCGTTTTAAAGGTTTTTTCATGTTCCTCTTTTTGATTTTTCAAGGTCCAGCACATGATCATATACACCTTTTCACGACCATCAACAAAGGTCAAAAAATAGGAGATTTCATTGTCCAGGCCATTTACCTTCGCATCCAACTCTAGAAATTCAGCATCCAAACCATGTATTTTGATGGATTCCGGTTCGGATTTTCCATTGATTTCCGTGGTTCTTGAGAGTATTTTCAGTCTAGCGTCCCTGTAATTCTGTATTACGGAAAGATGATCATCGTATTGTTCCAAATCCCTATAGACATCCTCAAACCCTTTTTTGGGTTCATCAATTACAATAACATAGGCTTCACGACGTATACTTTGATATTGCAGTGATGCTTCTTCGTTCAATCCAGTGGTGCCATTCATGAATTTTGGAACGCTTATGGAGTAATCCCCGTCAATGGAAACCGTATGAAGAGCATCGGCCTCTAAGTCGATATCCTTCTTTTTCCTAGAGCTGTCGATACAGGAAGATAATGGCATTAGCAAAGCCAAAAAGATAATGGCAGGACGATTTTTCATATAGAAGCCTTTGTTTTTCAAGTACAACTAAGATAAAATATTAATTTTTCAGAGCCAATTCCGCTATTTTTTGAAAAATCAATTTTGCATGAAATGGAATTTAATGGGACCATTACGAAATTTTCATCAAGAAAAACAGCTTGCAATTAAAATTTAACCATAATTAACAAACACTATTTGTTGGAGAAGTTTGGTTGACATAGTTTTGTTCCCCAAATGAAAAAAGCATTTGCAAAATATTTGTTTCCCCTATTCATCCTATTGTTGGGAGGACTCATTAATTTGTATGCAGATTCGCAACATACTTCGGATGCGGACAATGCTTGTTACTTTCAAAATTTAGAAAATCAACATTCCTTCGCTTCGTTCAATGCATTGCAATCAGGGCTAGAAAAAAGACACTGCGCAGAAATAGACATTGAAGAAAAGGATGAGCGTGAGGAAGAAACGACATCACATAGTTTTTCTTTAGAGTATGGCAGTTTTTCGACTGCCAATATTTTTGCCGCCTCTTGGGGGCAACTGTTTTTGGAATCTAACACCAAATGTGGGTTTTCCATACCCAAATCAGCTTCATCCATAAGGAAGCATGTTAGGTTTCAGGTATTCCGAATTTAGAATTTCTTTTTTAGCAGAGCCGAATTAACGCTTTGCATCTATCCGCAACCCTTTGGGTAATAATCAATAACCAAGGGCAGGTCCCTTTATGTGGATTCGGACTTCCCTTGACCATTTCTAAACATTTTTTAAACCAGTAAAACTATGAGGAGATTTTCCATCTTCATCGGCTTGCTTGTAGTGATGTGCTATGCAAGCTGCGAATCCAAAGAACACGAAAACAAGGAAGAAACCAAATTTCTCGTGTCCAGTCCCATTCAAAAAGACACTTCAATCACCAAGGACTATGTGTGTCAAATCCATTCCATTAGGCATATTGAGCTAAGGGCTTTGGAAAAAGGATACCTGCAGCACATTTATGTGGATGAAGGGCAACATGTAAAAAAAGGACAGCAAATGTTTCATATTATGCCCAATGTCTACCAAGCAGACCTTCAAAAGGCCAAAGCAGAGGCGGAAGTGGCCGAAATAGAGTATGAGAACACCAAATTATTGGCAGATGGCAATGTAGTGTCCGCAAACGAACTTGCCATGGCCAAAGCGGAGTTTGATAGAGCCAAAGCAGAAGTCACATTGGCCGAGACCCATTTGGGATTTACCGATATCCGTGCCCCATTTGATGGGATAATGGACCATTTGGAGGCAAGAGAAGGTAGTCTCTTGGACGAAGGTGAACTTTTAACGACTCTATCCGACAACTCCAAGATGTGGGTGTACTTCAATGTGCCCGAAGCCGAATATTTGGATTACATAACCAGTGCCAAAAAGAACGAAAAACAAGCCGTTGAACTGTTAATGGCCAATAACAAAAAGTTCAATCAGCCAGGTGTTGTGGAGACCATTGAGGGGGAATTCAATCACGAAACGGGAAACATAGCTTTTAGGGCAACCTTCTCCAATCCCGATGGTATTCTGAGACATGGCGAGACAGGAAGCATTTTGATGAAAGTGTCGCTGGACAAAGCGATGCTTATCCCTCAAAAAGCAACTTTCGAGGTGTTGGACAAAAAATTTGTGTTTGTACTCGATGAGAACGATACCGTACAACAGCGGGAAATAGTCGTAGGAGCTGAATTACCACACCTATTTGTGGTGGAAAAAGGGCTTTCGTTGAACGACAAAGTGCTCTTGGAAGGTATCCGGATGGTAAAAAGTGGGGAGAAAATCCATTACGATTTTGAAAAACCCGAATCCGTACTCTCCCACCTTGATTTGTACACTGAGTAACAATCCCATAATCCTTAGTTATTATGTTTAAAAAATTCATTCACAGACCTGTATTGGCCATAGTGATTTCGGTCATTATTGTTTTTACGGGACTGTTGGCCATAAAACAACTGCCCATTTCGCAGTTCCCGCAAATCGCACCTACCACGGTCAATATATTCATTGCCTACCCAGGTTCAAGTGCCGATGTATTGGTGAACTCTACTCTGATTCCACTGGAAACCTCCATTAACGGGGTTCAGGGTATGCGGTACATCGCATCGGATGCCACAAGTGCTGGTGAAGGAACCTTACGTGTGATCTTTGAACCAGGAACCGACCCCAACCAAGCCGTGGTCCGGGTAAAGACACGGGTGGATCAGGTAATGCCCTTGTTGCCCGAGCTGGTGCAACGGGAAGGGGTTGTGATCACCCCCGTTCAGCCCAGTATGTTGATGTATGTGAACCTGTACAGTGATGCCAAGAACAACGATGAAAAATTCCTGTACAACTATGCATACACCAAAATGATACCTGAAATCCAGCGTATCAACGGTATTGCAAGTGCCAAGATCTTGGGTAGCCGTAAGTTTGCCATGCGAGTATGGCTCAAGCCAGACCGAATGCGCGCTTATAACGTTTCCGCAGAAGAGATTCTGGAGTCCATGGAAGAGCAAAGTATTCTTGCCAGACCTGGACGTTTAGGGCGAAGCTCGGGAAAAAAGGCGCAATCCCTGGAATATGTACTGGTCTATCAGAACCGATATAACGAACCCCAGCAATATAAGGATATAATTATCAAGGCCAATGATGATGGGGAAATCCTCACACTTGGAGATGTCGCCGATGTTGAATTGGGTAGTGAGTTCTTTGATATTTATTCCAATCTCGACGGAGATCCATCAGCATCCATAGTATTAAAACAGACCTTTGGTAGTAATGGTAGCGATGTGATCAAATCTGTTAAAGAGAAACTGGATGAACTTGAGGCCGATATGCCTCCCGGAATTGATTATAAAATCAGTTATGACGTATCCAACTTCTTGGATGCATCCATAGATCAAGTACTGCATACCCTTCGTGACGCCTTTATTCTGGTGGCTATTGTGGTATTCCTCTTTTTAGGGGACTGGCGTTCAACTTTGATACCCATCATTGCAGTACCCGTATCGCTGATTGGGGCATTCTTCGTCATGCAGCTCTTTGGACTGTCCATCAACCTGATAACGCTTTTTGCCCTTGTATTGGCGATTGGTATTGTGGTGGACAACGCCATTGTGGTCGTGGAGGCCGTCCACGTAAAAATGGAAGAGGAGAACCTTACGCCCTACAAGGCATCTTACGAAGTATTGGGAGAAATTGGTGGAGCCATTATTGCCATTACTTTGGTAATGACCTCGGTGTTCATCCCTATTTCTTTCATGACAGGACCTGTGGGGGTATTCTATCGACAGTTCTCAATAACCATGGCGGGATCTATTGTGATATCAGCCATAGTTGCCCTTACTTTGACACCGGTTCTTTGTGCCATGATGCTGAAAAACACCCATGGTAAACCAAGACGAAAATCCCCCGTAAACCGATTCATTGATTGGTTCAATGGTAGGTTTGAAAAACTTACGGGACGATATGTTGGGGTATTGAACAAAATCGTAAACCGTAGAGTGGTCACTTTTGGAGTGTTACTGGCTTTCTGTGCGGGTATTTTCTTTACAAACCAAGTATTGCCCGCCGGATTTATCCCCAATGAAGACCAAGGGATGATCTATGCCATTATCCAGACACCTCCAGGAGCCACTTTGGAACGGACCAACGAGGTGGCCAGAAAGCTTCAGGCCATTTGTGAGGAGACTGAAGGAGTTGAATCCGTTTCCTCTTTGGCAGGTTATGAGATCATGACGGAAGGTCGTGGTTCCAACGCAGGTACTTGTCTCATCAACCTGAAACCATGGTCGCAACGGGAACATTCCGTGCACGACATTATGGAAGAATTGGAAGAAGAGACCAAAGACCTCGGTGCGGTCATCGAATATTTTGAGCCCCCAGCGGTTCCAGGTTTCGGTTCATCAGGTGGTTTTGCAATGCGTTTGTTGGACAAGACCAATAGTACGGATTACCATGAGTTCGAAAGAATCAATAATGAGTTTATGGATGCCTTGCGTGAGCGTAAGGAGTTGGCTGGTTTGTTTACGTTCTATGCTGCCAATTATCCGCAGTACGAGTTGAAAATCAACAATAAGGCCGCCATGCAAAAAGGGGTTTCCATAGGAAAAGCCATGGAGAACCTGAACATTTTGATTGGTAGTACCTATGAGCAGGGTTTCATCCGGTTCGGACGATTCTTCAAGGTGTACACCCAAGCTGCTCCTGAATATCGTGGTATGCCATCTGATCTGGAAAAGCTCTTTGTTAAGAATGAAGAGGGGGAAATGGTACCCTATTCCTCATTTATGACCATGGAGAAACGTTTGGGGCCAAACGAGGTAACGCGCTATAACCTGTATAATTCGGCAGCCATCCGTGGACTGCCAGCCAAAGGGTATACCAGTGGCGATGCCATTGATGCCATCCGCGAAGTTGCAGCGCAAAATTTGCCAAGAGGATACGATATAGCGTGGGAAGGTCTTTCCTATGACGAAGCCCAACGTGGAAATGAGTCCATTTACATATTCATTGTGGTACTCATATTCGTGTATTTGGTGTTAGCGGCCCAGTACGAGAGTTTCTTACTGCCATTGGCGGTAATCCTATCACTTCCGGTAGGGGTGTTTGGTTCATTCTTCCTGCTGAAGCTCATGGGATTGTCCAATGATGTGTATGCACAAATCGGGATGATCATGTTGGTGGGACTATTAGGTAAGAACGCCGTATTAATTGTTGAGTTCGCGGTCCAGAAACACCGACAGGGTGCAACCATTCTCGAAGCGGCCATCGAAGGTTCTAAACAACGTTTTAGGCCAATTTTGATGACCTCTTTTGCCTTTATCGCTGGTTTGATACCATTGGTGGTGGCCACTGGTGCAGGAGCCATAGGAAACCGTACCATCGGAGGTTCTGCTTTGGGCGGTATGCTTATCGGAACCATTTTCGGTGTCTTGCTGATTCCGGGTCTGTATTATGTTTTTGCTAAAATGGCAGATGGTAAGAGCTTGATCAAGGATGAGCATGATGAGCCGATTTCGGAGGAATTCTTTAAGAATGATGATAGCGAGAGCAGATTGCGCACTCGCTTGAAAGAAGTGAATAAACTTTTGAAAAAAATGACCACAAGAAATGGAAAGAAAAAGAAAAATGGTGACCAAGATGAAGCATAGAAAATCACTTTTAGTCGGAATGATAGCGATGGTGGCCCTCTATTCTTGTGTGCCAACTCGCGAGATCAGGGACGAGAACGTAGCGGTTCCGGACAACTATCAAAACCAGTCAGCCGATACGGTAAACACGGGATTGGTGGAATGGAAGGAATTCTTTAAAGACCCCAACCTCATTGCGCTGATTGATTCAGCTTTGGTAAAAAACCAAGAGCTGAACATCATGTTGCAGCAAGTGGATATGGCCAAGAATAGGATTCAGGCCAAGAAAGGGGAGTATTTGCCCTTTGTTAACCTTCAGGCTGGTGCCGAGGTTGAAAAAGTAGGCGAATATACCCGAAACGGGGCTGTGGAAAAGAACCTCGGGGTAAAGGAGGGCGAGGAGTTTCCCGAGCCCCTGACCAATTATATGGTCGGGGCCTTCGCCACTTGGGAGCTTGATGTGTGGAAGAAACTTCGCAACGAGAAAAAGGCATCGGTTTTTGAATACCTGTCCAGTGTGGAGGGTAAAAACTTCATGGTGACCAATTTGGTGGCTGAAATAGCCGATTCCTATTATGAGCTGATGGCTTTGGACAATCAAATGGCCATTATTGATCAGAACTTGGGGATTCAGCAGAATGCACTGCGCATGGTAAAACTGCAAAAACAAGCTGCCCGTGCCACGGAATTGGCCGTAAAGCGTTTTCAGGCCGAGGTCATGAAAAACCAAAGCCATAAATATGAAATCCAGCAGGAAATCGTGGAAGTGGAAAACCGATTGAACTTTTTGATAGGTCGCTCTCCACAACATATTCAGCGGGCTTCCGATAATTTTATCGACACCCCCATTGATGTGATTTACGCTGGAATTCCTTCGCAATTGTTGCAGAATCGTCCCGATGTGCGTAGCGCTGAATTTGAATTGCAAGCGGCCAAGTTGGATACGAAAGCGGCCAAAGCCAATTTTTATCCACAGTTTACCATAAAGGCAGGTCTGGGATTGGAAGCGTTCGATACCAAATACCTGACCACCACACCAGAATCTGTGTTGTATTCAGCCATTGGCGATATGGTAGCCCCCTTGATCAACAGAAATGCAATTAAGGCGCAATATAAAAATGCTACGGCCCGACAGTTGCAAGCAGTTTATGAATATGAAAAGGCCATTTTGAATGCTTACATCGAAGTGGCCAACCAGTTGTCCAACATCGATAACTTAAAAAAGAGCTATGATTTGAAAGATGGTCAGGTACAGGCCCTAACGGAATCCATAGACCTGTCCACTCGTTTGTTCCAATCCGCTAGGGTGGAATACATCGAGGTGCTTTTGGCACAGCGTGAGGCCTTGGAATCCCGAATGGAATTGGTAGAGACCAAAAGAGACCAGCTATTGGCCCAGGTAAATATGTACCGCGCCTTGGGCGGTGGCTGGAATTAAGTCCCGAATCGATAGTTTTACCTACTGTCTTGGCTATTGATTTACCCAAAATGGAGCCCGGTTCACATTTGTGAACCGGGCTTCTGATTTTAAACGAAGGTGTTTAATTGCTTGCTGCCAAATAGTTGATGACATCAAAAAGTATCGGGTTCTTAAAAATATTGTTCCAGTTGACAATGATACGTTTACTCTCTAAAAAGCGGAGTGCATAATTACTTCCCAAACCTGCTCCACCATGTCCCACTGCTGTAGCGGTTGTTTCGCCATCAAAAGGTAATTCCATAATACTAAAACCATATCCATAAGGATCCTGATGTGGAGGAGGCCAAGCGTCTTCAGGAACTTCATTCGGAAAGGAGTGTGGTGTAAATGCTAGTTTCCACATAGCTTTGGATAACAATTTATCGGAACCAAGGGCCATCATAAAAGTATACATATCATCCATAGTGGAAACTTCTGCACCGTCACCTCCGTAGATGACCATATCGTCTTCTTGGTAAACAGTTCCATCCTGTAAAAAGTACTGTGGCAATTCATCAAGATCATATTTATAAATCATGGATGTGTTCTGCATTCCAAGTGGTTCAAAAATTCTCTCTAGCATAACTTCTTTTAATGGTTTCCCACGGTTATTTTCGATGATTGCACCCAAAAGCATATATCCCGAATTGCTGTAGTTGAATTTAGAACCTGGCTCAAACTTTAAATCCATTTTGCCAATTTCCGAAAACATTTGATCTCGTGTCAAATTATACGGAAGTTGGCCTGCCATTTGTAATAATCCATAATCCCGAACTCCAGAGCGGTGTGCCAATAGGTGGTGCAGCGTAATGTCTTTGGCTCTCTTGTGTGGAAATTCGGGCAGCATATCACTTAGTTTATCCTCAAAGGAGAGTTTTCCCTCTTCTACAAGCTGCAAAATAAGTATCGATGAGAACATTTTACCCATACTGTTAATGGTAAACTTCTCGTCAACGGTCAAAGCGGTGTGTTGGTCTATATTGGCCACTCCCCAAGCATCTCGGTAGAGGATATCTTCACCTTCTGCCACTAGAACCCCTCCATGCAGGGTGCCATTGACATATAACCTTCCAATAAGGTTGGAAAGTCCCTCTGTTTTGTCTGTTTGTTGACCTATCGAATACTGAATGGAAATCATCGCAAAGGTCAAAAGGAGGGTTATTGATTTTATGAATTTCATATTTTGATAGTTTAATGGGTACTTATAGTTTACAATTTTTTGTGTTTGGCGATTAGCGATGCTGAAAGCCCTAAAAACTCGGCGGCATTATCATAAAAAATATCTTCTTTTTGTTCTAGGGTCAAGAAATCGGCAGAATTGATTGCATCTATAGCGATATCGATGGTCTCGGGCCACATCATTTGGTCGGTTCCAAACATGATTCTTTTGCCGAAACCTGCATCTACCAATCCTTTGATGAAGTTGTGGAACTCAGCTTTTGGCAAAACCCAGTCAATCGCAGCCACATCCAGATACAGTTGCGGATGTACATATAGCATAGCCTTCATATCTTCCAAATAGGGCCATCCGCCGTGCATTACATAAATCTTTAGGTTGGGGTGCTCCACCAATACTTCTTCCAATTGTTTGGGGTTGGCGTTTCTGACTCTAATTTCATTCATTCCTAAGTGGTAGAGCCCACTAGGAGGTCCTCCTGGCATAATGTGAAAACCGATAGGAATATTCATCTCTTCAGCTAAATCGAACAAGGGTCTCAATGATGCATCATCAGCTGTAACGCCCCTATAAAACGGATTAAGTTCACCAATGGCGGTTAGTTCTCCGTTTTCTGCCATACTTCTTAATTGCTCCAAGGGCATATTTCGTCCACTGACCAGAATTCGCTCTGGGTCGTCATTTTTCCATAATTGGCCATTGGAGGTCAGCGCCAACACAATGTTGTGCTCATCCATTTTTTTGAGGGTCTCCATTTTTTGCGCTTCAGGCGTTTTTACACCTTTATATAGTTCGTTTTTGAGTGGATTCGGATGGTCCATGCCAAACATCATACCACCAAGTTCTTGGTTGTAGGCATGTATGTGCATATCGATTATGGGACCGGTGTATTGTTGTGAATGCAATGTTCCCCAAATGGAGAATAACAACAATCCGATTAAATTTCTCTTCATCATTTGATGGACTATGGGTTGAGTGCATCCAAGGTATGTAACTCTGTGACCTTATAATTGTAAAAATCCGAACTATCTGATTTTAACCGTAAAAACTCCGAAGGGGAGATGCCCCCGAATTCCTTAAAATCCTTAATGAAGTGGGCCTGGTCAAAATAGCCGCAATCATAGGAAACCTGAGTTAATGAGTTGTTCGAATCGTTCAGGAGTAACTGGGCAGCTTTATTAAAGCGAATAATTTTTCGGTAATAAACAGGACTCATCCCAATATGTTTTTTGAAGAGCTTTTGCAAGCCTCGGCTAGAAATGCACAGGGATTGACTCAACGCATCAATGGAAATGGAATGTTCGGAATTCAAAAGCTGCAACGAATAGGGGAGTCTGGGGTCTACTTCCGGCAGTCCTATTTTCTTACTGACGAACATTTCCAATGCGGTAAACTTTTCTCCTATGGTTTTACATTCCTTCAACCGGGAAGAGACACGTTCGATATCGCTAGCGGAAAATATAATGTCCAGATGGCTTAAAGCGTCCAATAATTCAAATGCAGGGATTTTTTTTAGATAGGAAAGCCCGTAGCTGTGAAATTGCACGGTCATGAATTTCATCCCCTCAAAAGGTTTAAAAAAAACGGTAGAGCTGCACGAGGTATAAATAGAATTGGAAGAAGATGTTTGATTAACTAGTATGTCCTCGTCCAGGGAGAACAGGATGTTCGTAGTGGCGTTTGGAAATATGGCGGTTCTACCGTCCAAGATGTCTTCTTGGGTCAACTCCACATAGGTTATAAACTTTACTACCTGTAAAAGTGCTGGGTTTTTGGGTATGTGGAGTTGTTGAATCATAATAGGAGTGAAGTTTACTCTACCATGGTTGAGTCTGGAGCCTGACTTGGTAATGGAAGCTCTGTTACAGGGGCATCCCAGACCACTTTCCATTCGCCGTCCAATTTTTCCCAAAGTACCATATAATTGCCCTTGTCTTCCATTGCGGGTATGGGAGAGGTCTCGTTTGGCGTGAATGTCATGGTGTATTTCCCGTATTCCGTAGCTAAATTACCACTGGCCTTTACTTCTTGGGTATTGAGGTCAAATTCCCATTTGCCAAATTGGATGTTTTGTTTCCAAGCGGCCTTATAGTTCTCAATCCCGACAACTGCTGGTTGATTGGGCATGAATTGAATACTGTTGCCTGCAAAATGGGTGGCAGCGGAGTCAATCATGCCCGAAGCATAAAATCCTTGAATCTGCTCGTTTTTTTCTTCAATGATTTTTTGTATTTGCGCCGAATATTCCTTACCCGATTTGGCCTCAGGTACGGGCTGCTTACAACTTGTGGCAAAAGCAATGGTCAGTACTGTTGTGATACTACGTAGAAATTGATTTTTCATGATGATATAGTTGATGGGTTGCTTGAAAAAATAAGATTTACATCAATCCTTGGATAGCCTTAAAAACCTGGCTGCATTATTGTAAAAAATGTCCGATTTCTGTTCGTAGGTCAAAAAATCAGCATCATTTATAATGGCTATGGATTCAGCTATAAGTTCCGGCCAAATAATCATATCAGAACCGAACATAATGCGCTTTCCAAAGCCAGCATCGACCAATTTTTTTAAATGACTTTGGTAGAAATATTCGCTAGGGTAGCACCATTGTATCCCACCTAAATCTACATAAAGTTGAGGGTAGTGGTACATCATTGCAATAAGCTCGTCAATAAATGGTTCCCCATAATGTGCAACGGAAATCCGCATTTTAGGATACTTTTTCAGTACTTTTTCCAGTAAAAGTGGGTTAGAGTGAGCCACTTCGTATTCAGGATTCAAAAATAATGGGGTCCCAGGCAAGCCACTTCCCATGTGAAGTAAAATAGGGACATCCATCTCTTCGGCCAACGCATAATAGGGGAGCATTCTGGGGTCATTTGGAGCAATACCTCCATACTGGTTACTTATTTCGCCCAATATGTCCAGTCCTTCGTTTTGAACCAACGATTTTAAGCTATCCACAGGGATACTGTCTCGATTGATACGAAATTGAATCCCCCGCATAAATTGATTGGGAAAATGGTCCATCAGTTTTTTGGTGGCGGGAAGACTTCCACTTGTGATGGCGGTAATCTTATATTTTTCCACCTGGTTGTTCAATCTGTCCACATATTCCTTATAACTAACATGAGACCAATAGGGGGCCTCGCAATCTGGTTTCGCCGCTTTGTCCCAAAAAACATCGCCAAAATCGTTTTGCGGGTCAAAATGTTGCACAATGGTGGCCAGGGGTGTGCACATCGCCATAGGCTCAGGCGATAGTTCGTTTTCCTCCAATGCGTGGAGGTGCATGTCAATTATGGGACCTTCATAAGGTCTTTTCTCACTCGATGCGCTCTTTTCGTTTGTACTGGGGGAACATCCTAAAAGACAAATACAAACTGTAAGGAACAACAAGCTATTCTTTACAGTAACTTTCATTGTTAGAATGTTTATATACAGGATTTAAATTTATTCTATTACTAATGATGATGCAAGTTCCCGGTGCAACTTCCACTTACCATCTTTGTCTTTTTTCATAATTACCATAAAAGTGTCCTCCATTTTGTGAACGGTTCCGTTTTCATCGGTGTAAAACACGGAGCTTATCCCAAAATCGTAAGCCATGGTGTCGGACAATATCACGGTTTCTTTGGGATTCATTTTTATACTGTCGTAGCGGAATTTGTTTCCGTATTGTTCCCTTAGTTTTCGATAAGCAATCCAGTCTTCACTACCGGGACCAATGGAAATCATATCCTCTGTGGTGAACTTGCCCAAGTCGCCGTATCGTTTTTCCTTAACTGTTTGCTCAAACGACTGTCGAACTTTTTCGATTTTCGCCAACTCAGCTTCCACATCAATTTTAGGTGTCTGTACAGGCTCTACTACAACCTTATCCCGTTTTTCCACGCAGGAAAGCAAGGTGCATACCAAAAGAATGCATATTGATTTTTTAATGGTTGATGGGTTCATTCTTTTTCCTTGTATTTATCAAACCATGCCAGTACGCTTGCAATTTTAGCTATCAAATTGCTGGGTTTGTTGGCGATACCATGTCCAGCGCCAGGGATTCGTACCATTGCGGTCTCCACATTTTCCAATTTAAGAGCTGCGTAGAACTGTTCGGATTCCGCTATCGGGGTTCTGTAATCTTCTTCTCCCGTTAAAAGCATGGTGGGAGTGGTCACATTACCCACATAAGTAAGGGGAGAGCGTCTCATATAGTTTTCTGGGTCCTCCCAAGGTTTTTTGCCGAACCAATATTTGGAGAAAAATTGAACCCCATCGGCATAAAGCACAAAGCTGGTCCAGTTGATGACAGGTTTTGCCACAACGGCTGCCTTAAATCGGTCGGTTTTACCCACAATCCAAGCAGTCAGTACGCCACCACCAGAACCTCCGGTCACAAACAAATTGTCCTCATCCACATATCCTTTTTCCAAAAGGGCATCCACGCCGGACATTAAATCTTCGTAGTCATGGTTGGGATAATCGTGGTGGATAAGGTTTCCGAATTCTTCTCCATAGCTGGTACTACCACGTGGATTGGTGTAGAGCACTACATATCCCTCGGCTGCATAGGCCTGAATCTCGGCAGAATAGACTTCGCCATAACTGGTAAATGGTCCGCCATGGATTTCAAGAATCATCGGATATTTTTTTGATGGGTCAAAGTCTGGAGGAGTTACCACCCAACCCTGTATTTTTCTTTGGTCGTATGATGATTCCCACCACATTTCTTCAACCTTGCCCAGCTTTTTAAAAGAAAAAAGGTCATCGTTAACGGCTGTCAGGCGTTTGGAGCTTTTGGTGTCTGCCACTGCCAAATCGGAGGGGTGGCTTGTGTTACCTAAAGTGTACGCGAACTTGTTGTTGGTAGATGCCGAAAAACTGGCTGCATTATATGGTCTTCCCAAAGATAAACCACCTAATCCATCTGTAATATCAGCTACTTTTCCGGATAGACTGATTGATGCCAATTTGCCCATTCCTTGATCAGTATAAATAAAATACAGTCCATTCCCTTTACTGTTCCAGGCCATATCTCCCACATCTCGATCAAAGTCGCCCGAAATCAACTGAGAATTGGAACCATCAGCATTCATGACATACAATTGAGTCAGTTGATAGCCCTGCAAACGGTCATCATAACCTAAATAGGCGATTTTTGAACCGTCTGGAGACAAGACTGGATGTGAATCAGGTCCATAGCGGTCAGTTAGCGGGATGGCCAAACCAGTATTGATATTTATTTTATAAATCTCACTATCGGCAGGTTCCAGTTCTTCGTCTTTATGGAAATTGGCGCTAAAATATAGATGCGTATCGTCCGTCGCCCAAACGGGTCCACCATGATCAAACTCAGAGAAAGTCAATTGTTTTGGTGTGCCTCCACTAATAGGTAATGTGAACAATTGGGAATTTCCGCCTTTGTAGTATCCGGCACCATCGCCACGGTAATTCATTTTATCAATGTACTTGGGTGGTTCATTCCATTTGGCGCCTTCTGGCTTGCTGGGCATTTTAACGATGGATTTATTGGCCTCAGGCACAAACATGTTAAAGGCCACGTGAGAGTCATCATGAGACCATGAAACGGACCCTGGCGATTGTGGTGTATTGGTCAAGGCCATGGTTTCCTTGGTGTCCAACCACATCAGGTAGAGCTTCATTTTATCATCCGCCATGTTGGATTTAAAAACGATTTTAGACCCATCATGAGACCATTTGGGGGCGAAGTCATTGTGATTGCCCGTAGTCAACGGACGATTGTTGGTGCCATCATAATTGATGATCCAGAGGTTGGAAAGATTCCTGTCCGTCATCACATCCTTAAAGTTCCTTACGTAGATGATTTTGGAGCCATCAGGGGAAATCTGTGGATCGGAAACATTTTCCATATTAAAGATATCCAATAACTCCAGGTTAGATTGCATTTGACCGAACCCTAAAGGGTTTATGGCCACGAGGAGTAGCATGGTGATGAGTAATTTTTTCATGAGGTCGGTTATTTAGTTTCTTAAAAATAAGCAAATTATCCCTTAGTGGACACAACTGTGAAAAAGTAATTTTATAGATTTTACCAAGGCTTTTTAAGCTGGACGGTAATTGTCAGGTCGAGCGTAGTCGAGACCATTTAAGTTCTCAAGAAGACCTCTCGACTGCGCTCGAGGCGACAGCTTGTATTAATACGTAGTTGTCATATTTTCGTCCACGCAGATGATAAAATCGGCAATTCCTTTATTTTCTTCCTCAAGTTTGTGCACATTTTTCTGTGTTACTGTTGAGATGGTACCGTATTCCAAATCGGGTCGTTCCAATTGAAGATACCAAAGAATGCCCTCATAATCATTTGAGTGATAGGCTCCGTTGTAATGTAGAAACAAGGCTCCCTCTTTGTAATTTTCAAGGATAAAGTGTGCCATAGTGGCGTCTTTGATGGCTTGGGCCATCACTAAAGTGGGGCTGCCGTGATCCCCCATCATTTTTAGGATATTTTGATAGCCAGGCAGTTTAGGGTCATAAGCAATGGGCAAAGGGGCAATCCATTCTTTTTCTTGGACGGGGAGGGAGTCCAAGGCTTCGAAACCACCCTTATACACCATGCTGGCGTAGCGTCTGGGCACGTTGGAGGCCACAAAAACCAAACTGCTGTCCTTGGCAAAATCAACCAAAGGGGCATAATCGGTCTTGTGGTTGTTCCAGAGCCGTGCTGTGGAATCCAAAGCTTTGTAGTCTATGTTGCCCGAAAGATAATCGTTGAGTTCGTCTTGGTTGTCGGCTTCAATCATTTCCGCACCGAGAATGAGCTGTCGTTGGTCGTGCAACTCAGCGGTAAGCTCATATTGTAACCAATGGGAGATGGGGTTGTTGTGCAATTCCCCGAACAGCACCATATCCTTTTTCTCAAGAGTCTTGAGCATTTTTTTATACGAGACTTTCTTGCCTTTGACGTTGTAGAGCACGTAAGGCTCTTTTTGAGCCGATGCGGTCAAAAGGGAAAAGGTAAAGGCTAAAAGGAGGAGATTTTTTTTCATTTCCACCATCCGTTTTGTTTTCTAATAAAGACAATTTGACCAGTATGATAACTTGTGTGGGCACTCATATTTACAATTTCATCACTCCAGTCTTTTAGTTTGATGTCGTTCGATTCTTTAACGGAGGTTTCCCACTTACGTTGAATACTATCCAACCGCTTCAATGTTTGTAACCACTCTTTTTCTGAAGGAGTCCGAAAAGTTTCATCATTGATTATCTCTTGTTCGGTAGTTTTCAAATTTTTGAACGACCGCAAATTCATCTCGCTCCAAAAAGTGATATGGGAAACCAATTCTGCTATGGAATGGTTGGCAATACTGTCTTTCCAAATCGCCTGTTCATACGTTAATCCCTCAAGTGCGATATTGGTAGGGACAAACCATTCTTGATTGGTATGTGTATTGTGTAATTGGGTCATTACCAAATCTTTTATATCCTTGTTATTTTGCTTTTGAGAACAAGATATGGCAGACCCGATTAAAAAAATAACTCCCCAGCCTTTTATCGACATACCGTGTAAGGTTTAAATTACTTCTCCCATTCCGTGTGAAAAATACCTTCGCGGTCTAAGCGCTCGTAGGTGTGCGACCCAAAGTAGTCACGCTGTGCCTGAATCAAGTTCAACGGCAGTCGACTACTGGTATAGGCATCAAAATAGGTAAGGGCATTGGACAATCCTGGCAGTGGAATACCATTTGCGGCTCCATAACTTACCAATTCCCGTGCTGCATCCACCGTGCTTTGCACTTTTTCCACAAAGGAAGGGGAAAGCAATAGGTTCTGTAAATCCTTATCAGCTTGGTAGGCTTCGGTAATATCGGCCAACATCGCGGCACGGATAATACAGCCTGCACGCCATATTTTGGCAATTTCGCCCAATTCCAGTTCGTAACCGTATTCTTTGGAGGCATCGGCCAATTGGTGCATGCCCTGTGCATAGGTGATGATGAAGGCAAAGTACAAGGCTTGCTCCGATTTTTTAGTGAAATCAGCTTTGTCCACCGCTTTTGGTGAAGGACGGTCGTACAACTCGTCTGCTTTGATGCGTTCTGGTTTTAAGGCGGATATCTCTCGCATACTCACTGCAATATCGATGGTTGGTACGGGAATGCCCAAATCCATGGCGTTTTGAGAGGTCCACTTTCCAGTTCCCTTTTGCTTTGCCTTGTCCAGAATCATATCCACAAGGTCATTGTCGGTCAAATCATCTTTTTGATCAAAGATTTCAGAGGTGATTTCCACCAAAAAGGATTGCAATCGACCTTCATTCCATTCAGAATAGGTTTTGTGCAGCTCATAGTTGGTAAGTCCGCCTGCCTTTTTAAGCAGGTCGTAAATCTCGGAAGTCAACTGCATCAAACCGTATTCAATGCCATTGTGCACCATTTTCACATAGTTCCCTGCTGATTTTGGCCCGAGATAGGCCACACAAGGCTCACCTTTGTATTTGGCTGAAACAGCTTCGAAAATGGGTTTTACGTGTTGGTATGCTTCCTTTGACCCACCTGGCATAATACTGGGGCCTTTTCGTGCACCTTCGGCTCCTCCAGAAACACCCGCGCCAAAAAAGTTGATGCCTTTTTCCTTTAGATAGGACTCACGACGGTCGGTATCGGTATAAAAAGAATTTCCTCCATCAATAATGATGTCGCCCTCGTCCAAATGAGGCAATAATCCTTCGATGACACTGTCCACAATTTTTCCAGCTGGCACCAATAACATGATTTTTCGGGGAGTTGTCAACGATTGTACAAACGTTTTTACATCGGAAGTGGCATTCACTTTGGCAGGATCACCTCCCTCTTCAATCAATGCACTCACTTTTTCTTCATCCAAATCATTTCCGAATGCGGTAAATCCGTTATCCGCCACATTCAAAATAAAATTACGTCCCATTACTCCAAGGCCCACAAGGCCAAAATCATACGTGTCTGCCATTCTATATTTTTTCTTCTTCTTAGGTGTTAAGACATCACCAAGGTTGATGTTTCTTTAATTACGAACCTAAAATAAACCTTATATTCGTCATGCTCAAAAATATTGACATCATATTGGACTGAATTTGTCAACGAGCAAAAAATTTGCCAGAAAAGAAAAAAACTATGAAAAAGACCGATAATCAAATGCTCGTGATTTTTGGGGCATCGGGTGATTTGACTGCTAGAAAACTAATACCCTCCTTATTCAATTTATACTTGGCCGACCAATTGCCAGAAAACTTCGTGATTCTTGGCGTTAGTCGTAGCGACTTAACGGACGAGGCGTTTCGGGACCGTGTGGTCTACGATAGCGAATATTTGAAGCAAAAGACCAAAGATTTGGATAATGGCAAGGTAAAGGATTTTGCCAACAAGCTTTATTATGAAGATCTAGGCGATAGCTATGATACCGATTACGGACCGTTGAGAAAAAGGGTCGAAGCACTAAAAGAAAAACACAATACTTCAGGGAATATCATTTATTACCTGTCCACACCGCCTACGTTATACGAAACGGTTTCGCAGAATTTATCCGATGCGGGCATGAACACGCAAAACAATGGTTGGAAACGTTTGATCGTGGAAAAACCTTTTGGTTACAGTCTGGAAACAGCCAAGGAGTTGAACCAAGGTCTCCATAAATATTTTGAGGAGCATCAGATTTACCGAATCGACCATTATTTAGGGAAGGAAACGGTTCAAAACTTATTGGTGACCCGATTTTCCAATAGTATTTTTGAACCACTTTGGAATCGTAATTATATCCAACATGTTGAAATTACCAATGCTGAAAGCGTAGGGGTTGAAAAGCGTGGAGGATATTATGATAAGTCCGGGGCTCTTCGGGACATGTTCCAGAACCATTTGTTGCAGTTGGTTTCTTTGGTGGTAATGGAACCTCCAATCGGTGCCGATGCCGAAGAAATTCGAAATGAAAAAGTCAAGGCATTGAAGTCGCTGCGAATAATGACTGATGAAAAGGAACTTTTTGAAAATACCATCCGGGCACAGTATGTTGCTTCCAAGGTCGATGGTAAAGATGTCAAAGGATATCGTGAGGAAGATGGCGTAGATGCCAACTCCACTACAGAGACCTATGCTGCCATTAAGTTTTATGTGGACAACTGGCGCTGGCACGGGGTTCCTTTTTATGTAAGGACCGCTAAACGCATGCCCACCAAAGTAACAGAAATCGTGATTCACTTTAAAAAACCGCATCATCAGATATTCAAAGGCTCTGAAATGCAAGAGATGGACAATAAGTTGATTATCAGGATTCAGCCCGATGAGGGGATCTTGGTCAAGTTCGGGGTAAAAGTACCTGGTCAAGGCTTTAAGGTAGAGCGGGCCAATTTGGATTTTTATTATGCCAATTTGGCTGAAACCTATGTCATGGAAGCCTATGAGCGTTTATTGCTGGATGCCATGCAGGGTGATGCTACCCTGTACGCGAGAGCAGATGAGGTGGAAGCTGCTTGGGAATTTGTTGACCCTATCTTGAACTACTGGAACAGTGGTAAGGATGTGCGCATGTATGGGTATGCCGCAGGAGCCTGGGGACCCGAAAATGCTGATAACTTGATTGAAGATGAGGGCTATTGGCGCAATCCCAGCGAAAACTTGGCAGACGACCCTGGTTACTGTGTGATCTGCTAGATTTAGGAGTTAGGAAAAATATGTCAGTTCGAGCCCTTCGGCTGCGCTCAGGATAAACCAAGGTCGAGAACCAAAAACTAATTTAAGATGGATTTAAAAATATATAAAGATAAGCAAGAGGTAGCAGAAGAGTTTTCCAGCTATTTTGTGAATCAATTACAAGATAAAGAGGCTTTTTACGTCGCATTATCCGGAGGAAGTACACCAAAGATAGTTTTTGATGTGTTGGCCGAGAACTTTGCCAACAAAGTGGATTGGAGCAAGGTGCATTTTTATTGGGGAGACGAACGTTGTGTTCCTCCTTCGGATGAGGAAAGCAACTTTAAAATGACCGTAGAGCACCTATTTTCCAAAATTGAAGTGCCCAAAGAGAACATCAACCGGATTTTGGGTGAAAAGGACCCTATTAGCGAAGCAATGCGCTACGCCAATCTGTTGGAAATAGATTTGGACAGGGTAGAGGAGGTACCTCAATTTGATTTGGTCATATTGGGAATGGGCGATGACGGTCATACCGCTTCCATTTTTCCGCACCAGATTGAGTTATGGGATGCAGATGACCATTGTGTGGTGGCCACACACCCTGATTCAGGTCAAAAAAGGGTTTCCATCAACGGAAAAGTCATCAACGCAGCTAAAGAAGTGATCTTTTTGGTCACTGGGGCATCCAAAGCGAAAAAGGTAGAAGCTGTTGTGGAGAAAACCGAAGGTTCTGATGCTTACCCAGCATCCTTGGTCAATCCATCATCAGGGAACTTAGTCTGGTTTTTGGATGAGGAGGCTGCGGCAAAACTCAATCAAAATCCATCTTAACGTTTTCCCCCTGTAGGAACTCCACGTACTCGTTTACTTTAAAATTATTTGATTCGTATTTGCTATCGCGTTTAAAAGCGGATTGCTTACGCTCTTTACTGCGCGCAAAACGGCGGATGTCTTGTTTGGTCTTTAAAATGAGTCCAGGAACTTTTTTATTTTTTCCATCTTTACCTTTGGCCACCATGGTAAAGTAGGAGGAGTTGCAGTGTTTGACCTCCCCTGTGGTCACATTTTCGGACTCCACGCGTACCCCAACGACCATCGAAGTTTTCCCGGTATAGTTAATGGAAGCCTTTAATGTGGCCAGTTCGCCCACATCAATCGGGTTTAGAAAATCCACCCGATTTACCGAAGCGGTTACACAATAGCTTTGCGAGTGTTTGGAAGCACAGGCAAAGGCTATTTGGTCCATGAGATTAAGAATGTGCCCACCGTGTACTTTGCCTCCAAAATTAGAGTGGGAGGGTAGCATGAGTTCGGTAATGGAAACTCTACTTTCCCTGGATGATTTGAATTTCTTCATATTAGTTTCTGAAAATCGGTGATTTCTCTGATTTTACTTCTGTGATAAAATATTTGGTGTCGCCCAGCCAGAAAAAGGTGGCATAGCGTTCTTTATAGGTGACTTTGATGTACTGGCCCTGGAACTCCTTCATTTTTTCAATGATTTCCTTTTCACTGTCCTCAACGGAGAACGAAAATACATTGGTGCCCGATAAGCCTTGACTTATCTGTCCTTCCCATGTTTTTACCAAAACTCCTTTTCTACTGAATTTGATGAGCTCACCAGAACGATATCCTTCACTGTAGGGCACGTAATAAATGAAGGAAAAGTACCCTACAACACCAATGACTATGGCTGCAATGAAAATGGTCAGGAATTTTTTCATGGTCAGTCTTTCTCGTTTAATTCTTCAAAATCGTCTTCGTGGGCTCGTTTTAAAATGGGTTCGGGAAGCGACTTTTTCGCTTTTGCACCCATTTTCTTCAATTTTTCGATAGTGGTGAC
Source organism: Flagellimonas oceanensis (assembly GCF_003992595.1). GTDB lineage: Bacteria > Bacteroidota > Bacteroidia > Flavobacteriales > Flavobacteriaceae > Flagellimonas > Flagellimonas oceanensis. The sequence continues at coordinate 209,500 of NZ_RZNA01000040.1, forward strand.
GATGTTGCCACGTCCTTCCACCAATTTGTTCATGGCTCCACGGTACTCAGATTTGGCCTCATCCATCTTTTTCCCCACCTTGGTCAGGTCGGTGACAAAACCTTCAAATTTATCGTAAAGCGCACCCGCTTGTCGAGCAATTTCAATAGCGTTCCGTTGTTGCTTTTCGTTGCTCCACATCGAATCAATGGTTCGAAGGGTGGCCAGCAGCGTGGAAGGTGTCACAATCACGATGTTTTGTTCAAACGCTTTGTTGTACAACGAATTGTCTTCATTGATTGCAATGGCGAAAGCTGGCTCAATCGGCACGAACATCAATACAAAATCGGGACTCTCCATCTCGTAGAGGTCTTCATATTTTTTGGAGGACAGCTGTTCCACATGTCTTCGTAGGGAGTTGATATGGTCTTTTAAAAACCTGGGTCTGTCTTCTTCCTCTGCGTTGGTAAAACGCTCATAATCCGTTAGGGACACCTTGGAATCCACGACCATTTTCTTACCATCGGGCAGGTGGATGATGACATCGGGCATGACCCGACTACCATCTTCGCGTTTAAAGCTTTGTTGCACACTGTATTCCCTATCCTTCTCTAGGCCAGACTTTTCAAGCACGCGCTCCAAGACCAATTCGCCCCAGTTCCCTTGCATTTTGCTATCGCCTTTGAGGGCTTTGGTCAGGTTTTCTGCTTCTTGGGTAATTTTCAGGTTTTGTTGTTGTAAGCTTTCGAGTTGTTGTTTCAAGGAGGAATTGATGCTGATGTTTTCCTTTTGCGATTTTTCCACCTTTTCCTCGAACTCCTTGATTTTTTTGTTGAGGGGTGTTAAGATGTTTTCAATGTTCTCCTTGTTGCTCTTGGTGAATTTTTCACTTTTCTCGTCTAAGATTTTATTGGCCAGGTTTTCAAATTCCTTGGTAAACTTTTCTTGAAGTTTTTCAACCTCCTCCTTTTGCTCCTTGTTCTTTAGTTGAAGGTTTTCCAAATCGGCTTGATAACGCACAATTTGATTGCTCTGCTGTTCTTTTTCACGTTGCAATTGTTTTTGCTCTTCATCACTGAGCAACAATTTATCGTTCAGGGATTTAATGGTAGCGTTCAATTGCTGTTCTCGTTCTCCCCAAACACTCTCCGTAGACTTGGTTTTCAGTTTTTGAATATACATCCCCGCAAAGAGGCCAATGGCCAAAGCAATGATGCCAATAATTACATAGATAAGTTCCGTACTCATGAAAAAGTTTCTGAAGGATAAAGATAACGGATTCCGTTTGATGCCGAAATGGAAAGTGTACTTACTTATTCACTTTAAAAGAACCGGTTTTACCATCAAACTGAACCATTTCCGAAGGAAACAAGCTGTCAAAGTGTTTTTTTTCTATGAGTTGACACGGATCTCCGAAGGGATGCTCTTTTCCGTCCAAGATTAATATGCGGTCACACAACTGAATGGCCAATTCAATTTCGTGGGTAGTGAACAGGATGGTTTTTTGTTGATCATGTGCCAATGCCTGAAGCATCTTTAAAATCTGTACTTTATGGAAGAGGTCCAGATGCGTAGTGGGTTCATCCAAAAGAATCAGCGATGTATCTTGAGCCATCGCTCGCGCCACCAACACCCGTTGTAACTGGCCATCACTCAGTTCGTGGCATTTGTTGTTTCGGAGTTCGTTCAGCAAAAAGGCATCTAAACTAGCCTGAATCTGTTGCCTGTCCTCCTTTGATAAGGTGCCCAGCCAGTTGGTATAGGGTTGTCTCCCCAAGGCAATCAATTCCTGCACCGTTAGATTTTTGGAAGCAGGTTGTTCCGTCAGCACCACACTAAGTTCTTTTGATAGGGTGTTTGAGATGTATTTTTCGAGCGGTTCGCCATGCAACAGAATGTTACCGAATAGTTTGGGCTGAAATCCAGCCAAAGTGCGCAACAGTGTCGATTTTCCGATACCATTGATGCCTACCACACCGCAAAGCATACCGGCTTCCAAATCAAAATTGATGTTGTTGGCCACGGTTTTGGAACCGTACCCAATGGACAGCTTGGCGATGGACAATATGTTTCGACTAACTTTTGACATCAGAACATCATTTTACGTTTACGTACCAAGAGCCAGATGACCACAGGAGCTCCTACCAAGGATGTGACGGCGTTTATGGGCAACACACTGGCAGAGTTGGGCAGTTGAGCCAAAGTATCGCACAACAACATTAAAATGGCGCCGTACAGCATTACTGCGGGAATCAATACTTTGTGTTCCATGGTATCAAAAATCTGTCTGGTCAAATGAGGAACGGCCAATCCCACAAAAGCAATGGGCCCTGCAAAAGCAGTGATACCTCCCGCCAATAATCCAGTTGCAATAATGATGGTCAATCTGGATTTTTTTAAGGAAACTCCCAAGCTCTGCGCGTAGTTTTCTCCCAAAAGAAAGGCATTCAACGATTTTATGGAGATAATACTCAGCAAAACACCGACGAAGACAATGCTCCCCAATAAAAGCAATTGATTTATGGATAGGTTGCCCACACTCCCGAAAGACCAAAAAATAAAGCGTTGTAAATTTTCTGCACTGGAGAAATAGGCCAAAACGCTCACAATTGCCGAGGTGATGCTGCCAAACATTAATCCGATGATCAATAAGGCCATGGTGTCCTTGACACGCTGAGCTACGACCATAACAATCAAAAGGACCAAAAAGCTACCGATACTTGCGGCAATGGCCAAGGATACATCTCCCAAAAAGGAGAATGAGGTGTATCCTGTAAATAAGGAGACACCCATCAAAAGTAGGGCAGCGCCCAGGCTGGCACCCGAACTGATTCCCAATACAAAAGGGCCTGCCAAAGGGTTTCTGAACAGGGTCTGCATTAAAAGTCCGCTTAAGGAAAGTCCTGCCCCGACCAAAATGGAGGTAAATGCTTTGGGAATACGATAATCCCAAATAATATATTCCCAGGAAGTGACTTCTGGTGTTTCTCCGAACAAGGTGGACAGAATATCTGCAAAAGGGATGGATACCGAGCCTGAACTAATGTTCAAAAGCCATGAACACAGTAATGCAAGCACCAAAAAAATAAAGGAAATGCGATATGTTTTTGAAACATGCATTTATTGTAAAGGTTTGATAAACTGTAATTGGTGTTGAGGCAATAATTCCGGATGCAATATTTTGATAAAATCTTTTAGAACAACGTCAGGTCTGCTTGGTGCCAATTCGTAAAAGATGAGCCCTCCCGTTTCTCCTTTGTCTATGGCATTGGAGTACACTTTTTTGTTTTTAAAGGCATCAAATTGAATATGATGTGTGCTTGCTTGTCCCAATCCGGCATAAGTGGTTTGCGAAGAAGAATTGAACCATATTTCAGCATTTTGACCTTTTTCCAATACGGATTCCAAACTAAGGCCTATGCTGCCCGTTTCATCGTTATCGGCCCATAGATAGTCGGAATTGGCATCTTCTAAAAATTTGGCCATCCAGCTTTTCCCACCTGCTACGTACCATACATCTTTGTAAAGCCCACCTGTTAAAACCGTTGGTTTGGTTTTTGCTTTTTGGGCTATTTCTTTCGCCTCTAGGTATGAGGCTTCAATTTGTGCAAAAATATTATCGCCCAATGCTTCTTTTTGATAGAAAGGGGCAAAGAATTTGATCCACTCCGCTTTTCCCAAAGGGGTGTGCTCCACCCAATCGCCATTGTAAACAACGGGTGTTCCTGCCTTTTTGATGATGTCGTAAGCTTTGTTTTCATTATTGATGCTAAATCCGACGATGAGTTCTGGATTTAAAGCAAGTACCATTTCGGTGTTGAGAACATCATTCATCCCCAAATCTTGTATTTGCCCATTTTCCACCAGTTCTCGGGCCTCTGGGGAGGAGATGTAATCCGTATTCGGGAAACCTACCACGGTATTGAGGACCCCCAATTGATTTAAGGGTTCAATGTGGGTTGTGGAGGTGATGACCACTTTGTCAATCGGGGTACCGATGATAGCATCGTAAGCGTCACGGGGAAACGAAATGGTTGGTAGTTTTTCCTTCGGAACCAAGGCATACGTGAAATTATCCGCCCCGGGCCAAGCTCCGGTAACTTCGATTACAGTGAAGTCTGCCTCTTTATTAACGGTAAAGCCCGTTGCATAGGTTATTGTTGATGTTGTTTCTTGATTTTGAACAGGTTGCTTTTTTTCTGCTTGTTTGCACCCTATCAATACCATCAAAAGAAAGCTGAGGAATAGAATTGACCGCTGATTTTTTGCCATAGGTCAAAAGTAAGATTATTTAATTTTTGCGGAAAAAGATTAAACAGATTGATTAGCTTTGACCCCGAATTTTGGTTCGCACGGAGTTTTCCGTGGGATTAAAAGGGAATCCGGTGCAAAACCGGAGCTGTTCCCGCAACTGTAAATGTATGTGCCGAATCGGCACTGATGTTTTTTGAGCATCAGTACGTAGTAGGCGATTGTCTTTTCTTCAAAGCCACTGCCCAATGGGTGGGAAGGTAGGAGACAAAACACAAGCCAGGAGACCTGCCAGATTCAAACAATCAATGTTAAACTTTCGGGATAAAAGTTTACGTATGCATCACATACTATTCTCCCGTTTATTCAATTAAACGAAATGAAAAAAAATCATTTATGGTTAATTACCGCCCTATTGGCGGGTAAGGGGATTTTTGCGCAAAATGTACAGCAAGATTCACTTAAAGTGCAACAACTGGAAGAGGTTGTTGTCAGCGATTCAAAATTTGAGTTGAAACGAGAAAACTCAGGAAAAACAGTGATCAAAATCACGGCTGAGGAAATGCAACGCAATCAAGGCAGGACGGTTGCGGAAATCATCAATACCAAAAGTGGTGTCGAGATTGCGGGTAGCCGTGGTCGTGATGGCGATGTGCTAGGGGTGTATGCCCGAGGTGGTCGTGGTCGTCAGGTTTTGATTATTATCGATGGTGTTCGTGTGCAGGATCCATCCACATTTTCTGCGGAGTATGATCTTCGTTTGCTTTCGCCAAACACTATTGAGTCCATCGAGATTATCAAAGGAGCGGCAAGTACGCTTTATGGAACCAATGCGGTTACGGCCGTGATCAACATCACTACAAAAAAGAGTTCTAAAAAGAAGATTGCCGGTAATTTTGAGACCAGCGTAGGGACCAATCAGGCTGCGGATGACCAGAATTACAATATCGGAAGTATTCAAAATTCCGCGAATGTAAATGGTACTTTGGGCAAGTTCAATTATGGCGTTGATTTTTCCAACAGATACAAGAGTGGTCTCTCCGCTGCAGTGACTCCTGAGAACGAAGAGGATATTTTTTCGCACTTCAGCACCAATGTAAAGCTGGGTTATCAGTTTACAGAAAGCTTTGGGATTCAGGTCTACGGGAATCAGACCAAATTTAAAAATGAATATGATGCCACCATGGCAGAGGCGCCTAATTTAGGTCAGAACGAGCAGCAACGCGTTGGTCTGTCATCTGAACTTGGCTATGGAAAAGGTTCCATACACTTGAACGCGGCCTATACGGATTACGAGTCTGTGGCCAACGACACCTTTGGCGAAAGTATTACCGAGGGAGGCAATTGGGTATTGGATGTGTACAACAAATATGTGTTTGGTAAGCGATTCCATACCATTCTAGGGGTAAATTATATCAAAGATGAGGCTGTTTTTGCCGAAGAGGTTGATTTCACCATTGTTGACCCCTATGCCAATGTGGTCTATGTTTCGGATTTTGGATTGAATCTGAACGCGGGTGCGAGACTGAACAATCACTCCGAATATGGCAATCATTTTGTGTACAACGTGAACCCATCTTACGTGTTTGACACGGAAAACGGATATGTGAAATTGATGGGTTCTTATGCAACATCATACATCACTCCTAATTTAACGCAGTTGTTCGGCGCCTTTGGTGGCAATCCAGAGCTAGAGCCAGAAGAAAACGCTACGATTGAAGGGGGTATTGAATTTAAACTGGATAATACATTCCGAATCAGTACGGTTTATTTTGATAGAAACGAAACCAATGCCATTGGGTATGATGCCAATTATATGAGCATTAACGTTGCAGACGAAATCGATGCCAATGGGGTAGAAGTGGAAGCTACGTGGTTGCCTTGGAGTACTTTTAGTGTCAATGCCAATTATACCTTTACGGAACGTAAAGGGGACAATGCCATCCGTATTCCCAAGCATAAGGCCAATGTGTCCTTGTGGTACCAGTTTTGTGAGAGTACCAATGCATCGTTAAGCTATGCTTACACAGGCGAACGTTTTGATACGGATTTTGCTACGTATTCGGATATTGCTTTGGATCCCTTTTCATTATTAAACTTTTCCATTAGACACGAACTGATTCCGAATAAGCTCAATGTGTTCCTGAATGCGGATAATTTATTGAATGAGGATTACAGGGAATTGCTTGGATTCACGACCCGAGGACGAAATTTTAGGGTGGGTCTCAACCTGAACCTTTAAAAAAAGAAAAGCGGCCGATCGGCCGCTTTTTTTATTATTTGTTAAATTGCAATGGTTTATCCAAATACATATTGTCCTTTAAAGGAGTTTGGAACCTTGAAGATGTAAAAGATTCCGCAGCCATTTCTACCGTAAGGTCTATTTTGGCGGAAACCCCTGTGATTTCTTCAAGCGCACGGGCCAAAAGCGGCTCATTTGGATCGCCCAAGACTCCAAGGTTGGTTAAGTCTTCGCTCAAAGCAATATCTGGAACCAGTCCGCTGGTGTAATCATAAAAACCATTTGCGTTTTCGTTTCTACCAACCAAAGGTTGTAGTCCCCAACTATTATTTGGGTTTATCCCACTTTCAACTTCTTCTTTTTCCCCTGCATAGTAATAAAAAGGAAAACCTAAATCTGGATTGTCCACCAAAGTTATTGAGAATTCATTTTTACCACGTGTAGTCTCACCTATATGAATAACATCGACATAAGGGTCAAGCCCGTTCATGACCAATTCACTTGCTGAAGCGGAATCCCCTGTGGCCAAAACAAACACCCTGCTCAGGTTTAATGAGTTAAGGGGGTTTTCTCCTACGGAGTTTTCAAAATTATCCTCTAAATACCCAGATCCGAACAATTCTGTAAACTGTTCCTGAACTTTATCGTTCCAGCGCTGTCTTATGTAGACTTCTCCCGTTTTGGTGCCATAAACCATGCTGGCGAGCAAACGGGAAGTGTTGACATTGCCACCTGGGTTGTAGCGCATGTCCAAAACGAGTTCAGTCGCACCTTCTGCCTTGAAACCGGCAAAGGCTTCATTAAGTTGGTCATTAAAACTGCTCAAAAAGCGGTTGTACATTAAATAAGCGACTTTAGTACCGTTTACGTCCAAGGTTTTCGCTACCAAGATAGGGTCTTCAACCTGGTTCTCTACTTTGGTTAGTGTTACTTCCTTAGCATCGTTCACAAAATCACCATTTTCAATATGGGCCATTCCCAAGGTGTATGTGTCATTGGAGCCAAACAAAAGATTGGTATAATTGATATCTGTTAACTGAACGCCATCCACACGTGTGAAAATTTCCCCTCTAACAATATCTTTATCAGAAGCATTGGAGTTAGGGACTTTATAGAGTACGTAACCGAAAATCTCATTTCCAGTACTGTATTTATACATTAAGTTAAATTCCAACCCATTGCTTTTGGATACCCCGGATAGACTATTGACCAAATCGTGATAATCTTCATAGGCGAAGCTAAATCGGTCTATAGCGGTTTCTGAGCCATAAATTTCCTCATGCCTATTGCAAATGCTATAAAAGAAATTTTCTGCATCCGTGTTTGCCGCTAAAAAGGCAGTGTATTCCGCATTGGTGGAAAATCTATCATCCGCAAGATCGGGAACTTCTCCTTGCCAAAAATACCAGAGATTCATGGCCTGCCACATGAAATTTTGTGCATCGACATCAACATTGTCAGGATTTGGTTCGGGTTGAGGTGTTGGACCAGGATCTATTCCATTGTCATCATTGCTACATGACACAAATAGGGATAATCCTAAAAAAAGGAAGAAATACTTTTTCATAGCTTAATTTTTAATGAATTTACTCAAATTTTATTCCAAAATCAGTAAAGGTGTAGGTTGAAATGAGTAAAATTACATGGGTAACCATGCAAAATTGCCTTGCAAAATAGCCTTATCTAAGCAGATTACAAATTTTTTGTAACAATTTTCGATATGTATCGTCGTGATAGTGTAGGTCGATAAGAACGGCACAAAAACAACTAAGACAACCAAATGAAACAAACAGAATTCTTAAACGTGGTTTTACCTTTTCAGGATAAACTGTACAGGCTCGCAAAGCGCCTGTTGGTTTCCAGAGAAGAAGCAGAGGACGCCACTCAAGAGATTTTGTTGAAGCTATGGTCAAAGAACGAGTCCATGTCAAAGTATAAAAATGTAGAGGCCTTTGCCATGACCATGACCAAAAACTTTTGTTTGGACCGCTTAAAGTCCAAGCAAGCAGGAAACCTGAAATTGGTTCACAGCAATTACACCGACGGTAACACCTCTTTACAAAAACAATTGGAGGCCGAGGACAGCGTAAGTTGGATGGAGCGAATCATGGAGGAACTGCCAGAACAACAAAAAATGATTTTGCAACTACGGGATGTAGAGCAATACGAGTTCGATGAGATATGCGAGCTCATGGACATGAAACCCACTGCAGTGCGCGTAGCATTGTCGAGGGCAAGAAAAACAGTAAGAGAAGAATTAACAAAAAAACATAGCTATGGAATTGGGTAACATAGAAAAAATATTGGAGAAGTATTTCGAGGCCACCGCAACGGTGGACGAAGAAAGAACACTTAGGGCGTATTTTTCACAAGACGAGGTCGCGCCTCACTTGGAACAGTACAAACCCATGTTCAATTACTTTTCCATGGCCAAGGAAGAAAAGTACACCAAGCCGGTACCATTAAAACCTAGAGTAAACTATTACAAGTGGCTATCCGTTGCAGCGGCAGTAGTTCTCGCCTTTGGCATCTATTTTGGTAATCAGTACCAAGAAACAAAGCGTTTGGAACAAGCAAAGGCGGAGTACGCCTACGAGGAAACCAAAAAAGCCTTTGATCTGTTAGCGGAAAACTTTAATCGCGGCACAGAAAAGGTGGCTTACCTCAACGAGTTTGAAGAAGCAAAACAAAAAATTTACAACAACAATTAAAAAACGAAACAAAATGAAGAAGTATATTTTAATCGCAGTAATGGCATTGTTGCCTTTGGCAGGGTTTTCACAATCGGTTTTTGACAAGTTTGAAGACCTGGACGATGTAACCACGGTAATCGTGAACAAGAGCATGTTCAACCTGTTGGCCAAAATGGATATCGAAACCGATGATCCTGAAGCACAGGAATTCATAAGCATTGTAAACAGCTTGAAAAGCTTGAAGGTATTTACTACCGAGAGCAAGAAAATTGGTGATGATATGAAATCCTCTGTGGACAGCTACCTAAGATCTTCCAAAATGGAGGAATTGATGCGAATCAAGGACAAAGACGCCAATGTGAAGTTCTATATCAAAGAAGGTAAAGACTCGGACCATGTGAGTGAACTGCTCATGTTCGTTACCGGGATGAAGGATATTGAGGCCAATGGTCAAAGGTTTGAAACAGTGATTTTGTCATTGACAGGAGACATCGATTTGAACAACATCAGTTCGTTGACCAAAAAGATGAACCTGCCCGAAGAATTGAACGAGGCAGAGAAGAACAAATAAGTTTGTATTTCGGTTGACAATAATCGGTTGGAATTGTAACAAAACACAATAAACACCAACTCATTATTGTCAACTGATTTTCAGTTTACAAAATCAATCAAAAAAATAAAAAGATGAAACATTTAATTAAATCCATCATGGCGGTCGGAGCTTTGCTCCTGGCTTCGTGTGCTTCGCAGCCCAGTCTACAAGAGTATTATGTGGACAATTCGGAAAACCCGAACTTTTTGTCCATTGATGTACCCGCCAGTATTCTTAAAATGGATGAGGTAAATTTGACACCGACACAGAAAGAAGCCATTGAATCCTTAAGAAAGTTCAATTTGTTGGCCTTTAAAAAGAATGCCGACAATGAGGCCGAGTATGAAATCGAAAAGAAAAAAGTACGAGAAATCCTTAAGGGCGATCAATTTGTGGAATTGATGAAGATCAATTCAAAATACGGCAAAGGTACCATTCAGTATTTGGGGGACGAGGATGCCATTGACGAAGTGATTATCTTTGGTGATAGCCAAGACAAAGGCTTTGCATTGGTACGGGTATTGGGCAAGGATATGAACCCAGCACATATTATTCAACTCATGCAAGCCATTGAAAAATCCGATTACAAAGGAGAAGGGCTTGGGGAGATTGGAGATTTTCTCAAAGGCTAAAACCCAATCATCATATAAGTACGAAAAGGGCGACGTTTGTCGTCCTTTTTTATTTCTGACAGATATAGTGACCTAGTTTAGTATCTTAGTGTCTCATTCTAAGAACACTAACAAAACCTAGGCATCATGGAAAAAGCACAAGAATGGTTCGATTATGGGATCGAACTCGCCAAAGAATTTGGTCCTAAACTGATTACGGCACTTATCATCTACATCGTGGGTATGTGGGTGGTCAAAAAAATTATTGGAGGAACCCGTAAGGTCATGTCTAAGAGCAAGTACGATGAATCACTCCAAAAGTTTTTGCTGAATCTTTTTTCTTGGGCACTAAAAGTATTCCTGATTATTATCGTTATCTCCCGTTTAGGGGTCGATGTAACCACCTTTGCCGCTGTAATTGCAGCAGCAGGTCTTGCTGTTGGCTTGGCTCTGCAGGGTTCTTTGTCAAACTTTGCGGGCGGAGTACTCATTATGATTTTTAAACCGTATAAAATCGGAGACCTTATTGAGGCACAAGGTGTTTTGGGAAGTGTAAAGGGCATTGAAATATTCACTACAAAACTAGTAACTCCCCAGAATAGATTGGCTATTATCCCTAATGGCGCTATGGCCAACGGGAATATCATCAATTATACGGCAGAAGGAAAAATGCGTGTTGATACTGTAATCGGCGTTGGTTATGGGGAAGACATCAAAAAGACGAAAGAAGTTTTGTTGAACGTACTGACATCCAACCCGAAGGTGCTCAAAGACCCTGCACCATCTGTAAATGTGATGGAACTTGCTGATAGTTCTGTAAATTTTGCGGTGCGGCCTTTTTGCAAGCCCGAAGATTATTGGGATGTCTATTTCTCAACGTATGAAAACTCTAAAATAGCTCTGGATAAGGCTGGTATTGAAATCCCATACCCACATCAGGTGGAGATTCATAAGGAAGGATAGTCGGATAGCTGGATTTTTGGATTTTTTGTCATTTCGAGCGCAGTCGAGAAATCTATTTTTGCGCAATTGTCTGATATGACTGACTAACGCTGGCAGGAATTCCACTAAAGGTCTCGAATGTTCTTGTTTGTCATTCAGGGTTTCTCGATAGCTATCACGGGCGAGGAACCTCAATGTCAACCTGAACTCGTTTCACGTTCTCACTCGAATGGGATTCCGTGTCGTGCTTCGCCTCATTTCGACTTCGCTCAATGACCAGCGCTCAGTAACCGCACGGAATAACATGCACTTCTTCAAAATGACACATAACGCTCCCTGAGCAGAGCTGTAGGGACAGTTTAAGTTCTCAACTGCGCTCGAACCGGCTCAAATTTAAACCCCGGTATAATTCGCTGGGGTAATTTGTTTCAATTCATCTTTGATGGTATCTGAAACCTCCAAGGTTTCAATAAAATCGGCAATGGATTTTTGGTTGATTTTCTCGTTGGTCCGGGTCAAACCTTTTAAGGCTTCGTAGGGGTTGGGGTAGCCCTCCCTTCGTAAAATGGTTTGGATGGCCTCTGCAACCACGGCCCAATTGTCCTCCAAATCCTTTTCGAATTTGGCCTGGTTCAATACGAGTTTGTTCAATCCTTTTAAAGTAGATTGGAACCCAACAATGGTATGTGCAAAGGGCACACCTACATTTCTTAAAACAGTACTGTCCGTAAGGTCACGCTGTAATCTAGAAATAGGTAATTTGGCGGACAAATGCTCAAAAATGGCATTGGCCAAGCCCAGGTTCCCTTCAGAATTTTCAAAATCAATGGGGTTTACTTTGTGAGGCATAGCCGAAGAGCCGACTTCTCCCTTTTTGATTTTCTGCTTAAAGTAATCCATGGAGATGTAGGTCCAAATGTCCCTGTCCAAATCAATTAAAATGGTATTGATGCGCTTTAAGCAATCGAACAAAGCAGCCATGTGGTCGTAATGTTCAATTTGTGTAGTGGGGAAGGAGTGGTGCAGGCCTAGTTTTTCCTGTACAAATTGTTTTCCAAATACCCTCCAATCATTGTCAGGATAGGCAACCTTGTGTGCATTGTAATTTCCTGTGGCACCACCGAACTTGGCGGCACTCGGTATATCGTTCAATAAATTGAACTGCTCCTTGAACCGTTCCACAAACACATCGATTTCCTTGCCCAAGCGAGTAGGGGAAGCTGGTTGGCCGTGCGTTCTGGCCAACATGGGGATATTTTCCCATTCCTTGGCAAGTTCTTTCAATTTATCAAAAACTTCCAAATAAGATGGCACATAAACATCGTTCATCGCCTCTTTAATGGACAAAGGAATAGCTGTATTGTTGATGTCTTGCGAGGTCAACCCGAAGTGGATGAACTCCTTATATTTTTGAAGATCTAAAGCATCAAATTTTTGTTTGATGAAGTATTCCACCGCTTTTACATCGTGATTGGTGGTTTTTTCTATATCCTTGATGGCCTGTGCATCTTCAGAAGAAAATTCTTGATAGATTTTCTGCAATTCAGGGAACAAAGCGGTGTTGAAATCGGCCAGCTGTGGCAAGGGCACCTCACATAATGCGATAAAGTATTCAATTTCTACTTGAACACGGTATTTGATTAGTGCCTCTTCCGAAAAATAGTCTTTTAAACCTTCGGTCTTGCTTCTATATCTGCCGTCAATCGGCGAAATGGCATTAAGTTGTGTCAATGACATGGTCAGGAAAATTTTGAAAGCATCAAAGATACTTAAACGCTGCGGTTTAGACACCCAATTTGGCCAACTTATCCAGAGTTTTTTTTGCCCGGTTCTTGTATCCTGTGGTCCCCGAAGCGTAGCTTTCCTCCAAAACCAGTTTGAGCTCGGGGTGGACCCAATCAAACTTTAGGCCCAAATAATAAAGACTCGTCATGGCAAATACCTTTGGTGCCATGTTCATTGGGCCAATAAGCCAATCAAAACAAGAAGCCATGACTTTTTCCAATTGTTCATCCGTAATGTTTTGAACGAATTCAGGCTGCTTTTTTTTGAAATAGGATTCACAGACCATCTCACAAACATGGGCAATGGGCCGGATGCAGGATTCCGTCTTTAATTCGGATAAGCCATTGACAAAATCTTCAAAAAAGGAAAGGATTAATGAAAGATTTTTACGCATTAAGTGGTCAAATGTCCAGCTCGCATTAAACGTACCTTCTTTATCTTCCAATAAAACTTCCTGATAAAGCACTTGGGCCAATTGAGGTCGCTTCTCCAATTGCATGACCAATCCATCAATTTGTGATTTGGATATTCGGCCGGAGTGAAGGGTAGTATGAAGCTGCTCTTTGGTCACAAAAAATCGATATATTTACTAAAATCCTGAACGTGATGAAAATAGTGAAAAAAATAGCAATTGCCTTGTTGGTTATTCTAATAGCCATGCAATTTTATCGTCCTGAGAAGAACATTGCAGAAGGCGACTATGTAGCCGCTTTTGAAGCTGAAACCCAACCCTCGCCAGAGGTAAAACAAATTTTAAAAACTGCCTGCTACGATTGCCATAGCGCCAATACCGAATATCCTTGGTACAATAACATTGCTCCGGTGTCTTATTGGTTGGCCGACCATATCGAAGATGGAAAAGGACATCTGAATTTCTCTGATTGGGAGAATTATGATATGGAAAAGAAGGACCACAAACTGGAAGAAGTGGTCGAAGAGGTAAAACGAGGCAGTATGCCCCTCAACGAATATACCTGGACCCATGGCGATGCCAAACTCTCAGAGGAACAAATCAGAGCTTTGGTAGCTTGGGCCGATGGGGCTAGGGCTAACTATTAAAAAGTTGCTCTACCAGTTCAGGAACTCCTTCGGCAGCAGTTTTTGGGATTACAGTAAGGTTGTTGAAATCGGTTGACCGAATATTGGGTTTTGGGTCTACAAAATAAATTGGAGTTTCATCGGGTGCATAGTGAATCAAACTTGCCGCTGGATACACTTGCATAGAGGTGCCTATAATAATCAATATTTCAGCTTGCTGGGTAATTTGCGCTGCAGTTTCCAACATTGGGACCATTTCGCCAAACCATACGATATGGGGGCGTAGCTGGTGTCCGTGGTCATCTGTATCTCCCAAAATCAAATCTTTTTCCCAGTCCAATACATGGTTTTCATTGACTGTACTGCGCACTTTGAACAGTTCGCCGTGCAAGTGAACCACATGGGAACTCCCTGCTTTTTCATGAAGATTGTCCACATTTTGGGTGACAATGCTTACATCAAATCCTTGTTCCAGTTCGGCGAGCGCCAAATGACCTTTATTTGGGGAGACATCCAATAATTGCCGTCTTCGCTGATTGTAAAATTCCAGCACCAATTCAGGGTTTTGGGCAAAACCTTGAGGAGAGGCCACTTGCATTACATCATGACCTTCCCAAAGGCCATTTTCGTCCCGAAAGGTCTTTAGGCCGCTTTCGGCACTCATTCCCGCTCCTGTGAGCACTACAATTTTTTGTTTGGACATAATAAATTATTGTCTGTTCCAGTTTTGAAGACGGTCCAAATACAGATAACTCTCAACAAAATCACGATGCTCGTTACTTGTCATCGTTTCCAAAAGATTCAATGCCGATACATAACTGGCCAAATTACCATTGGACGAGTAAAACTTACCATCTTTTACAAAAGTTACCAAACTATCGTTCTGAACTTTTAGGTTGGGATAATCCTTTTGAAGTTGTTCACCACCACCTATCCAAGTTACAATTTTCTTGCCGTCCGCGATTCCAGATTTGCCTATGAGCTGTGCTCCAGCACAATTACTGACGGTGTATTCGGTTTCTTTATTCTTTATTCTGATGAATTCCACGATTTTTTCATTGTGTACCTGTGCATACATATCGTAAGCACTGGGAACAAACAACGCGGTTAATTTAGGGCAATTGTCAAACGTATAATCCGGAATAAAACGCATACCCTCCTCAGTGGTTATTGGATTTTTTGTTTCAGCTATGGTTATTACATTGAAAAGTTGTTCTCCTTCTTCCGATGGTTTTGCAAACACATCCGAAGTCGCCACAACTTCACTTTGAAGAACGCCATTGTACATTAAGAGACCGATGGTAGGAAGGTTTTCTTTGAAGGGCTTCAAGTGTGTTGTCAAAGTATCTGAAGCCGAGGCTTCCACTTGGGGTTGATAACCTTCGTTATTGACCGAATTTTCAGTTGTGTTTGAGTTACAGCTGAAGAATAGAACACTTAGTAAAATGATGAATGAAATTTTCATGGGATTCGTTGAAATTATTGATAGGAACAAATATATCCTGAATTGGCTCTTTAAAAATTAAACTGGTTTAAGAAGTTTTATCATTCAACACATTCAACAGTTTGAACAAGGTTTTTTGAAAGAAAATCATCTCTTCTTCAGTGATAGTGTCATCCTCAAAAGAAGCAATTATTTTTTTGGGAATCTCCAACGCTTTTTTCTTGAGTTTTTTGCCAGCATCCGTTAAAGTAATCATTACCGTCCGTTCATCCGTTTTGGAACGGCTGCGAACAATCAGCCTTTTTTGCTCCAAACGTTTTAACAATGGGGTAAGGGTGTTGGACTCCAAGTAGAGTCGCTTACCTATGGATGTCACACTTTGATCGTTGTATTGCCACAGCGTGAGCAAAACCAAATATTGCGGATAGGTAACTCCCAATTCTTCCAGATAGGGAGCGTAAATTTTTGTGGTCAGCCGCGAAGTGGCGTAAAGAGGAAAACAAAGTTGGTTCTCCAAATAAAGTTCAGGGGCATTCATTTTATTCTTTTGATTTACTGATCAAATGTTTCAAAGCTCCGGTAGACCATAATGCCCAAAGAATCAATACAGGTTGAAAGAACAACCGAATCAGACGTTTTTGGTCGGTGTCCAAACCAAAAGCATCAATGCCATTGGTGTATTGTGAAATATTTCCAGGGAAAATCAAAACATAGAATATAGCCAAGATGATCCCCACTTTTATTTGATGTTTCCAAAGGAAAATCATGGCCAATCCCAATCCAATTTCCACAACACCTGATGCTATTACCACAAAATCCATGAATTCGGGGCTGGTGGGCAACCATCTGGGTACTTGGGCTTGAAACTCTTCTCTTTGGAAGGTAAGGTGGCCTATACCGGCCAGAACCATCATTCCTCCAAGTACTATTCGCATTATTTTTTGAAATAAACTCGTATTCATATCGTAAAAGATTAAATCGTGTACGATACAAATATAATGCAATGGAATCAAGAATCAAACCTGAACAATCGACATACTATTCTTGGGCTTTCTGTAATAAATGAATGAGTATTGCTTTGAACATGGAAAATCCAGTTGCCAGGAGTTCATCCGGAAAATCATAATCTGCATGGTGTAGGGCAGGGGTAGATTCTCCAGCACCAATCCCGAACATAGCAGTCTTGTACTTTTTGGAAAACCATCCAAAATCCTCTCCAAACTTGAAGGGGGTTTTTCGCTCTAAGATGTTGTAATTATTGGCTTCGGCGGCATGTTTTACCAACGCATTGCTTTCTTTGTCCAAGGTACTCGCGGGAAAATGCTCCAGCCATTCCAGTGCATATTGCAATTTGTGTTGATGGCTTGTTGACCGCACTAGATCCTCTAAGTTTGATTTCAATTCGTCCATTTTGGATGTGCTCCATGTGCGAAGGGTATAGTGTAGTTCTCCTTGGGCAGGGGAAATACCATAGGATTTTTGCCCCATGTTGATGTGTACCAGTGTGATAATGGCATAGTTTGGATGGGATACATCGGAAACATTCAGTTTGGCTATAGCTTGAATCAGTTCTGATATGGCCACGGCTGGATTGATGCCATTTTCAGGTTCTGAAGCATGGGATTCCTTGCCTTTGAGTTTTATGACCACACTGATTACTTCTGCTGAAAATCCATTTTCCGTTACTATGATGTTGTGCATTGGCGCCTTGGGAATATTATGAAGCGCAAAAACATAGTCTATCTGAAGTTTGGAGAATTTTTCGTCCTCAATCATGCGTTTGGCGCCTTCTCCAGTTTCCTCAGCTGGCTGAAAAAGCAAAACTACAGAGCCCGTTTGAAATGGCTCTTGGTGTAACCACTTACTGAGACCGGTAACTATAGCCATATGCCCATCGTGTCCGCATTTATGGGATGTACCTTCGTGATTTGATTTGTAAGGGATGGGGTTGGATTCTTCAATGGGAAGCGCATCCAATTCGCAACGTATCGCTATGGTTGGCCCTTTTTCTGAGAATCGATATAAGGCAGCTAGCCCAGTTCCCCCGATTCCTTCAATGATTTCTGTGGGATGATGTTGCGTTATAAAATCTTTGATCATCTGCGCCGTTCTATGCTCATTGTTGGATAGATCGGGATAGGCATGGAGTTGGTGTCTCAAATCAAGGATATCCTTTCCGATCATAGGGCAGCTATATTTTGATTTAACCAGGCTATATGATTATCCGCCGCTTGCTTTGCCCATTGATCTACTCTGGGACTAAAACATTCCAAAATAGCATCTACGCCAATAACTGTTCCTTTGGCCAAACGGCCAAGTAACGCTATGGGCACTTTGTTGTCTTCTTTTGGAATCAAGTATCCGTTTTCATCTGTCAAAATCCCCAATTTGTCGTGTACTGCCTGTATCAAATCATCGGACAGCATGTTTTTAACAAGAGAGGAAGTCACAGCTTTTATTTGTGGCGGGTCCAACACGGAATCTATCATGATTGCTGTAACGAGAGACTTTTCGGATTTGTGTAATTGCCAACCCTTTTCAGTTAACTCGATTTCCGGGTCGTCAACAACATCCAGATTCAAAATACCTGCTTCAATAAGTGCCAAAAGTTGCTGTATGGCCTCAACAGGAGGTCCGTAGGAATATCTTTTTGTGGATTCGTCCAACTGAATGATTTCAGCAAAAACACCATCCGAACAAGCATTGAAGGAAAGCTTTTCGTAAATGGAAGGTTGGCAATGTCTCCAAACCTGACCGATACAAAAATCCAAGCTAACAGGTTCTTGTCCTGTGGACATGTCCACAAAATCCCTCATCATTGCCCTGACCGAGAGATTCATTGAAACAATTGTAGGATCTTCATAACTCTGATCTTTTAGCCAATTGGAAATAAGGTTCTCGATTTCCTTTGTGCCAAAGTTTTTTGGATTGATGATATTAGGAAGCCGTGCATATATATCAGCAGCAATGGGCGCAAAGGCATTGATCAAAAAATTGGGATTCTCTGCTTTTTTCTGAATCGAAGGGTTTCCAATGATGCTTTCAAAGGTGTTGATTTGTGATTCTGAAGGTTTAAACCAATGATCAATGGTGACATTTAAAGGTTTTGGGACAGGAGGTAGTCCATCCAGAGAGAAAGGCACAAACATATTTTTGATATTCTTCCCGGATTGATAATTGCATTTCCTTGTTTTTTCATCTTCGACGGTGAATGTTCCAAACTCCTTTGCAATTCTTCGTACCACGTCAATCATGGTCAAACCAAAACCACGAATGCCGATAGTGCTTTGTGAACCAAGGTTTTCACATGATAAAATATTGGATAGGGGATACGCTTCTTTAAACAGGCTGATGTTACTTTTTCCCATTGCATACTCCTCCCATGCTGCCATTTGATCAGACATTTTGGTGGGTTGGTGTCCTATGGTCAACAACAGCTCGTCAAAATCATCATAAATCCCTTTGTTGGTTCTTAGTTGTAGTTTGTTGTTTTCCAATAATACTATCTCATCAACTCTTTCTATATGGGTTGAAACTATGCCCAATGCCTCCAAGGGAGCTATGAGTGATGAAAACCTTTGGTTTAAATACGAGCCTATTTTGGCCCGTGGTGGAAAAGCATCTACTTTGTCGGATAGGTTTTTGTCAATCCAATCGTGATAGGATGGGAAGCCAGGAACTTCCAAGATTGGTGTTTGGATTGTTTTTCGCTCCTGCAGTTCCAAAGTTCGTTCTGTAATGTTTATCCAATTGGATTCAGTTTGGTTGGTGTTGTATACATAACCGTCCCCAAAATTTCCCGTAGCCTCAAAAAGTGCTATTTGAATATTTAAAAATTTATTTTGATTTGCCAATTGGGAAATAAAACGTTCCAGGGCATGTCCACCTCGTGGACCAACACCTACAATTCCCAGCTTTCTTTTTTTATTCATTCCCGAATATGCTCAATAAAGTTTCAATTAGCGGTTACTCCCTCAAATGTCATAACCACAGGTTTTATGGTGCCATCCGGGTTGAATTCCATTTTATCCATGCAGGTAACCCGATGATCGCGGTCCTTGTTGGGAATGGGCCTCCTGTGATATACGATAATCCATTCATCCGTACCAGGCTTGTTGATTACGGAATGATGTCCCGCTCCAGTGGCAATATCCCCTTCTTTGGATTCCAAAATCGTCCCGATGCGATTGTATGGCCCCGTAGGTTTGTCGGACATGGCGTAGGCCACTGTGTAACTGCCGTCCGTCCAGTTACCTTCGGACCACATAAAGTAATATATACCGTTTCTCAGAAACATAAATGGTCCTTCCACATAACCTTCAGGCGTGATTTCTTTAAACAAGCTTCCATCCTCCCATGGTTGAAAGCCTGTAAAATCTTCATTGAGTTTTCCCAGGTTGCAATGGCTCCATCCACCGTAGAAAAAATAATGGGTGCCATCCACGTCCTTAAAAACAAACTGATCGATAGGTTGTGCATCATTGTAAAAGTCGGATATCAGGGGTTCTCCCAAATAATCCTCGAAAGGCCCAGCAGGGGTCTCCGCTACCGCTACGCCGATTCCGCCATAATGGTTGATGTCGTTATTTGGGTCGTAGGAGCTTCTGCCTGGCCGTTGAATGTCGTTCGCACCAAAAAACAGGTAGTACTTACTGTCTTTTTCAATGATGGAGGGTGCCCATAAAGCCTGTCGCAACCATTTGATCTTGGTGGTGTCCAAAATTCGTTCGTGTTTTTTCCAATTCACTAGGTCTTTGGATGAAAAAGCATCAAAATGAAGCTGTTTATCGTAATCATCGGAAAAGGTAGGGTAGACCCAATAGGTGTCCCCAAAAACGATTCCTTCGGGGTCGGCGTACCATCCTTCAAAAATAGGATTGTTCTGTTTTTCGTTGGATTGTTGGGCAAATATGCCTGTTCCCATCAGGCAGCATACGGCAATTGTAAAATTTTTAATGTTCATTGATAGTCTATAATGTTTGGTTGAAACTTTAATATGAAACAAAGATGTGTCACATCAAATATTTTTTACTTTTTCTTCATCAATTTTATAAAGAATGATTTGTTGTGTATCCCAATAGCTTTTTTTGAGAAACTTTCTCAAGGATTGGAACTCTGTAGGTGCAAAGGAGCCATTTTTGGAATAAAAAACACCGTTGTGGTAGTAAGCATAATGAATGGCTCTTCCATTTTTGTTGATAAAGGAAAGCAAAACATCATTTGGTAATGGTTCATTAAGGTTTCGCCTTGGCTTTGTGTTGACCAAGCCTATCTGCTGGAAGTAATTGTCCAGAATTTTTTCTGCTGATTCGAGTCCAATATGTGTGGATTTCCCAAAAACGATTTGGTCAAAGGCTTCATTGTGCTCAAAATAGCTTTCAAGTGCATATGAATAACAGTTTTGTGCACCTCTTCTCAATACACCGAGAAGTTCATCAATTTCTTCCTTGGAAGTGTAAAGGGTACTGTCCTTGGCAGATTCCCGTAGGCTTTTGATTAAAGTGGGATCTACCTGTATCTGTTCTTTTTGTATATCGACTTGTATGGTGTCCTTCAACCAAAGCATTTCAATGATGTGGGAATTCAATTTGGTCTCAATGGTGTCCAAGACCTTCGTTTTTATAAGGGAAGTTGTTTGGGCGTATCCTTGGACAAGAACCGTGAGCAATAGAATAGTTGAAACTATGTTTTTACGAGGCATTTTGTTCTTTTTTGATTTGAATGATACCTTCTTTAAAACTGGTTGTTTTGAAGGATGGAAACTTTTGGTTGAATTTATCGAACTTAAAAATATTATCACATTGGTAGCGGGGTAAAAGTTCCTGTAATTCTTTAATC
Source organism: Flagellimonas oceanensis (assembly GCF_003992595.1). GTDB lineage: Bacteria > Bacteroidota > Bacteroidia > Flavobacteriales > Flavobacteriaceae > Flagellimonas > Flagellimonas oceanensis. The sequence goes on from NZ_RZNA01000040.1 coordinate 230,915, forward strand.
TGTTTATTGAAAATGCCCCCAATATTGAATTGCCATTTTTTGAGAACAGCATATTTTAATTCCCTACCGTAAACTTCGGAAGCCATGTTTATCATTTCGCTGTACGTAGGTCGACTGTCATCACAGGGCAAGTGCCATGTTTGGTCATAGCAATCAGGGGTGTTCCCGATCAATGCCATGGCCCTGCTCGCATCTGGGGTCCATATCAATGTTCTTTTGGTATCATCCCGCAAAGGGACTTTTAATTTCTTGTGCTGTTCAATATTATCAAAAATCAAGGTGTTGGTAACGCTCTGGGTCTTGTTTGGGCCGTAGAATTCAGGAGCCCTGCAAATTACAGCCTCAATGCTGCCATTCCTCATTTCACGCAATAACATTTCAGTTATTTGAGCCCTTACCTTGGATTTTCGGCCAACGGGAGCAAAAGCACTTTCTTCGGTCTGTGGTTCGCTGGTTTTAGCATACATATACGTATTATCAAAAAGGACCAATTTACATTCGTGCTTTTTACAGGCTGCGATAACGTTTTGCATCATCACGGGAAATTTTTCCTCCCATATTTTTGAATCAATGGGAAGGCCAACCGTTACATAGGCAATCCCACTTCCCTTAACTGCTTCGTGGGTTGCTTCGTGATCCATCAGGTTGGCGGGAAAAAGTTGGTCCGTGTCATGCACTTTTTTTGGGTTTCTGCTCACCAAACGAATCTCTTTAGAATAATTTCTATACAGTTCCTTGGTCAATTCTTCCCCTATCTGTCCGTTTGCTCCTAGTATGGTGTGCATATGTGTTATGTAACGCTTAGCTCCTAAGATAGCAAATCCATTTTTCAGGAAACCAAAATTCCAATTTTTCCTATCTTGGTTTTATGTTTGATGATGACTTGTTGACATACCTGGAAACCTATCTTACCGAAGAGCGTAAACAGCGTTTTTTGGACGTGCTACAACAACGAACAAGGCATATTACCGTTGCCATCGAAGATGTATACCAATTGCACAATACCAGTGCCATAATTCGCAGTTGTGATGTTTTTGGGGTACAAGACGTTCATGTGGTAGAGGACCGATTCGGTAAACGGCTGGACAAGAACATAGCCATGGGGGCCGAGCAATGGGTGGATGTACGGCGATACAGAAATACCACGGACTGCATTTCCCAATTAAAAAATACGGGTTACCAAATTATAGCGACCACTCCGCACAATAATTCCACACTACTGCCCAATTTTTTTCCAAATGAAAAATCCGCCATTTTCTTTGGTACCGAGAAAGAAGGCCTTTCTGAAGAAGTGATGCAACAGGCAGATGGATTCCTAAAAATTCCGATGGTGGGCTTCTCCGAGAGCTTGAATGTTTCCGTTTCGGCGGCAATCATTATACAGCAATTGGCCCAAAAAGTACGTGATTCCTATCTTGATTGGCAATTGTCTGATATTGAGGTGCTGGAAAAAAGGTTGGACTGGACCAAAAAATCCATAAAGGACGTCAACGGCATTATAAAAAGATACCTGGCCGAATAAAAATTTTTGTAATTTTAACTGTTAATCAATCAATTACACAGTTATGCTAATACTTTATATTGTTTTGGCGGTGGTGGTTCTTATCCTAATCTTGGCCGCCATTGCTCCTAAAAATTATGATGTTTCCCGCGCTATCGAAATCCATCGATCTAAAGATGTTGTTTTCGCGTATCTCAAATCGTTGAAAAAACAGGATGAATGGTCTCTATGGGGGAAACGTGACCCGAACATGGAAAAGAAATTTACGGGAACCGATGAAGAGGTCGGAGCCATTAGTTATTGGAGCGGCAACAAGGAAGTAGGGGAAGGGGAACAGGAAATCATCAAAATCATTGATGGCGAGCGGATTGATTCTGAACTACGGTTTTTGAAGCCGTTTAAATCCAATTCTGATGCTTACATTCTTACTAAAGAGGTAGAACCCAAAGTAACCAAAGTAATTTGGGGATTTTCCGGGAAGAACAAGTTTCCTATGAGCATTGTGATGCTCTTCATGAACATGGACAAAGCCGTGGGCAAAGATTTTGAAGAAGGTCTTGCCAGTTTAAAAGAAATTTTGGAAAACCAATAAGTTATGGAATACAATATGGTTGGCTGGTTCGAGATTCCTGTAGCGGATATGGACCGTGCAAAAAAGTTTTATGACGACGTTTTCCAGGTCGACATCAAATTACAGGATTTTGGAGGAACCAAGATGGGCTGGTTTCCTGCGGATCATGGAAAACCAGGGGCTTCGGGCTCCCTTATAAAAAACAAGGATTGGTACCAGCCTAGTGAGCGTGATGGGGTACTGGTTTACTTCAATAGCATGGATGTGCAAGAGGAACTGGACCGAATTGAGTTAAACGGTGGTAAAATTGTTCAGGAAAAGACTCAAATTAGTCCTGATATAGGTTATATGGCGGTGTTTTTGGACACGGAGGGCAACCGAATTGCCCTTCATTCCAGACAATAAGCTTATTCCACAAGTTCCAATAGGGCAATATCAAAATCGTTTTCCAGAATGACTTTTCCGTTGGCTACGGTAACTTCGGTCTCGGAATAGGTATCGTACAATTTTGTGCCGTCGCCAAAGAATCCTTTTACCCAAAGTGATTTTTTACCTTTAGGTAAATCCAAGCCTACGACGACTTTATCCCGATATTCCCCGTTGACATAGGTTCTTGAGAATACATAAGGCGATTTGGCCAAACGTTTATGCTTACCTGCACCTATGGCGGGATGATTAGCTCGGAACTGACCCAATTTTTGCCAGTGCTTGTGTATTTTCTGTGTTTCGGGAAGGCTGTCCAAATCTTCCCAGTTCATGAATGAACGTAGCGTGGCGTCACCTTGGGTGCCTTCAATAATCAAACTACGTGATGTTTCATCCCCGTAATATACTTGAGAGGCGCCCGGAGTGAGCAAAAGTACATTGGCTGTGCGATAAGGTTTTGTGCGGTCTTTATCGTAAGGCGCACCATCGTCATGCGAGGTTAAATAGTTGAGTACGCCTTTGTCCTTTAATTTGGTATGAAGGAGTTTGCTGTATTTTTTGAATATGGTCTCATAGCTTTTGTCCGCATCGCTTTTTAGTTCAAAATTGATGAGACTTTTAAAACCATAATCGAAGAAGTCCACTTTTTTGTCACCAAAATTAAATTCGCGACCACCGGAAATACCGTAGTTGTAGACCTCGCCGACCATATAGAAAGGATTGTCGTCCAATACTTTATCCTGATGCTTCTTTTTCCACATCTCAAAAGCATAGTTGGCCTCTTTATGAAGGTCCGCCCAGGCATTTTCATTCACATGTTTAACCGTATCCACACGAAAACCATCAACGCCTAGGTCGTTAATGTAATCCGTAAGCCATTTGATGATATAGTAGCGTGGTGCCCTCGGGTATCCGGTACGGTCAAAAAACAACTGAAGTTCATCCAGTTCTTTGCTCAAACGACCTTCCTCTTTCCATTTGGCCAATAGGGCATCGGGCAATTCGACAGCTACATCGGATTCTGTAAGGATATCAGGGAGGTTTTCCACCAAGGTGCAGGCGGTTGTGTTTTCGTAGGTGGTAAACTCACATTTTGGCCCTGTTCTTACCCAATCATCCGGCCAAACGTGGTCTTTTTCGGTAACGGGTCCGGTATGATTCAAAACAACATCCAAAAGAATACGAATTCCTTTGCTATGAGCAGTCTTCACTAATTCTTCCAAATCCTTCCTAGTTCCGAAGTTGGGGTCGATGGAAGTCCAATCCTTGGCCCAATAGCCATGATACCCATAGGTTTTTCCTGTTCCCTCGTCCGTTGCTCCATGAATTTGTTCCACTACAGGGGTGAACCAAATTGCGTTGATGCCGAGGTCAGTGAAATATCCTTCTTTAATTTTTTGTGTGATTCCCTCTATGTCACCACCTTCAAAGCCTCTTAGGACGGCGGTTTCTTCTGTGCGACCAAAATTCACATCGTTATTGGGGTTGCCATTGTTGAAACGGTCGGTAAGCAAGAAATAGATGTTGGCACCTTCCCATACAAAAGGCACTTCTTTTTTTGGAGCTTCTTCTTCAACTACTTGCGCCTGCGTGGCTTCCTGCTGTTTTTGAACTTTCCTGCAGCCAATAAATAAGGGTATCGAGAACAAAACAACAAGTAGTTTTTTCATGGATTGGGATTTTGTTTAAAGCTATAAAATGCCTAGGTAAATATAAAATTTATTTATATCCACTTTAAACAATCCAAACACAAAATTAATTCAGGTGGTTATTGATTTCTATTCAGCACTTTGTATTCTTCATAGCAGCTGGAAATCGCATCCAAAATCTGAAGATCGTTGGCTGTTTTTATAAAGGATTTGGAATAATTGCAGTTGTTGAGAATATCCTCAATATCCACTTTTTCCAGTTGAAGCAACTCTGTCAAGGTCTCCCTATCAAACTTGGAAGCCAAAAGATCGCGAATGTTGTCATCCTCTTTGATTTGACGGAGCTTTCGCATCTGTTTCGGTTTCTTTCCAAACAAGTTCCGTAAGAGGTCTGCCGGGTTAAGAATGGCTCCCAAAACCTTCGTGACCGCACTTGGGTTTCGGTTTCCTGCTTCGTAACTGGTAGGAAGCCCCGAAATACTGTACTGTTTGGCATCGTTTATAGGTAGATTTTTTACATCTATTTCCAAATAGCCTGTAAGCTGATAAGGCCTCACAACCACTTCCTCAAGGGCATAGGCCAACTCGGTCAATGCAATTTCAGTATTCCCAAACCGAAACATATCATTGGTTACCCGTACTTTTTGTGTTTTGAATCCTAAGTACGAAAAGTACAGCGTATCGTTGACCGCAGCGGGTATGGTAAACTTACCTTCAGGATTGGTAATAGTACCTTTTACCTGATTGAGATTGACCACATGCACACTTTCCAATGGAAAATCCGTTTGGGCATTGATTACCGTTGCGGTAAAATCCTGAACTTCTTGGCTTTCATCATCTTCAACTTGAGAAAAACCGAGCAGTGGGATAAGGGACAGTAGTATAAGTAGTAATCTTCTCATGCAATCTTTGTAGCTATAAAAGTACTAAACAAAGAAAAATAAATAGGAGAGACTTACCATTTAATATAGAATTAACTAATAAAACCCTTGCTTCTTCTTGCCTCCTTTTTTGCCGTAACCGCCCTTTTTTCCTCCTTTGTAGGACTTATTGCCACCTCTTCGGCCTCCGCCGCCTCCTTTTCTACCGCGACGTTTTTTGCCTCCTTTTCCGCCACCACCGCCGGGGTTTTTGGAAACTTCAACATTTATAAAACGTCCTTCCAGTTTAAAGTCGGTAAAGGTTTGAAGAATGAATTCGGTAAGTTGCGCATCTGTGTTGAAAAAGGAGAAAGAATCCTTGGTATCTACATTGTAGACATCCTCTTTTTCCAAGTTCAAGGTATCACGAAGGAAATCCTTCAGGCTCATCCAGTCGTAACCATCGCGTTCGCCAACATTGATAAAGTAACGAACGGAACCTTCGGTCGGAATATCTCCTTTACCACTTCCTGTTCCTTTTCCTGAATCTTGACTGTTGAGGTCTTTGGTTTTGCTGTAATAATTGTAGAATTGAGTGAATTCTACGGAGAATATCTTTTTGATGAGCTCTTCACGATCAATACCTTCCAAAACATCGTTGATGGCGGGTAAATAGCTATCAATCTCTGTATTGACTTTGGTTTCTTTGATCCTATTGGCCAAATGATATAATTGAATCTCACAGATTTCGATACCATCGGGAATCTTTTTGGATAAAAATTCCTGCTGAATCTTTTTCTCAATAGCCTTGATTTTCCTGAGTTCGGAACGTGTAACGATCACCATGGAGATCCCTGACTTTCCGGCACGACCTGTACGACCACTTCGGTGCGTATAGGTTTCGATTTCATCAGGCAGCTGGTAGTTGATCACGTGTGTCACATCATCCACATCGATACCTCGGGCCGCCACATCGGTAGCCACCAACATCTGTACCTGCTTTTTACGGAAGGAGTTCATGACCAAATCACGTTGGTTCTGGCTCAAATCTCCGTGCAAAGCACCGGCGTTGTAACCATCTTCAATAAGCTTTTCGGCCACACGTTGGGTATCTCTTTTGGTTCTACAGAACACTACGGAGAAGATACCTGGGTTGGCATCCGCCAAACGCTTTAACGCGGCATAACGATCGCGTCCGCCTACCACATAATACTCGTGCTGTACGGTGGAAGCCCCTGCATTTTTGGACCCAACGGTTATTTCGATGGGTTTATGCATGAACTTTTTGGCGATTGTGGCCACTTCTTTCGGCATGGTTGCTGAAAATAGCCAAGTAAACTTTTCTTTAGGGGTATTGGACAAAATGTCCTTAATATCCTCGTAGAAGCCCATGTTCAACATTTCATCGGCTTCATCCAGTACGCAATAATCAATTTTGGAGATATCGACCATGTTTCGGCCGATCATGTCCTTCATACGACCGGGAGTGGCCACAACAATCTGTGCGCCTCTCTTTATTTGTCGGGCCTGTTCGGTAATGCTGGCACCACCATAAATGGCTACCACATTCAGTCCCTTCACGTATTTGGAATAGAGTTTTAATTCGTTGGTGATCTGTAAGCAAAGCTCCCGTGTAGGGGAGAGAATCAATCCTTGCGTGGTTCTGCTATCCTGTTGGATTTTTTGAATCATCGGAAATCCAAAAGCGGCAGTTTTACCTGTTCCTGTTTGTGCTAAGGCAACCAAATCGGTTTCCTGCTCCAATAAAATTGGGATTGATTTTTCTTGTACTTCAGAGGGGGATTCAAATCCCAGGTCGGAAATAGCATCCAATAGGGGTTTGTCCAACCCCAAGGCTTCAAATTTTGTCATAGCGGTGTAAATACCTTAAATCGCAAATATGTTTGTGTTGTATAGAGCGATTTTTAGTATTTCCCGTTCAAGCCCATCACAACACCTTGCCCATACCGGCGGCGTTAATAAAGCGGCAAAGGTACACTTATTTTGATCGGTGCAAGCTAAGTCGTCTTCTTTTTTAAAAATGCCACCAACTTTTGAATGGCCCTAGCGCGGTGACTAATAGCGTTTTTGGTCTCAGGCGGCAGTTCCCCAAAGGTTTTGTCGTGTCCATCAGGTTTAAAAATAGGATCGTAGCCAAAACCACCTTCTCCATGCAGTTCGGTGGTAATGTGTCCCTCAACAATACCGTCAAAAGTGAAACTTTCCCCCTGAAGGTTTAAATGCACTACGGTTTTAAAGTGTGCTGAGCGATTGTCGGAACCCTCAAGCTCCGTTAATAGCTTTGCCATATTGTCCGATGCCTTTTTTTGTTCTCCGGCATACCGGGCAGAATAGACGCCAGGAGCACCATTCAAAGCATCCACCAACAAACCGGTATCATCTGAAAAACAATCCAAACCATAGGTTTGGGTTACATAGTCTGCTTTGATCTTGGCATTTTCTTCCAATGTGTTGCCGGTTTCCGGGATTTCATCAAAGCACTCGATATCTTTTAAGGACAACAGCTGAATGTTTTCAGGAAGTAATTGTTGAACTTCTTTCAGTTTGTGATCGTTATGGGTGGCAAAAACTAATTTCAAATTACTAAGTGTTCAATTATGAGTTTCAAAAGTAGTAATTTCGAACTTTAAGCGATTTCTATGAAAATGAAAGTGCCACCAGCTGTAATTATGCTGGTTTTTGGAGGATTAATGTATGTTTTGGATAGGTTTTTACCTGTGGGCGAGTTCGATTTCTTCGGTAGGCAAGAACTGGCTATGATTTTGTCTGGACTAGGAGTTCTAGTGATTTTGATATCCGTTATTCAATTTTTCATCAAAAAAACCACGGTCGACCCCTTAAATCCAAAGAAAACCAGAAAACTGGTAACCAATGGCGTCTATAACTACACCCGAAACCCTATGTATTTGGGCATGTTGCTGTTTTTGTTGGCTTTTGGGCTAAAGTTGGGTAACGCCTTCAATACATTGATTGCTGCCGGTTTTGTGTCCTATATGAACCATTTTCAGATAAAGCCCGAGGAAGAGATGTTAATGAAGCTATTCGGGCAGGAATATAAGATCTATTGCAAGCTTACAAGACGTTGGTTTTGATTGGCTCGATTTGGATTGTTCGTTTCAACAGAACAACTTCCAACCATCAACATAAAAAGCATACTGCTTACTTGATTATTTGAGATAGGACTTGATTTCATCGGTGATTTAGATAGTAGTACTGTTGCAAAAAGATGGGTTTTGGGTGGCATTTAAAACAAATCGTAACGGATTTTTGATTTATCCACAAATGTGTAAGGTTTTTGATAAGTTCCGATTCCAAGGATGGAATTAATGTTTAATTTTATGCCTTAATTTTTTTGAAACAGCTCATGGTGGAAACAGGACGCAAATATGTGTTCGATTTTGATAGTACGCTCACACGTGTGGAGGCGTTGGATGTTTTGGCGGAAATGACCCTGCAAGGCAATCCAAAAAGAGACGAGATCGTGGCGGAAATCCAAAAGATCACCAACTTGGGAATCGATGGGGATATTTCCTTTACAGAATCCTTGGAGCGAAGAATTCGTTTGTTGGATGCCAATAGGAGTGACTTGGAGGATTTGGTAATTGAACTGCGTCAAAAGATTTCAAAGTCGATTGAGGCCAATAAACAGTTCTTTCATGAGTATTCCGAGGATATTTATGTGATTTCCTGCGGTTTCAAGGAGTTTATCGATCCTATTGTTGAAGAGTACAACATACCATCCGATAGGGTATATGCCAATACTTTTACCTTTGATGACGAAGGCAACATAACCGGTTTTGATGAAAACAATGTGTTGGCGTCCCACAACGGGAAAATAGAATGTTTAAAAAACCTGGATTTGGATGGCGAGGTCCAGGTAATAGGTGATGGTTACAGCGACTATGTGATGCGCGAGGCCGGAATTGCCCATAAATTTTTCGCCTATACCGAAAATGTGCATCGTGAAAAGGCTACCAACAATGCCGATCACGTAGCACCGAACTTAGATGAATTTTTATTTATAAACGATTTGCCAAGAAACTTATCATACCCCAAGAACAGAATCAAGATCCTTTTACTGGAAAATGTACACCCAGTAGCTTTCGAAAATCTTTCCGAAGAAGGATTCTCGGTCGAGCTGATCAAGACCAGTCTTTCCGAAGAAGACCTCATTGAACGCATTAAAGGTGTTCATGTGTTGGGCATCAGGTCTAAGACCCAAGTGACCCAAAAAGTATTGGATGCAGCCGATAAATTGATGGTCGTAGGTGCATTTTGCATCGGAACCACACAAATAGATCTGGATTACAGCAAAAAGAAAGGTGTCGTGGTCTTTAATGCACCCTACAGCAACACCCGTTCCGTAGTGGAGCTTGCCGTGGGGCAAATCATTATGTTGATGCGCAGTATTTTTCCACGAAGCACGGAAATCCATAATGGAGAGTGGAACAAGACCGCTGCAGGTTCACAGGAGGTGCGAGGCAAAAACCTGGGTATTGTGGGTTACGGAAACATTGGTAAACAAATGTCCGTGTTGGCCGAGGCCATGGGGATGAAGGTGTATTACTACGATGTAAATGACCAGTTGGCATTGGGTAACGCCGTAAAATGCGATACTTTGGAAGATTTATTGAGCGTTTCCGATGTGGTTACCCTGCATGTAGACGACAACAAGGCCAATAAAAACTTTATCGGGGAGCGTGAGATCAACCAAATGAAGGATGGGGCCAAACTCATTAATCTTTCCAGAGGATTTGTGGTCGACATCGAAGCATTGGCCAATGCCCTCAAAAGTGGAAAATTGGGTGGTGCTGCCATAGATGTATATCCGTCCGAACCACGAAGCAATGGAGCATTTGAAACGCCATTACAAGGTTTGTCCAACGTAATTCTCACACCGCACATTGGTGGAAGCACAGAGGAAGCACAGCGCGATATTGCCGATTTTGTTCCGAACAAGATTATGGATTACATCAACTCGGGAAATACTGTGGATGCAGTGAACTTCCCGAATATTCGATTGCCCAAACAGAACAAGGCGCACCGATTTTTACATATCCACAGAAACGTTCCTGGTATCATGGCTAAAATCAACGAAATATTGGCACAGTACGGGCTTAATATTTCAGGGCAGTACCTATCTACGGATAGTGAAGTAGGTTATGTAATCACTGATTTGGACAAGGAGTATGACAAGGATGTGATCAAGGCGCTCAAAAAAATAGAGAACACCATCAAGTTCAGGGTGCTTTACTAGTCTCTGGTAGAAGATCAAGACGTAACCAATTAATCACGAAAGAGTCTTTAATCTTGTCTCTTAGAGCGAAGCGGTCTTTCGTCCAACTTATTGATGATGATAGGGCTCGTTCCTAAGAATGGTAAATCCCCTGTAAATCTGTTCCACAACAAACAGTCGAACCATTTGATGGGAAAAGGTCATTTTGGACAAACTTATCTTACCCGAACTTTTGGTGTAAACGGCATCACTGAAACCATAAGGTCCACCGATGACAAAAACCAGGTTTTTAATACCGCTGTTCATTTTTTTCTGTAAAAACTGGGCAAAGTCAACTGAGGCATATTGTTTTCCTTTTTCGTCAAGCAAAATCAAGGTGTCCGTAGGCTGCAATTGCGCTAGAATCAATTCGCCCTCTTTTTCCTTTTGCTGCGCTTCCGACAGATTTTTACGATTTTTTATATCCGGAATTATCTCTAACTGAAACTTGATGTAATACTTTAGCCGCTTCTCGTAAACGGATATAAGTTCTTCAAGTTCAGACTTATCGGTTTTGCCTATGGCGATTAAAGTAATCTGCATGCTCAAAAATAAACGTTTCGGCTTAAATTAAGCATGCCAAAGTCATGGACATGGAACAATGTTTTTACTATTTTCGTTAAAACCCCAATTGGATGATTTCCGAAGAACAATTTCAAAACGAACTGGATTTGATCATTGCCAATGCCGTAAGAGAGGATGTTGGCGATGGCGACCATAGTTCCTTGGCTTGCATTCCCGCATCGACGCAGGGAAAAGCAAAACTTCTTGTAAAGGACGAGGGCATTATCGCCGGAGTGGATTTTGCTAAACAAGTGTTCCATTATGCTGACCCAAAATTGACCATGGAAATTTTGCTGGAAGATGGCGCTCAGGTCAAATATGGTGATATTGCTTTTTATGTCGAAGGCAGCTCCCAAAGTATATTAAAAGCGGAACGGTTGGTGCTTAATGCTATGCAGCGAATGAGTGCCATTGCCACTAAGACCCAGGATTTTGTTTCTATTTTGGATGGTACGGACACCAAAATATTGGACACTCGAAAAACAACCCCTGGAATCCGTGCCTTGGAAAAATGGGCCGTTAAAATCGGAGGAGGGGAGAACCATCGTTTTGCCTTGTACGATATGATCATGCTCAAGGATAACCATATCGATTTTGCAGGAGGCATCACAAAAGCCATTCAAAAAGCACAGGATTATTTAAAAGAAAAGGATAAAGATCTTAAAATCATTGTCGAGGCTCGGAATTTGGAGGAGGTAGATGAAATATTGAAGTCAGACGGTGTATACCGCATCCTTTTGGATAATTTTGATTATGATGACACCCGTGAAGCTGTAAAACGAATCGGGAGCAAGTGCCTTACCGAGTCCTCAGGAGGCATCACGGAAGATACCATTCGAAAATATGCCGAATGCGGAGTGGATTACATTTCATCCGGGGCTTTGACCCATTCCGTTTACAACATGGACCTAAGTTTAAAAGCCGTTTAAATGTCCGTAGCCATAGAGGAGAAATTGGAAAAAATACCTGTGATCAATTGGCTAGTACGCCTTTTGAAAAAAATAAAGCTCAAAGCTTTTGAAGGACTTTCCCTCTATGATCTTGTTGAAATGTATTTGGTGGGTATCGTAAAGGGTGCGGTGTCCACCCGGGCAAGTTCCATTGCGTTCAGTATTTTTTTAGCGCTCTTTCCATTGCTTATTTTTATGGTGACCTTGATTCCGTTCATTATTCCGTATGTGAGTGTGGGCAATGCGAATTTTGATACCCAATTTCTCAACTTTTTGGAGTCCTTTCTGCCTTCTGCCACAAGTGATTACTTTAGTGAAATCTATCAGCAAATCAAAGACCAAAAGCAAGGAGGGTTGTTGTCCTCGGCTTTTTTTCTGTCCATATTTTTAGTGGCCAATGGGGTCAATGCTATTTTTGGCGGTTTCGAATACTCCTATCACGTTGAGCTTACCCGTAACTTTTTTCGTCAGTACGCCTATGCCTTAATGGTGGGATTGATTCTCTCCATCCTATTGATTATTGGGGCCGTTGCTTTTGTTTATTTTGAGTTTTACATCGTGGGCAACGCCAGCGAATTCTTTGGAAGGGCCTTAGGAACCGATATTGAGAAAGGGGATGCTGTGGGGCTTCAATTTGCCAAACTGTTGTTCTTTCTGTTTATTTCTTATTTGGCAACAGCCATTTTGTACTATTTTGGTACTGCAGAAGGTAGGCAGGCACGGTTTTTTTCAGCAGGAGCATTGCTGACCACACTTTTATTTTTATTGACCTCATATCTTTTCGGGATTTATGTTGAGAAGTTTGCACGTTACAACGAACTTTATGGAGCTTTGGGAGGATTATTGATTTTAATGGTGTTCATTTGGTTGAATTCTAATATATTATTGTTAGGTTTCGAATTGAATGCTACGTTGAACTCCTTAAAAAAACGACATGAAAAGCAGCAAAACCCTGAATAAGTGCATGTATCTTCTATGTTTTCTGCTTTGTCAGATAACGTGGTCACAGACCGTTTTCGGAAAGTGGAAGACCATTGATGACCGTAATGGAGTGGAAAAAGCCATCATCGAAATTTATAAGGAAGATGGCATGCTGCATGCCAAAGTGGTCAAAATATTGGAAGACGGGAAAAAAGGAGCACTGTGTACCAAATGTGATGGCGACAAAAAGGACAAGCCCATTCTTGGCATGACAATCATGAAGGATTTTGAAGAACACAAGGATGGAATATACAAAGGAGATACGCTGTTTGACCCCGAACAAGCGATGACCTTTAGAGGAAAAGTCTGGTTGGACGAGGATAACGAGGATAGATTAAAAGTAAGAGGGTATCTGGCATTTTTACACAGGACCCAAACATGGCACAGGGTTGTAGAGAATTAATGTATGGATTATTTTTTGGATGTTGTTCTTCCCATTCCCTTGGAAAAACTCTTCACGTATAAAATTTCGCAGGCCGAAGCGGATTTTATTCAGGAAGGAATGCGCGTAGCCGTTCCTTTTGGCAAATCAAAAATATATACCGCTCTGGCCTATCGAGTGCACCAAAATGCACCAGAAGCCTACGAACCCAAGGAAATTTATCAGATTCTAGACGAGCAGCCCGTAGTGACCCAAGTGCAGCTAAAGCATTGGGAATGGGTGGCCAAATATTATATGTGCACTTTAGGAGAGGTCATCCGAAGCGCTTTGCCCAGCGCTTTTATGTTGGAAAGCGAAACCTTGGTGCTGCCCAATAAAAATGCAGATGTGGATGAAGCTGAACTTACAGATGACGAGTTTCTCATATTCGAGGCGCTACAGCATCAAACAGCATTGAAGATTTCTGAGGTAAGCGATATTGTGGACAAAAAAAATGTCCTGAAATTGATAAATACGCTTGTTCATAAAGGCGTCGTACTTCAAAAAGAAGAGTTGTACGAACAATACAAACCCAAATTGGTCCGCTATGTCAAACTTTCCGAACAATATGACGAAGGGGAACAATTGGCGGAACTTTTGAATGAACTTACCAGAGCGCCCAAGCAAAGTCAAGTGGTGCTGTCTTTGTTCCAGATTAAATCCAAAAAAAGTAATAAGCCTATTGCGGTTTCTGAATTGGAAGAGGCGAGTGGAGCCTCACGCGCTGTCATCAAGGCGCTAATCGACAAGAATATTTTGCAGGAGTACCACATCCGAAAAGATAGGGTTGAGTTTGATGAACGGTCCGAAGCTTCCAAGCATGTCGATTTAAATGAATATCAGCATCAGGCTTTACAGAATATCAATCAGGGGTTTGATGACGGAAAACCGGTGTTGTTGCACGGTGTCACGTCTTCAGGAAAGACCGAAGTTTACGTAAAACTGATTCAAAAATGCTTGGAAGAAGGCAAACAAGCCTTGTACTTACTTCCGGAAATTGCATTGACCTCACAATTGATCAATAGACTGAGGCATTACTTTGGTCATCAAGTGTCTGTTTATCATTCAAAATACAGCATTCACGAAAGAGTTGAAGTGTGGAACAATGTATTGAACCGCGCTGAAAAAGCCCAGATAGTAATTGGTGCACGTTCGTCCCTATTTCTTCCGTTTACTGATTTAGGATTGGTGGTGGTGGACGAGGAGCATGAAAATTCTTTTAAACAATTTGACCCTGCACCACGGTACCACGCTAGAGACGCTGCTGTGGTTTTGGCCGCCCTTCATAAGGCAAATATCGTGTTGGGCTCTGCAACACCGAGTATTGAGAGCATGTTCAATGCCAAGACCCAAAAATATGGTTATGCATCCATTGCACATCGATTTGGCGATGTTTTGATGCCCGACATCAATCTAGTGGACATTAAAGAGGCTACTAGAAAGCGAAGAATGAAAGGTCATTTTTCAGAAATTCTGATCAAGGCCATTACCGAAGCGTTGGAGGAAGGGGAGCAGATCATTCTTTTCCAGAATAGAAGGGGGTTTGCCCCTGTGGTGGAATGTACCACCTGTGGTCACGTGGCACAATGTCCTAATTGCGATGTTAGCTTGACGTACCATCAACGCAGAAATCAGCTTCGTTGTCACTATTGCGGCTATCACATGGCTTTGCAGCAGGCTTGTTTGGCGTGTGGGAGTCCTACTTTGGACAATAAAGGTTTTGGTACCGAACAAATTCAGCAAGAGTTGGGGCAGTTGTTCCCGAATGTTTCTGTAGGACGAATGGATTTGGATACGACACGAGGCAAGTTTGCCTATGAGAAAATCATTTCATCTTTTGAAAACCAAGAGATGGATATTTTGGTTGGTACCCAGATGGTTACCAAGGGGTTGGATTTTAGGAATGTGAGTTTAGTGGGCATCATGAATGCGGATTCCATGCTCAATTTCCCCGATTACCGGGCCCATGAGCGCAGTTTTCAAATGCTGACGCAGGTAGCGGGTAGGGCAGGGCGAACCCAGAAACGTGGTAAAGTATTGATTCAGACCTACAATCCGTACCATCAAATATTACAGCAGGTCACCACGAACAGTTACGATAAGATGTTCAAGGAACAGTTTTACGAGCGGGAACAGTTTAAGTACCCACCTTTGGTGCGGCTGATTAGAATCACGTTGAAGGATAAGGATTTCAATAAATTGAACGAGGCTGCCGATTGGTTGGCAGGGTCCTTGCGAAATGTACTCGGTTCCAACATTCTAGGACCGGAATACCCGCCCGTGGCTAGAATCCGAAGGGATTACCTGAAAAACATTCTGATAAAGATTCCGCGCAAGCAGCCATTGGCCCAAACAAAAAATAGCATTAAAAGAATTGAAAAATCCTTTAATGCTATTTCCAAGTATAAAAGTGTACGATTGGTCTACAATGTGGACCACATATAATTATACATTGGCCAGCGCTTCGGCTAGTTCTGTTTTCTTGTTTCTACTCAAAGGAATCTGTCTGCCCCCCACTTCAACATTTTTACTGTTGAATTTCTCAATCTTCTCCAGATTCACAATATAGGATTTATGGATACGTAGAAATTTTTCAGCAGGCAATTGCTTTTCGAAAGATTTCATAGTGGAAAGGATTACGATATTGGCTTCATCTGTAACCAATTTAATGTAATCTCCCAAAGCCTCGACCCATTTAATGTCGTTTAAGATAACCTTACGTTTTTTAAGGTTACTTTTCACAAAAATGTGTTCTTCGTCCTCATCAACCCTGTTCATTTGCTCGTATTTGGCAACAGCTCTTTTTACAGAAGCCTCAAAACGGGCCAAAGTAATGGGTTTGTGAAGGTAATCGGTAACGTCGTAGTCAAACGCTTTAAGTGCATAATCAGGTTTTCCGGTAATCAGGATAACCTGTGGTGGGTTCTCTAGGGCCTCTAAAAGGTCAAAACCGCTGATAATCGGCATTTCAACATCTAAGAAGATAAGGTCGATTTCATGGTTTTTCAGGCCATTTTTTGCTTCAATGGCGTTGCTGTACTCAGCAACCAAAGCTAGGTGTGGATGATTGTTGACCAATTTCGCAACAGCCATGCGCTGCATGGAAGAATCGTCTACAATTATACTTTTTAATTTCATGAATGGGGTGATTTGTAGGGTTTTAAATCATCGGCAAAGTACATAAAAAAGACGTTTAAGAGCAACAAAAGATGTAAACATGGTCTATTTTGTTGTGTAAATTGCCATATGTGTTATTTAGGTTTATTGGGTTTTTTAATGTTGATAACTCTTGTACTTAAACGAAGTTTTTTTACTTTTCTTGCAGGGTGAAAGAAATATTATTAATTTTGCGCTCCTTTAAAAATATATTATAATGAACCATTACGAAACTGTTTTCATTTTGAATCCCGTTCTATCTGAGACCCAGATAGAGGAAACAGTCAAGAAATTTGAAGATTTCTTGATTAAGAATGGTGCCAAAATGGTCTCCAAAGAAGATTGGGGACTTAAGAAATTGGCCTATCCCATTCAGCACAAGAAAAGTGGATTTTACCACTTATTCGAATTCCAAGTTCCAGGTGAGGCTATTGGCCCATACGAGTTGGAATTGAGAAGAGATGAGCGCGTTATGCGTTTTCTGACCGTTAAATTGGACAAGCACGCGATTGCTTGGGCGGAAAAAAGAAGAGACAAACTAAAAGCAAAGGCATAAGGGTATGGCATCCATTGAACAACAAGCAAAATCGAAAAAAGACGGGGAAATCAGATATTTGACCCCGCTTAACATTGAGACCAGCAAGCAAAAGAAGTATTGTAGGTTCAAGAAATCAGGAATCAAGTACATTGATTACAAAGATCCGGATTTCTTGATGAAGTTGGTGAACGAGCAAGGTAAATTGCTTCCAAGAAGACTTACAGGTACTTCCTTGAAATACCAAAGAAAAGTGGCACAGGCCGTAAAGCGTGCCCGTCACCTAGCGTTAATGCCGTATGTTGGCGATATGTTGAAATAAAAAACACCAGAGAATGGAACTTATTCTAAAAGAAGATGTACAGGATTTGGGATTTAAGGATGATATCGTTACCGTAAAGAACGGTTACGGCAGAAACTTCCTTATCCCACAGGGTTTGGCCGATTTGGCTACACCTTCTGCTAAAAAAGTTTTGGCGGAAAACCTTAGGCAAAGAGCCCACAAGGAGAAAAAGGTTATTGATGAGGCCACTAAGATTGCCGATGCGTTGAAGCAATTGGAAATCAAAATTGCCGCAAAAGTTGGTGCAGGCGACAAATTGTTCGGATCTGTAACAAACATCGACCTAGCTGCTGCCTTGGACAAAGAAGGACACCAAATCGACAGAAAATTCATCAATATTAAAGGTGGAGCTGTCAAAAGAACTGGTCCTTATGAGGCTATTATCAGATTGCACAGGGAAGTTATCGTAGAATTCCCATTTGAAGTAATTGCGGAAGCAAAATAAACTTCAAAACATATTATATGAAAAAAGCCCTCCGATTTTCGGAGGGCTTTTTTGTGTTCTTTAAAAAGAGAAATCTTATTTCGGCTGTTGTTTTTCCAACATAGTCCTTAGTCTACCTTGTAGTTCGGAATCACTTTGTAATGCCATTGCAATGGTTTGATAGCGCTCCATGCTCAATCCTTCATTACTGATGATTTCCTCGATTTGTTGGGTAAAACCAACTTGCATTTCCTGTATCTCGTTCATCAGCTTGCCAAAGCGTTCTTTTTCCTCATCACTGGCCTCAACCGTTTTCTCAGGAGAGGCAGTGGCTTGGTACATTTCGTTGAACCTATTGGCATCAAAACCACTTTCCTGAACAGTTTTCATTACCTGTTGCTGAGCTTCCATATTCACTTTCTGAATATCCTGAAAAGCCGAGGCGATTTTATTCAGTTCCGCATCGCTAACCTGTACTTGTTCCTGTGCATTCACTTGTGAAAAAGCACTGACACCAACAGCTGCGATACAGACCACAAAAGTTTTAATTGATTTCAAAAATCTCATTCTGTACGTATTTTATTAATAATGTTAGTTTCCGAAACTACAATAAATAAAAGGGCTTGCCAAAAATCGGCGGCGATATAGGTGTTAATCTAAACTTAAAGCAATGTTGTAAATTCAAGGATTTGACCGTTTTCTTGGTGCAAATACAAAGAGGTTCTCCATTACCTTTTATATTTTTGCAGCATGAAATACAAAAGATTGACCAGAGAGCAATTAGAGGAGCTCCATCCTGAATTCATCAACTTTTTGGCGACCCAGTCCATTACCGCGGAGGAATGGGATACCCTTAAAAAAGAGAAGCCTGAAGTCGCTGAAGAAGAAATTGATGTGTTTAGCGACCTTATATGGGAAGGCGTGTTGAACAAAGTGGAATATCTGGAAAATGTGTCAGAGAAACATATGCACCTCTTTCATTTGACCGATAAGGAGATGAAGCTCCTGTCCGTGAAGATTTTAAATCCTGAAATCGACTTAAGGACTGAAGTGGGTTTCGGCTGGTTCAAGCGTAACTATCAATCTGATTTTGTGGAATATTTATCCGCTTCCAAGGCGTACGGAGGGGACAAGAATATGGATAAATTTGAAATTATCAAACAAGGCGCTGTCATTACCAAAGGGGAACTGTATCAATGGTTTGACCAGATTATGGAGCATTGATTAAGGTTTGGGACTTGGGAGGCAAAGTGTGATTAACTGTCAGTTCGAGCGCAGTCGAGAACCAATAAATTACATCCCTCAGCATTACCTTTCATTGTGAAATCGTCTAGCCATTGAAGAAAACTTTTACCCTTTAACCCTTAGCCCGATTGACATCGACCAAAACCGTATATTTGCACGAGAATTTAAAACCACATGGCAAAGAAACCATCCATACCTAAAGGAACCCGCGATTTTTCACCTGCAGAGGTAGCCAAGCGTGACTATATCATCCAAACCATAAAAAAACACTTCGAAACCTATGGTTTTCAGCCGATAGAGACTCCATCTTTTGAGAATTATGATACTTTGATGGGCAAATATGGGGATGAAGGCGATCGTTTGATCTTTAAAATCTTGAATTCAGGGGATTTTATTTCCAAAGTGGATGATGTAACCTACAGTTCCAAGAATTCCGCTTCTTTGACGCCGAAGATTTCCGAAAAAGCCCTACGCTACGACCTTACCGTTCCTTTTGCCCGCTATGTGGTCATGCACCAGAACGAGATAGATTTTCCGTTCAAGCGCTATCAAATTCAGCCTGTATGGCGTGCGGACCGTCCACAGAAAGGACGTTTCCGTGAGTTTTATCAGTGTGATGCCGATGTGGTTGGTGCGGACTCCCTGCTTCAAGAAGTGGAGTTTGTACAATTGTACGATGCCGTTTTTACTGATTTGGGTTTGAAAAGAGCCAACATCAAAATCAACAATCGAAAAATACTATCCGGAATCGCCGAAGTGATCGGAGCCAAACATCTGTTGGTGGACTTTACCGTGGCTTTGGACAAGTTGGACAAAATAGGCGAGGAAAAAGTAAAAGCGGAGATGGTCGAAAAAGGAATCTCCGAAAGTGCCATTGCCAAGGCGCAACCATTGTTTGATATGACAGGGACCGCTTCCGAACAATTGGAAAAGTTGAAAAACATTCTTGTGGACTCCAAGGTCGGAATGTTGGGTGTTTCCGAGCTGGAAGCGATTATTTCGACCATGGATATGGTTGGGCTGCAATCGGCCACTCTTCAGCTGGATGTAACCCTTGCCCGAGGTCTTAATTACTACACAGGAGCCATTTTTGAAGTGGCAGCACCCGAAGGCGTGAAAATGGGTTCCATCGGTGGTGGAGGCCGTTATGATGACCTTACCGGCATTTTTGGACTCAAAGACGTGAGTGGTGTAGGGATTTCCTTTGGACTGGACCGAATTTATTTGGTTTTGGAAGAATTGAACCTGTTCCCGGACAGCTTGGATACTTCATTGGACGTACTTTGCCTCAATTTTGGAAAGAAAGAAGGAACAGCGGCTTTGAAATTGGTGTCTAGACTCCGTAAACAAGGGCTAAGGGCCGATTTGTATCCTACGGATACCAAAGTGCAGAAGCAGTTCAAATATGCTGACAAAAGAGCAGTGCCTTATGTAATTCTTCTGGGGGACCAAGAGTTGACCAATGGCAAGTTTGTTGCCAAAAATATGAAGACAGGCGACCAGAAAGACTATTCTTTGGAGGCTCTCGAAGAGTTTGTGGAAAAGATCAAGTCCGAGTTTTAATCGCTTTGATGATGGTTTTGTAATAAGTGGGACCGTGTGGGACATATTTCCCCACACTGGCCAAACCCCAGGTTTCCTCAGCAAATTTGAATAGAGGAACCAAGGCTAAATCTTCAACCTCACTTTCTTGTTTAGTAAGTTGATTCAACGAAACATTTAGCTTGCACAAAAAAATGTGATGCAGTTCTGCATCGATAAAGTCTTCGGAAATTTTGTGAATGGCCTTAAAAGTCCCCAGTGGCTCCAAATCGGATTCGGAAACGGTCAGCCCGATTTCTTCTTCCACCTCTCTAACGGCTGCTGTAACAATTTCTTCCCCTGCGGAAACATGCCCGGCAACCGAAACATCCCAAAGTAGGGGATGGGTGGCTTTCTTCGCACCTCGCTGTTGAACCAGCACTCGGCCATCTGTAGTATAGAGCCAAACGTGAATAGTTGGATGCAGCAAGCCTTTACGGTGTGCTTCTGATTTTAAACAGGATTCCCCTGTTGGTTTTCCTTGTTCGTTCAAAATGTCAACACGCTCATCCATATTACATAAAGATAAAAAAAAGTCACCCTGAAGATGTTTCAGGGTGACATAATTTTAAAATCTGAAAAGGATGATAAAGACTCAATTAATCAAAATAACTGAAGGTTTCTCCTTCTTTGATGTTCAATAAGGTTTCGTAAATCAAACGGATAACGTTCTCCACATCATCCTTATGAACCGTTTCCACCGTAGTGTGCATGTAGCGCAAAGGCAACGAAATCAAGGCTGAAGCCACACCTCCGTTACTGTAGGCAAAAGCATCGGTATCCGTTCCTGTGTATCTTGATGATGCATTACGCTGGAATGGAATTTTGTTGGATTCCGCGGTTTCCAAAATACGCTCACGCAATTTGTTCTGTACGGCTGGCGCATAGGAAATTACAGGTCCATCCCCGATTTTGGTCTCGCCCTCTGTCTTTTTATTGATCATCGGTGTGGTGGTATCGTGGCACACATCGGTTACAATGGCTACGTTCGGTTTTATGGTCTGTGTGATCATTTCAGCACCACGTAGTCCAATTTCTTCCTGAACCGAGTTGGTAATGTATAGACCAAAAGGAAGCTCTTTTTTGTTCTCTTTGAGCAAACGAGCCACTTCTGCGATCATATAACCGCCCATTCGGTTGTCCAAGGCCCTGCAAACAAATTTGTCCTTGTTCAATATCTGGAATTGGTCAGGGTAAGTAATCACACAACCTACGTGTACGCCCATTTTTTCCACTTCTTCCTTATCCTTGGCACCTATATCGATAAAGATGTTGTCCAATTTTGGTGGTTCTTCCTTGGCCTTGTTTCTAGTATGGATGGCGGGCCATCCGAAAACACCTTTTACAATACCGTTTTTGGTATGGATATCCACCCATTTGGAAGGTGCTATTTGATGGTCGCTTCCCCCATTTCGAATTACATAGAGCAAACCTTCATCCGTGATATAATTGACGTACCAAGAAATTTCATCGGAATGCCCTTCGATCACAACCCTGTATTTGGCATCTGGATTTATGACTCCAACTGCAGTTCCATACGTATCCGTGATAAACTCGTCCACAAAAGGTTTCACATAGTCCATCCAAATTTTCTGCCCTTCCCATTCATAACCGGTGGGAGAGGGGTTGTTCAAGTATTTTTCTAAAAACTCAAGGGATTTTTCGTTGATGATTTTCTCTTTTGACATAAATCTATTTTAATAGACAAACATAAGAATATTCACTTTTATTTAATAGCCAAATCACACCTTTATACTTACTTTTGGCAAGACTATTGAGGAAGAAATGTTATGCTACGTAACTGTTTTCTTGTTGTTTTTCTGGCACTTACTGCCCAAGGGTTTGCTCAGGAACCGCAGAAGGATTCCATTGAAAGCCCCGTCGATTCCATTGCCAATGATTCCATAGAGGATTATTATGTTCGGTTTGAAGGAGACTCCATTTTAATGAGTTCCATTGAGTTGGACGAAGTTTATATTTTCGGTAAACTGGAATTTGCAAACCGAAAGGATAAATTACGGTATTATATTCTCCGAAGAAAAACGTTGAAGGTGTATCCCTACGCCAAATTGGCGGCTGAACGATTGGTGGAGCTCAACGATAGTCTACAACACATCAAAAAACGAAGACATCAAAGGCGTTATACGCGAAAGGTCCAAAAATACATTGAAGGGGAGTTTTCCGAAGAACTAAAGAAACTTACCCGCACCGAGGGACAAATTCTAGTGAAACTGATTCATCGTCAAACAGGAACTACCGCTTTTGATTTGGTCAAGGATTTGCGAAGCGGATGGCGTGCTTTCTGGTACAACACTACGGCCAGTTTTTTCAAAATCAGTTTAAAGGAGGAATTTCGTCCCGAAGAAGTACACGAAGATTATTTGATTGAGGATATCTTGCAACGTGCCTTTGCGGCGAGTAGGTTGGAGCGGCAAAAATCGGTCTTGGACTACGATTATGCCCAACTTTCCAATAAATGGAAGAATCAACCGCCCAGCACGGGCAACTAATTTTTGGGTTTTTCTCCGAAAACGGCATCCATGACAATTTTCACGGACCTAAACCCTAAATAAATGGCCAAAATAGCACAGATAATGCCCACAATTAAAACAGGCCAGTAAAAAGGGTGACCTTCATTTTTGAATGCTTCGTAGATTAAAAATGGCCCCATAAACATGGCAAGAACCGTATATCCAAACGATTTTATACCCTTGACCAGAAGTTCCTTGTTAGTTCGCCTCATGAGACCAAAGTAGGAATATTAGCTTATATTTAGGGGATATTGCACTAAAAATTAACCATGGAAATACTAGTTCTGGGGGTAGTGGTCCTCTTCATTATAATTGCTACCGTAAAATTTAAAATGCACCCCATATTCTCACTGACCCTCGCTGCTATGGCTTCCGGTTTTTTGTTGGGAATAGCGCCAAAGGATATCATGTCCACCATGGCGGAAGGCTTTGGTAATACACTTTCGGGCATTGGATTGGTCATTGCTTTTGGGACTGTAATCGGTATTTATCTGGAAAAAACAGGTAGCACCCAGGTTCTTGCCAATAGTATTTTAAAAGTGATTGGCTTAAAACGTTCTCCCTTGGCTCTGAATTTGGCTGGGTTTGTCATTTCCATTCCTGTGTATTGTGATTCGGGATACATCATACTTTCTTCATTAAATAAGGCCATCAGCAAAAAGACAGGTATTCCCACTTTGGTTTTTGCCATTGCTTTGGCTACTGGATTATATTCTGCCCATGTTTTTGTACCTCCTACACCCGGACCGCTGGCTGCAGCTGCTATTTTGGATGCTGATTTGGGTATGGTACTCATTTTTGGTCTTCTGGTCGCCATTCCAGTTTCTATTTCAGGGTATTTTTGGGCACGATTCATCGGAAAATCACTGCAGGAGGATGACATATCGGAAAAGGCGGAAAAAAAAGAAGAAATTCCATCCACGGTAAAACCTTTTCAAGCTTTTTTGCCTTTGCTTGCCCCGATTATTTTGATTGCTATGAAATCTATTGTCGATTACCCAACCCACCCTTTAGGAGAAGGTGTGGTGTTCAGTATTTTCAACTTTTTGGGCAGTCCTGTGATTGCGCTGCTTATTGGTGTGTTTTTTGCCTTCGCCTTGGGTAGAAAAGTCCCTTCGGAAGAGAAAAAAGGCTGGGTGCCCGAAGCGTTCAAGCAGGCAGGTGCCATTGTTTTGATAACGGGATCTGGTGGTGCTTTTGGTGCCATTCTTCGTACGATGGACATTGCCTCCATCATTAACTTGGAATCCAGCACGGGAATTGGTGGCCTTCTGATTGCCTTTGTGATTTCTACGGTGCTCAAAACGGCCCAGGGGTCATCAACAGTGGCCATTATTACCACTTCGGCCATTATCGCGCCACTATTGGAAACATTTGGACTCATTTCCATTACGGATAAGGCCTTGGCTGTTCTTGCCATTGGGGCGGGTGCTATGACCGTCTCCCACATCAACGACAGTTATTTTTGGGTGGTTTCCCAGTTTTCCAATATGAAAGTGAAAACAGCGCTACGAGGTCATACACTGGGCACATTGGTTCAGGGTACGGTGGGTATTTTAATGATTCTATTGATTTATGCCTTGGTATAGCTCTTTCTATTCGATAATAAGGGTTCTGGAATACTCTTGGACCACGGCAAAGTATCCAAGGGCATAATCATTGGGACGCTCCACGTTATCCGGATTACCCAGCCCTGTAAGGTCAAAAACATTCCCTCGCACGGTTGCTACGGGTGTTTGAAAAGGACCTCCACTGTTTCCGTTTCCAGTCTGTTGCAAAACCAAATCCATATAATTGTAAAAATCTTCCGTTGCTCCCAAAATACTCACCCTTACCACATCTCCTGGTTCGGTTTTATCATCATAGAAAAAGGAAAATTCAAATTGTTGACCTTGAAAAAACTCATCTTCCACTGTTTGGAATTCGCCGAACATAAAATCAAACAGGTAAAAATTGTCCTCCTCGCCGTTATCGGTGAAAGTTACGATGATTTCGGTCTGGTCTTCATCAAAAAAGACTTCGTCCCCTTGCTCTAAATTGTCCAAGGGAACCGTGGATACATACTCGGTTTGGGCAAAGTAATAGTTGTCTTGATAGGTTATTTCCAACATAAATACGGTCCCGGGTTCAGCAGCTGAAGTAGGAATACGCTGGTCCGATGGCAGACTGGAATCTGGTACATAAATCCCCGAACCGGGTGTTTCCTCTACCAAGGATGAAGAAGATAGGTTATCGAAATCTCCTTCGCTATTCGGTTGTCCATAGGAAATCGTAACGCTTTCGGCTTGAACAGGTTGGTTCTCTTCAAAAAAAGTGGTACTTGCCTTTAGGCCTATGCGTACATCAATGAATTCCTGTTCTTTATCAACGCGTAACAGGCCATCCACTACCAGTTTGGGGTCAGCCTCAGGTAAATCCACATCAACCACATCTTCGCATGATGCCAGCAATACAGCCATAAAAATCAAGGACATGAGTTTTTTCATAGCGTTAGAATTTAAAGTTATAGGTTACCGATGGGATGATACCAAAAATCGATGTTCGAATGGCTTCGTTTCGTCCGGTGTCCTCATTTTCCCTAAAATTGATGGATGCCGCATTTTTACGACTATAAGCATTGTAAAGACTGAAGACCCACTCCGATTGAATCTTTCTGCCCTTGTTCCTTTTCGGGGTCAAAATTGCTGAAATATCCAATCGGTGGTAATCGGGAAGCCTTTCCTTGTTGCGTAAGCCATAATAGGGGATGGTCACATCCTCAAATTCAAATTGGCCAATGGGGTAATTGGTAGGTTGCCCTGTTTGATAGATGAAATTGGCATTGAAACTCCATTTTTCATTGAGTTCAAAGCTGCCGTAAATGGAAAGGTCGTGTGTTTTGTCATAGGGTGTGTTGTACCATTCCCCCATATTGATGCCTGTTTCCGAACTGGACCTTCCTGGTGTCCGTTGTTCAGACTTGGAAAGCGTGTAGGCCAGCCAGCCATTGAATCGTCCTTCATTTTTGCGTAGCAATAGCTCCAATCCGTACGCTCTTGCCTCCCCATTCAGTATGATTTGTTCTATGGCATCATTGGCTATCAGGTTGGCACCATCGATATAGTCAATACGGTTTTGAATGGTCTTGTAGAAAGTCTCGACCTCCAAACTATAAGCCCCCTCATCAATATTTCTGAAATATCCAGCGGCAAATTGATCCAACAACTGTGGTTTTACAAAGGGGCCACTGGGTGTCCAAACATCCAAAGGAGTAGGGGAGCTGGTGTTGGAAATAAGGTGAAGATACTGTGCCAATCTGGTATAACTTGCTTTTATGGAATTATTTTCCTTGAAGGTGTACGACATGGAAATCCTGGGCTCCCAATTAAAAAAGGTTTCAAGGGTTCCACCTCTTCCGGAATGAATTGTATCTATGGGTTCTGCTTCACGATAGGTCTGCGAAAATGAATTAAACTCCACGGGATTATCATTGGCATAAACAAAAAACTCGTCTTGCCCCAACCTGCTAAACTGACTTACCCTCAACCCATATTCAACACTTAAATTATCCGTAATCTCGTGTTCCACATCAATATAAGCTGCATTCTCGTTGGCGTATTTTTTAGTAAGCTGATCCTCGACGATACCAGAATCCGGGCTATTGGGTACTATTTTTCCGGGGTTGAATACGTAGTAAATGCTGTTGATTCCGTAATTCATCTGGAGCTTGTTGTTAAGATAGTGTTTCAAATCGTATTTAACATTAAAGTTTTGGATTCCAGAGTTCCATTCAAATCCTACAAAATCAAGCTCTAAACCGTAATAATAATCGGAATAAATCAAGGAGAGGTTGGAGAAAAGTTTATCCGAAAACAGATGGTTCCATCTTAGGTTGCCCACCCCATTGCCATACACGTTCACAAATCTATCGCTGATATTGAACAGGTCCCTTCCGAAGTAGCCTGAAAGGAAAATATTGTTGTTCTCGTTGATTTTATGATTGATTTTGGTGTTCAAATCGTAGAAATACGCCTTGTTGTCGATATCGAACAAGGGTAGAAACAGATGTGCGTAGGAAGCTCGTCCACCCGCCAAAAATGCAGTTTTGTCTTTTTGGATGGGGCCTTCAATCAACAATCGACTTGCCACGGCCCCGATACCTCCGTTTACTTTAAATTCTTTGCTGTTCCCTTCTTTTTGAAAGATGTCCAACACGGATGAAACCCTTCCGCCATAACGTGCCGGAATACCTCCTTTGAAAAGTTTAACATCTTTGATGGCATCAGGGTTGAAGACGGAAAAGAGACCGAAAAGATGGGAGGAGTTGAACACGGTTGCTTCATCCAATAGAATCAAATTTTGGTCTGCAGCACCGCCCCTCACGTTGAACCCAGAGGAAGCTTCCCCGGCACTGGTAACCCCGGGCAAAAGTAATAGTGATTTTATGACATCGGATTCACCGAGCACCACTGGAATTTCCTTGATGGTATTGGATGCCAACGATGTAACGCTCATTTGGGGTTTTCGAATGTCCAGTTTTTCCACATTGTCGGTCACGACCACTTCTTGTAATGCCTCAGCTCTCTCAACTAAGTTGAAATCCTGCTTTACATCTCGGTCTAGCGTGATGTTTTCAACGATTTCCTGAAAACCCAGATAACTCACTACGATTTGGTATTCGCCTTCGGGAAGTGTTATGGAATAAAAACCGTATTCGTTTGTGGTGGTTCCTGTTTTGAGTTCGGAAACCGCAACGGTCACTCCAATCAATGTTTCGTTACTGGACGCTTCGGAAATAGTACCGCTCAAGGTGTATTTTTCTTGGGCTTGTAATATGAAAAAATGCCCAAACAGGGCTAGCAACAATGCGAGATAATGTCTGGGCATTCGATTGGTTTGTTTAAAAATACGCATTTATGGAGAACAGTAAAAAGGAAAGAGGTAAACCATAGGTTATTTAACATATCCAACAAAAAAAGGCAGCTGAAATTTCAACTGCCTTTACGAGTGATTATAGCTTGTTTTGTTTATCCAATGGAACTCAAAATACTGTTTAGCGTTTCACTGGGACGCATGGCTTTGGATGCCATTTCTGGATTTGGAAGATAATATCCTCCGATATCCATAGGTGAGCCTTGTGCGTCTATCAACTCTTGGGCAATTTTCTCTTCGTTCGATGACATGGCATCGTAAACCTTACTGAAAATAGCTTTTAGTTCTTCATCCTTACTCTGTTTGGATAATTGCTCTGCCCAGTATAGTGCAAGGTAGAAGTGGCTTCCACGCGTATCTATTTCGTTTACCTTTCTGGAAGGTGATCTATCCTGGTTCAAGAACTCTTCGGTTGCTTTATCCAATGCATCGGCAAGTACTTGTGCTTTTGCATTGTTGTTCTTATCTCCGAAGAATTCCAAGGAAACGGCCAATGCCAAGAACTCACCAAGTGAATCCCATCGCAAGTGACCTTCTTCCAAAAATTGCTCTACGTGTTTTGGAGCGGAACCACCAGCACCGGTTTCGAACAATCCACCACCGTTCATCAATGGAACAATGGAAAGCATTTTTGCACTTGTTCCCACTTCCAAAATAGGGAAGAGGTCAGTCAAGTAATCCCTCAGCACGTTACCGGATACGGAAATGGTATCTTTCCCTTCCTTCATGCGCTTCAAGGTAAACTTGGTGGCTTCGATAGGGGAAAGGATTCTGATATCCAATTCTTCTGTATCGTGGTCTTTAAGGTAAAGATTTACTTTTTTGATCAATTCAGCATCGTGGGCTCTGTTTTCATCCAACCAGAAAACAGCTGGTACACCTGTAGCCCTTGCACGGGACACAGCCAATTTGACCCAATCTTGAACAGGGGCATCTTTTACCTGGCACATTCTCCAGATATCGCCTTTCTCAACAGCATGCTCTATCAATGTTACACCTGCTGCATTGACCACTTTTACGGTTCCAGCTTTTTCGATTTCGAAAGTTTTATCGTGAGAACCGTACTCTTCGGCTTTTTGGGCCATCAAACCTACATTGGGCACTGTTCCCATGGTTGTAGGATCGAAAGCACCGTTTTCCTTACAAAAATCGATGGTGGCTTGATACACCCCGGCGTAACTACTATCGGGTATGATGGCCTTAGTGTCTTGAAGCTCTCCATTCTTGTCCCACATTTTACCAGAGTTTCTGATCATGGCAGGCATGGAAGCATCAATGATCACATCACTCGGTACATGTAGGTTGGTAATTCCCTTGTCGGAGTTGACCATGGCCAAATCAGGTCCGTTGTCGATGCTATTCTTTATGGCTGCTTCGATTTCTTTATGCTGATCTTGGGGCAACTTTCCGATTTTATCCAACAAGGTTTCCAGGCCATCGTTTGGATTGATTCCCAATTTCTCGAAAGTATCCCCATAGTTTTTGAACAATTCAGAGAAATACACTTCCAAAGCATGTCCGAAAATGATAGGGTCAGAGACCTTCATCATGGTAGCTTTAAAGTGTAGTGAAAGCAAGATGCCTTTCTCTCTTGCATCGGCAATTTCCTTTGTCAAGAATTCAACCAATGCTTTTTTGCTCATTACCGTGGCATCGATAACCTCGCCTTTCAAAAGGGAAAGTTTGTCTTTTAATACGGTTGTACTGCCGTCTGCGCCCACTAACTCAATACGGATTTCGTCAGCATTGCTCAAGGTCAATGATTTTTCGTTGGCTTTGAAATCCCCGTGAGACATGGTAGCTACATGGGTCTTGGAATCGGATGACCATTCGCCCATGGTGTGTGGATGCGCTTTGGCGTAGTTTTTTACGGCCTTGGGAGCACGTCTGTCTGAGTTTCCTTCGCGGAGTACAGGGTTTACGGCACTACCTTTTACTTTGTCGTATTTGGCCTTGATGGTTTTTTCCTCGTCAGTTTTGGGCTCATCCGGGTAGTCCGGTAGTTTGTACCCTTTTTCTTGAAGTTCCTCAATGGCTTCTTTTAACTGCGGAATGGAAGCACTAATGTTCGGAAGTTTGATAATGTTGGCCTCTGGGGTTTTGGCGAGTTCGCCCAAGATGGACAAATCGTCGGAAACTTGTTGGTCCTTGGTCAACAATTCAGGAAACACGGCAGCAATTCTACCGGCCAAAGAGATGTCCTTGGTTTCTACGGTAATACTGGCGGTTTCGGTAAAGGATTTTACAATGGGTAAGAAAGATAATGTTGCTAAGGCGGGAGCCTCGTCTGTTTTGGTATAATAAAGTTTAGCCATTTAAATGTATTTGTTTGAGCGGTTGCAAATATACGATTTATGGACGGTGAAGCACGAATGGAAGTGGCTAAAAGTGTGAGTTTTTGGTGCGAATTTGTGAAAAAACAAAAGCCATATCTTTTTTTTACGAAAGATATGGCTTTCAGATAGGACTCAAGATTTGTTTGGTGGTACCAAAACCGCAATCTATTTGATTGCTCTTTTGCCCTTTCGACGTTTGCTTTGCTATGCTCTTAATTTTTCAACTAAACTACATTCTGCAAAGTGTACTGTTGTATTCCTAAACTTTATCAAAATGGAAAATTGCTCTTCCATTCGCACATAAAATTCATGATTTCTCATAAGGTCTTGCCTAAACTCCTCCTTATTCGAAATTCCTTTTGTGATCAGTAGTGTTACCAATTAAAAGGGAATCCACAGTTTTAAAGAACGTCAACTTTAAATCGACACGATTGTGATGGTATCACTTTCATATCTTCGACTAAAGTAGAACGGAAAAGTAAAATTAGCAACTTTTCAAAGCATTAAAAATCAACACGATATGAACCGAGGTTATTAACAATTGTTCATAAAAAAAGCACCCGAAATGGGTGCTCTTTCATGTTGTATGGAATAGTGATTATCCCTTAACCTCTTTGATACGGGCCTTTTTACCGGTAAGACCTCTAAAGTAGAAGATTCTAGATCTACGTACTTTACCTTTTTTGTTGACTTCAACTCTTTGCAAAGCTGGCATGTTCACTGGGAAAATTCTTTCCACACCTACAGTACCGGACATTTTGCGAATAGTAAAAGTTTCAGTGGCACCACTTCCTCTACGTTGTATCACTACACCTTTAAAGAACTGGGTACGTGTTTTTTCACCTTCCTTGATTTCGTAATAAACAGTGATGGTATCACCAGCTGAAAATTTTGGAAATTCTTTTTTTGGAACAAATTCGTCTTCAACAAATTTTATTAAGGATTCCATTTTTGTTTTTTTTAATGTTTTTTGCAAGACCAACTTTCACGGATTTCGTCAGAGGTTGATTTTGAGATTGCAAAACTAATCTATTATTTAGAAATAACAAGTTGTTTTTTGGCTTTTTGATTTATTTTTCCAAAAGGTCAGGCCTTCTTTCTTGGGTACGCTCCAAAGCTTGTGCCTCACGCCATTTTTCAATTTCTGGGAAATTGCCGCTCAGTAAAATATCAGGGACCTTATGACCTTTATATTCCGAGGGCCGGGTATACACGGGCGGGGCCAAAAGATTATCTTGAAATGTATCGGTCAGGGCAGAGGTTTCATCATTTAAGACGCCAGGTAACAAACGAATCACGGCATCGCACAAAATGGCAGCGGCCAACTCACCTCCAGACAATACATAATCGCCTATAGAGATTTCACGGGTCACGAACATATCCCTTACCCGTTGGTCCACACCTTTATAATGGCCACAGAGCACAATGATGTTCTTTTTCATGGAAATCTCATTGGCCATCCCTTGATTAAGGGTGTTTCCATCGGGGGTCATATAAATGACTTCGTCATAATCCCGTTCTGCTTTGAGTTCGGAAATACATTTATCGATTGGTTCTACCATCATGACCATACCTGCGCCACCACCAAACTGATAGTCGTCCACCTGTTTGTAGTTTCCAATGGAGTAGTCCCTTAGGTTGTGTAAGTGTACTTCCACCAATCCTTTTTCGATGGCTCGTTTTAAAATGGAGGCTTCAAAAGGACTCTTTAAAAGTTCAGGAAGTACGGTAATAATGTCTATCCGCATGGACATGGCTACTGGGTATTGATTTCAGCCTCAAAAGTAGTGAATGCTGACAACAACTCTGATATAAAAAAAAGGGACTAAATTCTAAAAGTTAGTTAACTGTCAGTTCGAGCGCAGTCGAGAACCAAAGTCAATTTTGACCATCAAGAGGTTTCGACTGCGCTCAACCTGACAAAAACCAAAATTTTGTTGCTTTTTAGACAGCCTCTAGCTCTTATTTTTTCTGCTTGTTCAATTCGTCCTGAAGCTGACGACTGATTTTTTGTTCGCGCTCCAAAGCTCTTCGTCTATGGTTCTGATATTCCTCTTCCAAATCAGCAAGAGCGGATTTGGCTTGTTGTGTCAAGAAATTACTGTTCCTAAAGCGATAAATAAAGAACAACAAGAGTAATAACAGTCCAAAAATGATGGACCATAATATAAAGTTATAGGTCCCTTTACTGATCAGGGCACCAAAGAAAGAAATACTGTCTTTTTCTTCGGTAACAGCATTGAGCTTATTGGTGGTTTCCTGTAATTTACCGTTTAGGTCTTCGATTTCAGCATCATTGGCCGTAATGGTGGCCGACAAATCCTTGATGGTCTTGTTGGCAGTGTCTATGGAATCAAAAATGTTCTTTTTGGTTTCATAGAGGTCCGATAACTTGACGACTTCATAACGGATGCCATTGGCCCGATAATTTCCCGATTTCCTTTCCAGTTCTTCCAACTGCCCTCTAAGGGTGTTGTCCGTTTCTTCAGTGGATTCTTCTTCCTGGGCATGGATTGCCAAGGTTGGGATAAGTAAGGCTAAGGCAAATAAAATGCGTAAATACTTCATGTTCAATAAGGTTCTCGTATTAAATTTAGATTAAGGGTGGGACGAAATTACATCAATATAGCAAATTTCAAAAAAAGAAAATCGCTTCTTTGAACAATTTACATCCACTAATAATACGTATAACGGCGAACTTTGGCGATATATTTTGCCAATCGAATCACTTGATGGGAATAGCCGTACTCATTATCATACCAGATATAGAGCACAATATTTTTACCTCCAGGCGATACAATGGTGGCCTTACTGTCATAAATGGATGGTGCTGTTGTACCTACAATGTCTGAAGAAACCAGTTCGTTGCTCAAGGCGTATTTAATCTGCTCTACCAAATCCCCTTCCAAGGCATATTTTTTAATCAGTGTATCCACTCCTTCTTTTGAGGTCTTGTTCTTTATCTCCAGATTAAGGATGGCCAAGGAGCCGTTGGGAACGGGAACTCGAATCGCATTGGAGGTCAATTTACCCTTTAATGAAGGAAGGGCCTTTGCTACGGCAGAGCCAGCCCCGGTTTCGGTAATTACCATGTTGAGGGCGGCAGCACGACCTCTGCGGTACTTTTTGTGCATGTTGTCCACCAAGTTTTGGTCGTTCGTGTAGGCGTGGATGGTTTCCAAATGTCCTTTTTTGATGCCCAGAGAATCCTCAATTACTTTTAAGATGGGAGTAATGGCATTGGTGGTGCATGAAGCGGCAGAATAGATTTTGGTTTTATCGGGGTCAAAATCCTTATGATTCACACCATGCACGATATTGGGAACTTCCTTTCCCGGTGCGGTCAAGAGCACTTTACTGGCTCCTTTTGATTTCAGATGTCTGGACAATGCGGCATTATCCCTAAAAGCCCCAGTATTGTCGATGACCAAGGCATTGATGATGCCATGTTTGGTGTAGTCGATATCCTCAGGTTGATTGGCGCTTATGATTTTCACGGTGGTTCCGTTGATTACCAACGCTTGCTTTTCTTCATCAACATCCACAGTACCTGTGAACGGTCCGTGAACGGAATCGGTTTTGAGTAGTGCAGCCCTTTTTTCAAGAACCTCTCTGTTCAATTCACCTCGGATAACAATGGCCCGTAATCGCAATTGGCTGCCTCGCCCTGTTTTTGCCATAAGCTCTCTGGCCACTAATCGACCGATGCGTCCAAAACCGTAAAGCACTACATCCTTGGGCTTTATGGCCTTGGAGGATTGGGCATCTTTTAACTTGTCGATGACAAAGGCCTTTACATTCAAGTGTGCGTTCTGGTTGGAATTGTACTCGTAGGTCAATTTCCCAATATCCAACTTGGCAGGAGGAAGGTTGATGTCGTTTATCGCCCTTAAAATTTCCACGGAATCAAAAATGGACATGGGTTTTTGTACAAATTCCCCAGCGTATTCATGTAGGTTGATGATGTCGCTTACATTTTTATCTATGATTTGATTTTTGAACAGCACCACTTCAATGGCCTTATCGTACCATAGGTCGCTGATGATTTTTATGAATTCGGTGGTTGCTTTTCTCCTGTCTGCCTGAAAGGCCAGCTCTTTTTCGTAAGATATGTTGTCACTCATGGATATAGGTTGCGGTTGTGCAGTTTATTTTTGGCTAAATTATATATTTCAAACGTTTTCGTAAAACATATTCGATATAAAAAAAGCGCCTTTTCCAAGACGCTTTTAAGTGTTTTTTCAGCACTTTTTACTGAAGAATCATGTGTTCCTTTTCACCATTCTCATTGATCATGGTAAAACTGGTTCTTCCATATCGTGATAGGTTGCCAAAACGTTCTTTGGCATCATTTATATTTTCAATCGGGTCGCCATCCAAAGCGATGATAACTTTGTTGACTAGATTGTACCTGGCATAGGATTCGGGCACATCGGTAATCTTCACTCCTTTGGAAACTCCGAATTTCTTCATGTCGGCTTTAGACAAATTCTTTACCTTAAAAGAAGTAGCTGGGAGAATAACGCTGTTCTGTTTTTTCAGGGTTACATTTTTAACCAAGCTTTTTCCGTCGCGGTCCAAGGTTACCTGCACGATATCGCCGGGTCTTTTGGCAGAGAGGTATCCTGTAAGTTCCGAAAACTTAACAATTTCGATATTATCAACTTTTTTGATGACATCTCCTTCCAGTAGACCGGCTTCATCAGCGCCTGATTCTTCTTCAACACCAGCCACGTAAACACCTTCAAGCTCATCGAGCCCCATTTCTATGGCCGCCCTCGATTTGGTGTTGGCTGCGGAAATACCCAAAAGTCCTTTCTGAACATTACCGAATTCCATGATATCTTCCACCACTTTCTTGGCAATATTGCTAGGTACCGCAAAGGCATAACCGATATAAGAGCCTGTTTGCGAAGTAATGGCAGTATTGATGCCAATAAGGTCGCCATTTGTGTTTACCAAAGCGCCACCGCTATTTCCAGGGTTTACGGCTGCATCGGTTTGGATAAAGGATTGCGCCCCAGTTCTAGAAAGTGACCTGGCTTTGGCACTTACAATCCCGGCGGTAACTGTGGATGTTAGGTTGAACGGGTTGCCTACGGCCAATACCCATTCGCCGATTTTGGTGTTGTCGGAATCCCCAAAGGCCAGATAGGGAAGGGTATCTTCGGCATCAATTTTCAAAAGGGCGATATCGGAATCGGGATCTGTACCTATTACTTCCGCCTCATAGGATTTGTTGTTGTTCAGCACCACTTCCAATTGACTGGAATTCGAGATAACGTGGTTGTTGGTCACAATATATCCATCAGGAGAAATGATAACTCCTGATCCAGTCCCTACTTGTGGGGTTGATTTACGTTCATATCCATAAAAGAATTCGGCTATGTTGGATGGCCCTCTACTGCTCATCGTCATATTTTTAACGTGCACTACCGAGTTGACCGTTTTTTCGGCAGCAATGGTAAAATCAGCTTCGTTGATTCCAGCACCTTTGGCCGAAGTGTTCAAGTTGCTCGTAGTAACAAAGGGTGTTTCTTCTTCCGAAGTGACCAACTTATAGCTTTCTTTCTCAAAAAATAATTTGTAAGCTCCCAGCGTAATTGCACCAGCAAATACGGATACTAGGAATAAACTCGCTATTTTCTTCATAATTCAATAATTATTTAACATTAAGCTCTAACAAAATTAAAAGTTTTCAATTTTCGATTAGGTTGGTTTAACGCTGTTTTAACTCCAAAAAAAACCTTAAATAATCCCATATCTTTGTTCCTTTGCAGATGTGAATATGGAACTACAGTTTTTTAAATATCAAGGAACGGGGAACGATTTCGTAATTATCGACAATCGTCAACAAATATTTCCCAAAAACAATACCAAGTTGGTGGCAGAACTCTGCGACCGAAGATTTGGCATAGGAGCTGACGGATTGATTCTATTGGAAAATGACAATATGTCGGATTTTAAGATGGTCTATTTTAATTCTGATGGTGCAGAGGCCAGTATGTGCGGAAATGGAGGAAGATGTTTGGTTGCTTTTGCGCACTATTTGGGAGTTTTTGAAAAAGAAGCAATCTTCAATGCAGTCGACGGGCTACATCATGCAACGATCGAAGGGGATATCGTGAACTTGAAAATGGTGAACGTGGATAAGATCCATGAGAAACAAAACCATAGCTTTTTGGACACAGGTTCACCACACCATGTGCAAATCGTGAAAGAATTGGAAAAGTTTGATGTACAAAAAGAAGGCAAAAAACTCCGTTACGGATTATATGGTCAGCCTGGAAGTAATATCAATTTCGTGGAACAGACCAACGAAAACACTTTCGAAGTACGGACCTATGAGAGGGGAGTGGAAGGTGAGACCTACTCTTGCGGTACTGGTGTAACAGCAGTGGCCTTGGCCATGCACGAATCGGGTAAAACCGCTGCCAATGAAGTTCATATCAAAACCATTGGGGGAGATTTGACCATTTCTTTTGAGAAAAAGGACGGGAAATACAGCAATATCTTTCTAAAAGGTCCAGCGATACAAGTATTTAAAGGAACCATCGAATGCTCAATCTAAAAGGAAAACAAGTTTATTTAAGGGCCTTGGAGCCCACCGACCTCGATTTTCTCTACAAACTGGAAAATGACACATCGGTTTGGGAGGTAAGCGGCACCTTAAAGCCCTATTCCAAAAAAGTGCTGCAATTATATTTGGACAATGCCCATAGGGATATTTATGATGTGAAGCAATTGCGATTGTGCATCAGTAATCATCAAGATGAGTGTATTGGGCTGATTGATTTGTTTGATTTTGACCCCAAACACCGCCGAGCAGGCATTGGAATCATAATTGTTGAACCGGGAGATCGCAACAAGGGGGCTGGGGCGGAAGCTTTGTCACTTTTGTGTAACTATGCTTTTTCCAATTTGGACATGCATCAGCTGTACGCCAATATTTTGGAGGATAACGAAGCTAGTATCCACCTGTTTCAAAAAATGGGTTTTGAGGAAATCGGCGTTAAAAAAGAATGGATACGGACCAGTAAAGGGTTCAAGAACGAAATAATGTATCAAAAGATCAACACAGATGAATCTTAAAAAAGTACTTTGGGCAACCGCCATTCTTGGGCTGTTGATTTGCGGTTTTATCTCCTATCAAATCTATAGTGCCATTTTTAGCCCCAACACCCTGTTCAATAATGATGAGGCATATGTTTATATTGCTTCTGATGCTACATTTTCAGATGTTAAAACCTCATTGGAGCCTTTATTGCAGGATTTGTCCACTTTTGAAGCGGTTGCCAAGCGCAAAGGATACATTACCAATATTAAGGCTGGGAAATATGCACTGAAAAAAGGGATGAACAATAACGAGATCATCAATACCCTACGCAGCGCTAATATTCCTGTACAGGTATCTTTTAATAATCAAGAATCGGTTGCCTTATTGGCTGGAAGGATTTCTGAACAAATTGAAGCCGATAGTTTATCACTTGTTCAAACCTTTAATGATCCCGATTTTTTGAAGGAATCCAAGTTTAATGAGGATAGCAAACTCGCAATGTATATTCCCAACACCTACGAGTTTTTCTGGAATACCGATGCCGAGAGCTTTCGAGACAGGATGAAAACCGAGTATGATCGTTTCTGGAACGAGGAGCGTTTGCAAAAAGCAAAAAACTTGGGTCTCAGCCCTAACGAGGTTACTGCCTTGGCAGCCATAGTGCAAAAGGAAACCGCTAAAGTGGATGAACGCCCTCGAGTTGCTGGCGTATACCTTAATAGGATAAGAAGGGGGATGTTGCTTCAAGCTGACCCCACGGTAATCTATGCCATCAAAAAAGAAACGGGCAATTATGATACTATCATAAAAAGAGTGCTTTTTCGTGATTTGGAGATGGATTCCCCATACAACACCTATAAATATGCAGGTGTCCCGCCCGGTCCGATTACGATGCCGGACATATCATCCATTGATGCGGTTTTGAACCCCGAAAAGCACGATTATCTTTATTTTGTGGTCGATGTTTCCAACTTTGGATATCACATGTTTGCCAAAACTTTGGCGCAACACAACCGAAATAAAGTGCAATACATCCGTTGGTTGAACCAACAAAAAGTAATGAGATAGCACTCTTTATCGTTGATTTTCATCACTTTAACGGATTTTAAGGCTGATTTAAGAAATCTTTATGAGCTTTAGGGTACCCATTCTACAAACTCCTCCTATATTTGCCGGCCAAATTGATTTTTGATACGTATATGTATCGAGATCACAAATATGAACAATATGAAAAGATGGATAGGTTTTATACTGCATCTTGCCATGATTGTAGTTTTGACAAGTTTTGGAACGTATACTGTAATGAAAAAAGTGGATGTTGAAATTCCGGAATCATTAAAGGTATCGACCAATTTGGAATTTTTTGCACCGCAAGATTCCATTGCACTTATTGACGATGACGAGGACGAGGTAACCCCTCCTTTTCTGGGCAAAGCCTTCAATGGCTTTAAGGAAGCGCTCGCTTTTAAAGAATCCCAGGGTAAATATCATAGAGTAAACACATTGGGCTATTTAGGTAAATACCAGTTTGGTAGTAGTACCTTGCATTTGATGGGCGTTTACGATATGGATGATTTTCTGGAAAACCCAGAACTTCAGGAAAAGGCTTTTGAGGCCAATATTGCCCGAAACAAGTGGATTCTGAGAAGAGACATTAAGCGTTTTAACGGAAAAACCATTGGAGGAATCAAGGTTACGGAGTCGGGTATACTAGCTGCAGCACATTTGGCTGGAGCAGGAAACGTCAAAAAGTATCTACGATCGTACGGGCAAAATGATGTAACTGATGCTTACGGAAGTAACATTTCGTATTACATGAAAAAGTTTGCGGGCTACGATATTTCCAATATCAAGCAGCAGAAAAATGCCAAGGTATAATAGGCTAAGAATTACTATTTAAAAAAAGCTCCGGATTTCGGAGCTTTTTTTATGCTTGAATAATATAGATTGTCGGTCGTTTATCGAGGTCTATCTCAATTTCGCTCCACTCATGTACACTTTTGGTGGAGATGAACTCCGTTGGTAAAGTAATGTCGCAAGCAATGCACAAGCGGGTAGATTTATGGAGCGTTTTCAATAGCTCTTTCACCAATTTGTTGTTTCGGTAAGGCGTCTCCATAAAAATTTGGGATTGTCCTTTGTCGCGGGAGAATCGTTCCAAACCTTTCACCATCTTCTTTCGTTCTGTATTGTCAATGGGCAAATAACCATTAAAGGCAAAGTTTTGTCCGTTCATCCCACTGCTCATCATTGCCATCAAAATAGAGGAGGGGCCTACCAAGGGCACCACCTGTATCCTTCTTTCGTGGGCAACACGAACTACATCGGCGCCGGGGTCGGCAATTCCCGGGCATCCAGCCTCAGATAAAATCCCGATATCATGCCCATGGATACAAGGGTCTAAAAACGAAGGAATTTCCTCTGCTTTGGTATATTTG
Source organism: Flagellimonas oceanensis (assembly GCF_003992595.1). Lineage (GTDB taxonomy): Bacteria > Bacteroidota > Bacteroidia > Flavobacteriales > Flavobacteriaceae > Flagellimonas > Flagellimonas oceanensis. The sequence goes on from NZ_RZNA01000040.1 coordinate 270,691, forward strand.
TTCAGGGGTTGTAAGTGGAGTTCGGGTTGTGATTTGCTGGGACTTACCCGTTTGATGAATCGTCTGGCAGTCTTTTCGTTTTCCACAATATAGTGGTCAATGCGTTCAATGGTTCCTTTTACCGATATGGGCAACACCTCCAAAGGAGCATTGTCTCCCAAGGTGGTGGGAATCAAATAGATTTTCCCCATTACTAAACCCGGTTTTTCCTCTTGCATGGGCTTAATTTAGCTTTTTCGCAATTGCCTCACAAGCCCTATCGATCATTTGGTATACATTTTCAAAACCATCTTCGCCTCCATAGTAGGGATCAGGAACCTCTTGTATGCCTACTTCAACCTCGCTCAACAACAATTTTACTTTGCTGGCTTCCTCTTTGTTTGTGGCAAGACTGGCCACATCCGAAAAATTGCTTCGGTCCATGACATAGATGTGGTCAAACTCCAAAAAGTCTTGTCTGGAAAACTTTCTACACTTTTGATGAGTAATGTTCAAGCCATATTTTTTGGCTACAGCAATGGAGCGTTTGTCGGGCGGATTACCTACATGATATCCGGCCGTCCCTGCGGAATCCACGAAAACGGCTTCAGAATCCACTTTAGATTGCAGAATGCCTTCAGCCAATGGTGATCTGCAAATGTTTCCTAAGCAGACCATCAAAACTTTGGTTTTCATAAATGAGTTGTGAATATTAAGAGAACTTCTTGCTTAAGTCCTCAATGTACTTTCTGAATTGCTTATCGGTCTCAGCAAGGTTATCCACCGTTTTGCAGGCATGGAGCACGGTCGCATGATCGCGTTTTCCAATTTGTGAACCAATACTGGCCAAAGACGCCTTGGTAAATTTCTTTGCAAAGAACATGGCCAATTGCCTGGCTTGTACAATGTGGCGTTTTCTGGTTTTGGACTGAAGCGTGGCCACATCCATTTCAAAGTAATCGGATACTACTTTTTGAATGTAGTCAATGGAGACTTCGCGCTTCGTGTTTTTCACGAACTTTTCCACTACTTGTTGGGCCAGTTCCAAAGTAACCTCGCGTTTGTTGAAAGAAGATTGTGCAATCAAGGAAATGATGGCACCTTCCAGTTCACGGATATTGGTCTTGATGTTCTTGGCCACATGGTCGATGATATCTTCGGGCATTTCAACCCCATCTCGGTACAATTTGTTTTTCAAGATGGACACACGGGTTTCGTAATCTGGACTTTGCAATTCTGCTGAAAGACCCCATTTGAAACGGGAGAGCAAACGCTGCTCAATATCCTGCATATCCACAGGAGCTTTGTCCGATGTCAATATTACCTGCTTACCATTTTGGTGCAAGTGGTTAAAAATATGGAAGAATACATCCTGAGTTCCAGATTTGCCGGATAGAAATTGTACATCATCAATGATAAGTACATCTATCAACTGGTAAAAATGGATAAAATCGTTTCGGGTATTCTTTTTTACCGACTCTATATATTGTTGCGTGAATTTCTCCGCCGAAATATAGAGTACCGTCTTTTCTGGATACTTGTCTTTTATTTCAACCCCAATTGCATGGGCCAAGTGGGTCTTACCCAAACCGACGCCACCAAAAACCAATAATGGGTTAAAGGATGTTCCTCCCGGTTTGTTGGCCACAGCCATTCCTGCTGAACGTGCCAAGCGGTTGGAATCGCCTTCCAGGAAATTATCAAAATTATAGTTGGGATTTAACTGGGATTCAATTTTAATGTTTCGAATTCCAGGAATCACAAATGGATTTTTAAGTTCGGGACTTTTGGAGGTAATCGGCACATCCAATTCCTGAGGTCCCACAGCGGTACGGTTGGAACTTGGAATCTGTTCCGTAAAAGGCTCCTTGTTACCGTACTTGTTTTCCATTTTTATAACGTAGATCAGCTTAGCGTTGCTACCCAACTCACGGGTCATGGCAACTTTAAGAAGCTTTACATAATGTTCTTCGAGCCATTCGTAGAAAAACTTACTGGGAACCTGAATGCTTAGTGCCTTATCAGTTAGTTTTATAGGTTTGATGGGTTCAAACCATGTTTTGAATGCCTGCGGTTGGATGTTATCTTGGATAAAAGCCAAACAGTTGTTCCATACGGAATTAGCAGTAGCACTCATAGAAGTTTTTCCTTGTTTTAATGGTTAGCTTTAAACTTAAGAGTAAGCATCTAAAGGATTATAGGATGCTTATTGGATGCGACAAATATGTGAACAAATCTTTTAAAAAAAAAATGAAATTGTCATTGAAAGTTTTGTTTTTTTTTCGCATGTTGCCCTTAAAATAAGCGAGCCTCTAAATATATAATTTTTCAGCTAAAAATGGGTCTAAATTCATATTCTTTTCGGGTTCGTTATGCAGAAACCGACCAAATGGGTGTTGTTTACCACGGTAATTATGCACAGTACTTCGAATTGGGTCGAGTAGAGTGGTTAAGAGCGATGGGAATCACTTACAAGAGTATGGAGGATAATGGTGTGATGCTGCCCGTAATTTCTTTACATATTGATTACAAAAAGTCTGCGCTGTATGATGATTTGTTAACTGTGGAGACGCAACTCAAATCCAAACCCTTGGTCAAAATTGAATTCAATTATAAACTAATCAACGAAGCGGGGGAATTATTGGCCACCGCAAATACAGTTTTGGCCTTTATGGATAAAAAAACCGGCAGGCCCATAAAATGTCCAGATTATATTTTGGAAAAGTTGGATGATTGAATTTTTTCAGAAGTCAGAAGTCAGAAGTCAGGTCCTGGGATTGGTGAGTCTTTGTTCTTGTATCTTTCAGCGAAGCGGTCCTGGATTTAACAACCCAGGCGGTTTTCGATTCAATTAATCCATCATAGTCGTATCCACTCCATGTATTTCATCGAAAAGTTGAAAAACTTCTTCCGATTCACTTAATCGGACCGAAATAACCAGTTCACAATCCAATTCCATTTTCTGGGACACAATGTCCAGGTTTTTTTGTTTGATGGTACGCATCACTATATCCATTGCCGGATACTCAAATTGTAACCGCAATTTCGTCTTGATGGTTTTTTTGACAATCTTGGCACTTTCCAACGCCATTTGAGCAGCCGTTTTGTAGGCTTGTATCAATCCGCCGACCCCAAGTTTGGTGCCTCCAAAGATTCGGGTAACGGTAATCAGTACATTGGTCACATCAAAGGATTGTATTTGTCCGTAAATGGGCATTCCGGCTGAATTGTTCGGTTCGCCATCATCATTGGCCCTGTACATAGGGTTTTCTGTTCCCAGTTGCCAAGCATAACAAACATGATTGGCCGTATGATACTTTTTTCGAAGCTCCTCTACAATCGGTTTTACATCATCCTCTGAAGCAATGGGGTGTACTTGAGCGTAGAATTTGCTCTTTCTGTCCTTATATAATATCTCGGGTGAAGTTTTGGTAACAGTCCTATAAGCATCCTCTTTTTTCTCCATTAGAACAAAGCTACCAATATTATGCTCAAAACGGACAAGGCGACACCGCTCCAGTTTTTAAGACTTAGTTTCTCTTTAAACAAAACTATTCCGAAAAGTGTGGAGAACATCACTATGGCAACATTATTTAAGGTAAAGATGGCGGCACTGCTCAAAATGTCAGCCCGTAGGGCGCGAATCAAAAAGTAAATGGAAAAATAGTTGGGTACACCAAGAGCAATTCCTCCCACAATGTTTTTCAGGTTGATTTTCAAGGGGATTTTAGTTGCCTTTATACCGATAAAAATAAAACCGGTCAAGGCAGCAAAACCAAAAATCATGGAAGAGAACACGGGAATCTCTTGATCGGTCAAATGGATTTCCTCAAAATACTGGATGCTCGTATCGATAATACCTGAGCCCAGAAAAACCAATAAAGGTAGTATCAGTGCTTTTCGGTCTATCCTAATGCTCTTCTCTTTAATGGAAGCCAAGTACACGGCGACCAGCGCCAAAACAATCCCGATAATCTGTAAAGCACTTAAATGCTCACCATATAAAAGGACTCCCATCACTACGGGAATGGCCAGTGACATTTTGGTGGCCACCGAGGCTACGGAAACACCTGAGACCTGTGCGGTACGAGCCATCAAATTAAAGATGACAATAAAAAGTATACCTAATAATATAGGACCGATGAGCCAAGGTTTATAGGTGAAGTCATTTACGCCAACGGGACCATCATACAAAAAGAACCCAACGGCACAGGCTACCACATAATTGGTAATGATGGCGTAAAGCGTCTGGATTCTGAAAACATCGAACAGTTTAAAGACCACAAAAATCAAAGTCGAGCTCAAAACGCTCAGAATCAGATATACCATTTATAATTTTGATTTTAGCTGGGTTACATCCTCTCGGCCCACTTGAAGGTTCCAAACGTTAATTCCTAAGGTGGCTGCAGCATCGGTATTCTCCTTTACATCATCCACAAAAAAGGTTTCTTCCGCTGTAAGTTGGTTTTCTTGGAGAACAAAATCAAAAATTTCGGCATCTGGTTTACGCATACCCATTTCATAACTTAGGTAAAACACATCAAATGCATTTTTGAACCTATTGAATCGTTCAGCGCCCATTTGTTCCCTCACACGTTCAATATGCAGGTCATTGGTGTTGCTCAACAATATCATTTTATATACATTTTCTGCAGCAAACTGTTCAATGAATTCCAAACGGTGTTCGGGAAAATCCAGTAAAATGGAGTTCCACGCGTTAGTCAAATATTCCCTGCTGGCTTTGGGGAAGTGAGTGGAAACTTCATCCAAAAAGTCAGAAGAAGCCATGAGTCCTTTCTCATAATTTTGAAATAGACTTTCTAAACTGGGGGTTATTTCGGTAAAACCGTGCTGCACCATAGCTTTAGCCGTCGCAGGTTTGTCCAGATTGATGAGCACATCGCCAAAATCGAGAATTATGTTTTTAATCATTGCTGTAAACGGATAGGGTATCTGTCAATATCTTTTTTTGAAGCTGTAAAGTTCCCTGGAATTTAGGAGCAGGCAAACCATTTTTAAAACAAACAGCACCTTTAAAAATACGGGCTTCATCCCAAAGGTTTTCAAAGATAAAAGTTTGAAGCGTTTTTGCTCCGCCTTCAATAATTACGCTGGTAATGTTATGTTGATGGAGCGCACTGCAAATTTGATGGGCCAAATTCTCTGAAAAATCGATTACTCCATATTCAATACCTCCTATATATTGTGATGCATCTTCGACGGCTGTCAAAATGATGGTTTGAACCGATTTGTCCATAACATGATAGTTTGAATCAATCTTCAAACTCCTGTCCAAAATCACACGGATAGGATTTTTGCCCGCCCAGTTGCGAGTGGTCAGCTTGGGATTGTCCTCCAAAACCGTGTTTGTTCCGACCAAAATGGCCTGTTCTTGGCTTCGCCATTGGTGCACCAACTGTTTGGAATGGGAATTGGTGATCCAAAAGGGTTCAGGGTTATTGCTTCGCTCGGAGGCATTGGGGGCCAAAAAACCATCATCCGACTCTGCCCACTTTAAAATTATATAAGGACGGTTCGTTTCTTGAAAGGTCAAAAACCGTTTGTGGTGTTCCCTGCATTCAGCTTCCAAAACACCCACTGTGACTTTGCAACCAGCACTCTCCAATTTTTCAATGCCCTTGCCAGCCACTTTATCATGCGGGTCTTTCAAACCTATAAAAACTTCTTTGAGTCGGTGTTTGGCAATCAAATCAGCGCAGGGAGGGGTTTTGCCATAATGGGAGCAGGGCTCCAAGGTAACATATAGGGATGCTTCTTTCAGCAAGTCCTTATTCTTGACAGAGTTAATGGCATTCACTTCAGCATGTGGACCTCCGTAGGGGCTGGTAAATCCCTCTCCGATGATGCTATTGTTGTGCACGATCACACATCCCACCATAGGGTTTGGAGCTGTTGTTCCAAGTCCTATTTTGGCCAGTTCCATGCAGCGAAGGATGTATTTTTGATGTATATTCACACCGCAAAAATAGAACAATAAAAAAAGAATGGGAGATACGGTGATTCGTGAAATAACCCCCGAAGACAATGCACAGGTAGCCCAGGTAATACGAAAGGTTTTTGAGGATATGGGTGTGCCCAAAGTTGGCACCGCTTATGCCGACAAAGCTTTGGATGATATGTATTCCAATTATAATGTGCCAAAAGCAACATATTTTGTAGTGGAACAAGAAGGCAAAGTAATCGGTTGTGCGGGTGTAGCACAATTGGATAACTATGAGGGAAACGTGTGCGAGCTTCAAAAAATGTACTTTTTGGAGGAGGCTCGGGGCAAAGGACTTGGTGCCAAAATGATTGAGGCTTGTTTGGACAAGGCAAAGGAATTCGGTTTTGAAGCATGCTATCTCGAAACCATGCCTTACATGGAAGCTGCCCAAAAATTGTACAAAAGAAACGGTTTTGAATATATAGATGCCCCCATGGGAAATACGGGACATTTTTCCTGCCCCGTTTGGATGCTTAAAAAACTGTAATGCTCCTAAAAGAAATCAAAGACATTTACCATAAAGAGTTGGGTGGAATCTATCTCAAGGAAGAAATTGATTCCTTTTTCTATTCTTGTATTGAACATTACCTGAACCTGGAACGATTCATTCTGGCCATTCAGCCTGGAATTACCTTGACCAAGGAAGAGGAACAACCGCTTTTTGAAGTATTGTCCGAATTGAAGTTGGAAAAACCCCTTCAATATATTTTGGGCACGGCCCATTTTATGGATTTGGAGCTTCAGGTGGATGAAAACGTGTTGATACCTCGCCCTGAGACGGAAGAATTGGTGCAATGGATTTTGGATGATTGTCAGATGGAAGAACAGTTTAAATCGGACGCTGAGCGGAGCCGAAGCGTCATTTCGACTATGCTCAACGACCATTCTTTACGAATTTTAGACATCGGAACAGGAAGTGGCTGTATCGCTATTGCTTTAGCAAAGCATCTTCCCAATGTCACAGTGTTTGCTTTGGATGTATCCGAAGGTGCATTGAACGTGGCTCGGAAAAATGCAGCATCAAATGGAGTGGATATCACATTTTTGCACGAAGATATCCTTGACATTGAACTTGAACTTGATTTTGACATCATCGTTTCCAATCCGCCCTACGTCAGGGAGTTGGAGAAGGAGGGAATCCAAAAGAATGTAAAGGACTTTGAGCCGAAAACGGCTTTGTTTGTACCAGACGAAGCCCCGTTGTTGTTTTACAGGGCAATTATCGATTTTGCAGAAAAGCATCTCTCCGAAAAGGGAAAGTTGTATTTTGAAATCAATCAATATTTGGGAGAGGAGACCAAAGCACTTTTCCATGCCCGTAATTTTTCAGAAATTGAACTGCGAAAAGATATGTTTGGCAATGACAGAAAGCTAAAAGCAAATGTCCCCTCGAGGGGACTTTAGGGGTGTTTTTTAATCCTGATAAAGAAAACCAATGAGTATAGAACAAAAAATAATCTCCCTGCGTGATGAACTAAGGGAACACAATTATAAATATTACGTGCTCGATGAGCCGTCCATTTCCGATTATGAGTTTGATATGAAACTCAAGGAACTCCAAAAATTGGAGGCGGAACACCCTGAATTTCAAGACCCAACATCACCAAGCTTGCGTGTGGGAGGGATGGTTACCAAAAACTTTGAAACCGTTCCCCATGAGCATCGCATGTATTCTTTGGACAATTCATATTCCAAAGAGGACTTGGAAGATTGGGAAAAGCGCATCCAACGGATTTTGGGAGATGTTGAGGTAGAGTTCACTTGTGAATTAAAGTATGATGGAGCTTCCATCAGTCTAACGTATGAAGACGGGCAATTGGTAAAAGCAGTTACCCGGGGCGATGGCTTTCAAGGGGATGATGTGACCAACAACATCAAGACTATAAAGTCAGTTCCCTTGCAATTGAAAGGGGATTATCCACCAAAATTTGATATTCGTGGGGAAATTATCCTAACGCTCGAAGGATTTGCCAAAATGAACGCAGAGCGTGTTGAAGCTGGTGAAGACCCTTACATGAACCCAAGAAACACGGCATCGGGCAGTTTAAAATTACAGGATAGTGCCTTGGTGGCCCAACGACCTTTGGAATGTCTGTTGTATAGCATCGCGGGCGATAATCTGGGAGTTGCATCCCAGTTTGAAGTATTGGAAAAAGCACGGTCATGGGGGTTCAAAGTACCCACGGTGGCCAAGCTTTGCAAATCCACCGCAGAGGTCATGCAGTTTGCGGATTATTGGGAGGTACATCGGCACGACTTGCCTTACGAGACTGATGGGGTAGTAGTTAAGGTAAACAGCATCCAGCATCAAGAGGAGCTAGGGTACACGGCCAAGTCGCCAAGATGGGCCATGGCATACAAATTCAAGGCGGAACAGGCGATTACCAAGCTAAATAAGATTACGTATCAAGTTGGGCGTACGGGGGCCATTACACCTGTAGCTAATCTGGAACCAGTTTTATTGGCAGGAACAACGGTAAAACGAGCCTCGTTGCACAATGCCGATCAAATTGCGAAGCTTGATGTTCGCGAAGGCGATACCGTTTTTGTGGAAAAGGGAGGGGAAATCATTCCTAAAATTGTAAAGGTTGATTTTACGAAGCGAGATCCCGATTCGAAACCTACCGAGTATATTACACACTGTCCGGAATGTGAAACGGAATTGATAAGGAAAGAAGGCGAAGCGCAACACTTTTGCCCAAATGATACAGGGTGCCCTACCCAGATTACTGGTCGAATCCAACATTTTATTTCCCGCAAGGCCATGGATATCGAAGGTTTGGGCAGCGAAACGGTGGAGCTTCTTTTCAATGAAGATTTGATTGATGACTATGCCGACCTTTATACCCTGACCAAGGAGCAAATATTGCCATTGGAGCGTATGGCGGAGAAGTCTGCTGAAAATTTGGTAAATGGCGTGCAAGCATCCAAAGCGATTCCGTTTGAACGTGTGCTTTTTGCTCTGGGGATTCGGTATGTAGGGGAGACGGTGGCCAAAAAACTGGCAAAAGCCTTCAAAAACATTGATGCTTTAATGGCTGCTTCGCAAGAGCAATTGGTTGCTGTGGATGAGATAGGGGAGCGAATTGCACAAAGTGTGATCAAATTTTTCAGCGAACCTGTCAATCAGGATATTATTGATCGATTAAAATCCCATGGATTACAATTCTCGTTGTCCGAAGAGCAATTGGAAAATCAAACTGAATTGCTCAAGGGGCAAACATTTGTGGTTTCCGGAGTATTCGAAATCAGTAGAAACGATTTGAAGAAATTGATTGAGGACAATGGGGGCAAGGTGGCATCGTCCGTGTCCTCAAAAACTAGCTTTTTGGTCGCTGGCGACAAAATGGGCCCCAGTAAACGCACCAAAGCGGAAAATTTGGGGGTTCCCATAATATCAGAACAGGAATTTCTACAAAAACTGGAAGTATGATACCCAAAACCTTCGAAGAATTTGAATGTACATTAAGTCACAATGCACCGCCGAAGGAGTGGTCCGAACCTTTACAGTCGCTTTGGTTTGATGCAAAAGGGGACTGGGAAGCATCACACGATATTGTCCAAGATCTCCATTCCCCAATGGGTAGTTGGATTCATGCCTATCTGCACCGAAAAGAAGGTGACAAGTGGAACGCTGGCTACTGGTATGGCCGAGCGGACAAACCTTTTCCGGAATGCAGTTTGGATGAAGAATTGAAAGTGCTGGTCGAAGCGAATCTTTAGGAGGCAACCTGTGCCCAATTATCAACAAGTGGTAAAGGATTAGCGCTTAAAGTTGTTATTAGTAAAGAATGATTGTTGGGACTGAAAAATCTCTTTTTCAGATGTGTAATCAAAAGTAGTTGTGATCATTTTTGAAATTGGTGTCAATCCTCTTACTCTTGATCATCCAATTATCGCAAGAATTCATCAAAATCCGGAGTTGTTGAAAAACCCCGTCAATTGACAAGCCTCATCTGTCAATTGAAAACACCCATCCGTCAATTTACCATTACAAAGAATTCAATAAATACGGAGTTTAGACCTATTAATAACCCTAAAAGTTTTAAAAACGATGAAAAAGAATTTGTTATTATTTGGTTTACTCTCAGTTCTTATTTGGTCTTGTGGCAAAGATGATGCGCCACCACCACCCAAAAACAATGCGCCAACAATTGAAGTAGCCACGTATACAGTAATTGAAAGTATTAGTGTTGATTTTATCATTGGTACGGTAACGGAAGACGACAAAGATGAGGATGCCCTTTCTTTCGAGATAACTACTAACAGCAATGACCTGTTTGAGATTGGAAAGACAACGGGTGTACTAAGTCTAAAAGCAGGAAAACAATTAAACTTTAGCGAAGCTCAGCTCCATAAAGTTACTGTTACCGTTACGGATGGAGAGGATGAGGCATCAGCGGAGTTCACTATTAATGTGAATAACTTCAACATAGCGGGCCCCGTAATAGATAATCAAGCTTTTGAGGTGTTGGAGGATATTACCCCAAGTGAAGTCATTGATGTGGTTGTAGCCACCGATGCTGATGGAGATGCGCTGGAATTTAGCATATCAATCAATGATGGTGATCTATTTGTCATCAACAATGCAGGCGAACTCAGTGTAGCAGAAGGCAAGGAACTCGATTTTAAAACATCCACGGAACACACTATAGAAGTTATGGTAACCGACGGTGTGGAAGAAGCCACGGCTGAAGTTCAAATCAGTGTTTTGAACAAAATAGAGGGGCCAGGAGAAGACCCCAATTCCTTTGTGACCACCTGGGATATTTTACCAAGTAGCCCTAAGTTGACCATTGGAAAGAATTTAAACTATGCTTATGATTTTCAGATTGATTGGGGGGATGGTACTGTGGAGCACATAACAACCGATGCCCCCATACAAGATATTGAACACGGTATATGCTTCGGCCGGTATGTATAAGGTTTCCATTGGGGGTGACTTCCCGGCGATTTCCATGTATTATTCAGACGAGCAGTCTCAAAAAGCTCTTGTTTCCATAGACCATTGGGGTATTATTCCTTGGCAATCGATGTTCGGGGCTTTTACTTCATGTTCGGGCATGGAGTACAAAGCTGAGGATAAACCAAATTTAACCAATGTCATCTCCATGGAAGGGATGTTTGCAGATTCCTCATTTGATGGCGCTATAGGGGACTGGAATGTAAGCAATGTCCAAAACATGGAAGGATTGTTTGCCTTGGCACCCAATTTTGATCAAGACCTGGGAAGCTGGAACATCAGCAGCGTAAGCAGTATGCAAAACATGATGGATGGCTCTGGAAAGTCCACGACCAATTACAGCAATACCCTCATCGGATGGAGCAGTCAAAATCAAGCAGACCTCCCCAATGGAATTACATTAGGAGCCGAAGGCTTGGAGTATTGTGGGGGAGAGGCTGAGTTCAATAGGGCCTTATTGGTTGAAGCTCATAATTGGGACATAATAGGTGATGCACCTTGCCCATAAATTGATGATAAAAACATAGTTCAAAACCATTACGAGGCAGAGACCAAGTAATGGTTTTTTGATTGAGCCCCTTCTACTGCATTCAGGGCACTGTTTTATGATAAGTTTATGTGTCATTCCCGCGCCCCGTTCTTCAACGGGATGAAAAAGCAGGAATCCATTTTAAGGTTTGACCATTATAATGAGGCATTCCTTTTTTCAAGCGCAAGAGTAAGTTTCAGGCTCAGTACAAAGTCATTAGCGGTAATTTATGGGATTCAGGCCTACGGCAGGCGTGTCAGTCCAATGAACAGTAATCAATTTTCGATAAGCAATTGTCAATTTCCAACAATCCAACCATCGAATAATCGAATTACCTAACAATCGAAACCATCAAACTACGGCCTTCAAATATGCTCAGGATGACAATAGGGTAGAGAGTTAAACGGTGTTTAAAACAACAAGGTCAAACCGTAATACTTACCCCTTGAGCAGAGGCATTTTTATTCGAATCAAAGTAAAAATCAATCCTACCCAGATTAATGCCGTAGCAGCCCACTTGGTTAACGAGTACCGAGTTTCCACTTTGGTTGGTGCGTACATCGGGCTTGTCCAAAAAGGTATGGGTGTGTCCACCAATAATCAAGTCCGTGTGGAAGGTTTGTTGCGCTAATCGTGTATCGCATGGCCTTTCAGGGTCGTTGTAATCGTACCCCAAATGCGAAAGACAAACAATTAAATCACATTGTTCTTCCTCTTTCAATTGCTTCTCCATATCCAACGCAATCTCGTACGGATTCAAATATTGGGTCTCTTTGTACAATTTTTTGGTTACTAAACCATCCAATTCTATGCCTAGCCCGTACACGCCGATTTTTACACCATCCACCATATAGATTTTGTATGGCTTTACGTAACCATCCATTACGGTATTGGAAAAATCGTAGTTGGCACTGATCATCTCAAAAGTAGCATGGGGCATTTGTGCCAACAAGCCATCGATACCATTGTCAAAGTCGTGGTTGCCAATAGTAGAAGCATCATATTTGAGTTTGCTCATCAGCTTAAACTCCAATTCGCCTCCATAGAAATTAAAATAAGGTGTACCCTGAAAAATATCCCCAGCATCAAATAGCAGGGTGTTTGGGTTTTCGTTACGTATTTGTTCCACCAAAGTGGCCCTTCGGGAAACCCCGCCCAAATTCGGGTATCTGGAGTGGGAGGAAGGAAAGGTGTCGATATGGCTGTGCACATCGTTGGTGTGCAATATGGTAATCTGCTTTTTTCCCAAATTAGAACAGGAGCTTAAACTTAGTCCTCCCAAACCAATCAAGGTGGAAGCCGCAGTGGTATTGGTTATGAAATCCCTTCTTTTCATGGTCTAATCAAGTTGTTTAATTCGTTCATCAGCTACAGCTTTCAAGGTGTCCACTTTTTTAAAGTGGTCGATGATGGCATTGCGCAATAGGTAATCGGTTGCCGTTCTTGAAACAATTTCATCAAAAAAACCAACGCTGGGTCCACCATTGACCAAATAGTCTGATGTGGCCACAAAGTAATTTCGACTTTCATCAAAAGGTTGTCCCTGAATGTTCACGGATTCCAGAGCTCCCTCTTTGTCAGTAATGATTTCAATTCCAGATACGGGATGCCTACGGGAGGATTTAGCTACAAAGTTGATCAATTGTCGTGTAGCGGAACCGCTGAGCTCTACCACTTCGATATAATTTTCAAAGGGCATTACCTCATAAGCATTCCTTGCGCTTACATTTCCCTCGGAAATTACCGAGCGTACCCCACCGGCATTCAGTACTACAAAATCAAGCTCCTTACCCGATCTAGAGTTGAAAATGGGAGCGGCTTCTTCAAAAACGATGTCCGCCATTAAATTTCCCATGGATGAGGTGCGTTCGCCATCATTCAACAGTAATGGTTTTGGAGCGTAGGCCAAGGTGCTGTCCAGGATCTCGTTGATTCGGTTTTTGTAGGGTTCCACAAAGTCTGTGATGGAGTCTGTCTGGGCTATGGTGGAATCAATCGGTATTTGTTTCCCTTCGATTTCGGTTAGTTTTCCCGTTTCATTTTTACAGGACATCAAAAAACAAAAAGTTGTAAATACAACAAATTGTTTAAATTTTAGATTGTTCACGTGCGTATCTTTGTTAAGTCGTCTTGGTAGATTATTTACCTTTGTAAAAATCATCAAAAATATGTTTTTGAAAGGACTCCAAGACAAATTTAAGGTTAAATCCGGGCTAAAATATTTAAGGGAGGAAATGGAAAAGCCTCCAAAGTCCGTGACCAGGGGAAAGGGGATTACAAGCGTCGGCTGTATAGTGGATGTGGACAATTTCCAGAAAGCGGAAGCCTTTTATGAACTTATTGATGAATTTGAGTTGCGTCCCAATGCCATAAAGATTATTGGCTATAAACGGGAATACGACAAAAACTCTCCTTATGCCATCCAAATGTTCTCTGATAGGGATTTGGGGTGGAAAGGACAGATAGAGAACGGGTACGTTCTTGAGTTTTTGGGCAGGGAATACGATATGCTGATCAATTATTATGAAGAGGATAATTTGATTATGAAGTTGTTATCGGTAAAAACCCCCGCTCGTCTCAAAGTAGGTTTAGGTAGCCAAGACCCCAAGGTCAACGATTTGATCTTAAATACACCCATGAATGATTTTAAGTTGTTCAAGAGTGAGTTAAAAAAGTATTTAAAGGTCTTAAAAGAAATTTGAGTAAATGGAACAATTTATCGGAACAGGAGTAGCATTGATAACCCCGTTCAGAGAAGATGTATCGGTGGACGTGGAAGCTTTGGAAAGTGTGGTGGAGCACAATATCCAGGGCGGTGTGGATTATTTGGTAGTGCTGGGTACCACAGCTGAGACCGCAACCCTTTCCCCATCAGAAAAACAATTGGTGGTTGATGTAGTGGTGCGAACCAATGCCGGAAGGTTACCTTTGGTAATAGGTGTAGGTGGCAATAACACCATGGCCGTTGTCAATGAGTTGAAAACATTGGATTTATCGGATTTTGATGCGATTCTGTCTGTTTCCCCATATTACAACAAACCAACACAGGAAGGGATTTACCAGCATTTTAAAGCCATCTCGGAAGCATCCCCGATACCCATCATCCTGTATAACGTACCTTCTAGGACAGGAAGTAACATGCTGCCAGAAACCACATTGCGCTTGGCATATGATTTTCCAAATATCGTTGGGATCAAGGAAGCTTGCGGCAATTCCGTTCAAATAGATAAACTCATCAAAAACAAACCCGAAAACTTTTTGGTCATCTCAGGTGATGATGCCACAGCTTTACCTACGGTTTTAGCAGGAGGTGGAGGAGTTATTTCGGTATTGGGTCAAGGATTGCCATCACTTTTTTCCGAAATGATCAAGTTGGGTCTGGAGGGCAATACTAGGGAAGCCTATGGAATCCATCATAAATTATCTGACCTCATGGGTCTTATTTTTGAGGAAGGTAACCCAGCGGGCATCAAAAGTATTTTTGAAAACAAAGGTATTTGTAGAGCTTCGGTAAGGTTGCCGTTAGTGGAGGCGACCCCGGTTTTAAAGCATAAAATCGAGGTTTCTTTAAAGACCTTGGACAAGGCACATGTTTAAAATTCGTTAAATGTTGCCCAAATTCTTGTTGATTGGCCGTGTTACCCTTTACATTTGAGTGGTAAAAAAATCTTTTTTATATCCATTCAATATCACTAATTTTGCAAAATGTTTTTGAATATGAGGTCAATACTCCTTTTTTGTTGTGCAGCAGTACTTCTCGTTTCTTGTAGCGAGTACCAAAAGGTGCTCAAGGAAACCGATACAAAGGCCAAATATGAAATGGCCGAAAAACTGTATGAGGAAGGTGATTATAAAAGGGCTGTTCGTTTGTTCGAGCAGATTGCACCCAAATATGTGGGTCGGCCACAGGGAGAGCGTGTGATGTTCTTTTTTGCGGACAGTTATTTCAAAAACGGCGATTATTATTTGTCAGGGTATCAGTTTGAGCGCTTTATCAAATCGTATCCCCGAAGTGATAAGATTCAAGAAGCTAGTTTTTTGGGAGCCAAAAGTTACTATATGCTTTCTCCGAGATATTCTTTGGATCAAACCGAAACGGATAAGGCTTTGTTGAAACTTCAAACCTTTATCAATAATTACTCTGAGTCCGAATATTTTGAAGAGGCCAATACCATGGCAGGGGAATTGACCACCAAAAAGGAAAAGAAAGAGATAGAGATTGCCAAACAATTCAATAAATTAGGGGAGTTCAACCTACCTATATTGATTTCGGCCATTACGGCTTTGGATAATTTCATTACGGATAACCCAGGTTCGGTATACAGGGAAGAAGCCCTTTTTTACCGAATTGAAGCGGCCACAAGATTGGCTCTGAACAGTACCGAAGAAAGAAAACAAGAGCGATTGGAAGATGCTCTTGAATCCTATAATACGTTAATGCGTTATTTTCCAGAAACGGAATTCAAGAAAAAGGCAGATGGTTATGCTGAAACAATCCGCGAGGAATTGAGCGCTTATAACACTACTTCCTTATCCAAATAAAAACTAGTTTTTAAACCACTGCATATGCAAGATTTGAAAAACACAAAGGCCCCGGTTTCCACTACAACACTCAACAGAAACGAGTTTGACGAAAAAACCGGAAACATTTACGAAGCCATTTCCATTGCGGCCAAAAGAGCCATCCAAATCAATTCTGAAATCAAAAAAGAATTGTTGGAGAAGCTAGAAGAGTTCGCTACCTATAGCGACAGCTTGGAGGAAGTGTTCGAAAACAAAGAACAGATTGAGGTTTCCAAATTCTATGAAAAATTGCCAAAACCACATGCTTTGGCAGTACAAGAGTGGTTGGAAGATAAAATCTACTACAGGAATACAGAGAAAGACGCTTAAGAAATGCTTAGCGGTAAAAATATCCTTTTGGGAGTTTCCGGGGGAATTGCCGCCTACAAGACCACATTTCTTGTTCGCTTACTGATTAAAGCTGGCGCCCAGGTCAAAGTTGTTATGACCCAGAGCGCCAGCTCTTTTGTTTCCCCACTTACCTTGTCGACACTTTCCAAGAGTCCGGTTATGATGGATTTTATCAATGAGGAGGATGGAAGTCTTTCTTGGAACAATCATGTGGAGCTTGGACTTTGGGCCGATGTGATGCTGATTGCACCTGCCACGGCCAACACCTTGTCCAAGATGGCCAATGGAACCTGTGATAATCTACTTTTAGCGACCTATTTGTCAGCAAAATGCCCTGTGTATTTTGCCCCAGCTATGGATTTGGATATGTACAAGCATCCTTCCACAAAAAGCTCTTTGGAGAAACTTCAATCTTTTGGCAACATCATGATTCCTGCTGAATCAGGCGAATTGGCCAGCGGATTGCACGGCGAAGGACGTATGGCAGAGCCGGAAAACATAATGGCTTTTATACAGGAAGATTTGAAAAAGGGTCTTCCGCTTTCGGGGAAAAAAGTACTCATTACCGCAGGCCCCACTCAAGAGGCTATCGACCCTGTTCGCTTTTTGGGCAACCGTTCCACGGGCACTATGGGGTTTGAATTGGCAAAGAGAGCTGCTATTCTGGGCGCAAATGTAATTTTGGTTTCAGGCCCTACACACTTGAGCATAGATGATCAAAATATTCAACTGATTCGCGTGGTTGCTGCGCAGGACATGTACGACGCCTGTCATGAACACTACGAGGATACCGATATTGCCATATGTGCAGCTGCAGTTGCGGATTATCGACCCAAAACCATCGCTTCTGAAAAAGTTAAGAAACAGGAGGGCGATATGAAGATTGAACTGGAGCGCACCCCGGATATTTTGATGTCACTTGGGGAAGCCAAAAAGAATCAGTTCTTGGTCGGTTTCGCTTTAGAAACCCAGAACGAACTGGAAAATGCCAAAGGCAAGCTCCAAAGAAAGCATTTGGACGGTATTGTGCTCAACTCGCTAAAAGATGATGGTGCAGGGTTTGGCGGAAGTACAAATACAATCACTTTCATAGATAAGAATTCAGGGATAAAAACGTTTGATTTGAAGACGAAGTCCGAAGTGGCTTCCGATATTTGGGAAGAAATCATCTCCAGAATCCATGCGTAACATACTTTTTTCCGTTTTTCTATTATTTGCTGTCCTCGGGACTTATGCACAGGAATTGAATTGTCGGGTGACTGTGAACTCAGACCAAGTAGGGCAGACCAATCAGCAGATATTCAGGACTTTGGAGCGTTCGCTGAACGATTTTGTTAACAAGACCAAATGGACGAACAGGACGTATCGTGAAAATGAACGAGTCAATGCTCGGATGTTTATTACAGTGACCCAATACGAGTCCGATCGTTTTGAAGCCAACATCCAGATACAGTCCACGAGACCTGTTTTTAATACTACCTACGAGAGTCCTGTATTCAACTACAAGGACAATGCATTTAATTTTCAATATCAGGAGTTTCAACCCTTGGTCTACAATCCAAATAACTTCGACTCCAATTTGGTTGGTGTTATTTCGTACTACGTTTATATGATTTTGGGATTGGATGCCGACACATTCTCCTTGGAAGGAGGTAACGATTTCTACCGACAGGCACAAAATATAGTGACTCAGGCACAAAGTTCAAACTATAGCGGTTGGGGTCAGGATACTGGAGACCGTAGCCGTTTTGAATTAGTGGATAACCTATTGAGTAACGCTTTCCGTGAATATAGGATTGCCATGTACAATTATCACAGAAAAGGACTCGATATACTGGCAGATAATAACAGTACCGGCAAGCAAATCATTGCAGGAAGCCTTCGTTTGTTTGAAACGCTTATCAGTCGTAGGCCCAATGCCTTTTTGATTCAGACCTTTTTTGATGCCAAGTCCGAGGAAATTCAGAATATCTTCTCCGATGGTCCCAAGGTGGATATCGTAAAACTCAAGGAAACCCTTAACAAAGTGGCCCCATTTTATTCCAGCACATGGAATGAAATAAATTACTAGTGCAGTTCTATAAAGAAATTTATCTTTACGGGTAAATTCTTCAATATTGCTAGCAAATCTATCCATCCAAAATTATGCACTCATTGATGATGTAAGTGTGTCTTTTTCCAACGGATTCACCACTATAACAGGGGAAACCGGTGCGGGAAAATCCATACTACTAGGCGGCCTTTCCATGGTTTTAGGAAAGCGCGCCGATTTATCCTCTTTGAAGAACAAGGATCAAAAGTGTGTGATTGAGGCCGAATTCGATGTGTCAAAATATCAACTTAAACCATTTTTTGAGGAAAACGACTTGGATTACGAGAAAACCACGATTCTTCGCAGGGAAATATTGCCCAGCGGGAAGTCGAGGGCTTTTGTAAATGATTCTCCAGTAACATTGGATGTGATGCGGGCCTTGGGCGATCAATTGGTGGATGTGCACTCGCAGCACCAAACCATGCAGCTTACGGACAATGATTTTCAGATGAAAGTGCTTGACGCTTTGGCGGAAAACGCCGAAAACCTATCTGGGTACACCCAAGAACTTGAAAAACTGAGAGCGGCCTCCAAAGAACTTCAAAAGTTGGAAGAATTTCAGGCAGATGCCGACAAAGAGCACGATTACAATAGTTTTTTGTTGAAGGAACTGGAAGATGCGAAGCTCAAAAAAGGCATGCAGGAAGAGCTGGAGGAAGAGTATGAGCAGTTGAGCAATGTGGAGCAGATTATGGAGCAGTTGTCCGCAGGGCATCAGTTGTTGAATGATGAGCAATTGGGCATTGTAGGCCGGCTGACAGACTTAAAACGTGCATTCCAAAGTTTGACGGATTTTGGCTCTGATTATAAATCTTTGTCTGATAGAATTCAATCCGTTTTGATTGAAACCGACGACATCGCTTCCGAATTGGAGCAGTTGCAAGAAGGGGTAGAGGCCAATCCAGAGCGCCTGGAAGTGGTAAACAGTCAATTGCAGCAATTGTACGACCTTCAGAAAAAACATCATACTGATTCAGTAACGGAACTCATTGAAATTCGTGAAGAATTGGCCCAAAAAGTGGATGCTGTAGCCAATATTGAATCTAAAATCAAAGCAAAACGAGAAGAGGTCGAAGCCATCACTAAAAAAGTGGATGCCTGGGCCAAAAAAATAAGTGAGGGCAGAAAAAATGTCATCCCCACATTGAACGAAAGGCTTCAAGCCAATCTATCATCCTTGGGAATGTCCGCAGCAACATTCAAGATTGAGGTAAACCCGGCCAAATCATTTAAAACCAACGGAAAAGATGATTTGGTGTTCTTGTTCTCAGCGAACAAGGGTTCCAGTTATGGCGAGTTGAAAAAGGTAGCATCCGGTGGTGAGCTTTCCCGAATAATGCTGACCATAAAATCCATTTTGGCGGAGTATGAAAACCTGCCCACCATGATGTTCGATGAGATAGACACAGGGGTTTCTGGTGAAATATCCAACCGAATGGGAGAGATTATGCAGCAAATGAGTGGGACCATGCAAGTTTTTTCAATTACGCATTTACCACAGGTAGCTTCAAAAGGGCGTTATCAATTCAAGGTCTACAAGGAAGAAGGGGCAGAGGGCACAAGCACTCACATTAAACAACTAAGTACTGACGAACGTGTTCGGGAGTTGGCAGAAATGTTGGGCGGCAAGTCGTTGTCCGAATCTGCTCTGGCGCACGCCAAGGAGCTGTTGCAATAAATCCGGCTAGGGGCTTCTCAAACTTCAATTAGTTTAAATATCTTTGTCACACAATCAACAATTGCAAGAAACTATGGCATACAATCTTTTAAAAGGTAAGAAAGGAATCATTTTTGGCGCATTGGACCCTAATTCCATTGCATGGAAAACCGCAGAACGCGTTCACGAAGAAGGTGGCGAGTTTGTTTTGACCAATGCACCTATCGCCATGCGAATGGGGCAAATCAAAGAGCTGGCGGACAAGACCAATTCAGAAATTATTCCCGCAGATGCCACTAACGAAGAGGATTTGAAAAACTTGGTGGAGAAATCCATGGAGATTTTGGGCGGAAAATTGGATTTCGTGCTTCACTCCATCGGAATGTCCGTTAATGTTAGAAAAGGAAGACATTATACAGATGAGAACTACAGCTTTACCGAAAAAGGATGGGATGTGTCCGCATTATCTTTTCATAAAGTAATGCAATCACTTTACAAAGCCGAAGCTATGAACCAATGGGGAAGTATAGTTGCGTTGACCTATATGGCAGCACAAAGAACATTCCCTGATTATAACGATATGGCGGACAACAAAGCTTATTTGGAGTCTGTTGCCAGGAGTTTTGGTTATTTCTTCGGTAAAGAACATAAGGTGCGAGTGAACACCATTTCACAATCGCCAACTCCAACCACGGCAGGGCAGGGCGTCAAAGGTTTTGATGGCTTTATCAATTACGCGGAAAAAATGTCGCCATTGGGCAATGCCACGGCGGATGATTGTGCCAACTATACCGTGTCCCTTTTCTCCGATTTGACGAAAAAGGTAACCATGCAGAACTTGTTCCATGATGGAGGTTTCTCCAATACAGGAGTAAGCCAAGAGGTAATCGACGAGTTTTCGGAATAAGGTTTGTTCCGGGTTTATACTCATGTCAAATCGAGCGCAGTCGAGATTGTAATCAACTGAAAAAGGTTCTCGACTGCGCTCGAACTGACAATCCACCTCTTAGAACTTCATCTTCCAAATGAATACATTTTTCTCCATAGTAGTTCCGGTGTTCAATAGGCCCGAAGAAGTTCGGGAACTATTGGAAAGCCTTCAAAAACAGGATTTCCAAGAAGACTTTGAAGTGGTGATCGTAGAGGATGGTTCTTCGGAATCATCAGAGGGCATTGTAGAAAAGTTTCAGGATAAGCTCAACATTTCCTATTACTACAAAGAAAACTCAGGTCCCGGCGATTCGAGAAACTTCGGGATGCAAAAGGCCCAAGGGAATTACTTTATCATTTTGGATTCCGATTGTATCCTTCCCAAACAGTATTTATCAGAAGTAGATAAAGAACTTAGCAAAGAGTTTGTGCACTGTTTTGGTGGTCCTGATGCTGCTGACACTTCTTTTACCACCATTCAGAAAGCTATCAACTACGTAATGACCTCTTTTTTGACCACTGGTGGTATTCGTGGAGGTAAAAAGGCCGTAGGTAAATTTCAACCCCGTAGTTTCAACATGGGTATTTCCAAAACAGCTTTCGAAAAGGCTGGTGGTTTTGGACGTATACATCCGGGAGAGGACCCAGACCTGACTTTCCGTATTTGGAAAGCTGGGTTTGATACAAGATTGTTTCCTAATGCCTATGTCTATCACAAAAGGCGTATTGATTGGAACAAATTTTATATTCAGGTCAATAAGTTTGGGATGGTACGTCCTATTTTAAACAAATGGCACCCCGGAACGGCAAAGCCTACCTATTGGTTCCCTACCTTGTTTATGTTGGGACTGGCTGTCGCTATCGTTGCTTCAATTTTTGGACTTTGGCTGCCACTATTGTTATATGGCTTCTATTTTTCAATATTGTTTTTGGACGCATTGATTAAGAGTAAGAACCTAATTGTAGGGGTTTTGTCCATTTTTGCTGCTTTGATTCAGTTTACAGGATATGGAATTGGTTTTTTCAAGTCCACAATGTTGCTTAACTTTAGTAATAAGAAGCCGGAAGAACTGTTTCCCAAACTATTTTTCAAGAAAAGATAAACGTGTTCAAAAAGGTATTGCAAGGCCTCAATCAAAAGAAAGCGAAAGTATTTTCGCTCTTCTTGATATGCTCATTTTTGGCTTGGTTCATCAGTAATCTATCCGAAACTTATGAGTCGAGGGCCTTTTTTACCCTTAATTATAGAAACCTCCCTGATTCTTTGTTATTGGGAAAAAATTCCAATAATGAGATTGAGGCTAAATTGAGGACCAGTGGTTTTCAATTTTTATATTATAAGATTTTCAGGAGTCAAATTGATATCGATGTATCCCAAGTCGAGTACAGAAACGGGCAGTATGTGCTCAGCGAAGAAATGTTGAGGCGACAAATGGATCAGCAATTGTCCCAAAATATATCCTTGTTGGATTTGGACAGGAATGTACTGGATGTAGATCTCTATCAGGTTGACTCAAAAAAAATACCCATTAAGGCCAATCTGAAGCTTCAGCTTCAGCAAAACCACATATTGGATGGGAAAATCATGGTTTCGCCTGATTCCATTGAGGTTAAAGGGCCAAAAAATGAAATAGACACCATAAAATCCATCAAAACAGCGGCAATACAGTTAACAGATGTGAATGAAGATTTTTCTTCCGAAGTGAGTTTGGTCTTTCCAAAGGGTTTGGATAACAGTATTTTTTCAGAGGGGCGCGCTACGGTTTCGGGCAAGGTCTCAAAATTTTCTGAAAAGGTGTTTGATGTGCCGATTCAAGTTGTCAATGCTCCTGAAGGATACCAAATTAGAACGTTTCCCAATTCGGTCACCATTTTGTGTAAGGCGACCATTGAAAGATTGAAGGAGATATCCGCTTCGGATTTTGAAATTGTGGCCGATTATGGTCAGTTGGATGGTTCGGAAAGCAGTAAATTGTTTTTGGAAATTACCGAGAGCCCACAAAAGGTCTACGATATCAAATTAGAGGAGAATACAGTGAACTTTGTATTGGAACAGCAATGATGATAGTTGGATTGACAGGGGGGATAGGTAGTGGAAAAAGTACCGTGGCCAACATGTTCAGGGAACTTGGTGTCCCCGTTTATGATTCTGATAAGGAGGCCAAACTATTGATGTCAGGTTCTCAGGAGGTTAAAGCGGCCATTACTGATTTATTGGGCAAAGAAGCCTATTCAGATGGGGAATTGAACAGGGCTTTTATTGCTGACAAGGTTTTCAAAGATTCAGAATTGCTGGAAAAGCTTAATGGAATCGTTCATCCGGCTGTTAGAAAGCACTTTATGCAATGGGCGGAAGCTCGAGAAACACCATATGTGATACAAGAGACAGCTCTGATTTTTGAAAACAATGCCCAGAACAACTATGATTCCACCATTTTGGTAACAGCTCCCGTCGAAACACGTATCAAAAGGGTCGTGGATAGGGATGGAGTTGAAAAACAAGCGGTAATTGATAGAATGCAAAACCAATTAAATGATGGTCAAAAGCTTGATTTGGCCGATTTTTCACTTGAAAACCTTGAATTGGACAAAACCAAAAAAAAGGTTAAAGAACTACACCTCAAACTTTTAGCGGCAGCATCCAAATTTTAACATTTATGTTAAGTTTTGGTTAAACGCTCAAAGTAGTAAATGTTAAATTTTTAATTTTACATCAATGAACAAGAAGCTATTCGTTCTTCTGGTTGTTCTTATGAGTTTATCCCTTTTAGGGATAATTTTCGTGCAGGTTTATTGGATACAAACATCCATAAACGATAAGGAAGAACAATTCTCAAGAACAATCACGGACATATTGGACAAGGTGGCGAGTAGGGTGGAGAAGCGCGAGATGAAAGATTACTCAGACCTTGTAGCTTCCATGATAGATAGTGTTGGAGAGCCAAAAAGTGCTCAGTTCAAAAACTTCATGTTTGTGGAAAGGGACCTCAATTCCGACGAAATCCTTTTTTACTCCCATGGCATTCTTGAAGAAGATTACAATATAACCTCTGCGTTCTTTGATAATACATTAGGTACTAATGATACCACTACGTTCAAAAATTTTACCAGTAGAAGAACTAAACAGGTTTTCAAGGAAGAGTCTGGTTTGGATGGTAGGATTTCTCATTTGACCCCCATTGAGAAAATCACGAAAATCGGTAACCTCAGTAGCATGGAGAAAGCCCAATATGAGGATGTTTTCATGGAATATGCTAAAATCCAACCGATTCATAAACGGGTTTCCAAACAAGAACTGGAACTTCTGCTCAGCCAAGAACTCAGTAATAGGAATATTGATATCGACTATGAGTATGGGGTGTACAGTCAAGGCTATCCGACCAAGATAAGATCTAGAAAATTCAAGTTCTCCGGTTCTAAAATGTACAAGGCACCGATTTTCAAGGATAGTGAAGGAGTGTCCAATTTTTCGTTGTTATTGACTTTTCCCAGCATGAAACGATACATCTTTGGTTCCGTAATGGGAATGGCATTTCTGTCATTGGTTTTTACCTTGGTAATCATGTTGGCCTATTCCAGTGCTATTTACCAGCTGATCAAGCAAAAGCGCATTTCCGAGATCAAATCGGATTTCATCAATAATATGACGCACGAGTTCAAAACGCCGATTGCCACTATTAATTTGGCCGTAGAAGCGATTCGAAATCCAAAATCCATTGAGGACAAGGAAAAAGTATTGCGTTACCTAGGCATGATTCGTGATGAGAATAAAAGGATGCATGCCCAAGTGGAAAATGTCCTGAGAATATCCAAACTGGAAAAAAACCAATTGGACATCAGTAAGGATAGGGTAAATATGCACGATATAGTTACCGATGCCATTGCCCATATAGAATTGATCGTACAGGATAGGGGCGGATATGTCAATGCGCATTTGGATGCGGAACGGGCAGAAGTATTGGCCAATGATATGCACATGACCAACGTGATAGTGAATATTTTGGATAATGCAGTGAAATATTCCCCAGAGACCCCAAAGATTGATGTATACACCGAAGTGGTAAAAAACAGCATCATTATCAAGGTGCAAGACCAAGGAGCGGGAATGAGCAAAGTGGTGCTCAAAAAAGTATTTGAAAAATTTTACCGGGAACATACCGGCGACATACATAACGTTAAGGGCCACGGTTTAGGATTGGCCTACGTAAAACGAATTATAGATGATCATCAAGGTGAGGTTTATGCCGAAAGTGAAAAAGGAAAAGGAAGCACTTTCTTTATAAAACTCCCTTTAATTTAAAAACAAACTATGGAAACAGAGAAAAAGAAGATACTATTGGTGGAGGACGATCCCAATTTTGGAATCGTACTTAAAGATTATTTGACCATGAACGATTTTGATGTTGTTCTGGCCAAAAACGGAATGGAAGGTTTCGAAAAGTTCAAAAAAGACAACTACGATGTCTGTATTTTGGATGTTATGATGCCTTATAAGGATGGATTTACCTTGGCAAAGGAAATCCGCGAGAAAAATGAGAACGTTCCGATTATCTTTTTGACCGCTAAGACGATGAAAGAGGACGTGTTGAAAGGATACAAAGCAGGTGCCGATGATTACCTGAACAAGCCTTTCGACTCCGAGGTGCTGTTGATGAAATTGAAAGCGATCTTACAAAGAAAGGCATCCAGCTCTTTGGCGGACAGCAAACAGTTCGAGTTCCAAATCGGGAATTTCCATTTGAACTCAAAACTTCGTTTCTTGAAATATAAAGAAGAGGAACCCATCAAACTTTCTCCAAAAGAAAATGAATTGCTGCGTTTGCTAGCTCTTCATGAAAATGATCTGATGCCAAGGGAGTTGGCATTGACCAAAATCTGGAGGGATGACAACTACTTTACCTCAAGAAGTATGGACGTGTACATTGCCAAGCTGAGGAAATACCTGAAAAAGGATGACTTAGTGGAAATCCTGAACATTCATGGTGAAGGGTTTAGGCTTGTGGTCAAAGCGGAAAACGAGCAATAAGATCATATATGGATAAATAAAAAAGCCACCTATAGTAGGTGGCTTTTTTCTGCCGAAAAATTGAGGGAATTTTAACTTTAAAGTTCTTTCATGATTTGTTTGACAATCTTGACGGGCGTTTCTTCAATGGAAACGATAATTGCCTTGGATGGTGGCTCCAGAGCATCAAACTGGGATTGCAACAAGTTTATGGGCATAAAATGCCCTTTTCTTTTTTCCAAACGTGACTTTATCAGCTCAAAGGATCCATCTAAATAAACAAAGGTCATACAATTACCCATTCCCGCCCTTAAGAGGCTTCTGTAGTTCTTTTTTAAGGCCGAACATGCGATTATGGCACCTTTGTGTTTATGGTCTACAGCAAGTTTATTTAAAGCTATCAGCCACTCTTTACGGTCTTCATCGTTCAAGGGGTGGCCCGAACTCATTTTTTTCACATTGGCTTCGGGATGAAAATCATCGCCGTCAAAAAAGGGTCTGGACAGTTTTTCTGAAAGCAGCTTTCCAATTTCGGTCTTACCCGAACCACTGACTCCCATGACTACAATCACAGTTTTACCGTTAGGCATAAAGGTTGGTTTTAAGTCGGTCATTAACCATTTGGAGTACCTTTTTAGGTTCAGTGTCGTAAGGGACCCATAGAATGGCTTCATTCTTTCGCAGCCATGTCAGTTGCCGTTTTGCAAATCGTCTGGTGTTCTTTTTGATTTCCGAAACTGCAGCTTCCAATGTGCATTGCCCTTCAATATATTCAAAAAGTTCTTTGTAACCAACTGTTTGTAGAGCATTCAGTTCTTTGTGGGGGTAAAGCTTTTTTGCTTCTTCCAGTAGGCCAGCATCCATCATGAGGTCTACACGGGCATTGATTCGCTCGTAAACCGTCTCTCTGGGAGCCTCAATACCGATATATAGAGTTTTAAAGTTTCTTTCTGCTTTGGGCTGGTTCAGGAATGAAGAGTAGGGTTTATTTGCCGTGATGCACACCTCTAGGGCCCGAATCAATCGATGCGGATTGTCCAAGTCAACCGTTTTATAGTAATCCGGGTCTCGTAGTTCGAGTTCTTTTTGAAGACTTTCCAATCCTTTCTCTTCCAATTGCTGATTGAGTTGTTCCCGTGTTTTTGGGTCAACCTCTGGAAACTTGTCCAATCCAGATACAACGGCATCCACATAAAGTCCACTGCCACCCACCATCACGGCAATGTCTTTTTTCAGGAATACATCATCCAATAGTTTGATGGCTTCTTTCTCAAAATCGCCAACTGAATATGGTTCAAATATACTTTTGTGTTGTACAAAATGATGATGCGTTTCACTCAGCTCTTCTTTGGATGGAACGGCGGTGCCTATTTCCATTTCCTTGAAAAACTGCCTGGAATCAGCGGAAAGTATGTCGGTGTCAAAATGCTTGGCCAATTGGATGCCCAAAGCGGTCTTTCCAATGGCGGTGGGTCCAACCACGGCAAGTACTATTTTTTTGCTCATAATGGGTGTCCACAATTAAAACAATGAGTGGCATCATCCCTGTGGCCTTCAACAGAGCAACTGGGACAGGCCTGTGTGTTGACATGTACCATAAAACCATCATCCTCTTCATCATCACTTTTTTTGTTTCGCGCAAATTCCGCAGTGACAATGCCAGTAGGTACCGCAATGATTCCGTAACCCAAAATCATAATCACGGTAGCCAAAAATTGACCTAGATTGGATTGCGGTGCTATATCGCCATACCCCACAGTTGTTAGGGTCACAATGGTCCAATAAATACTTTTGGGAATGCTGGTAAAGCCTGAATCATCCCCTTCCACGATATACATGATGGTGCCCATGATTACGGATAAAATCAAAACCACATAAATAAATACGGCAATCTTGGCCCGACTTGCTTTTAATGCTGACTGCAACTGAGAAGCTTCGCCCATAAATTTAACGAGCTTCAGTATCCTGAAAATACGTAACAAGCGAAAGGCCCTTACAGCCAGTAAAACTTGGGAGCCAGCTAGAATATAAGATAGATAGAGGGGGATGGTGGATAAGAAATCGATAACCCCGTAAAAACTGAAAACATACTTCAATGGCTTCTTTATGCTGATCAGGCGAGCTATGTATTCCAGGGTGAAAAATATGGTCACTATCCACTCTAAGGTGAGAAGTGTTTTGTGGTAATGCTCGTCAAAATCATCAATACTCTCCAGCATTACCAAAATAACGCTGATGATAATCAGTATAAAGAGCAGAATGTCAAACAACTTACCCGATGGAGTGTCCGCTTCATAAATGACTTCATGAAGTTTGTTTTTCCATTTGGGAAGTGGTTTGTTGTCTTTCAATGATCAGGAGGTTAGTGGAATAGTTTTAAGTCGATTATTTTTTCTTAGATAGGTCTCTACAATAAATGTGGTGTTCTCATCGCTCCGCATGGGAGTCATAATGGATTCTAAGATATGAATATTATTGATTTGATGGTTGAGTTCCACATAGCCAAACCCTTGAAGTCTACCATTTTTGATCAGGACAAAACTTCGTTCCCCTGTTTCCCGCCCCTGGTCGGTCAGTGCAATATCCTTGTCTTGAATACTGTATTTTTCAAAAGCGGAAAGCACTTTTTCGTTACAGTTGGATGCACTTTGTTCCGCCTCTTGGTGCACACATTCATTGTCGGTTCCCAAGGAAGAAGGGCAAAGTGCAAACTCTTCTGAAACTTTATTGATAAAGCTTTTGGCTGACTGCGTCCCGTTGAAGGCTATGTTTTTGTGTTCCAACTTCCGACTTTTTTCCACTTCCAATATGATATGCTCGGTTCCGTTCTGATTAAAATCAATGGTGTGCGTAAAGAGCTTCTTTTTGGATACATGATTATAGCGGGGTCTTTTCTTTTTTTGCTCCACATAGGCCTTTAAAATAGCAATGAGTTCGCTCCCCGTGGTTTCGTAAGTTACTTTTTTCGTTTCTTTTTGTAGTTTTCGTGCCATTTTGCCCACATTGGTAAAATGTTGGTTGACCCGCTTTTTAATATTCTTGGTCTTTCCGATGAAGATAATGTCCCCGTCCTTGTCGTGCATGTAGTATACACCGGTATCGGATGGGAGGTTAAAAACCATGTCCAACTGGGTAGGTGATAGTTCCCCATGGGTTTCTTCGCGGATGACTTCGGTAATGATTTTCTTTTCCGAGTCTTTGTTCAGCAACAATTTAAAAAGTTTCAAGGTGGCAAGTGCATCGCCGTTGGCTCTGTGTCTATCACTCATGGGAATACCCAGTGAACGCGCTAATTTTCCCAAACTGTGCGACTCCGCTTCGGGTATGAGTTGTTTGGAAAGGTCAACGGTACAAAGGGTCTTGCGTTGAAAATCATACCCCAAACGCCTAAACTCGGTCCTTAGGATTCGATAATCAAATTGGGCGTTGTGCGCGACCAAAACAGCCCCTTCGGTAATTTCCACAATGCGTTTGGCCACTTCATGAAACTTGGGTGCGGAGCGCAGCATTTTATTGTTGATGCCCGTGAGCTTGGCCACAAAGGGTTGTATTTCGCGTTCCGGGTTGATCAAACAAATGAATTTGTCGACCACTTCACGTCCATCAAACCTGTGGATGGCAATTTCAGTGATGCCTTCCTCATTGTATTTTCCTCCCGTGCTTTCAATGTCAAGTATCGCGTACATGGAAAATTACTCGTTATGAATAGTTTCTAACCCCAAATATACTGCTTCCGATTCGTACCATGTTGCTGCCTTCCTCAATGGCAATCTGGTAATCGCCGCTCATGCCCATGGAAAGTATGGTGATATCTTCCAATTTGGTTGTAAGTTCATCAAACATGGATTTGAGTTGGGCAAACTCCTTGCGCACCTGGTTTTTGTCATCTGTAAAAGTCGCCATGCCCATCAATCCTACAATTTTGATATTTTCCATAGCCTCAAAAGCATCAGAATTGATAAGCTCATCCAGTTCTGCTTTGTCCAGTCCAAATTTGGTATCTTCTTCTGCAATATGGATTTGTAGCAAGCATGGAATCACACGGTCGTGCTTTTTTGCTTGTTTGTTGATTTCCTTTAACAATCGAGGGCTGTCGACACCATGAATCAGGGAAACAAACTCGGTCATGTATTTGACCTTGTTACGTTGCACGTGACCAATCATGTGCCATTCGATGTCCTTGGGCAAATCTTCCCATTTTTGGACCATCTCCTGCACTTTGTTTTCTCCAAAGACCCGTTGCCCTGCTTCGTAAGCCTCCAAAAGGTCTTCATTGGGCTTGGTTTTGGAAACAGCGACCAAGGTAACTCCCTCGGGGAGCTTGGATTTTATTGTATTGAGATTATCTTTTATGGACATAGTTTAATCGATGTCATTCCGCACCTGATGCGGAATCTTTTAAATTTATGGATTCCTGCTTTCGCAGGGATGGCATTTGTTACAATTCATAAATAGCAAGTCCGCTGCGGAGCTTAGGCTCAATATACGTGCTTTTTGGGGGCATTACCAAACCTGCGTCGGCAATTGCCTTGATTTCTTCAACTGTTGTGGGAACCAGACTGAAACCCACCGCATAGTTTCCCGAATCCACCAAATCCTTCATTTGGATAAGGTTGTTTTTACCATAACCATAGCAAATTCGTTTGTCATTTCTAAGATCCGTGATACCTAAAATCGGCTCCAAAATGGTTTTGTACAAAATCTGGGTGTCCAGTTTGCTCAAGGCATCGGTAAACTCATGGTTGGTTTTCCTGAAATGCAACGTATAGAATTCTCCTTCCAAATACATGCTGAATTCATGTTTTTTGGACGGTTTGCACAGTCCATCTTCCCTTTTCTCTATTCTGAAATGCTCGTCCAGTTGTATCAAAAATTCCTTTTTCGAATACCCGTTCAAATCTTTGATCATTCGGTTGAACTCGGAAATCCGCATCTGGGATTCAGGAATCAAGTAAGCCATGAAATAATTGTACGCCTTCTCTCCCGTATGGTTCTCGTTTTCGGATGTTTTTAAGTCTGCCAACAAGCTGGAAGATGCACTACGGTGATGTCCATCCGCAATATAAAGCGCATCGAGGTCGCCAAAGGCCTTTTCCAGTTTTTCAATTCCTTCGGGATAGGAGATTTTCCAAAGTTTATGGTTGACCCTGTCTGTAGTGGTAAAGTCGTATTCGGGTTTCCGTTCAATTTTACGCTGAAAGATTTCATCTACCAGCTTATTGTCCTCATAGGTCATTAACACAGGCTCAGCGTTAAAGCCAACGGTATGAAGGTAATCAGCAAAAAGCTCTTCACGATCCTGAATGGTGTCCTCGTGTTTTTTGATGACATTGCTCCGATAATCATCCACACTGCAGGCACAAAAGAACCCCAAGCTTTTAAAATCATCTTTTTCAATTTGATAGAGGTAAAAACTGGGCTCATCATCTTTTTGAAAGATGTTTTCCTCCAAAAACTCCAAGTACCGATTGTGCACCAACCCAAAACGTTCCTTTCCCTTGATGTTCTTTTCGAACTTGAATCCTGGGTTGATGATATGCAGAAACGAGAACGGGTTGTACTGCAATACCGCTTTAAGCTCCTCTTTGGAATATTCCTCGTAGGAGCGGGATGCAACAAAAAAAGCTTTGTCCTTTGTGGGGCGAATGGCCTTAAAAGGTTTTACAATGGCCATGAAATCTTATTTGAATTGTGCGGAAACGTTTTCTGCTTTTCTGGATTCGGAATAATCGTAAAAACCTTCTCCCGATTTCACCCCTAATTTATCGGCCATTACCATATTCACGAGTAAGGGGCAAGGAGCATATTTTGGGTTTTTAAATCCATCGTACATAACATTTAATATGGAAAGGCATACATCCAACCCAATAAAATCGGCTAATTGCAGCGGGCCCATGGGATGGGCCATGCCCAATTTCATCACGGTGTCTATTTCTTCAACGCCAGCCACGCCATTGTACAAGCTTTCGATGGATTCGTTGATCATGGGCATCAAAATGCGATTGGCCACAAACCCTGGATAATCGTTTACCTCGGTCGGGGTTTTCCCTAATTTCTTGGATAGCCCCATGATGGTTTCCGTGACTTCGTCCGATGTATTATATCCGCGAATGATTTCTACCAACTTCATAATCGGGACTGGATTCATAAAGTGCATCCCAATTACCTTTTCTGGGCGATTGGTAGCAGCACCAATTTGCGTGATGGAAATAGAGGATGTGTTGGTGGCCAAAATGGTTTCTGCTTTGCAGATTTCATCCAAGTCCTTGAAAATCTTGAGTTTGATGTCCAGATTCTCTGTAGCGGCTTCAACCACTAAATCAGTATCCGACACCCCTTCTTTAAGATTGGTATAGGTAGTGATATTAGAGAGCGTAGCTTCTTTTTTGGCATCGTCGATGACTTCTTTGGAAATCATTCGGTCCAAATTCTTTGTAATGGTGGCGACTCCTTTATCCAAAGAGGCCTGAGCAATATCCACCAAATTGACTTTATATCCGTTTTGGGCAAAAACATGGGCGATTCCGTTACCCATGGTTCCAGCACCGATTACTGTGATTTGTTGCATAGTATATTGTTTACAACTGCGTCATTCGAGCAAAGTCAAGAATGACGACGATTAATTTTCAAAAGACTCAATAATTTGAAGGGCCACCCGTAAGGCATTTGTTCCTTGCTCCAAGCTTACAATTGGGGTATTATCGTTGTTGATGGCATCCGCAAATGTTTCCAACTCATCCAAAATAGCATTGTTGACGTCTATTTCGGGGTTTTCAAAATAGATTTGCTTTTTGTCGCCTTCGGCATTTTGAAGAATCATATCAAAATCCCCAGGGTTTTCCGGAGCGTCCTTCATTTTTACCACTTCCACTTTCTTCTCCAGGAAGTCTACTGAAATATAGGCGTCGCGCTGAAAGAAACGTGTCTTCCGCATGTTTTTCAAAGAGATTCGGCTAGAGGTAAGGTTGGCCACACAGCCGTTTTTGAATTGTATGCGCGCATTGGCAATATCAGGCGATTGACTTATCACTGAGACACCGCTTGCATTGATTTTTTCCACTTCGGACGGAACAACACTCAATATGGCATCGATGTCGTGTATCATCAAATCCAAAACTACTGGCACATCGGTTCCACGGGGGTTGAATTCCGCCAAGCGATGCGTTTCGATGAACATGGGGTTCTCGATTTTGCCTTTTACCGCTAAAAATGCAGGGTTAAAGCGTTCCACGTGCCCAACTTGACCTTTAACATTATGCTTTTTGGATAGCTCCAACAATTCTTCCGCTTCTTCGAGGGTGTTGGTAATGGGCTTTTCTATAAAAACATGCCTCCCTTTTTCGATGGCTTTCTTAGCGCAATCAAAATGGGACAATGTCGGTGTTACAATATCGACAACGTCCACGGCATCTATCAAATTGTTGATGTTGTCGTAGTGGGTATAGCCAAATTCTGCGGCTACTTTTTTGGCATTGATTTCATCGGGATCATAGAACCCGACAAGTTCATATTCATCCGATTGGTTTAAGAGCCTAAGGTGTATTTTTCCTAAATGTCCTGCTCCGAGGACACCAACTTTTAGCATAATACCTGTTTTCGTCAAAAATACGGATATGATGGCAGTTTCCATAAATTTTTGAGTGGAACTAAGGGGATATTTTTAGGGAACTTTTTAAATTCGTGCCACCAGACCATAGACCATGAAGGATACGCTCAAACATAGGGGAATGCGCAAGAACTTAGCGGAGATTGTTGCTGCTAAGGGAGTTACGGACAAAAAAGTGCTCGAAGCAATAAAGACCATTCCCAGGCATTTATTTTTGGATAGTAGTTTTGAGGACCATGCGTATCAGGATAAAGCATTTCCCATTGGTGCCGACCAGACCATTTCACAGCCCTACACGGTTGCTTTTCAAACAGAATTGTTAGAAGTGAAACCCGGTGCAAAAATTTTGGAGATTGGCACGGGCAGTGGTTATCAAACGGCTGTTTTATTGCATTTGAGGGCTAAGGTCTACACTATTGAGCGACAATTGGAATTATTCAAAACCACCCGGTTCTTCTTCAATAAGATGCATTACCGTCCCAAGAAAATGATTTTTGGTGATGGTTATAAAGGTTTGCCCGAAGAGGCTCCCTTTGATGGCATTATCGTAACCGCAGGCGCACCCGATGTGCCACGACCACTTTTGTCCCAACTGAAAGTAGGGGGGAGGCTGGTAATTCCCATAGGAGTGAATGAACAAATCATGACCTTGTTCGTGCGAAAGTCAGAAAAGGAGTTTGAGAAAAAGGAGTTTGGCTCCTTTCGTTTTGTGCCCTTGTTGGAAGATAAAAACTAGTTGTTGAAACTTTTTTTGATTCGGTCCAGGTTCCTCTTGTTGTCCCGACTTTTAATGGTTTCCCGTTTATCGTACAGTTTTTTACCCTTTGCCAAGCCAATGTTCATTTTGGCAAGCCCTCTGTCATTGATAAAAACTTTGAGGGGAACAATGGTAAGGCCGGTGGTGGCCACTTCCTTATGGAGTTTCTTTAATTCACGTTTGTTGAGTAATAATTTGCGAACTGCCTTTGGCGCATGATTGAAGTGGCTCGCGTGGCTGTATTCATCAATCTGCATATTGACCACGAAAAGCTCTCCTTTGTCATTGAACTCACAAAAGCTTTGCGAAATGGAAGCCTTACCGGCACGAAGCGATTTTATTTCGGTGCCCCCCAGGACAATTCCTGCCATGTAGGTATCCAAAATTTCATAATCAAATCGGGCTCTTCTATTTTTTATGTTGATATTTTGCTGCATTGTGGACAAAAATATAAACTCTTTGCCAAGAAAATTGTAATGTTATGCTAGATTTTACGAATAACTACCCAAATAACCTTATGAAAAGAATTATAATCCCCTTAATACTTGTTTTTGCCATTGGATGCAAGCAGGAACCCAAGAAAGAATTGACAGCTCAAGATATTGTGGATAATTCCATTGCGGATAGTGGAGGAAAACGCTTTGATGATTACATAGTGACTTTTGATTTTAGGGATAAAAGCTACGTTGCCGAAAATGCGGATGGTCAACGTGTGTACCAACGGATATCGGATTTGGACTCCACTACCATTACCGATATAAAGCGGGGCGATGAGTTCGAGCGTTACATAAACGATTCCTTGGTAATGGTCCACGACACCATGGCGGTTAAATATGCCAACTCAATAAATTCAGTACATTATTTTGTGCGTTTGCCTTATGGCTTGAACGATGGTGCTGTAAACAAGGAACTTTTGGGTAAGGAGACTATCGATAACAAGGAATATTACAAAGTAAAAGTGACCTTTGACCAAGAGGGCGGGGGTGATGATTTTGAGGATACTTACCTATACTGGTTTGATAAAGAGTTATTTAAACCTGATTATTTGGCATATGACTTTCATGTAAATGGAGGTGGGCAACGCTTTAGAAAAGCGTACAATGAGCGCTATGTCAACGGTATCCGATTTGTCGATTATGAAAACTATAAACCCAAAAATGAGGGCACGGACATTCTAGAGATTGGACAGTTGTATAATAAAGGAGAGCTTGAACTCCTAAGCAAAATTGAGTTGGAAAATATTACGGTAGAGTAGGTCTAATCCATTTTTAGACGGATATCCGTGGGCACTCCGTCAATGATTCTGACAATAAAAAGACTACTATTGTCCGAATCGTCCATTTGGTCATACTTTTCAAGGTCTATCATTTTATTCACAAGCATGGGTGTGGTGTTGCTGTGGCCCACAACCAAAACATTTTTACCCTCATTGATCAATTTAAACTCTTCCATATCTAGTGAGGACGGGTCGTAATATTTGATATCAATATCTTTTTTTACCGATGTTGGAGCGGCTGTCATGGAGGTGCGCTCGTAGTTGGTTGAATACACCACGTCCAACGGGATGGCATCAAACACTTCAGCCCAGCGTATGGCCCTATCCAAACCATCTTGATTAAGCTCCGGGTCTGGATTTTCGGGGTCGGTTCTATCTTTTTCCGCATGCCGTATAAAATAGAAGGTGGAAATAACTGGGTCTTCCGCAATTTTCGTATCTTTTTTGCAGCCGATACTTCCAACGAGTATAATTGCCAAGGCAATTAAGGGTTTGATGGTTCGCATAGTTCTATTCAAAGTTCCCGTGTATTTTTGTTAATCAGTTTTAAAAGTAACGTTTAATTTTCATTTTCTCGTATGCCCAAGTTTTTGGTTTTCTTGTTTGCATTGGTAATTTACGCCACAAGTTGGGGTCAAGAGCCTGTTTTGCCATCCGATTTTAGGCAACATTCGCTCACGCAATTCAATGCTAGTTTGTTCAACCCCACCTACGCTATGGATTGGAACAATCCTAACTCACTCTCCGTCTGGACCCGCTGGCAATGGCAGAGTATTGATGGCGACCCAACTTCCATTTTTGTTAATTATACCCATCGACTGAACGAGTCATCTGTCGCTTCGGCTGGTTTTTTACAGCATAATACGGGTATATTTTTGTATTCAGGGGCCAACCTAACCTTTGCACAAACTTTTGAATTGGACGACGATATCCGTTTAATGGCGGGATTGAACACCTTTGCCTTTCAGCAAACCGTTGCCGACGAGCAATACGTGCCCGAGGATGAACTTGATCCAATTGCGCTGGAGGATTTGGAAGGCTTTAAAGTGCAATTTACTCCAGGATTACGTTTGTTGGTCAACAGGTTTAGTGTGGGCTTGGCTTTTGAAAATGCTGTAGGCTTTAATGTTTCGGGAAATGATGATAGTATGGAAAGTTTTCAAAGTGTTGCGGGAACCCTCAGTAACGATTTTCCCGTATACCTGTCCGAAGGTTTGGGAAATAGCTACGTTCGCCCTGTGCTATATGCAAAATCGGTGCCCAATGGCGACACACAATTTGGTTTGAATGGATTGTTTTCGACTTCAAAATTCTGGGTGCAAGGTGGATATAATAGTTTTTATGGTGTTTCCGGGGGATTGGGTCTTACAGTGTCCAATGCCTTTTCCATAGGTGGACTTATGGAATTTGGAACGGATAGCTCGTTGAGTGAAGAAGATTCCACTTTTGAAATTATTGCCTCTTATCACTTTGGAAAAACAAAGCCAAAAGAAAAGGAGCTGCTTTCTGAAGAAGTGTTGCCCGAAGCGGAAGTAGATGAGGGGCTTGACCGTAGGGAAGAAGAAATTGAACAACAAAGGAGAGAGCAGGAACAACGTGAGCTGGAACGAAGAAGACAGTTACAACGTAAAAGGGATTCCATAGCCGAAGTGCAACGCATCAAGGAGCAATTGGAGCTTCAGCGCAAAAAAGATAGTATTGCGCGTTTGCAAAACCAAAAAGTAGAGGTAAGGCCCAATGAAAGGTATGAGGAGGTTGAAAGCGAAGATGGTTTAGAGCCTGGCTTCTATTTGATTGCGAATGTTTATGGAACCAAAAAGTACTTCGAAAACTTTATGAAAACACTGCGGGAAAAAGGTCTGGAACCAAAATCTTTTTACAGAAGTTTCAATAAATATAATTATGTGTATTTGGAACGGTACAATACCATGGATGAGGCAAGAAAAGCCAGAGACAGCAAGTTTTTTGGTAAGTATGCGGATAAGACTTGGATCTTTAGAGTAAAAGGTAACTAGTTACTTTTTAAGTTCCTGTTTAACCAAATACTCCAAATACGTAACTGTATTGACCAAATACTTTCTATCCTGTGTCATAGTACTCATGGCTACGGCACCCTGAATCATGGTAAAGAATTGTTTGGCAAATTGCAGTGGCGGAACAGGAAGTTTTATTTCGTTTTGTTTGGCACCATTTTCCAATATAAGGGCAATTTTCCCTTCAATCTCCTTGATGGTTTCCTTTACCGCTGCAGCCAGTAGCTTATTATTGCTTTGTGCATCCACACCAACATTCAAAAGTGGGCACCCGCCCAATGGCAGTGTGAAGACATCATATTGTTTGTAAAAGCTCAGCAGGGAGAATAGTTTATCCAAGGCTTCAATCCCAATATCCAATTTGTTATCGATGGTTTGAAGCAAAATATTCCTATTGTGCTCAAAGGCGGATAGCGCTAGGGCTTCTTTATTTTCAAAATTGCCGTAAATGGCACCTTTGGTAAGCCCAGTGGCCTCTGTAAGGTCGCTCATACTGGTGCCTATATAACCGTGGCGATTAAAGATGGGGGCTACGGTCTCGATAATGTAAGCGGTGGTTCTTTCTGCTTTCTTGGTCATCCTCTAGGTTGCTGTTGGTCGAAACTAATATATAAAAAAACACATACTGTTTGGTATTAAATTGTCCAAAACACTCTATTTTAACAAGTTCCTTACTTTTTGGGGCAAAATATTGGGGTTTGGGAAAATGTTTTTACAGATTGTTGGAGGGGTGACCGATGAGAAGCAATATTTAAGACCAAACGTTTCTTAGAAAATTGATGAAATTTTGATTCATTATTTTTTCAATATCTGAGTTGGTGTAACCTCTTTTGGCCAACATGCTTGGAACTTTTTGAAGATCAGCAATAGTGTCCAAGTCCCATGGGGTCTGTTCTTTTCCGAAAGCACCGTCTAAATCTGTTCCGATGCCAACATGATCGGTGTTCCCAGCCAATTGACAAATATGGTCAATATTATCAACGGCAATTTCCAAGGTGACGTTCATGTCTTTTGGGGTGGATTTACCGCGAATCCAATCGGGAACCATCATCCATGCATCCAGTGCAACACCAATTACAGCTTTTCTGTTGATAAGCTCTTTGATTTGCTCATCGGAAAACTGCCGATTATGGTCCACTAATTTTCTGCAGTTATTATGACTGGCCCAAAGAGGGCCATGGTACACGTCCATGGTCTCCCAAAAGCTTTTATCGCATAGATGGGTGGCATCCAAGATGATATTGAGCTCTTCCACTTTTTTGAGCAAATCTTTTCCTTTTTGACCTATGCCTCCTACCGAATCCGTGCCATGAGCGTAAATACCTGGGCCATAATGGGCTGGTCCAATGGCACGGAGTCCTGATTCGTATGATTTTTCCAAATAGCTCAGGTCTACAATGGAGTCGGCACCTTCCAAACTTAAAATGTAACCAATCGGTTTGTTGGGCTCATCACTTTTCCAAAGTTTGAGATGGGATTCCAAGCTTTCAATGTCCTTAATTTGAACCATTTCGCCTGCGGCTTCCATGGTCTTGTACCACGCCAGCTGCCCTTGTGTCTGTGCCCAAGCTTGATGCTGTGAGTTCCAACCAGGGAGGGAACTGCCTTTCTCTACAAAGCGTGCGATTTGCGTGGCCATACACAACCCGATGTTGCCTCTCCGCATAGCGGGGAGGGAAACAGTATTCTTGCCACGGTCGGGTTTGTCGGTCATACCCTGTTCGCATTCCCGTATTTCTGGAACGGAAAGTCTAAGGTCTCTGTTCCATTCAAGAGCGTTCATGGCAAGGTCAAGATGGGCATCAAATATAAACATGTAAGGTGTTATTGGTGAAGTTCAAATACAGCTTCAATTTCTACGGCAATATTGTTGGGGAGCATCATCCCGACCGCACTTCGTGCCCCGATTCCATGGTCTTCCCCGAAGATATCAACCATCAATTCGCTGAAACCATTGATTACGTAGGGCTGTTTGCCAAAATCAGGGGTGCAATTTACCATACCCAATACTTTTACCATTCTTTTGATTTTATCCAAGCTCCCAAAATGTGTTGTGATGGTGGATAACATGGTCAACCCTACCTGGCGAGCCGCTAATTTAGCCTGGTCCTCATCAAGGTCTTCGCCCGCACGGCCTATCATCAAAGAGCTATCTGAATTAACAGGACCTTGACCTGATACGTATAGAAAATTGTCGACCACTAAAACAGGTCGATACACGCCCGCAGGTGGCGGAGCAGGGGGTAATTGGAGGTTCAAGGCCTCCATGCGTTGTGATGGTGATTCCATATTATATATTGTTAGATTATACTGTTGATGGCCAAGACGCCCAAAAGCCCCATGACGCCTACCAAGGTCTCCATAACAGTCCAAGTGGACAAGGTTTCCTTGACCGAAAGATTGAAATATTCCTTGAACATCCAAAAACCGGTATCGTTGACATGGGAAAGCATTAAACTTCCCGAGCCAATGGC
Source organism: Flagellimonas oceanensis (assembly GCF_003992595.1). Classification (GTDB taxonomy): domain Bacteria; phylum Bacteroidota; class Bacteroidia; order Flavobacteriales; family Flavobacteriaceae; genus Flagellimonas; species Flagellimonas oceanensis. The sequence continues at coordinate 310,910 of NZ_RZNA01000040.1, forward strand.
CAAAACCATTAATTCTGGACTTGTTCCCGTCCCCGAGGCCAGTGGGAGCACAATACCAGCTGCGGTAAGTCCGGCCACGGTTGCCGACCCCACACTAACCCGTATGGCAGTTGCAATGAGCCAGGCCAACACCAAAGGTGAGATACTGGAATCCTTTAAACTATCTGCAATGTAATCGCTTACTTGACTGTCAATCAGCACTTCCTTTAATGCTCCGGCCCCAGCGATGATCAAAAGAATCATGGTGATACTGGAAACGGAAGCGGACAACGAATTCATAATGGTGCTCATTTCCTTGCCTTTGGCCAATCCCAAGGAGTAAATAGCAATTAGGACTGAAATCAACAGGGCGATCACAGGATTGCCGATAAAGGTCAAAATATTTCTGAGTAATCCTTCTTCCAAAAATTGTTCCGCTACAATACCAATCCCAATAAAGATAATCGGGGAGAGCGCTGTTAAAATACTTACTGCAGTCGATGGCAGTTCCTCTTCAGGTATGGGTTCGGCATTGTAAAATTCTTTTAGAGGCTTGGCCTCAATCTTTTTTATGGTTCGGGCAAATAACGGTCCCGCAACAATAATGGCGGGTACGGCCACGATGAGTCCGTATATCAAAGTTTTTCCAATGTCCGCATTGAACATAGCCGCTATAGCTGTTGGCGCGGGATGGGGCGGAAGGTACCCGTGGGTTACCGATAAGGAGGTAAGCATGGGCAATCCTACGTAAAGCAAGGGCAGTCCTGTTGAAAAAGCGACCGTAAACACTAAAGGAATCAAAATAACAAAGCCCACGGAGTAGAACATTGGGATACCTACGATAAATCCTGTGATTACCATGGCCCATTGTACGTGCTTTACACCAAATTTAGCGACCAATTGTGTTGTGATTTGTTGGGCGGCACCGCTATCGGCCACCAATTTTCCCAACATGGCCCCAAGTCCAAGTATAAGGACCAGAAAGCCTAATGTATTGCCAATTCCCCGTTGTATGGATTGCACTAAATTACCCAATTCCATCCCTTGGAAGATACCAACGAAGAGGCATACGATAATGAATGAGAGAAAGGCGTTGAGTTTAAATTTTGCGATGAGCAAGAAGAGCAGTAAAATACCTAGAACGGCAATGATTAGTGGCATATTCAGGAAATGGTTTTGAGCTAAAATAAGGATTTAAATGTAATGGCATACGAAAGTTGTGGAATTCTAAAATTTTGATGAAGAAATTTGATATAAATAAAAATCCCCTCCCAAAAAGTTAGGGGAGGGGATTTCCTGACTGAAACTTATTTGTAGAATTACTCTACCAATTCATCTTGATTTCTAAATACCAATTGATCATCAAAAGAGTCCAAGAGCACTATGCTGTCTGAAGTTATTTTTCCTGACAACAACTCCTTGGAAAGGTTGTTCAAGACCTCTTTCTGAATCAATCTTTTTACGGGTCGCGCTCCATATTGCGGGTCGAAACCTTTTGCAGCCAAATATGTAATGGCTTCTTCGGTGGCATCGAGGGTAATGTTCTGCTTGGCCAACATTTTCTTTAAATGTTCCAACTGCAATCCCACAATATCCTTGATGTCCGATTTGCTCAATGGAGCAAACATGATGATGTCATCAATACGGTTGAGGAACTCGGGCCTGATGGTCTTGCGGAGCAATCCCAGCACTTCTACCCTTGCTGCCTCGGAAGCACTTTCCACATCTACGGCATCTTCAAACTTCTCTTGGATAATGTGGCTTCCCATATTGCTCGTCATAATAATGATGGAGTTTTTGAAATCCGCTACGCGACCTTTGTTGTCGGTCAACCTACCTTCATCCAACACCTGCAATAGTATGTTGAAGGTGTCAGGGTGTGCTTTTTCAATCTCATCCAACAAGATTACGGAATAGGGTTTACGTCTTACGGCTTCTGTTAGCTGACCACCTTCATCGTAACCAACATATCCTGGAGGTGCTCCCACCAATCGGCTAACGGAGTGACGCTCTTGGTATTCACTCATATCAATCCGTGTGATGGCGTTTTCATCATCGAACAGATAGGCTGCCAAGGTTTTGGCCAACTCGGTCTTACCTACACCTGTTGTACCCAGAAATAGGAACGAACCAATGGGTTTTTTGGCATCTTGTAATCCTGCCCTGCTTCTTCGAATGGCATCGGATACGGCGATAATCGCCTCATCCTGACCTACTACGCGTTTGTGCAGTACATCTTCCAGTTGCAACAGTTTTTCGCGTTCGCTCTGCATCATCTTGTTCACGGGAATACCGGTCCACTTGGCGACCACTTCGGCAATATCCTCATAGGTTACTTCCTCTTTGATCAATGTACCCGCTGTTTGCTGTTCTGCCAATTCATCTTGGAGTTTTTCCAATCGCTCTTGGGCTTCTTTTATTTTCCCGTACCGTAATTCGGCCACTTTTCCGTAATCGCCGTTTCGCTCGGCACGTTCAGCCTCAACTTTATAGTTTTCAATGTCCTCTTTCGTTTTTTGGATATTGTCCACTACGGTTTTCTCGCTTTCCCATTTGGCGAAGATTTCGTTGCGTTCCTCTTTGAGGTTGGCCAAATCCAAGTTCAAGGTTTTCAATTTAGACGTGTCGTTTTCCCTTTTGATGGCCTCCAACTCAATCTCTAACTGCATTATTCTACGGTCGAGCACATCCAATTCCTCGGGTTTGGAGTTGATTTCCATACGAAGTTTGGAAGCAGCCTCGTCCATAAGGTCGATGGCCTTATCGGGCAAGAACCTGTTGGTAATATAGCGTTGTGATAGCTCCACGGCACCAATTACCGCATCATCTTTGATCCGAACCTTGTGGTGTGCCTCATATTTTTCCTTGATTCCCCTTAGGATGGAAATGGCACTTTCGGTATCAGGCTCGTCGACCATTACTTTTTGGAATCGACGTTCCAAGGCTTTGTCTTTCTCAAAATACTTTTGGTATTCATCCAATGTAGTGGCGCCAATGGCTCTCAACTCGCCACGTGCCAAGGCTGGTTTCAGGATGTTTGCAGCATCCATGGCACCTTGTCCGCCACCAGCACCTACCAGTGTATGAATCTCATCAATAAAGAGCACAATGTTTCCATCCGATGAGGTAACCTCTTTAATCACGGCTTTTAAACGTTCCTCGAACTCACCCTTGTATTTGGCACCTGCGATAAGTGCACCCATATCCAAAGAATAAATGACCTTGTCCTTTAGGTTTTCGGGTACGTCCCCTTGAATGATTCGATGTGCCAAACCTTCGGCAATAGCGGTTTTACCTACACCGGGCTCACCCACCAACATTGGATTGTTCTTTGTACGTCGGGATAAAATCTGCAATACCCTACGGATTTCCTCGTCACGTCCGATTACGGGGTCCAATTTGCCGCTATCGGCCATTTGGTTGAGGTTGTTAGCGTATTTATCCAAGGAGTTATAGGTTTCCTCTGCGCTTTGCGAAGTTACCTTACCGCCTTTGCGTAACTCTTCGATGGCAGCTTTCAAATCTTTTTCGGTCACGCCCTGATCTTTTAGGATTTGGGCGATTTTACTCTTGGATTTGAAAATGGCCAATAACAGGTGTTCAACGGAAACATATTCATCGCCCATGTTTTTGGCAACAATGCTCGCTTCGTTGACGGTTTTTCCAGCTTCTCTGGAAAGCATGATTTCCCCTCCTGATACTTTTGAAAAGCTCTGGAGTTCCTTGTCCAATATTTGATTGATGAGGTTGGTGTTGACGTTCAATTTTTTCAATATGAAAGGCAACACGTTTTCATCGACCTCGGCAATGGCCTTAAACAAGTGTTCGTTCTCGATTTGTTGATGCCCAAATTCTTGGGCCAACTGCTGGGCCCTTTGAATGGCCTCCTGTGATTTTATGGTAAAATTATTAAAGTTCATTGTCGTTGTTTTTCTCTATTATGTCAACAACCTTACCAATGCATTTACACCGTCAAAATGTCCGATGAAACCAGAAATAGCAAGACATTTAGTCAGTTGTAAGCTTTTTGTTTGCTCACGACTTAACTTGTAAATTTGTGATATGGGAATATTTGACAGCGTCTTCGGAAAGAAGGAGAAAACGACAAAGGAAAAGAAGGAGTTGCCTTGGATTCAGTTAGCGTCTTTGGACCAATTGGAAACCATAACGGAAAATTCTAAGTATAAGCCTCAAGTTATCTATAAACATTCCAGCACCTGCGGCATTAGCAGGATGGTATTGAACATGTTTACCGAATCTTATGATATGGATTTGGACATTGACCTTTATTTTTTAACGATACAGAGTCATAGGGATGTATCGAAGGCTATTGAGGATAAGTTCGGGGTTCGGCACGAATCCCCTCAATTATTGATAATAAAAAATGGAGAGGTGGTTTTTCATACATCACACGGTGCCATTTCGGATACTGATTTTACGAAGTATGTATAAATGAGAAGAAATTGATGTCATTTCGAGCCTTTCGACTTCGCTCAAGATAAACTACAGTCGAGAACTTAATACATCTCGTCTGCGCTCGATGTGACACAATCTTTTAGTTGAACTGATATTTTGAGACGATGTTCTTGAGTCGCAGTTTAAGGTCTTCGCCTGCATCGTACACCATTTGTTCGTTGGATGGGAAGGGAACTTCCCTAGCATTCAAGTAGAGCATCAAATCATCTTCCAAAGCTCTTTTATCGCCTTGATAGTTGGCAAAAATGTGCTCAAACAAGAACTCGCTGGATAGGGGGTAGGAGTTGATTTCCTGTCCGCTTCTCAAATCCGTAAAACTGACCTTAGCCCCAATTTGTGCGGTCTTGGTTTGTGTGAATTGGAACAGTTTACACGTTACTGTCCGCATTTTGTCAATTTTTATCTTGTTGCCCAAGCTATCTTTTACGGCATTTCCATTGTCGTCTAAAAGGTATTCCCAGCCATCCTTTATTTGTCTTTCCTTGATGACTTGTGTCTCGTTGATTCGCTCCGGAGATACATTGATTTCCATGAAATCGAGGTTCATGGCGTAATCGTATTTTACATTTTCAATCGGGTTGGTGTGGTATTGCAACCAGAAGTTGTCAATTCCAAAGGCATTGAAGTCCAATAGTTCCGTTTCCAAACGCTCGGGAATGATTTGTTGTGTTTGATTTGCTATCTGAACCCTAACAAACTCTAATCCTTTATTGTAGGCTTCATCCATTTTTGCCACGGTTTCCCTGTAGCCTGGGTTTATTTCCTGCAGGTATTTCAAATCTTCATATGCTGTTCTGTAATCCGCTTTGTATTTAGCAGATGCCAATAAATTCGAAGCGTTTTGATATAAATGCTCGGATAAATCGTCCTTGGTGTTCAAAATTTTGTTGTCGTAGTTCACAAAATTAAATTCGGCAGTTCTGCCTTCATCATTAATATACAGCGGCAATAGTGGTCTGATACGTTGTTGGATTTGCTTCAACTGCAAATATTTATTGTAGATGGTCTCCAAGTTGGCTGGGTTGCCATCATTTTGAAGAAATGCAATTTCCTGCTGCTCCCTTGCCGTGTTTTTGGCAAATGCTTCTTCCAGCAAAACAATGTACTCCTGATGCCCTTTTTTGGTCTTGTTCTCGGCCAAATTTTTAATGGCTTTGTTCATTGCCGTGGAATAATTTCCAGTATTCAGGGCTTCCTGTGTTTTCTTTACGCCACTACATGCGCTTAAAACTATAATTGTGGTTAAGAGTAAAAGTTTTTTCATAATGGTCAACTTTATGGTTGTTTAGGGGAATTCAATAGCTGTGCCAAAAATCCACACCCTATTAACGAAAAAGGTCGCGCGCTAGTATATTTTATTTCGAAATCCTTTAATTCAAAGGGCTGGGGAGTAATCACGATACTTTTGAAAATTGTTAATTGTCATTTGATAAAATTAGACTCCAAGCTCATTTTTATAGATGGAAATCCCCTTTCAATTCGTAATTTTACGCCCTTAATAAAACAATGGGAAACATGCAACGAGACCAGAAGATTTTTGAACTTATAGCGCAAGAGAAGGAAAGACAGTTGGAAGGTATTGAACTGATAGCTTCCGAAAACTTTGTAAGTCCGCAGGTAATGGAAGCCGCAGGCTCCGTACTTACGAACAAATATGCCGAAGGATACCCAGGAAAGCGCTATTATGGTGGTTGCGAAGTGGTGGATCAAGTGGAGCAGTTAGCTATTGACCGAGCGAAGGAATTGTTCGGAGCGGCATATGCGAATGTACAACCACACTCAGGCTCGCAGGCCAATGCCTCGGTGTACCATGCGTGTCTTAACCCAGGAGACACTATCTTGGGGTTTGATTTGTCTCATGGAGGGCATTTGACCCATGGCTCTCCCGTTAATTTCTCTGGAAAATTGTACAACCCTGTTTTTTATGGGGTGGATGAGGAAACGGGTCTATTGAATTATGATAAAATCCAAGAGATTGCCGATAAGGAAAAGCCCAAATTGATTATTGCTGGTGCATCTGCCTATTCCAGAGACATGGATTTTAAACGATTCCGTGAGATTGCAGATAGTGTTGGCGCTATTTTGTTGGCCGATATTTCACACCCTGCAGGATTGATTGCCAAGGGCATTTTGAACGATCCTATTCCTCATTGCCATATTGTTACCACTACAACCCATAAAACCTTACGTGGTCCACGTGGTGGTCTTATTTTAATGGGAGAGAACTTTGATAACCCTTTTGGAATCAAGCTGAAAAATGGAAATTTGAGAAAAATGTCAGGTTTGTTGGATTTGGCGGTATTCCCGGGGAACCAAGGTGGACCTTTAGAGCACATCATCGCTGCCAAAGCCATCGCTTTTGGCGAGGCCCTTACGGATGAATACCTGCACTACATGGTTCAGGTAAAGAAAAATGCTGCTGCTATGGCCAAAGCCTTTATGGACAAGGATTACAAAGTAATTTCCGGAGGAACGGACAACCACATGATGTTGATTGACCTGCGAAACAAGGATATTTCTGGCAAGGAAGCGGAGCAAGTATTGGTAAAAGCAGATATTACTGCAAACAAAAACATGGTGCCTTTTGACGATAAATCCCCATTCATCACTTCGGGAATCCGTTTTGGTACTTCTGCGATTACCACCAGAGGTCTTAAGGAAGAAGATATGGAGACCATCGTAAGCTTTATCGATGAGATCATTACCGATGCCGAAAACGAGAAAAAGGTTGCGGAAATAAAACAAAAGGTCAACGACTTGATGAAGTCGCGACCTTTGTTCAGTGCTTAGTATTTGCTAGTGGAATATTATTCGAAGAGAAAAATGCTTTCCTCGTAAAATTTCTTTTTGCTCAACGAGTAGATGAGGGCTTCGTGCTCTTCTGGGCCATTTTCAAAATAGAGTCCCCAATACGTGTAGTAATTGGTCTCTGTGTCCATTTTAGTTTGATGGCCTTGTATGGTTTTGTCTTCAAAAACGGGGACAAATATTTCGTAGGGCATTTCCGTCAATCCTTTGGTAAAATAAACAAAGTGCTTGCTCAGGGTCGAGAGAATGTCGCCTATGTGTTCTGTGATACTATTGGAGTAAAGTCTGCTTATTACAATGGAAGTATCTGTAAAGTGTAGCGACGTCTCCATAATATCGGCAGGATATGTACTTTTTTCATTTAATTTTTCGAGAGCGTCCCTCATGGCAGCGCAAATATTACAACTACTTTCCTCAGAAATGCTGTAGTTGCTCCAATCACCATTGTTAAAATGGTTGAGGCAATCCGCAATACTGAAGTTAAAGTGTAGGTCTAGCACCAAATCCAACCTGTTTTCCAAAATATTGTGCTTACACTTCAGTTTAACAGTACCGAAAAAATATCTTTCAAGATCTTTAATGAAATCATCCAAGCCCTCTATGGCCTCAAAAGTTTTTGGGGCCAATTGCTTGTATTTATCGTTGTATTTGTTTGGGAATGGCATGTGTAAAGAGTTCTCTATTTCTTTTCACATAAAGTTAGGATGAATCTTTTTCACGGGATTGCAGATTACCCTTAAAAATTCTGGGGTTTTCCCCTTGTTTGTAAGATTTTTATGAAGAATCGGATGTAGATCAACCACAAAATGTGCCCATCCTGTTTTTTGTGTGAAATACTCTTAAATGAAACCTCTGTTTTTTGCGGCCAAAATCAAGGCTAGATCGTTCTCATTTTCCGTTCCGAACAAGCTCTTTAAATGTCGTTTTCTGTTTTCAATGGAAGAGGGGGACAGTCTGATGAATTTTTCCAAATCCTTGTTCTTGGTTCCCTTGGAAAGATGGTAGAGTATCTGCTTGTCCTTTTCATCTATTTCGATGTCGTTGGCCATTTTCTTTCTGATGGCACCCAAGGCCTTCGAAGAATAATAAGGAGGGTCCAGCATTATGGTTTTTACTGCATCCTCAAGTGTTTTAGGGTCTATATCCGTTTTTACCAAGTATCCATCGGGGTCAACAGATTTAAGGATACTGTTTATCCTAAAGTTATCGCTGAAGGAGGACATGAACACAATCTTGCTATCAGGTACGATTTTACGTGCCAAGATGCCCAAATCTTCGCCAGTGTAGGGTTGATCTTCGTTTGGTGCAAATAATTGCACGTCCAAGAAAAGGATGTCGTATTGAAAGGTGTCCACCGAATCCTCGATAAGCTTTTTTCCTGTGTTGTAGGAGGTAGCGGTATCCACTATAATGTTGTGCCCATCGAACTCAATGCCCTCGAGTATGAACTTATACCCGAGCATGGTCATTTCGTGGTCGTCTATTGCAAGTATTCTTAATGTTTTCATGGTAGGTTCTGTTGCTGTATTTGGGGAACTAAACATTTATTAAATCTATTTTTTCCGAAGTCTCTACATCCACGTACGTAACAGGCATGGTAATTTTAATGGTTGTTCCTTTGCCCGGTTTACTGTCAATGTCCAAGGTTCCTTTTATTTTTTTACATCTCGAAATAATGTTTTTGAGACCAATTCCCTTCCTTTTTTTATTGATGTCAAAACCTACACCGTCATCGGTTATGGTCAGTTTCAACTTGTTGTCTTCCATGGATTGAAAAGAAATGCTTACATGCTTGCTTTTAGCATGTTTTACACAGTTTTTCAATGATTCTTGGATAATCCTGTAGGCATTGATCTTGATGTCTCCCAGCAAATTGTCCCATGGAACCTTCTTGTCGTAGTTGAAGGAACAAGTTATACCAGAGGATTTTTCAATACCGTCGATCATATCTTCCAACGACACAATAAAATTATGAAATTTTTCGTACGATGCATGGTTCAATTCATGGGAAATGGTTCTTATCTCTTCTTCCAACTCCCTGAGTTTTTCGATAAGTGCTGCCCGTTGCTCAACCGAAACAGGGTCTTCCCGCTCGTTGAGTCCGCTCAGGATCAAACGAATCCCCAGCATTTCGCCTAAAATACCATCGTGCAGCTCTTCGGAAATCCGTTTTTGTTCCAGTTGTTTGCCTTCTTCGAATTTCCCCTGTTGGGAGAGCATCAGGTTGTATATTTCCTGATTGCTTTCTTGTTGACGTTGTTTGAATTTGAGTTGATTGTTGCTCACATAAAGGGAAACAATGATCATGAAACCCATCCCGAATACAATCAAGAGTAAGGCGGAATAGGCCCAAACCTGCTTTTCTTTGGTAAGGATTTGGTTTTCCTCTATAATTTCATCGGTTTCCATACGGATTCTGCCGAACTTGTCCCTTTTTGTGCGTTCTTCCTCGCTTATGACCTCATCCAATTCATAATATTCCTGTGCGTATGCAGAGGCGTTGCCGGTATCCAGTTGGGTTAATAGTTTCAGTGCATCGAGGGACCGGTCGTTATTATAGGTTTCCCTAGCGATGGCATAGGCTTCCTTAGCTTGGGAGATAGCCCTTGTAGTATCATTTTTAGCGGACAAAATTTCAGCATAATAGTAGTGGAGTCTGGCTCTATCATAAAGATCGCCGGTTGCTGAATTCACTTCAAAAGATTCATTGATAATTTCTTCGGCTCGTTCTACATCAGCGTCAGCCTTAAGTACGGAATAGGCAAAACTCCCAAGGGCTTTTTCGTAGGTACCGGGCAGTTCTTCTTTTAAGTCTTGGTTGGAAAGTAGTTGTTGATAGATTTCTTTGGCTTTTCCAAAATTCCCTGTATTCGTATAAATATTGGCAATATTATTTTGAATTTTCCATAGGAGTTCATTTTTATCTGCCCTATCGGATTTTATCAAATATTCCTTGGCTTTGTTATAGGATTCGATTGATTTTTCACTATTGCCCATGCCATTGGCCAGAACGCCCAACATATTATAGGCATTGTATAGTCTATAATTGTCTTCTAGGTCATCAAAAATCTTAATGGCTGCTGCGGCACTGATTTCCCCACCCAAATAATCCTTATAGGAATCTTGAATCCTTGCCATATTATATAGCATACGTCCTTTAAGGGATTTGGAGGTGGAGTCTGAAGGCAATTTTTCAAAGCTGTTCAATGCTTCTTTATAATGGTAGAATGCACTATCCGTAATTCCATTGGATTGTAAAAAGATTGCTAAGTCCCAATGTGAATACCCCAGTATTTTTTCTACCTTGGCTTTTTTGGATAGTTCCAAAAGTTTAGTATTTGATTTTCTAAAACCTAGAGAGTCCTTCAATTTTAGATATGCCAATGAAATTTTCGCAAGTTGTTCCAGTTTTGTGGTGTCCTTGGATATGGTCATTGCCATTTGCTCCGCATCTTCCAAGTATGACTTCCGATTCTCAAATGATAATTCTTTAGCCGTTTTGGCCATAGTAACCAATTCTTGGATGGAATCCACTTGTGGGTTGGAAGCCGACTCCTGCTTGGGTTCATGTTGAGCGCATCCTAAAACAAACAAAAAAAGTAGTATAAAGGTTCCGGTTTTCAAAGTGATTGGGTTCGTTTGTATATCCAAGGTAACAAAAAAGCCCCAAATCTATAGAGGTTTGGGGCTGGGTTGTATATGGTAACCAATTTTTTAAAGTTGGCGACTATCGTTGGTACTTTGTTGTAGCCGCATCGAACTGTACTTTGCAATTCCAATATGGATACGGTTCCTAAGTGATTCTTTTGGATAATTTTCAAATGAATCAGCTTTTGATTCTACATTGGACTCATCTTTTTGGTAAATGAATACTAAAGATAAAACCAATACTAAAAATACATTTCGAGTCAAGTTGGGTTGATAATTGAAAAGCATTGTTTATCTATTCATCATCTTCGCGTGCATCAACTTCCGTTTCATCATCATCAGAAAGAGCGTTCTGGTCTACAGTTATTTGTTCGAACATGGCCTCAGTGTCTTGTACATCGGTTTCGGCTTCACAAGAGTAGAATCCAATTGTCAATAATGCCATGGCTAAAATGCTTAGTACTTTTTTCATAATATTAGGTCTTTAGGTAAAAAATTAAGTTTATACCGCTAAAGTATCTGGCATTTTCAGCTGGGGAAGTATTTCTGGAAGGGGCGTAGTATTCCTAGTCAATCTGCTAGAATTCTACGATAATCTGCAAGAATTTTGCTAATTAAGGGCCTTTGCTGCCGTTTTGGAGAGCATTTCCTTTAATTGGTCCACTTTATCCTTATATGTCTTGGAAAAAGGAAGTTCCTCTTCGCCATGGTTGAGGCTGCAAATGGATTTGCCGTAGTTGATACGGGATACATACCTACTATTTATGATATAGCTTTGGTGCACCCGAATAAAATCCTTGGGAAGTTTTTCCTCAAAGGATTTCAAGGTCTTAAAGGCGCTGATGACATTGCCATCCTTCATAAAGAAATCGGTAGTATTGTTGTCGGATTTCAGGTAAAGGATGTTTTTAGTATCCAGATACCGGTAATCCTTATAGGATTTAAGACAAATGGTGGATGGAGTATCTTGTTTTGGATGTAGTTTCCTTAAGCGGAAAATTGTCTTTCTAATATCAAATTCGTTGTGCGGCAGGATCCAATAATCAAAAAAACCACTTTTAATGGCGTTGTACGCATATTTTTTGGTTTTGGCATATCCTATGATCAATGGAAGGGTCTGCATGTATTGGTTCAGTTCCGTGATCATTTGGAAGTAATCCATGCCATCCTCGCCAAGATTGATAAGTACAAGATCAGGGTTGTATTTTAAAATGGAATTGAGACCACTTGAAGCACTGGTGTCCACCTCTGCACAAACCAAATCCTCGAACTCCTCCAAGTAGAGTTGCAACTGAAGCTTTGAGCTCGCATCCGAATCGATTATGTTGTAAGTATATTCCATGTGCAATTTGCTGATTGCAAGTTACTAACGCATGAAAAAAACTCGTTGCAGTTTTCCCTTAAAAAAACTATGGGTTTCCCCCTAAATCGGACTATTTTCCTACACATTTCCATAAAAAATCGTTAAAACGAAATTATATGTAATTATTTCTTCGATTTTTTTGGTTCAATTTCGTGATGAAATCAATCTCAAAAAACCACCGATATTATGGTGCTGAATTCTGGAAAATTTGGAATGTAAATTGGGTAATAATTGCGCTTGATTGGTTCAACAAATAGGTTTAGTTCATGTTTGGCTTACTACTATATTACAATTTGTTGAGGCCGCTTCAAAATTTTGGACAGTGGATTTTGGGATATAGGGCCATATTTCGATGAAATACAGCGACTTAAAGCATAAGATTGCTTTTTAGTCCATAAAGAGCGCTTCGATTTCCTCTGGAACCCGTTTGGGCCGAAAGGTTTTGGCATCCAATAAGCACCATTCCGTTACCGCTTTGACCAACAGCTCATCTGTTGCTTTGTTTTTGATTTCCACGATTCGTATGGAGATAGGGCCTTTATTGCTCTTTATATATGTATTCATCAGGATAGTGTGTCCCAACACGGCGGATTTATGGTAAGTAATATTATGGTTCCGAACCACCCAGACCATCGATTCCTGAGTTTCCTCTGAGGTAACATGCATCCAATGCTTTTTGGAGATATCCTGAATCCACTCCACATACCTTATATTGTTGACATGGTTAAGATCGTCCAGGTCACTTGGGACAACATCAAAAACTTCCGAATAGGTTTTCATCAATCTTTTTTGCGGATTTCTACCTCAAACAATTTGTCCCAATTTTTGCCGGTCACAAAAAACGTTCCCCGTTCTGGATGATAGGCCACTCCGTTCAAAACTGAATTGCCTTCGTCCCATTCAGGACCTTTTTTCACTTTGTTCTTGAGTCCACCAAAGTTGATGACCCCTTCAATGGCTCCCGAGGTGGCATCAATGATCATCATGCTTTCTTTTTGGTACACATTGGCGTAGATTTTACCGTTTACATATTCCAACTCGTTGGCCATGTTGAAAATGGATTTGTTGGTGGCCGTTTCAATATGTCCTTTCTCTTCCAACGTCTCTGGGTCCAAGAACCATATTTTTTCGGTGCCATCACTTTTGAATATTTTTTCGCCGTCGTTACATAGACCCCATCCTTCACGGCTTTTACCATAGGTAAAGTTTTTGATTTTTTCCAGATTGGAGATATCGTACACATATCCCAAACCGCTCTGCCATGTAAGTTGGTAGAGTTTATCGTTCATAATAGTGATGCCTTCTCCAAATACAGAAGCATCCATATCTATTTGCTGAAGGACTTCACCTGTTTCAAAGTTCACTTTTCTGACCGAGGAGGCACCTCTCTTGCCTGTACTTTCATATAACGTGCCATTGTGAAATTCCAAGCCTTGGGTGTATGCTCCCGTATCGTGCGGATAACTATTGATTATTTCATAAGTGTACACCTCTGGGGCTGCAGCAGCCAATAACCGGAAATCTTTTTCAACTTCCACGGTCTGTTCTTCAATTTTGAACTTGGCGACCAAGGTTTTGTTGCCCAAAGTAGGTAGGTCCATGGTCAACTTTCCATTTTCCACAGGTATTTCCTTATCATCTATATAATAATGTAAGTCCGAAATTTCAATTTCTTTTTTGTTCTTCAGCGCCACACCTAGTTGCTGATTTTGCTGTATGGCTTTGTTTTCCAATTGAATGGAAAAATGTTTGGCTGGGTTGGCACTTCCGCCGCATCCCAAAAAGAAGAGCAATGCCCCGGTTATAGAAAAAAGTTTGCCCATGGTTCTTACTGCTTGTGTCATAAATCGTTAATCCTAAAACACCGAAATTAAGAATGAATTGGGATTGCCACAAATATAAAAGGTCGTATATTTGCAGCTGGGCAAGTCCTACACGACCAGCTCCTGCAGAATCCCCCAGGGCGGGAACGCAGCAAGGGTATGCGGTCGTAGCGGTGCGATGTAGGTAGCTTGCCTTTTTTTGTACCCAAAAATCAGATGATCATGGATAAAAAAGTTGTACTGATCACCGGAGGTTCTTCAGGTATTGGTAAATCCATAGGAACATATTTGACCCAAAAAGGATTTACCGTTTATGGTACTACACGCAATCCAAAAAACTACCCCGATTTTAAGGAATTTGAGCTTGTTCAATTAGACGTGAAGGATGTGGAAAGCATTCAAAAAGCCGTTTCCCATGTGATTTCCAAGGAAAACAGATTGGATGTATTGATAAACAATGCAGGTGTGGGTATCACGGGCCCTATTGAAGAGACACCCCACGAAGAGATCCTAAATGTATTCGAGACCAACTTTCATGGTCCTATACATGTGATGAAGGCCGTTTTACCCCAAATGCGAAAGCAGGGCGGGGGAGCCATCATCAATATAACATCCATTGCGGGCTATATGGGATTGCCCTACCGAGGGTTCTATTCCGCCACCAAAGGTGCTCTAGGGCTCATTACCGAGGCACTGCGCATGGAAACCAAGGATTTTGGCGTAACCGTGACCAATGTGGCCCCAGGGGATTTTGCCACCAATATTGCATCGGGCAGGTACCATTCCCCGGTAATCAAGGGCTCTGCTTACGAAGAAAAGTACAATCAAACCCTAAAAGGGATTGATGAGGATGTGGATAGTGGGGGAGACCCCATCCAAGTGGCCGAAGCGGTTTACAAGATCATCAACCAGAAAAAACCGAAGGTACATAACCCGGTCGGTGCATTTTTACAAAAGTTTTCCCTTAGGTTAAAGAACATTTTACCCGACAAAGTCTACGAAAAATTGCTCCTCAACCATTATAAGTTGTAATTTTACACGTATTAGTGAACAAATTATAAATACTTAGAAATGAAGTTTTTTATTGATACTGCCAACCTTGACCAAATTAAGGAAGCCCAAGAGCTGGGTGTGTTGGATGGTGTGACCACCAACCCTTCCCTAATGGCGAAAGAAGGTATTACAGGAAAGGATAATATTTTAAAGCACTACGTGGATATCTGCAATATTGTTGATGGAGATGTTTCTGCCGAAGTAGTGGCCACGGAGTTTGATGAAATGGTCAAAGAAGGCGAGGAGCTAGCGGAACTGCACGAGCAGATTGTGGTAAAAGTTCCTATGATCAAGGATGGTGTAAAGGCATTGAAATATTTTTCAGATAAAGGTATCCGTACCAACTGTACTTTGGTGTTCTCACCTGGTCAGGCCCTATTGGCTGCCAAAGCTGGAGCAACCTATGTTTCTCCGTTCTTGGGCAGATTGGACGATATTTCAACCGATGGTCTTAACCTGATTGCGGAAATCCGTTTGATTTATGATAACTACGGATTTGAAACCGAAATCTTGGCCGCTTCCATTCGTCATACCATGCACGTAATCGATTGTGCCAAGCTTGGCGCCGATGTGATGACTGGCCCATTGTCTTCCATAGATGGATTGTTGAAACATCCATTGACCGATATTGGATTGGCCAAGTTTTTGGAAGATTACAAGAAAGGAAATTCCTAATTTGGAATCTTGATAAAATCGAATAGGCCCTGAATGAAAATTCGGGGCTTTTTATATATTATTATAAGGAAGTGTATAGGTTGGCGAAGCCATCGACCACCATACTGTCTTTGGTGATAACACACTTGTTGAGTCCGTCAATAATCATGGCCATTTGTAATTCTTTGAAGTCCTCCCCGTAAAACTGCCTGTTCGTGTCCAATTTGTAATCCTTCATCAACTTCTGCCATTTTGGATAGCTGGTCCTTAAATTGATGCCTACAAAGTTGTAGTGGGGATATTTCTCCTCTAAAGAGGTAATATGCCTATTGATGTTTTTGAAATGATTTTCTTGGTCTGCGGTCCAAAAATAGAAAACCGTATTCTTTTTGCTATTGGTCAGGTCTTTTAGGGAAATCGCTTCGTTATTGAAATTCTTGACGGCAATATTGGGAACCGTGTTGTTGGGCTGTAAGTTTTTTATCCCTGTATAGAGAAGGTCAATTTCTTCTTTGTGTTCCTCGTTGGTGGATAGGGATTTGAATTTGTCAATAAAAACCGTTGCCTCTTCGCTCGGGGTGTGTTCCACCAATAAGTAGTCCATCGCAACATTCCTGAACAAGATGTTTCTTAGTTCGGGCTGCTTTACAATACTGTCCACTAAAGTGAGTTTGTGATTATTGAAGTGCAAACGGTCACTGATGGGCTTTTTATCAGTACTGCAATTTTCCAAACATGTCATGTAGGATATGTTGCCAAAGTGCCATTTCATATAATCAAAATAAGGTCTGAAATAGGTCAGGTCCTTATTGTTTAGATCTATGTTTTTGCGATATCCATAAAAATCCTTGCCAAGTTCATGAATAGTTTCTTCTCCAGTCTTCTTCTTATGGTAAAAGGGATATTTCTCCTTGCTGATGTATGAGTGGTAATCAATAAAAGCCTCAGCCATACCCAGGGAATTGATGGAAAGCACATTGTCTGCTTCCAAATCCTTTAGAAGTTTGACCTTTATGGCACGCAAGGAATCTGTCTTTTTGCTGAATTCTTCCGGTCGCAATGGATAATAACTTCTGACCAAATCCTCTTCCTTTTCATAAGCTAGGAACATTTCGGTCATAAAGTTGTTGATTTCACTTCCTTTGCCAGAGTAAACCAATGATTCATCAAACTCCACAGTGTTCAATCTCGCCAATAAACTATCTCCCTTTTCGAGATATATGTATTGGTATTGTGGTGTATGGTTGAAGTGATAGAGTCCCCCTTCAATATTGTCCAGTTGAAAGGAAAAGTGATTTTGATTGTCCAACTTTACGGAATCCACATACGTGTCATTATGGTAGAGCACGACAAAGTCACTTGTGGGATTAACGATTTCACCGCCAAAAAATATTGAAGAACCGTTTTCCGAGGAATCGGAACACGATACAAAAGTGGACAATAAGGAGAGGCCTAGTAAAAATCTTACCATATATAGGAAGCGATTCATTAGTCTCTCAAAAGTAAGCAACCCAAGAAGCTAAACTTGTTAAGGGCTAGTTAAATGTTGTTAAACGGTGATTTTTCATCGTTTAAATATGCTCATTTAAATTAGAATTACGATTTCTATTTAGCTACTTTTGCAAAAAAATAAGATAGTTGCATGTTATCAGTATCGAATTTATCCGTACAGTTTGGCAAAAGAGTTTTGTTCGATGAAGTTAACGTAACCTTTGCCCAAGGAAATTGTTACGGCATCATTGGCGCTAACGGCGCTGGTAAATCCACTTTTCTAAAAATATTATCGGGACAGATAGACCCAACCTCGGGTCATGTGCATTTGGAGCCGGGGAAAAGGATGTCCATTTTGGAACAGAACCACAATGCCTACGACGAGTATCCTGTATTGGAAACCGTGGTCATGGGAAACAAGCCCTTGTTCGAGATAAAAAAGGAAATCGATGCGCTGTATGCGGACTATACCGATGAAAATGCGGAGAAAATAGGGGAGCTTCAGGTAAAGTTCGAAGAAATGAATGGCTGGAACGCCGATAGCGATGCCGCAGCCATGCTTTCCAACCTTGGAATCACAGAAGATTTGCACTATACCAACATGGCCGATTTGGACTCCAAACTTAAAGTACGTGTACTTTTGGCCCAAGCCTTGTTCGGGAACCCAGATGTGTTGATCATGGATGAGCCCACCAACGATTTGGATTACGATACCATTAACTGGTTGGAGAATTTCTTGGCCAATTACGATAATACAGTAATCGTGGTATCTCACGACAGGCACTTCTTGGATGCCGTTTGTACCTCTATTGCTGATATCGATTTTGGAAAAATAAACCTGTTTTCAGGTAACTATACCTTTTGGTACGAGAGTAGTCAATTAGCGGCCCGTCAAAGAGCCCAGCAAAACAAAAAGGCCGAGGAAAAAGCGAAAGAACTCAATGAGTTTATTCAGCGTTTTAGTGCCAACGTAGCGAAGAGTAAGCAGGCCACATCCCGTAAGAAGATGTTGGACAAGCTTAAGGTGGAGGACATCAAGCCGTCAAGTAGAAGGTATCCTGCCATCATCTTTGACCGTGAGCGCGAAGCTGGAGACCAGATTTTGAACGTGGAGAAACTTTCCGCCACCTCGGAAGATGGGGATTTATTGTTCAAAAACGTGAACATCAACTTGGCCAAAGGAGATAAAGTGGCCATTCTCTCCAAAGATTCACGTGCAACCACTGCTTTCTACGACATCATTGCGGATAAAACCAAACCTGACAGCGGGAAGTTCCAATGGGGGGTAACCACTACGCAATCCTATTTGCCAGCCGACAACTCCGAATTCTTTCAGGAGGACATCAACTTGGTGGATTGGTTGCGCCAATGGGCCAAGACCGAAGAGGAGCGTGAAGAGGTCTACTTAAGAGGTTTTTTGGGCAAGATGCTGTTCAGTGGCGAAGAAGCCTTGAAAAAATGCACCGTACTTTCCGGTGGAGAAAAAGTGCGTTGTATGCTCAGCCGCATGATGATGCTTCGTGCCAACGTACTTATGTTGGATGAGCCGACCAACCACTTGGATTTGGAAAGCATCACGGCCTTCAACAACTCTTTGAAGAACTTTAAAGGGACGATCTTGCTCACTACCCATGACCACGAGTTTGTGAACACAGTGGCAAATAGAATCATTGAGCTGACGCCGAACGGTGTTATTGACCGTTACTTGAGTTTCGATGATTATATGTCCGACAAGTCCATAAAAGAGCAGCGCGAAAAAATGTACGCGGTAACTGCTTAAGCGTTAAAGTACTTACTTTTCCAAATGGCTGGGTTAAAGTTTTTGCCCAGGGCAAATCCGTAGAAAATCACTATGGATGCTATGCATTTGAACATAAAAAAGTAGATGATCCAGAACTCTGCGGTGGTATTCTTTTTGGAAAACAATCCTTCGGGGACCATGAGGGTTACAAAGTAACTGATCAATAAAACCACAAAAACCAAGTTGGCAATGTTCTTAAATGGCCATGCGAAGAATTTTCGCAATGGATGCAGATCATTGCCCCATTTGTGGATTAAATAGTAGTAATCGTTTCCGATAGGAGCGAAGAGAAGCGGGTCGTCTTTGTCTTCCAGTTTAAACAGTTTGGAAGGGGCCATAATCTTAAAACCTTTGAGTTTGGTATCATGCGCAGCCTCCAAATGTTTGATTTTTGAAATGGCTTCCTGTGGAATCTCGCCTTTAAAGTAAGAGCTGTCCAAAAAGCGCAATCGATAATCAATACAAATGTCCTTGATTTGGTCGATATGGAAGATGTTTTCGGTTTTCAGAAGGTCAAATTCAAAGTCATTTGAACCAACATTGTTTTTGGAACTTAGCTCATGGGATATTTGCGATTCTTTCAATGCATCTTCTTGCAAAATTTGGCGGACTTCCTTCAAAATTTGCTCACTGTCGCCCTTCTTATTTCTTATGTTTTGAAGTTTTTGTTCAATGTTTGTTCCTTTCAAAATCATGCTGTTTTTTTAGTAATCCACTCAAATTTAATGATTTGAATTTTCGATACTGACAATTGTCATAAAAACACAATGTTAAGTTTATGTTAAATGGAATTTTGAAGGAATAAAATAGCTCGAATGTCATCAAAAAAGATGTATCTTATCGACGTTTTTGGTAGTTAATCGTATAATCATACTAAAAAGAACAAGCCCTAAAATTTAGACCAACCTCATGAATACCCCCGCAACCAGACTATTGCTCGGCCTTTGCTTGGCTTTTTCAATTTGTACCACTGCCCAAAACACTTCCAATGCACTTTCATACACCAGTAGATTGGATAATCACAAAATTCTTTTAAGTGCGGTAAATGCAACCGAATTAGGTGCATTGCTTCAAAAATCAGGGCCATTCACCATTTTCGCACCTTCTGATGCCGCTTTTGAAAAATTCTCGAACAATAAAATCGCGGAACTTATCAATTCAGAGGATAAGAGGGCTTTAAAATCCTTGTTGTCCTATCATATCGTAGCAGGTCAATTGACAGCTTCACGTATGCTCCGTGCCATAGGCAATGGTAACGGAACAGCAAGTTTTACCACCGTACAGGGTAAAAAATTAACCGCACATTTGGATGGTTACGACATTGTACTTACGGATCCCGTAGGCAATACAGCAAGAATTACCACAGCCGACCTTAATCTTGAAAATGAAGGGGTGGTTCACGAGATAGACAGTGTTATTCTGCCTGCCCGAATGTGATTAGCGAAGTTCCGCTCCCAATTCCTTTTGATACTGGGCCAATAGTTTACCCATTATTTTATCGATTTGCCTGTCAGTCAAGGTTTTCTTTTCGTCCATCAAGGTAAAGCTTACCGCATAGGATTTTTTGCCGTCAGGCAGGTTGTCGCCTGTGTACACATCGAACAGGTTTACCTTTTTAAGCAACTTTTTTTCTGTGCTCCAAGCGATATCGTACACTTTTTGGAAAGAGACCGACTCGTCCAGCAATAGGGCAAAGTCCCTGGTTACTTCCGGGAATTTCGGAATCTCCTTGAAAACTACGTTTTGTGTGCTCACGGATTCCAAAATGACATCCCAGTTCAAATCGGCATAGAACACCTCTTGCTTAATGTCGAATCGCTTAAGGGCAGCCTTGCCGACCAAGCCAATCGACACCAAAACGTTGTCGTTTTTCACATAGGAAACCCCTTCGGCATAATCTGAATCAGATAATGGCTTTGTGTCAATGTCTCGAAGCCCCAAGCGTTCAAAAACATTGTCAACAATACCTTTTAGATAGAAAAATTCAGATTTTTTGGAGGCAACGGCCCAACTGTTCTGTTTACGGTCACCAGAGATAAATATAGCCAAATGCTGATTTTCCTGATGCTCTCCGTCCACTTTGTGGTAGGTCTTTCCGAACTCGAACAGCTTCAGGTCGGTTTTTTGCCTATTGTGGTTGTAGCTCACTGTTTGCAAACCAGAATGAAGCATGGAGGTCCGTAGCACTGATAAATCCGAACTCAAGGGGTTCATCATTTGAACAGCGCTATCATCATCCGAAGTAATGTCAGATGAAACCAAACTGTTGGTCATTATTTCGTAAAAACCTTTGGATGCCAACATACTTCCGACCACGTCTTGAATTCTGTAATTCTCAAAGCGTGATGTTTTTGCAATGGAAGCGTTCAACTTTTCCTTGAAGTCAATGTTGTTGTAACCGTAGACCCTTAAAATCTCCTCGATCACATCAACTTCTCGGGTAACATCGACCCTATACGTGGGAATGGTCAATCCAAGACCGGATTCCGTTACGTTGTTGATTCTGATTTCCAAAGAGGAAAGAATGGATTTGATGGTATCCCGCGGTATTTCCTGACCAATCAAGGAATTGATTTTGCTAAAAGTCAAGAATACCTGTCTTTCTTGTGGTTTTTTCGGGTAAAGATCAGCGATTTCAGAAGTGATATAGCCTCCTGCAATCTCCCTGATCAAAAGAGCCGCCCTTTTAAGGGCGTATTTCGTCATGTTGATGTCGATACCTCTCTC
This sequence comes from Flagellimonas oceanensis, assembly GCF_003992595.1. Lineage (GTDB taxonomy): Bacteria > Bacteroidota > Bacteroidia > Flavobacteriales > Flavobacteriaceae > Flagellimonas > Flagellimonas oceanensis. Next base: position 332,733 of record NZ_RZNA01000040.1, read on the forward strand.
AAACCTGAATGATGCATCGGTGTTCAAACCATGCCTTTTGGCCGTTTTTCTTATGGAAACAGGGTCAAAATAGGCACTTTCCAAAAATATGGAGGTGGTGTGTTCTGTAACTCCTGAGTGAAGTCCACCAAAGACTCCGGCAATGCACATGGGACTGTTTGCGTCACAAATCATCAAATCATCTTCATGCAACTCACGTTCCACTTCGTCCAATGTGGTGAACTTGGTTCCGGCGGGCAGAGTTTTCACCTCAACTTTGCTCCCTTTTATCTTGGAGGCATCAAAAGCGTGCAAGGGCTGACCCAATTCGTGAAGTACGTAGTTAGTCACATCCACGATGTTGTTTATCGGGGCCAATCCAATCGCCTTCAATCTATTTTTCAGCCAATCTGGGGAATCCTGCACCACAAGGTTGCTAATGGTAACCCCGCAATATCTTGGTGCAAGATCACTCTCCATAACCTCCACATCGACCTTCAACGAGCGATTGTCAATGGAAAAGTTACTTACGGAAGGAGTGACCAATTCCTTTTGTATCTCTTTTTGTTCCAACCCTGCCTTGAGGTCGCGTGCCACACCAAAATGACTCATCGCATCCGCTCGGTTAGGGGTAAGACCTATTTCAAAAACTTCGTCATTCTCAACGTCAAAGACCTTGGAACAGGGAGTGCCCGGAACCAACTCTTCATTGAGTACCATAATGCCGTCGTGACTTTCGCCAACCCCGATTTCATCTTCTGCACAGATCATACCTTGGCTCACTTCTCCACGGATTTTCCCTTTTTTGATCATCCAGGCTTCCCCTTCTTTGGTGTATAGGGTAGTGCCAACAGTGGCTACGGGTACTTTTTGGCCTGCTGCCACATTGGGCGCGCCACAAACAATCTGTAAAGGAGCTTCTTGCCCTACATCAACAGTGGTTAACTTCAATCTATCGGCATTTGGGTGTTTGTCGCAAGTGAGCACGTGTCCGACCACGATACCCTTTAATCCACCCTTAACTGATTCAAATTGTGATATACCCTCAACTTCCAGACCTAAATCTGTTAAAAGCTCGCCAGTTTTTTGAGCATCCCAATCAATTTGCAAAAATTGCTTCAACCAGTTGTAAGAAATCTTCATACCCCATTTTTAGAGGGCACAAATATATAACAATAGGGTAACAGATTCAACGATAATAATGACCTTAAATCGTAAGGAGTGTTTTGTTTTAAAACCAATTTCCTACATTTAAGTAAAATCTTTTGATTCATGAATAAAATAGGCGCAGCAATAGTAGGGCTTTTGGTCATATTTACTTCTTGTAAAAAAGAAGAAAAAATTGAACTCAAGAAGGGTCATTGGTTGGGGACCATGGAAGTTTCCGAATCACAACAATTGCCTTTTGAGTTCATAATCAACCAGAACGAAGAGGGCGGGTATGTGATGCAGGTCTATAATGCAGAGGAAGTTGTTACCATAGATGAGTTTACCTTCAATGGGGATTCCATCGATATTCGAATGCCCATATTTGAAGGTCATATTGCCGGGACCTATACCGCTACTGAAATCACTGGTCAATTCATTGAAGAGGGTAAAGAGCGCAGTGTTCCTTTTAGAGCTGTCCAAGGGAAGTTGGATCGTTTTGAAGCCAAAGAACCGGCTGCAGTGAACCTATCGGGTATTTGGGAGACCTATTTCCATATCAATACGGCGGATGAATATCCTGCAAAAGGTATTTTTATGCAGAATGGAAACAATGTCAAAGGAACTTTTAGAACCAAGACAGGGGATTACCGCTATCTGGAAGGCGTTGTCACGGGGGATAGCATGAAGCTGTCCGCTTTTGATGGTTCGCACGTATTCCTTTTTTTGGCCCAAGTGACCGATAGTACCTTAAACGGAAAATTTTATTCAGGAAAGCATGCGGTTCAAGAATTCATGGGTGCGCGGAACGAGGCTTTTGAACTTCCCGATTCCGATGGACTTACCTATTTGCGCGAAGGTTACGATAAATTTGATTTCTCTTTTCCAAATTCTGATGGGAAGATGGTGGATTTGGACGACCCAATGTTCGAGGATAAGGCGGTTCTTGTACAGATTATGGGTACTTGGTGTACCAATTGCTTGGACGAAACACGGTTTTACGTGGATTTCATCAAAAATAACCCAGACTTAGACCTTCAGTTTGTTGGGTTGGCCTTTGAATATGCAAAGACCGAGGAAAAAGCTTTTGAAGGAATCAAAAGGCTCAAGGAGCGCGAAGAAGTGCCCTATCCGATTCTTTTGGCTCAGTATGGCACATCCAACAAGCAAAAGGCCAATGAAAAACTACCGATGCTGAACCATATTCTTTCTTATCCCACGACCATCTATATTGATAAAGCTGGAGAAGTTCACAAAATCCATACGGGTTTCAACGGACCGGCAACAGGCCAAAAATTTGTTGAATTCAAGGAAGAGTTCCATAGGACCATTGATGAAATGACCAAGGGAGAAGTATTGGAAAGTGAAGGTTGATTTAGATGATGGTTGACTTGCCCAAATCGATGTTCTCATCGTTCATGAGAGTATCATCTTCGATATCCACAATGTTGTGGGCTATAAAGTCCCCAACTTGATTGGTTCCGTACTGACTGTTTTCCTTTAAATCTGGAGTGACAATTCCTTTTTTCAGGGATTTATCCACCGCTTTTTTAACGGCCCAAGCTTCTTCGGCCAGTCCAAAATGCTCCAACAGCATAGCTGCGGATAGAATCGATGCAATCGGGTTGGCAATATCTTTGCCCTTAGCTTGAGGATAGGAGCCGTGAATAGGCTCAAACATTGCGTTTTCATCGCCCACCGAGGCGGAAGCCAATAAACCAATGGAACCACCGATAACACTGCCTTCATCGGAAATAATGTCGCCGAACATATTTTCGGTCAAAATAACATCAAACTGTTTGGGGTCGAGTATGATTTGCATTGCGGCATTGTCCACAAACATAAAGTCCAAGTCAACTTCGGGATAGCTTTCCCCGATTTTCGTAACCACCTTGCGCCAAAGTCTAGAAGATTCCAGCACATTGGCCTTGTCAATCAAAGTAAGCTTCTTTTTTCTGACTTTTGCGGCTTTGAACGCCAAATGTGCTATTCGGCTTATCTCATCCTCGGTGTATTCGCAAAGATCGGAAGCTTTGGTGCCTTCCTCGTTCAATTTTTTCTCTCCGAAATATATGCCGCCCGTAAGTTCACGGTAGATGACAAAATCAGTACCGTTGATTACGTTTTTTTTCAAAGGGGATTTATCCAACAAAGTTGGATGGGAAAGAACGGGTCTGATGTTTGCAAACAAGCCCAATTCTTTTCGTAATTGTAACAAACCTTGTTCGGGTCGCACTTTTGCGTCAGGGTCATTATCATATTTAGGGTCGCCAATGGCTCCGAAAAGTACGGCGTCCGACTCTTTGCATAATTTTAGTGTGGCATCGGGTAGGGGAGTTCCCTTTTTGTCGATGGCAATGGCACCAACAGGAGCTTCTTTAAAAATAAAATGCTGATTGAAGGTTTCTTCCACAGCCTCCAAACATTTTACTGCCTGGGCCAACACTTCGGGTCCTACACCATCCCCAGGAAGTAATGCAATTTTCAATGCCATAAAATAACCGTGATTTAAGCTAGGCTTTTCATTCCGATATTGCTGGTCTCAACAATTTCGTGAATATCCTCGTCCATGATTTCTTTTTTCACATCGGCGTACTTCAAGAAGTTTTCGTAAACCGTATCCAATTGAAGTTTTGTGAGTTCGTACCCAACATTTTTGGCTCGGTAGGCCAAAGCGGCACGCCCACTTCGTGCAGTTAATACAATGGAGGATTCGCTTACCCCAACATCTTTTGGGTCTATGATTTCATAGGTTTCACGACGCTTGATTACCCCATCTTGGTGAATTCCGGAACTATGGGCAAACGCATTGGAACCTACGATAGCTTTATTGGGCTGCACAGGCATTCCCATTTTTTGAGAAACCATGGTACTGGTATCCCAAAGTAATTGGCTGTTGATGTTGGTATCCAAGTTTAAGTGCGGATGTTGTCTCATGATCATTACCACTTCTTCCAAAGAAGTGTTTCCAGCTCGTTCGCCGATACCGTTGATGGTACATTCGATTTGTCGAGCTCCATTGGCAACACCTGCGATGGAATTGGCAGTGGCCAAACCTAAATCATTATGGCAGTGACAGGATAGGATAGCTTTATCGATGCCTTTTACATTTTCTTTCAAGTATTTCATCTTGGCACCGTACTCTTCGGGCAAGCAATAGCCTGTTGTATCTGGAATGTTCAGCACTGTTGCTCCGACTTTGATTACCTCTTCACAGATTCGAGCTAAAAATTCATTGTCGGTACGGCCTGCATCCTCAGCATAGAATTCCACATCTTCCACAAAGGTTTTGGCGTAGGCCACAGCTGCTACGGCACGCTCAATAATCTTATCTTGGGTAGAATTGAATTTGTATTTGATATGCGATTCGGAAGTTCCGATTCCCGTATGTATTCGTGGTTTTTTGGCATCCTTAATGGCTTCTGCGGCCACTTCAATGTCTTTCTTCACGGCGCGGGTCAATCCACAGACCGTTGCATTTTTGACCAATTTGGCGATTTCGTTTACGGACTTAAAATCACCGGGGCTAGATATGGGGAACCCTGCCTCGATTACATCAACTCCCAATTGATCTAATCGTTCGGCAATGATTAATTTTTGTTCGGTATCCAGTTTGCAACCAGGTACCTGTTCTCCATCTCTTAGTGTTGTGTCAAAAATTTCTACCTTATCTTTACCCATTATTTCAACCTGTTTTTTTCTATGACTTACGAAAATAGGGAAGGTAGGCTGAAGAGGAAAAGCGACTCTGGTAACGTTACAACGTTTAATTGCTTTTTGATAGAACTAAATAACTGAAAAACAATTGTTTAAACAATATTTTTTACGATGACAAATGCCCATAAGGATGCTTTGTTTGTACTGGTAAAATCGCTGTCCAAGTCCGAAAAACGTCAATTTAAGCTCTATGTTGGTCGTTTGGGGGTCAATACGGATGCCAAGTTTTTGGCACTTTTCAACCTCTTGGATAAGATGCGGAAGTACGATGAGAAGCAGATTTTGGATAGCGGCATCGTCAAAAAATCCCAGCTTTCCAACCTCAAGGCGCACTTGTACAAGCAGATTTTGGTAAGTCTCAGGCTGAACCCAGTGAATCAAAATGTACGTATTCAAATCAGGGAGCAACTCGATTTTGCCACCATTCTCTATCAAAAAGGGCTGTATAAGCAAAGCTTGAAGATTTTGGAGAAAGCCAAAAGTTTCGCGATAGAGAACGAGGAAAAGAACGTGGCCTACGAAATCGTTGAGTTGGAGAAGGTTATCGAAACCCAGTATATTACCCGAAGTATACCTGATAGGGCTGATGAACTTGCCGTTGAGGCCAAGGAACTTTCTGCGCAAAATGTGATGACAAGCAAGCTTTCCAATCTTTCGTTACAGTTGTATGGAATGATGTTGAAAGTTGGGTATGTGCGCAGTGATGAGGATTTGCAAAAAGTAAAAAACTACTTTGAAGAACATCTGCCAAAATACGATATTGAAAAGTTGGGTTTCCGTGAAAAATTATGGCTCTACAAAGCGCATTTATGGTATAGTCTTTTGATTCAGGACTTTTTGTCAGCCTACAAATACGCCAGTAAATGGGTGGACCTGTTTTATGAGAACGACCATATGATTCCACTGAATCCCGTGTTCTTTTTAAAAGGTAACCACTATTTGTTGGAGTCACTTTTCTTTGTGAAATATGCCTCCCAGTTCAGGGAAACTTTGGAAAAGTTGGAAGAGCAGGTAAAGGATTCAAAGTTCCCTAAAAATGATAACATCAGTTCGCTAGCCTTTTTGTACATCAACACCAACAAGCTGAATCTTCATTTTCTGGAGGGCACTTTTGACAAAGGAATTTATTTGGTCAACATCATCGAGTATGGCATCAAAAAACATCGACAGCAGATTGATGAACACCACATTATGCTGCTCTATTACAAAATCGCTTGTTTGTATTTTGGAAATGGGGACAACAAAAACTGTATTGCCTACCTGAAGAAAATCATTTCCAACAAAAAATTGAAGATGCGTGAAGATTTGATGTGTTTTGCGAGGGTGTTAAGCCTTGTTGCGCATTACGAAGCAGGAATGGATTATCATTTGGAAGTGCAGCTTAAAAGCACCTATAAGTTCTTGTTGAAAATGAACGATTTACATGAGGTGCAAAAGGAAATGATCAAGTTCCTACGGAATCTTGGGGACATCTACCCGACGGATCTAAAAGGTGAGTTCCAGAAATTGTACAACGAGCTAAAAAAGTACGAAAACCACCCCTACGAAAAACGGGCATTTTTGTATTTGGATATCCTCTCGTGGTTGGAAAGTCATCTGCAGAACAAACCTGTTTCCGAGATTATTAGGGAAAAAGCCTTGGCACTTACTCGCTAAGACAGGCGTTCCAAATGGGATCCTCTGGTGGGGCTCCCAAAAATGCAATAGGTTCTTTTTGCACGGGATGCACAAGAGCCAAACTTCGTGCGTGTAGATGAATTCCACCATCCTTGTTGCTACGGTCGGCACCGTATTTTAAATCTCCTTTTATGGTACAGCCTATGGCCGCCAACTGGGCCCTGATTTGGTGGTGTCTACCGGTTTTCAAATCAATTTCCAACAAATAATAGTTGTCGAGTTTCTTTATGATCTTATAATCCAACTCAGCTTTTTTGCTATTAGGAACTTCGTTGTTGTGTGCATAGGACTTATTCTGCTTTGGATTTCGTACCAACCAATGGATTAAAGTACCGCTTTCCTGGGGAGGTGCGTTTTTTACAACTGCCCAGTACATTTTTTTGGTCTCTCCCTGAGCAAACAATTTATTGAGACGCGGGAGGGCCTTGGATGTCTTGGAAAAGAGCACAATGCCCGATGTAGGGCGGTCCAAGCGATGCACGACGCCCAAATACACATTACCCGGTTTGTTGTACTTTTCTTTTAAATACTGTTTTACGACCTCACTCAAAGGGACGTCCCCCGTTTTATCGCCTTGTACAATATCACCTACGCGCTTATTGACCACGATTAGGTGGTTGTCTTCAAAAAGAACTTGAAGGTTGGAAGGATTGGAATGTTGGCTATTGTTGATTGACAATTGTTAATTGAAGTTTAGTAAGATTCTTCGTCATTGGGAAAATCCTGGCTTTTCACATCATCCACATATTGGGAAATGGCATTGCTCATCTCATCGTATAGATTGAGATATCTTCTTAAGAACCTTGGGTGGAACTCGTGGGTCATGCCTAACATATCGTGCACAACCAACACTTGTCCGTCCACGTGGTTGCCAGCTCCAATTCCGATAATAGGTATGGAAACGCTCTCCGCGACCTCTTTGGCCAATTTGGCTGGAATTTTTTCCAGAACAATGGCAAAACAGCCCAATTCCTCCAATAGTTTGGCATCGGATTTTAGTTTTTCAGCTTCCTCTTCTTCCTTGGCACGGACCGTGTAGGTACCAAATTTGTAGATGGATTGTGGGGTAAGTCCCAAGTGGCCCATCACTGGAATGCCTGCTTCCAAAATTCGGCTGATGGATATTTTGATTTCTTCACCACCTTCCACTTTTACGGCGTGAGCACCACTTTCCTTCATAATTCGGATAGCTGAGCGTAAGGCTTCCTTGGAATCGCCCTGATAACTTCCAAAAGGAATGTCCACCACAACCAAGGCCCTTTTTGCGGCTCTGACTACGGAGGTAGCGTGATAGATCATTTGATCCAGGGTAATGGGCAATGTGGTTTCATGGCCGGCCATAACGTTACTGGCGGAATCTCCTACCAAAATGGCATCCACATTGGCACCATCCACAATTTTGGCCATAGAGTAATCGTAGGAAGTGAGCATACTGATTTTCTCACCAGTCTTTTTCATATCCACCAACGATTTTACCGTTACCCTTTTATATTCTTTTTTAGCTGTAGACATCGTAATTTTATTTGATGGCTAAAAGTAAGCAGATTTGTTTAATTTAGGCTTCAATCAAAAAAACTAATCAAATGAGAAAACTGTTCAGTTGTGTAGTGTTGTTTGCTTTGGGTACACTGGGGTATGCCCAAGGTCCAAATCCTTCAAACGAAGAAGCCAAAGCAAAAATCAAACAAGTTGTTGAAACTTTTTTCGACGGTTTCCACAAGCAAGACTCGACTATCATAAAGAGTACCGTGGCCGACGAGATTGTACTTCAAACCACGGGAAGAAACCCTGAGGGCAAGACGATTTTCAAGACTGAGGAATTTCCGAAATTTTTAAAATCCATTGTAGGTATTCCAGAAACCACAAAGTTTGAGGAAAAGCTGACCTCTTTCTCTATTCAAGTGGATAGAACCATGGCCAATGCCTGGGTAGGATACGAGTTTTGGGTAAATGGTGAGTTCAGTCATTGCGGCATCAATTCCTTTCAGTTTATCAATTTTGATGGAGAATGGAAAATCATCTACCTGATTGATACCAGGGGCAAAGAGGGGTGCATGCAAGAGTGATTTTATTTGCCTCCGTACAATTTATAAACTTCTGAACCAGCACTAAGAAAGGCACCTGCGCCATATACTTCGGTTTTGTTTGGCCAAGCTTTTCCCGGAGCCGCCCCAATAGGTTGTACATATCCGAGCATACCTTTTTCATTCACATGGTTCACTAATGCTTTCCAAGCTTTTTCAATAGCAGGGCCGTAGGTTTTTTTGTCCAATATACCTCTGTTAATGCCCCAAGCAAGTCCGTATACATAAAACGAAGTACCACTTGTTTCTGGGGTGGGATAATATTTCTGGCCTAATAAACTCATTGCCCAATGCCCTTCAGGTGTCTGTATCTTCAACAGTTTGGCAGCCATTTTTTCGAAAATATCCCTAAAATAAAGGTGTTCTTCGCTCCCAGGTTCTAGTTCGTTCATGATGTTTGCCAATCCCGCAAAAACCCAACCATTGCCACGAGACCAAAATATTTTGGTGCCATTATTCAATTGGCCCATATAACTTTCATCACGATAGTAAAGATGCTCTTCTTCATCAAACAGAAAATCAGTGGTCGCCTTGAATTCATTCATCATAAAGTCAAGGTATTTCCTTTCTCCTGTAATGTTGTACAGTTTAGCCCAAACAGGAGGGGACATAAAGAGCGCATCGCACCAATTCCAACGAGATTGGTGGTATGGGGTTCTCCATTTCAATGAAGTTTTGGCCGGATGGTACATGATAAAGTTGAACTGCTCTTTTGTGGGTTCCATCATTTTTGAGTCTTTATATTTCCTGTACAGTTCCAAATAAAGCTGTCCTACAGTATGATCATCCGCATGATAGATCCGATTGTGCAACTTCCAATCACTGAATTCGCCAATGGTTTTTAGCCATACGTAGTATTTGTCATTTTCCGCCATTGCAGCCCACTTTACCATACCAACGTAGAGAGCTCCATTTGTCCAATCGAGAGGATGGTGTGGATTATCATAGGTGTAAGCGTCCCGATAATGGTCAATTTGCCAATCCGCGACTTTTTTCATGGTGGCCTTGACCTCTTCTGGTTTGATTTTTTGTGAAAAAGACAAACTTGAAATGAGTAGCATGCATCCTACTAAGGCGGTTTTAAGGTTGGTCATTTTATATTCTTTTTTATGTCAATGGTTGTGTTTGACAATTTAATACTTTAACAATCACTCAAAAACACACCGACAGCAAGACCCCCTTCGGAGGTTTCTTTGTATTTAGAGTTCATGTCTTTTGCGGTCTCCCACATCGTGTTCACTACCTTGTCCAAAGGAACTTTAGCTTCTTTTGGGTCGGTGTCCAGAGCCAATTCCGCTGCATTTATCGCTTTAATGGCTCCCATGGCATTACGTTCTATACAAGGAACCTGAACCAAACCGCCAATAGGGTCACAGGTGAGACCTAAATGATGTTCCATCGCAATTTCGGCAGCTATCAATACTTGCTCGGGAGTGCCTCCCATCAATTCCGTTAATCCAGCGGCGGCCATGGCGGATGATACGCCTATTTCGGCTTGGCACCCTCCCATAGCTGCGGAGATGGTAGCGCCTTTTTTAAAAATGCTGCCCACTTCACTGGCCACTAGAAGGAACTGTTTCACGTCATCAAAATTGGCATCATGGTTTTCGATGACCATGTAATACATCAATACAGCGGGAATAACGCCAGCGCTTCCGTTGGTTGGCGCGGTAACCACTCGTCCCAAGGAGGCATTCACTTCATTTACGCTGAGCGCAAAACAGCTTACCCATTTAATTATTTGTCGGAACCTGACCTCTGTATCGCGAATACTTTCCAACCACTCCTGCGGAGTGGAGTAGGAGACGTCCCCTTTTAGTTTTTGATGCATTTCATAGGCACGACGTTTAACATTCAACCCACCAGGAAGCTTTCCTTCGGTATGGCAGCCTGTAAACATGCATTCCAACATGGTATTCCAGATTCGGGCAATACCTTCGTCAATTTCGGTGTCTGTCCGAAGTGATAGTTCATTTTCCATCACAATGGTGGAAATGGATTTATTTTGGGCATTGCAATGCCGGAGTAACTCATCCCCAGTTTTTACGGGATGTGGAAAGGTTTTGAATGTTTCTTTGTTCTCTTTGGCATGGATACGCTCTTCCTTAACAACAAATCCACCTCCAATGGAATAGTACGTTTCGGATATGGTTTTGCCGTTGGACAGTTCGGCTTCAAATAGCATTCCGTTGGCATGGAAGGGAAGAAATTCCTTTTTAAAGAGGATATCATGCTGAAAACTGAAGGGAATCTCTCTTTTTCCACCGAAATTGAGTTTGTTTTCAGCCTTGATGCTGTCAATTCTTCCTGAAATGCTGTCAATCTCTACAGTCTCCGGGTCGGTGCCCAATAGACCCATGACCACGGCAATATCGGTGGCGTGCCCTTTCCCGGTAAGGCAAAGGGAGCCGTACAGGTATGCCTTGATGGTTTGCACATCATCAAAAACATGCTGCTCTTCAAGTTCGGCAATCCAGCGTTCAGCGGCACGCCAAGGACCAAGGGTATGAGAGCTGGAAGGCCCTACACCAATTTTCAGCATATCAAACACACTAATACACTCCATAAACTCAATTTACAGTTTCAAATATAGGAAGCTAAACGGGATAAAATCGCGGATTTTTAAATATACAAGTCGCTTTTTCAATATTCGTTTTGACATCTTCAAGAGAGTCAAGGTATTCAAGGGTTTTGGCAATAATCTGACACCTTGTCATATTCTAGGCCATGGCATAATCATTGACATTTTATGAGCGAGATAAAAAAGAATTTTTAAACAGATATAACTTTAGATACGATGAGCAAGATTATAGGTATAGACTTAGGTACAACCAACTCCTGCGTCTCTGTAATGGAAGGTAACGAGCCCGTGGTAATTCCAAATGCCGAAGGTAAGCGAACTACTCCATCGATGATCGCATTTGTTGAAGGTGGGGAAATCAAGGTCGGTGACCCAGCAAAAAGACAAGCGGTGACCAACCCTCACAAAACGATTTATTCCATCAAGCGATTTATGGGTAACAAATACTCAGAATCCAGCAAGGAGGCACAAAGGGTACCTTATAAGGTAACAAAAGGTGACAACGATACGCCACGAGTGGACGTGGACGGTCGTTTGTACACCCCACAAGAATTGTCTGCCATGATTCTTCAAAAAATGAAGAAGACCGCAGAAGATTACTTGGGACAAGATGTAACGAGAGCGGTAATTACGGTTCCTGCATACTTTAACGATTCACAAAGACAGGCCACCAAAGAAGCTGGTGAAATCGCAGGTCTTACTGTAGAGCGTATTATCAACGAACCAACGGCCGCATCTTTGGCATACGGACTTGATAAAAAAGACACAGAACAAAAAATAGTGGTGTTTGACTTTGGTGGTGGTACGCACGACGTTTCCATTTTGGAATTGGGTGACGGTGTATTCGAAGTATTGGCCACAGATGGTGATACCCACTTGGGTGGTGACGACGTTGACCAAAAAATCATTGATTGGTTAGCCGAAGAGTTCAAGAAAGATGAAGATATGGACCTTCGTGAAGACCCCATGGCGCTTCAGCGTTTGCGGGAAGCTGCCGAAAAGGCCAAAATTGAGTTGTCTTCTTCTGCACAGACAGAAATCAACTTGCCTTACGTTACAGCGACGTCTTCAGGACCAAAACACTTGGTAAGAACATTGTCCCGTTCCAAATTTGAGCAATTGATCGCCGATTTGGTAAAAAGAACAATTGATCCCTGTGAGAAAGCATTGAAGTCTGCAGGACTTTCAAAAAGCGATATAGACGAGATTATCTTGGTAGGTGGTTCTACCCGTATCCCTGCGGTACAGGAAGCCGTTGAGAAGTTCTTCGGTAAAAAACCATCAAAAGGTGTAAACCCAGATGAGGTTGTGGCCATTGGTGCCGCTATCCAGGGTGGTGTATTGACGGGAGACGTGAAAGACGTGCTTTTGTTGGATGTTACCCCACTTTCTTTGGGTATCGAAACCATGGGAAGTGTGTTCACGAAATTGATCGAGGCGAACACGACAATCCCGACCAAGAAATCACAGGTATTCTCTACTGCAGCGGATAACCAACCTTCGGTTGAAATCCACGTACTGCAAGGGGAAAGACCGATGGCAGCGGATAACAAGACCATTGGTAGGTTCCACTTGGATGGTATTCCACCAGCACCAAGAGGTACACCTCAAATTGAAGTGACCTTTGATATTGATGCGAACGGTATCATCAAGGTTTCTGCAACGGATAAAGCTACTGGTAAGTCGCAAGACATCCGAATCGAGGCTTCTTCCGGTTTGACCGAGGAAGAAATCGAAAAGATGAAAGCAGAAGCTGAGGCCAATGCCGATGCGGATAAAAAGGCCAAGGAGACTGCCGATAAATTGAACGAGGCTGATGCCATGATCTTCCAAACGGAAAAGCAATTGAGCGAGTTTGGCGATAAATTGTCCGATGACAAGAAAAAGCCAATCGAAGAGGCTTTGGAAGAGTTGAAGAAAGCTTATGAAGGCAAAGACCTAGCGGTTATTGAGCCTGCTTTGGAAAAAATCAACGAAGCTTGGAAAGTAGCTTCTGAGGAAATGTACAAAGCACAGGCTGAAGCACAAGGTGGTGCAGCTGGAGCGGGAGCTTCTGGTGATGCTGCCGGTGGTGATACGGCCAATAACGGTGGTGCCTCTGAAGGTGACAACGTGGAAGATGTCGACTTCGAAGAAGTGAAATAATTCAAATACATTGAATATATAAAAAAGCCCTGGCGATTTCGCCAGGGCTTTTTTGTTTTCAACCCCCATCAATCTCAGTTTTGCAGGTTCAAAAGGATGAAGGCCACCTAACTATTTTTCTTTATATTTAAACAATACAGTAATAGTTGATAACAGCTTCTTTTTATCTTTTTCAAAATTTACCCCTTTATTTGAGAAGCCATAACTGATACGATGAAAAACAACAGGGAAAGACCTTTTACATTTTTTATTATTTGTTTCCTGACAATGGTTATTGGTTCGGCTTCGGCTCAAAACTCAGTTTTTGACCATAAAAATGCTCGCTGGGATGAGTTTTCATTCAATTTTCAGGATAATTTCCAAGATTCACTGGCATTGTGGCCTGAGCGTGTCCTACTACAATTGGCCAATAGGAGGACAAACACTTACACACCTATCTTTTTTAAGGCTTATCTTTTCTCTGGGAACCTATCTGTACAAAATGGTAAAAGTGGAGTTCTGAATATAGAACTATTGGATGATGACGGGGCTTTGCTGAAGCGACAATTCCATAAAATAGTAAATGGAATGGTTCAGGGCCAGCTTGAATTGCCCAGGAACATAGTTTCGGGAAGGTATACTCTAAAAGCTTATACACGTTGGTCGCAAAACTATGGCCCTGATTTTGCCGCAAAGGAACAATTTCAAATCGGCGAATTGTCGCAAGATGAAAAATCGAATGGTGTTTCCGAAGTTTTTATCCTTCCAGAAGGAGGTACGTTTTTATCTGATCAAAAGAATAGACTTGTTATTGGAACTTCTGATGATTCCTCGGGAAAGGGAAGAATTGTAGATGAAAACAATAGAGAAGTGGCTAAGGTATCCTTTTACTCATCCGATTTGGGCACGGCTATTCTTCAACCAAAACAAGGTAAAAGATATCGGCTACAGATGGAAGACGGCACCTTTTTTATGCTTCCAAAGGCAGAAACAGAGGGTTGTCTGCTGCATGTAAATAATTTGGATGAGGAATATGCCAAAATACATATTACCGCCTCAGACAAAGTCCTTGAACAAGAAGTTACCTTGATCGGTACATCTGGCGGGATAAAATATTTCGAAAAAAAATTGAATTTTGATGATGGAAACACATTGGATGTGGAACTTCTCAAAACCAATTTTCCAGCAGGCATTTTTACTTTAAGGTTAGTTGATAATCTTGGTGCTGAATTGGCAAAAAGGCCCATTTTCATAAAAGGGAAAAAGCTTCAAATAGCTGTTGAGCCTATAGGTCTTGATAGTGAAACAGATATGAAAACTTACAGAATCAAGGTAAGGGATTTAAATAACAAACCTGTTAAGTCGAGATTGGCCATCAGTGTCAATGAGTATGATGCTGATTACGAAGGGTATTTGGATTTAGAGACTGTAAGACATAAGGATTCATCTACCAATACCTCGGGTAGTACCCATGCCTTAAGTAGAAGGAAGGAATCTTTTCTCAAAGACCTTGAAGCGCTATTGTCAAATGCGAAGGAGGGAGAACAGACATTGACTGAGGGTAATACGAGATTTCCATTTCAAAAAGGGTTGGAAATCGTTGGCCATGCCTATGACTTGAACAACCAGCTTTTAAGCAATACGACAATTCAATTTTTCGCCAAAAGCGAGGAAGAGATTTGGTTGGGCGAAGCCCAAAGTGATGCTCAGGGAATAGTGAGGTTAGAAGATATCCAAATAGAGGGTAGAGCTACGTTGGTTACCAGAACCAAAGGTAGTGATGTTGCATCGAGATTGGTGCAGATTGTACCAATCGATATGATGGAGGAAAGGAAAAACGTCCTACTTCCCTATATGAAAAAAAATAAAGAACAGGCTAACACTGAGCCGTATATGGATGTAGAGCCTTTTGGTGGCAATTCTGAAAAAACAATTGAGCTTGAAGAAATTGAGATAGTGGAAAAAGCTCCTGAAAGGAAAAAAATGTCACCCTCCATTTATGGAATTGATGTGCCTTCAAACCGTATAAAACTTCAAGATCCCGTGAGACCTAAAAGTTTTGTGCAATTGCTTGCTGAGTTGCCCGGGGTTGTTGTAAGTGGAGCTGAAACACTGAATCCATCGGTTAGGGTTACAAGTGCTTCGGGGCCAATTTTATGGGTGTTGGATGGTTTTCCTTTATCTCAAGGAGGAGGAAAGAGAATAGACAGGGGTTATGGCGGAAATACCCAAAACCAATTGATGGATGTCATGGCGTTGACAAGCGCGAGAGATATTGAACGAATTGAGTTGCTGGTGGGAGCAGATGCATCCATTTATGGAACTAGGGGCTCTGGAGGAGTTATCGCAATTTACACTAGAAGAGGAGACGAATTGGAATATGTTCCACGAAAAGAAAGCGAATTGGTTTTTGAGGGATATATGCCCACACTTGATTTCAATGACTATGTAAATGAGCTTTCCAAAAGGAAGGAAAATAAATTGAACCTGTCATACTGGAATCCAAATTTGGAAACTGATGATAATGGGGAAGCGATTATTCAAGTGCCCAAGAAGAAAGATCTCTCTAGAATAAAGGTAGAGATAAGTGCAATTTCGACTAAGGGAAGGATAGGAATGGCGAGTAAAGTTTTTTGAAACCCATGGATATAACAATAAAACCCTGACGATTTCGTCAGGGTTTTTACGTGAATTACGTTTTTAAGTTAGGCCGCATTCAACTGCTGCATTTCCATTTCCTTGAGTTTTCGCAACGCCTCCGATTTGGAGTTCACGTTGAGTTTAACGTAGATGTTCTGTATATGAAAATTGACCGCGCTAGGGGTCACAAAAAGCTTGTCAGCAATCATTTTGTAAGTAAAGCCCTGAGTGAGTAGCTCAATGATTTCGTTTTCTTTTTTCGAGAACACATCAAAAGACTTGGTCTGGAATGAATCAATGATTTTTTTTGCCACATCCAGTTCCAAAGCAATGCCATGTTGCCCAAGGGCATCCAGCGCATTGAACAATCGGTCCTTGGTCATGGGTTTGATCAAGTAACCACTGGCCCCTTTTTTAAAGGCCTCTTTAATGAGCTTGAAATCATTTTTTTGGCTCATCATCAACACTTTGAGGTCTTTGTTCTTTCGATAAAAGTACTCTAAGCCATCAATGCCGGAAATTCCGTTCAATATGGCCTCACAGATGATAATATCTGGGTGGGACCGTCCAAAATTGGACAAAAGACCGTGAACGGAGCTGTAAACACCGTGGAGTTCGTACTGCTCATTATCAGTAAAGTACTGATGGTAAATGCCGCCAAGCGTATCATCGTTGTCGATGATGGCAATTTTTAAAACATTCGTTTTCATGATAAGAAAGATTTGGGGGATTAATACTGTTACATAAGTGTATTGTAGGTTAAGTTTTGGACAATATCGTCCGTCGCCACATTTTTGAAGTTGGGATAAACCAAGGAAGTTTTGCTGATACGTTCACAATGAACAAAAGCAAGTCCTCCATTAAGGTTTTCTCCAAAAATGGGTGTAACCCTTTAAGGGGTTAAGTGCTGAAATCTGTGTTTGGTTGAGGTGTTACCTCATTAAAAAAGTAAGGTGAAAAGAGGTTTTGGGACGCCTTTTTTTCGTGTGTTGTAGTTTTTGTTCATGACATAATAGATTTGGGATTGTATTATTTCAATAGTGAATTTAGAATTTTTTAACTATTGAGCAGAATTTTTGTAGTGGTTTTCGTTCAAATGCACTTTTGGATACAATCCATCAGCTTGAAATGGAAGAGGAAGGAAGTGAATGTTTTAGGTGTAAAAAGTTGTTTTTCAACTAATTAAACAAAAAAATAGGATGCCGTCCCATCAGCATCCTATTCTTGAAGTAAATCGGTCAGATTGAAATAATACAACCCGCTTTCTATGATAGTCTGTCAGTTTCCCCCTGTCTTTCTTATCATTGTCATGAGTGTTTCGAAACTCGGCTATGAAACAACATCAATGGACACTTCAGGTTTATTGACCGATTCAATAAGTATTTTAAGCAATTTTATTCTTCGTCTTGGAATGATGTGTCTACGTATTCGTAGGCTTTCTCATTCATTGCGGTTTGGAGTCCTGTATCTCCCTCAGCTACATCGTTGTACTGATCCCGCTTACTTGAACGTCCATACGCTACGGTATATTGTGCTACTGTATTGTTATAACCTCTATTGGACACCACAAATCCCATCTTTTTCTCCGGGCTCAACTGAATGGCATACTCATCGCTATTACTGTTGATGTGCGCTCCTAAATTTACCGATGTAGTCAGGGAGTTCTTAACCACTTGTGAAGCATAAAGGTCCAGTCCGCCAAAACCATCTCTTCCTTCGGAAGCGAAGAACAACAGTGTTTCGTTATAGATGCTTGGGTAAAGCTCATCTTCCTTCGTGTTTACTTTGGGGCCAAGGTTCTTGGATACGCCCAAGCTTCCGTCTGCGGCAATGTCGGCCACATAGATATCATATTTACCAAAGGTTCCTTTCATATTGGAGGCAAAGAACAAGCGTGTTCCATCAGCGGTTACCGTAGGGTGTTTGGCTGAGTAGTGTTTTGGACATACTTCCAATTGGGTAATGTTGGTCCATTCGCCGTTTACTTTTTCGGCACGGTAAACGTGGTAAATCAATTCTTTTTTGGAGAACACACCGTAAAGTGGCTTTTCGTAGGTGCCTTTGCTAAAGTAGGCCGTTTTGCCATCTTTGGTAATCGACATGGAGGGAACATAACCATCAACGGTGGAAACACTTCCTTCCATAGTGTCGTTGATCATTTTTTCATCTGCCTGTGCAAAAGTATTTTGACTGGCAAGTATCATTCCTGTAACAAGTAGACTGTAAATCGTAGATCGTGTCATGATGTATAGATTTGGGGGTTAATACATGGCAAAGATCAAAAACAATCAGCGCGAATACTTATCAATTTTTCATAGGTTTTCACTTTTAACGACTAAAAAGTGCAGTTTATCGAATATTTTTTAGCTGTTTAACACTCGAACAATCTAAAAAATGCATTTAAACGTTCCTTTTGTGTTTTTGAACGGATACTCAAATTATAGAACTATTCTTCTAAAAGTAACTTCTTACTATTGATTTTGTGACATGATCGTACTCGTTTTTATCCTATAAATCAGACAAATTGAATTATCTTCGCCTTTGCTGAAAATGCATCGATCTTTTCAGGATTGCTTTTCGTCTACTCTTGATTATCAACCTCAAACCCTAATTCACGGTCACTGTATGAACATTACCATAGAAAACATCATATTAATCGGTTCGGTACTATTGCTCATCAGTATTTTGGCGGGTAAAACAACCTATCGCTTTGGAATTCCGACCTTATTGTTGTTTTTGACCATTGGGATGTTGGCCGGATCTGATGGAATAGTTGGTATTTATTTTGACAATCCCAAGATTGCGCAGTTTGTGGGGGTGGTTTCCTTGAACTTTATTCTTTTTTCAGGTGGATTGGATACGAGTTGGCAGTCCGTAAAACCGGTTCTTAAAGAGGGAATCGTACTTTCAACCTTGGGAGTTTTACTTACTGCTATGGGTTTGGGGTACTTTGTATATCTGATCACGGATTTTACTTTATATGAAAGCCTGCTTTTGGGAGCTATTGTTTCCTCTACCGATGCCGCTGCCGTATTTTCCATACTCAGGGGCAAGAACTTGGCTCTGAAGAAGAACTTAAGGCCCACTTTGGAGTTGGAGAGTGGTAGTAACGATCCCATGGCCTACGTACTGACCATTGCATTTTTGACCCTGGTGCAGTTTCCCGAAAAGAACATTTTGTCCGTGTTGCCCATGTTTTTTCTTCAAATGGCGCTTGGAGGAGCAGCAGGGTTCTTGTTCGGAAAACTCAGTAAAATAATCATCAACAGGATTCGACTTGATTTTGAGGGACTTTACCCTGTGTTGACCATCGCTTTGATGTTCATTACCTTCTCGGCCACCGATTTTATAGGGGGCAATGGGTTTTTGGCCATCTATATCTGTTCCGTGTACTTGGGCAATCAAAATTTGATACACAAGAAAACTATTATGCGCATGTTCGATGGGTTGGCCTGGCTCATGCAGATTGTACTTTTCCTTACCTTGGGATTACTGGTATTCCCCTCGGAGATTGTTCCATTTATGGGTGTTGGCCTGTTGATTTCCCTCTTTTTGATATTTGTGGCCCGTCCGCTGGCGGTTATGATATCTCTATCCCCATTCCGAATGAAAATGAGGCGTAGGTTTTACATTTCGTGGGTAGGGTTACGGGGAGCTGTACCTATTGTTTTTGCGACCTATCCGCTTTTAGCGGGGGTGGATAAGGCCCATATGATTTTCAATATCGTATTTTTTGTGTCGTTGACCTCGGTATTGATTCAGGGAAGCACCCTGTCCATCGTTGCCAAGTGGTTGCATGTGGGATTGCCCGAAAGTGCCAAGCCCCTTTCCCCCACAGATGAACTATTGTCGGAACATCCAAAAGCCTTGATGAAGGAAATAACCATTAGTGAGTCTTGTCCCGCTACAGGGGTTAAAATAGTAAACCTGAACTTTCCCAAGAAGGCGATTATTGCGATGATTGAGCGCGATGGCAACTACCTTACCCCAAACGGTTTGACGGAAATAAAAGCCAACGATACTTTAGTAGTGCTTACGGACAAACCTGAAATTCTGGACAAAGTCTACGATTCCCTTCACCTTAAAAGAGCCAAAGAAAAGGAGACTGCCTCAGAATAGTTTTTTGATATAGGGTATTTGAGTTCGCTGTTGCCATGCCAGTACCAGACAGAAAATCAAAGTAACCAGAGCTAGGATGAACAAGGTGCCGCCATCGTTTTGTACTGCGATGCCCAATTGGGTAAGGTGTGAAAATAGGGCGCCTAACATTATGCCAATGCCCAATAGGGCGCCAATCCAAGTGGTTTTAGGGATAAGGATCAGAAGTGCTATGATCAACTCAATAACTCCCAAACCTATTCTTCCCCAAGGTTCCAATCCGAGTTGTTCAAAAATATAGACGGATTCTGGAGCTGCGGAAAATTTAAAAAACAAGGTCTGTAGTAAAATCACGGCCGGAACTATCCGTAAAACTGCGTGTATGATCTTTTTTGTTGTCATCGTTGTTTGTTTTGATAAGGTTGTGTGGTTATGGTCGGAATATTTCAGGTTAAATAACTTTTAATGAAGAAATTATCTTGGAATAGATTGGTTTTATATGCCGTACTGATGAGTTTCGTCATAAAATCATCTGAGGAAATAGTTAATTTTATGCACATGAAAAACGTTTTGAAGTTTACTTTGCTTTTCGTGTTGATGATGCAATCCTGTTCCGAAAATGCTGAGCTTTCGGTAACCATTGATTTGGATGCTGGAGCAGATTGGAAACCAACGGTATATTTGATTCAACCAGAGAAATTTGACAATGTGGCACAGAGCTTTGTTGGAAAAGTGCTGGATTCAGCACAAGTATCCAAAAACGGTCATTTCGAATTCATCAACCTTCCAGCATATGAGGAACCCGTTTTA
Source organism: Flagellimonas oceanensis (assembly GCF_003992595.1). Taxonomy (GTDB): domain Bacteria; phylum Bacteroidota; class Bacteroidia; order Flavobacteriales; family Flavobacteriaceae; genus Flagellimonas; species Flagellimonas oceanensis. The sequence continues at coordinate 353,589 of NZ_RZNA01000040.1, forward strand.
TTGGAACTTGCGGTTCAGCGAAAGGGAGAGAAATACCCCAATCGATTAACAAATGAAAACCCCAAAACGGATAATTACTTTCCTTTAATCTATCAACCAGGTTCACAAATAAGGATTGAAGCTGATATTGCCCATTTTCAATCCACTTTTGCTATTGAAGAACCATCAGCAACAAATAAAGCGCTGTTGCAATTGCGGGATATACGTTTGGAGGCCTATGAAAGATATTTGGCAGGTCAAATGGAGAATCATGGTGTGGATGAGGATTTACTGCAACGTGAAAAGAACTTGTATAATTTTAAAAAGGAGTTGATTGATTTTTCGGATAGCACAGCAAAACTATTACCTGCGATGGTTGCTTTGCGTTGGGCCAGCCCTGAAGGGAACTATGAACGTGTTGCGGAACTGGTGTACAAACAGTCTGAAAAGTGGAATGCGCTCTACCCAGAACATGCTTGGGTAAAGGAACTGGCTACGGTGGCCGATAAACGAAATCTACCCATTTTGGTTGGCGATCTTATCCCAGAGACACAATTCCCCATGAAAGATGGGGTAACTACATCTTTGCAAACGTTACTTGAAAATCAAAAAATGGTGCTATTGGATGTTTGGGCCTCTTGGTGCGCACCTTGCAGAGTGGAAAACAGAAATGTGCTAGTGCCACTCTGGGAAGAGCACCATGAAAACGGTTTTCAAATTGTTGCCTATGGATTGGAAAGTAGTGAAAAGGCTTGGAGCAATGCCATTACAAAGGATGGAGCACACCGGTGGTTGCATGCATCACATTTACAAGGGGACCAAAACCCTTTTATGGACGCGCTACGTTTGACTACGATTCCTGCAAATTTTCTATTGGATGAAAAGGGTAGGGTGTTGGCCAAAAACCTGCATGGGGATGATTTGGCTAATTTTGTAGATAAGTATATGTCCAAGAAGTAAAGCCATCGTTACAAAAATTGGAAAAGATAATTGAACGAAAGTTCGAGGGTAGCTCCTAAAATAAAGCTTCCAAGTACCTCTAACAAAGAAATCCTTCCAAGATTATAGGTGTTGGAAAAAGCCAGATACAGGGACCAAATAGCGCAGACCACAAAAATAATGGTTGCATAAATAGGAACATTGGAGTCAAAGAGCCCTATTAGATTAAAAATAGGGTCTAATAATGCGTTAAAGGCGAAAAGGGCTAGGGTGAAATTACTTTTTTTGTGGCCTTGAAAAAGATATATACCTGCTATAAATAACTCAACACATATTGCAATAGGGCCAAATTGATAATAATATTTGGAGTTGAAGTAAGCCTCTGGATTGTTCGGAAAAACACTGTTTTGATAGAATACTATCGCCAAAACCAAAGCGATGGCCATAAAAATAAGAGCGTTGGATTTTCTTTTTGTCATGATTTGAATAAAGTTATACCAAAAATTAATTGGAATGTAGAGTTAATCTGTTGATTTCCAAATAAAACTTGGTGCTTGTTGATATTGGAAGGTATCATCGGTCAAGATTTCCATTTCCTTGGTTTCCCAATTCATCAAACCAATATGAAATTGGGATTGTTCATCATCGAACAGTTCAATGGCGAGCCATTTCCCATGCGGACTCCAATCATGCCAGCCTTCGTTTTGGGTGTTTTCGGTCAGTTTCCAGGTTTTGCTGCCATCCAAACTAACGGCATACAAACTGTACTTGCCGTTTTGTTTACTTTGGTAGGTTACAAAGTTTTCTGTTGGATGCAATTTAGGCGCTCCGGCACGGTACCCAAATCTTCCAGCAGTTGAGTCTTTTTCCGGATAATGGGTCAGTTGCTTTCGGTTTTGACCATCTTCATCAATAATGTATAGTTCTTCATCAAACCCAGTTATATTTTTTCCACTGGTCTTACCACCCCTGAAAACCACTTGCTTTCCATCGTTTACAAATAGAGGGTCTGCGGCAAAAGGCAATCCAGTATCCAATTGATCAATGATTTTTCCATTTCCATCAAGGATATAAAAGGTGGATTCTATTATCAGTTTGGGTTTAACGATTAGCTCAGAGCCGTCTTTTCGGGTGCTCATCCAGCTATCAGCCAATTCCAGATTGGAAACTTTCTTGACATTTTCTCCTTTGAAATTGCTTTTGTACAGAAAATAGCATCGTTTGCAAGCCCCTCTGTCAGAAATAAAATAAAGCGTGTCTTGGTACGAATAATAGGTCCACTCCACATTGTAAAGATCTGTGATGTTTTTCTTATCCGTACCATCCAGATTCATGGAGAACACCTCGTAATTGTCAATATCAACATCCCTTAGAACATTGTAAACCAGTCCCAATTCGTGTTCGGAGGTGTCATTTTCAGATTTACAGGATAACAACAATACTAAAAGCCCAAGAATAGTTACTCCTTTTGTCATAATGTGTTTAGTTTGATTGAATTTTATGCAATGTTGAAGATACTAAACTATCTGAAATTTTAAACCTGTCATATTTTATAGTTTATTTGTAATGAACACTGTTTTTCCCATAGGGAACAGACCGACTTAAACCAACCAACTATGCTTTCCAGATTTCTTTCTTTTTTACTATTGACTTGTTTGTTTTTCTCTTGTAATGAAGCTCAAAAAACCGATGATACCACATATGACCTATGGATTAAAAACGCCAAGGTAATTGACGGGACCGGGTCAGAAAGCTACAGGGCACATGTCTTGGTCTTGAATGACACAATAGCAAAGATTGAAAAGGATACTACACTAGAGTTTCTGGCACAAGAGCAGGTAGATGCTGCGAAAAAGGTGTTGACTCCCGGTTTTATAGATACGCACGGCCATGGCGACCCTATAGAAAGTCCCGAATTCAAGAATTTTCTTGCCATGGGCGTTACCACCATTGCACTCGGACAAGATGGATATAGCCCCAGAGAGAAAGATTTATCCGGCTGGATGCAAAAAGTGGATTCCGTGAATGCCGGCGTAAACATTGCAATGTTCGTGGGGCATAATTCCATACGCCAACTCTCAGGGGTAAATTATGAGGAAGTTCCTTCGGAAGAAGGTCTCGCTGAAATGAAAAGTTTGTTGAACAATGCCTTTGATGCCGGTGTTTTTGGTATGACCTCTGGCTTGGAATACAACCCCGGTAGTTTCTCTAAGAAAGAGGAACTGGAGGAATTGGCAAAGGTAGTAGGGGAGCGTGATGGACTTATCATGAGCCACATGCGGGACGAAGATGATACAGAAGTGGAGCAATCCATAAGGGAACTGCTGAGCCAGGGTAAGTATTGCCCAGTGCACGTTTCACATATTAAATCCGTTTACGGAAAAGGAGAGGAACGAGGGAAAGAGATTTTGAGCCTACTTGATAGCGCCAAGGCCGAAGGTGTAGAGGTCACGGCGGATTTGTATCCCTACACGGCCAGTTATACGGGTATTGCCATTGTTTTCCCGGACTGGGCCAAAAAGCCCCATGATTTTGATGAGGTGGTAGCGAATAGAAAAACGGAACTACAGGAATTTCTTCGGAACAAAATTGCACAACGCAACGGCCCTGAGGCTACCTTGATTGGCTCCGGAGAATTCGCAGGGAAAAATCTAAAGGAGATTTCAGAGGAATTGAACAAGCCATTTGAAGATGTATTAATTGAGGATATTGGCCCTTATGGTGCCAGTGGGGCTTATTTTATTATGGATGAAACCCTGCAAAAAACTTTGGTGCAAAGCGATTTGGTCAACATTTGTAGCGACGGAAGCCCAACTATGCGACATCCCCGCGGCTACGGTAGTTTCGCTAAAGTAATCGAAACCTACGTGAATGATGATGGATTATTCACTTTGGAAGAAGCAGTTCATAAAATGACAGGGCTTGCGGCCAAAACAATGGGTTTGCAAAGCAGGGGACTGATTCAAGAGGGTTTGAAGGCTGACCTCTTGCTTTTTGATCCTGCAAAAGTAAAAGCAACAGCAACGTTCGAAAATCCACATCAACTTGCAGAAGGGTTTGATGAAGTTTGGGTCAACGGAAAAAGAGCCGTTACAAATGCTCAGTTCTCCGAGGAACGATTCGGTCAAATGCTGCGGAAACAAATACCCTAAGAATAACCTTAAGCTTTTGATGTATTAAAGCCAAAATACTTCTTTCTCAACCAAAAAGAAACCTTTACCAATAAGATCAAGGCCGGAACTTCCACCAATGGGCCTATGACACCAGCAAAGGCTTGACCTGAGTTTAGTCCAAAGACAGCTATAGCAACGGCTATGGCCAGTTCAAAATTATTTCCAGCCGCCGTAAATGCCACCGAAGCAGTTTTGTCGTACTCGGCACCCATAGCCTTTGTGGTAAAGAAACCGATAAGGAACATCAAAGCAAAATAGATCAGCAGGGGAACGGCAATAATCAACACATCCATCGGAATCTCAACAATCAACTCTCCTTTTAAGGAAAACATGATCACAATGGTAAACAAGAGGGCTATCAAAGTCATCGGGGAAACAGCAGGGATAAACCTTGAGGTATACCAAGCTTCGCCTTTTGATTTCACCAAAATCTGACGACTCAAAATTCCCATTAAAAAAGGAATGCCAAGATAGATGGCCACACTTTCGGCAATGGTACCAATGGAGATATCGACAATGGCTCCTTCAAAACCAAAATGGGGTGGGAGTACAGTAATGAATATCCAAGCGTAAAAACTATAAGCAAAAACTTGAAAAATACTGTTCAATGCCACCAAACCGGCACCATATTCGCTGCTTCCTTCGGCCAAATCGTTCCAGACGAGCACCATGGCTATGCATCGCGCCAAACCGATCAGAATAAGCCCAACCATATATTCCGGGTAGTCCCGGAGAAATATGATGGCAAGGGCAAACATTAAAATAGGGCCCACAATCCAGTTCAACACAAGGGAGATGGATAGGATTTTAGTGTTTTTGAACACTTTTGGCAGCAAAGAATATTTGACCTTGGCCAAGGGTGGGTACATCATCAAAATCAATCCGATGGCAATGGGGATATTGGTGGTTCCGCTACTAAAAGAATTGACAAAATCAGGAAAGTTGGGAAAAAAGTATCCAATCCCGACCCCAAGGGCCATGGCTACAAAAATCCAAAGGGTCAGGTTCTTATCTAAAAAGCTCAATTTTTTGATGGCCATTAGTTTTGAATTTTGGAGAAAACATAAAACATTTCGGTGGCAATCTGTTTGCTTCGCTCGCTGTATTTTTCAGCTTGTTGAGGCGTGTCGTCGAACGCTTTTGGATCGTCGTAGGTAATCGGGATTCGTTTTTCAGCTCCGGGCACAAACGGGCAACCTTCATCGGCTTGCGAACAGGTCATAATGGCGGCAAAGTCCGATTTCGGGTTAAAATCATCATCCATTCGTTTGGATAAACAGATAACGGGGTGTTCGTTCTCCGAAAACTTGATGCCATACACTGGGTTTTTTCCTTCGGAAAGCATCTGTACCTCAAAACCTGTGTTCGCTAGGGTAGAGGCTACCATGGGAAATAAGGCGGTTGCCTCCGTTCCTCCCGAATAGCAACTCACATTCCTAACTCCAAAATGATACGCTATCGTCTGAGCCCAAATTTGGGACAAATGACTCCGTCGGGAATTATGGGTACAGATAAAGTTGAGACGAATGGATTTTCCATTGCTGACTTTTTCCTGAACATACTCCACAAGAGGAGATAAGGTTTGTTTTCTCTCCGATGTGATGGTTGTGATATCCAGATTTGAAATATAATCGTTCAACACCTTGTAATGTGACATAAGCTTTGAATTTTTTAGCAACACCCACTTCCTGGAACACATCCAGAATTTTGAAGCTCGGAAAGTTTTACTTTGGGCTTTTCTTCTGGAATACCACATTTGTCCTTGGCTAAACAATCGGTTTGTTTGGTGGTCAATAAAAAGTTGGTGCCATCAAAATCAAGTGCGAATTTCTCAATGGTTTGCCCTTGATACTCCACTTCAACTTCTAAATTTCCGATATCCAATGTTTTTTGAGACAATTCGATGATATGTACCAATTTTTCAGGATGAAGCCTATGGTCGTAGTCATTGGCGTTCCAGAGTTGGAAATTGACCACTTCTTCGTTACGGACAGTTCCACCACAGTCAATAAAATGCTTGGTGATTTTACCCACTTCGGTTACGTGAAAATGATTGGGAACCAACTCCCCGTTTGGTAATTGGAACGCTATGGTCTCCAATTGCGCCAATGCTGATTTAACTTCTTCTAATTTCATATCTCTATATTTATTGTAATATTACGATTAATGAACTCAAATTTTTTTAGCAACATTCCTTTTTGTCCAGGTCCTGATCTAAGAATTCCGACATAACGCTCTTCATTTTCTTCCAGTTCTCGGCATCAATGCAGTAACAAACACTGGTGCCTTCTACATTGCCCTTGATCAAACCTAGATGCTTCAATTCCTTTAAATGTTGGGAAATCGTGGGTTGTGCCAAACCGATTTCATCCACCAAGTCGCCACAAACACAAGCATTCAACTTGTACAAATACTGTAAAATCGCAACGCGTGCTGGATGCCCAAAAACCTTGGCGTACTGCGCAATTTGATTTTGCTTATCGGTGAATATTTCAGTTTTGGCTAAGCCCATAGATAATTTTGTTCATTGCAATATTACGATTAATAGAGTTGTCGCCAAAGGTTTTATCGAGTTTTATTTCATAATCGTTTGAAAAACATAGGTAAATACTGATTCTTTCTTATTACATTGCGTTATGCACGCTTAAACATAACGATTGTAATTTGTCGCTAAACGGAAAAATATATTTGGATTACAATGCAACCACACCTACAAATCCAAAAGTGGTGGAGGCAATGCTGCCGTATTTTACCGAGAACTTTGGCAATGCAAGCAGTGATCACTCCTATGGATGGTATGCCGATGATGCAGTTGAAACAGCACGTATTCAGGTAGCGAAGCTGGTAAATTGTAGACCAACGGAAATCACTTTTACCTCCGGAGCTACTGAGGCCGCTAATTTGGCCTTGTTCGGATTTTGCAAAAAAAACAGGAGCAAGGGCAACCACATTATTTCCTGTAAAACGGAGCACAAAGCAGTCGTGGATACTTTGGAGGCTTTGGAATCCGATGGTTTTGAAGTCACGTATTTAAATGTGGATGGACAAGGAAACATCGATTTGAATGTGTTGGAGGAAGAAATAAACCCATCCACAATTTTGGTCTGCTTGATGCTTGCCAACAACGAGACAGGTCTGATTCATCCGATAAAAACGATAACCGAAATAGCGCATTCCAAGAGTGTTCCTGTAATGTCCGACATTACACAGGCAGTGGGTAAAATCCCAATTGATTTACAGGATTCGGGAATCGACATAGCTGTTTTTTCTTCACACAAACTTTATGGCCCCAAAGGTGTTGGTGCACTTTATTTAAATAAAAACAATAACATTTCCATTGACAAACATCTTTTTGGTGGCAGCCACGAAAAAGGATTGCGACCTGGTACTTTGAATGTTCCTGGTATTGTTGGTTTTGGCAAAGCTAGTGAAATTGCAAAGCAAAGCTTGAAAGAGAATCACCAAAGATTTAAAAGGCTTCAAAACCAATTGGAGGAGGGGCTGTTGACCATAGATGAGGCAACCATCAATTGCCAAAATGAAGAGCGGTTGCCTAATACCACAAATGTATCGTTCAAAGCAGTGGATGGCACCAAGTTGCTTCGTTATTTGAATGCCTTGGCTGTTTCTCGGGGTTCCGCCTGTACCGCGAATCAAGTGAATCCATCACACGTATTAAAAGCGATGGGAGTTGATGATGAAGTTGCCTTGGCCAGTCTACGAATCAGTACAGGCCGAGACACCTCTTCGGAAGATATTGAAAAAGCGGTGTTTGAAATTAAAAAAGCAGTCAACCAACTAAAAACTAGTGTTGTATGAGGGAGTTGGATGTCATCATATCAAAATATAAAGAGCTAAAATTGCAGGATGTACGCTGTATTTTGGCTACTGTTGTCCATGTTGAAGGCTCATCGTACCGAAGAGCCGGTGCACGAATGTTGGTGGACGAATACGGAAATATTACAGGGGCCATAAGCGGAGGTTGCTTAGAGGGTGATGCGCTCAGAAAAGCACTTTTTGCGTTGGATAGACAAGAAAACAAGCTGGTCACTTACGATACCAGTGATGAGGATGATGCGGTTATCGGCGCACAATTAGGCTGTAATGGTATTATTCAGGTGCTCTTTGAACCCATAAATTATACCGATGGGAACAATCCATGCGAACTTTTGAGAACCATTACCGAACAGGAAGTTCCCATGGCGGTCTCGGTCGTTTTTAATTTGGATAAATCCCAACAACAACTGGGAACCAGTTTGGTTACGGATGAAAATCAGGCAGTTTCGGGTCAGCAGCTTTGCGATGATTTACAACAAGCTTTGCTTGTTAAAAGTAGAGAGGTCATCAATGAAAATGCATCTTGTTTTGCAGAGCTCACAACGGAAGAGAAAACACATTTTGTGTTCATCCAAATCCATCAACCACCTGTAAAATTGGTATTGGTAGGAGCAGGGAACGATGCCCAAATCTTGGCGCAACAAACCGATTTACTAGGTTGGAAAGTGACCGTTACCGATGGGCGTCCCACGCATGCCAACAAAGAACGTTTTGTGGGATCTTGCGAAGTGATTGTTACCAAACCAGAGGAAACGCTAAAAAATATCAACATAGATAATCGAACTTGTTTTGTGTTGATGAGCCATAATTACAACTACGATTTATCGGTGCTTAAGTTATTGCTCGGAAATCCCGAGACACCTTACATTGGCATTTTGGGTCCATTGAAAAAATATGAGCGCATGCTTAACGAGTTGGCAGATGGAGGCATCGAAGTATCCAAAGAGGATTTGGCCAAGATTCACGCACCTGTAGGCTTGGAAATAGGCGCAGAGACACCGGCCGAAATTGGATTGTCCATTTTGGCAGAGATACAAAGTGTGCTAACCGACAAAGAGGCTCGACCTTTAAAGCAGAAAACTGAGCCGATTCACGATACGAAACAGAATCAATTTCAAAAAATAACCCTTTGAGTGCAGAAGAAAACATAGCGGTGGTTGTTTTGGCAGCAGGTGGCTCTACTCGTTTGGGGCGACCAAAGCAATTGGTGGAATATAAGGGAAAAACCCTTTTGGACCATGCATTGGATAAAGTGGACCTACTGGGTTTCCAAACCAAAATTTTGGTTTTAGGCGGAGAGCGGGAGGAGATTGTCGATAAAATTAATCCCAATGACTTTAAAGTGGTCGTTAATACCCATTGGGAGCAAGGAATGGCGTCTAGCATCAAGGTTGGGCTGGAAGCTGCGATGGCGAAGGAAGAAGGATTGGACTATGTATTGTTTCTGGTATCCGACCAACCCTTTTTGGAACGCACCAACTTAATCAAACTGGTGCATACCCAACTGACACAACATCCAAAAGCAACCTATTCCAAATATGGGGATAATATTGGAGTGCCGGCCATCTTTAGTAAGGAAGCATTTCCATTGTTATTGCAGCTGGAAGGAGACGAAGGAGCTAAGAAACTAACTCGCATGGAAGATTTTAATTACTGTGCGGAAACCTTTAAAAAGGGAGGTTTTGATGTGGATACCGAAGAAGATGTGAAGCAACTAAAGCAAATGGAAGAATGAAAGTGACCGTTAAATATTTTGGTTTGGTAGCCGAAGCTACTGAAAAGTCCGAAGAGGTTTTGGACCTCAATGGAACGCTTACCGCTTTGGAACTAAAGGTACAATGCTTGAACGGCTTGGCTATAGCGGACAAAGAGTCCGTACAGATAGCCGTAAACCAAAATTTGGATGATACAATAACCTTAAAAGACGGGGACGAAGTGGCCTTGTTGCCACCATTCGCTGGAGGATGAGCAGATACGACAGACAAATAAAACTCACGGAAGTTGGGCCTGGAGGTCAGGGAAAGCTTCGCAATGCCAAAGTATTGATTGTTGGTGTTGGGGGGCTGGGCTGTCCTGCTGCGATGTATTTGGCAGGCGCAGGAGTCGGCAAAATTGGTTTGATGGACCATGATAAGGTCGATATGTCCAATTTGCATAGACAAGTCCTCTTTCAAGAATCGGATGTGGCAAGGTCAAAAGCTGTTGTTGCCAAGGAACGTTTGGAAAAACAGAACAGTGAGGTACGGTTTGAAGTGTTCGAAGTGCCGTTGACCGTTGAAAACGCGGAAAACATCATCAATCAATACGACGTCGTTTTGGATGGCACGGACAATTTTGAAACCAAGTACCTTATCAATGATGCGTGCATATTGACGAATAAACCTTGGGTTTTTGCCTCTATTTATAAAAATGAAGGACAATTATCGGTCTTCAATTACAAGAATGGGCCTACGTATCGGTGTGTGTTCCCAAAAAGCACACGGCAGAACATCAGTTGTGAGGCCACGGGCGTATTGGGTGTATTACCGGGCATTCTCGGAACGCTGCAGGCAGCGGAAGTACTTAAAATTATTTTGGGGGCGGGCGAAGTAATGTCGGGTAGGTTAAAACTCATCAATATGATGCGGGCCAGCGAGCAGATCATCAAAATAAACAAGCGCCCCGAAGAAGTGGAAAAAATTCGCAAGAATGGAATAGCTCCCGTTTACATTGATTGCGATTTAAAAAATAAGGAACAGTGGTATCTCGATGTACGCGAAGTGTTCGAACAGCCCAAACCAAAGGGTAAAAAAGTGCTCAGTATTCCGATGAGTGATTTAACATTACGATACCAAGAAATACCCAATAATCAGGAGGTTTTTGTATTCTGCCAATCTGGAAAACGAAGCAAAAACGCCATAGAAATCCTTAAAAACGAATTTGGCTTTCACAATTTGAAAAACGTGGAAGGCGGTATAGAAACAATTATTGATGGATAAGAAGAAACCAAAAAAAGTATTTGTACAAGGAGCGATTCCTCCCGAAAAAATAGCCAATTCGGTGGCTAACCACCAAAGCAAGACGAATATTGGCGCGCACAGTATTTTTTTGGGACAGATAAGGGCCGACGAGGTAGAAGGTAAAACCGTGACTGCCATCGATTACACAGCATATGAAGAAATGGCTGAGAAAGTCTTCCACGAAATACGCGAAGCAGCTTTTGCCAAGTTCGACATTACCTGTGCTCATATTTATCACAGTTTGGGTAAGGTAAACGTTGGGGAGTTGTGTTTGTTCGTGTTCACATCATCGGCACACCGAAAGATTGCGATAGAGGCGACCAACTTTTTTGTGGAGGAAATCAAAGCGAAAGTACCTGTGTTCGGTAAAGAGATTTTTGAGGACGAAACTCATCAATGGAAAGTAAATAAGTAAATGGTAGACATTACACATAAAGTGACGACTTTGCGGGAAGCTACCGCTGAAGCTATCGTAAAAACAAGTAGCCAAGCTACGATAGATGCGATACAAAACAATGAAGTTCCCAAAGGGAATGTGTTTGAAATGGCCAAAGCGGCTGGTTTGTTGGGCGTCAAGAAAACACCGGACCTATTGCCTGATTGTCATCCGTTACCCATTGAATACACGGGCATCGATTATGAAATTGACGGGTTGGACATTACCATTTCCATGACGGTAAAGACCATATATAAAACAGGGGTAGAGGTAGAGGCGATGCACGGAGCAAGTGTTGTGGCCCTTACCATGTACGATATGCTAAAACCGATTGACAAAAACGTGGAAATCGGCACTATTCGCCTTAAATCCAAAAAAGGAGGGAAATCTTCCTATAAAATCAATTCGGAAGGGTTGACCGCTGATGTTGTTGTTTGTTCGGATACCATTTCCAAAGGAAAAGGCGAGGATAGGGCAGGAGAGGCTATCATTGAGAAATTGAAGTCTCTGGGTGTGCCATCCCAAAAAAGCATTATTCCCGATGAAGCTGAAGCAATCATCAAAAAAGTGGAAAACACTTTTGCTGACTTGCTGATTTTTACCGGAGGAACAGGCGTGGGACCTCGAGATGTCACCCCGCAGACCTTGGAACCCATGTTGGACATCAAACTAAAAGGAGTAGAAGAACAAATGCGAAGCTACGGGCAAAACAGGATGCCGTATGCGATGTTCTCGCGTTCCATCGCGGGCATTAAAGACGGTAAATTGATATTGGCACTTCCAGGTTCCACAAAGGGAGCAGCGGAATCCATGGACGCGATTTTCCCGCATGTGCTGCATGCATTTAAAGTGATAGAAGGAAAAAGACATGATTGACAAAAAACCACAAATAATAGACAACTTCGGTAGGCCACATACCTATCTGCGCATTTCATTGACGGATCGGTGCAACCTGCGGTGCTTTTACTGTATGCCGGAAGAAGGCATTGAGCTGATGGAAAAACCGAGTATCATGACGCTGGAGGAAATCATTGAAATGACACGGACATTTCGGGATTTGGGCGTGGATACGGTGCGGCTGACGGGCGGCGAACCTTTGGTTCGGAAGAATTTCGGCTATTTGGTCGAGGAGCTTGCCAAACTGGGCGTGACCCTAAAATTGACCACAAACGGAATTGTACTTGATAAATATTTGGACCTTTTCAATAAAATTGGGCTGCGCAAAATTAATTTCAGTCTGGATACACTGGACAAGGCCAAATCCATTTTCATCACCAAGCGGGACTATTATGAGCGCATTATGCGAAACTTGAACATGGCCTTGGACATGGATATGGATATCAAGCTCAATATTGTGTTGGTCAAGGGAGTGAATGATAAGGAAATCAATGATTTTATCGCATTGACCAAGGATAAAAACATTACACCCAAATTTATTGAGTTTATGCCTTTTAAGGGGAATAAATGGGACTGGAGCAAGGGCGTTTCCAAAGAAGAAATCTTAAAGACCGTAGGCGACAAGTTCGGGGAAATCGAAACGTTACAAAATCCAAAGCACAGTACCTCCACAAATTTTAGAGTGAAGGGTCACAAGGGCAGTTTTGGCATTGTAAGCACGATTACCAATCCGTTTTGCGATGAATGCAACCGTATTCGCTTGACCGCCGATGGCAAAATGAAAAACTGTCTTTTTACCACCTCAGAAACTGATTTATTGACGCCGCTTCGAAAAGGAGAACAAATTGAAAGCACCATTCTGGAGGCCATAAAATCCAAAAAGCATTCCCGTGATGGCATGGATGTTAAAATGGACGCCGACCACTACGAGCAAAACCGTTCAATGATTTCAATAGGAGGCTAATGGTTACGATTGAAGAAGCCCTTCGTATTATCGAAGATCAAAACATCTGTTTAAAAAGTGAATCAAAACCTTTGGCGAAGGCATTGGGTTATGCATTGGCAACAGACACGGTATCACCCTTTGATGTACCTGAGTTTGATAATTCGGCGATGGACGGATATGCCCTTTCCGGACTTTATCAAGAATACCAATTGATAGGGGAGGTCGCTGCTGGCGATTCCGAGGATGTCTCGTTGCAAGATGGAGAAGCCGTTCGGATTTTTACTGGAGCAAAAGTGCCCAAAAACACCACTGCTGTGATGATGCAAGAGAAAACCTCCGTAAAAGACAGCACGCTGTTTCTTGATGAGGTGCCCAAAGCTGGACAGAATATCCGAAAAAAGGGCGGTCAGTTGACGGAAGGGCAAGCGGTATTTGAAAAAGGGCACATTTTGAACCCACCTTCTTTGGCTTTGATGGGCAGTTTGGGATTATCGCAATTGGAAGTGTTTTCCAAACCACAAATCAATATCATCACCACGGGAAATGAACTCGTAAAACCGGGAGAACCCAAAACCGAAGGACAGATATACGAATCCAACAGCTACGCGATTTCTGGGGCACTTCAGCAATTTGGATTTCAGCATCATCAAAAAACGCAGATAAAAGATGATTTTGAGGCCACGAAAGCAGGCATTAAAACGGCATTGGAGTCTTGCGATGTACTGATTATCTCGGGAGGGATATCGGTCGGTGATTACGATTTTGTAAAACAATCCCTCGAAGAAAACGAGGTCAATGAATTGTTTTACAAGGTGTTTCAAAAACCAGGAAAACCTTTGTATTTTGGAAGGAAAGAAAATCAGTTTGTGTTTGCCTTGCCTGGGAACCCAGCATCTTCACTGACCTGTTTTTATGTGTACGTACTTCCGTTATTACAAAAACTATCAGGATATGAGAACGTAGGTTTGACCACTTATCAATTCCCGATAAAGCATGCATATGAAAACCGTTTTGGACGGCCATCCTTTTTAAAAGCCGCTGTTGTTAATGGAAAAGTAGAGATTCTTGATGGACAAGGGTCTTCCATGATTCAATCCATGGCCAAGGGCAATGCACTAGCTTTTGTGGCTGATGGGGAAGCATTCAACGAAGGCGATTTCATCAAGTGTAAACTAATTTCATAATTGATGACGGTTGAATATCTTCCCATAGTCTTCTTTCTGATTGCATTATTCTACAGTTCTGTTGGATTCGGAGGTGGTTCTAGCTACTTGGCCATATTAAGTCTTTTCCTGACCGATTTTTATGAAATTCGTTCCACCGCACTCGTTCTTAATATTTGCGTTGTGACCATAGGAACGTTATTCTTCATCAAGAACAGGGTGTTTGACCTTAAAAAGTTTTGGCCTTTCTTGGTAGCTAGCATTCCTTTGGCTTATCTGGGAGCTCAGTTGCGACTTTCCAAAACTTCTTTCTTTTTAATTTTGGGTAGTGCCTTGGTTTTGGCAGGTATTTTCATGCTATTGCGTTTTGTAAAGAAAAAAATGGACACCAAGGAGTTTTCCAACCCTAAAAAGCTCTTGTTGGGAGGGAGTATAGGCTTGCTCTCGGGCATATCTGGGATAGGAGGAGGTATTTTCCTGTCGCCCGTATTGAATCTTTTAAAATGGGCCAATCCTAGGATAATTGCTTCATTGGCTTCCGTATTTATATTGGTAAATTCCGTGTCGGGTTTAATCGGTCTCAATGTAGCGGGAACTTTCAAACTGAACAATGCATTGATGCTACAGCTTATTGTTGCTGTTGTGATTGGAGGAAGTATTGGTTCTTATTTATCCAATAAAAAGTTCAATCTCAAGTTTTTAGGTGTGCTTACCAGTATTTTGGTGCTGTACGTAGGGTTCCGACTAATTTTGTTGCACGGATTTGGGGTAAAGATTTAAATGAGTCCCAAAAGTTCTTCCGTATGCTGCTGAACGGTTTCATTAATTTTATCGTTCATTTTTTGAAAGGTGGATAGCACTATCTTGCCAGTCTCCGTTAATTCTGCTCCACCTCCTTGGGTTCCGCCTTTGTGGAGTTTCACATAGGGTTGCTGGCCTCGTTGGTTCATATCTTCCACCATCGCCCATGCTTTACGATAGGACATGCCCATTTCCTTGGCCGCTTTGGATAAAGAACCGTTCTTTTCAATCATTACTAGCAATTGAGCACGTCCGGTGCCAAAGAATTTCTTTCCGTCAATATCTATCCAGCATCGTAGTTTAAGCTCTTTATTTGAGTCCATGGGTACCTTTTATCTTCCTTCAAGATAACCAAAACTCTTCAATTTTTTAATGTTAAGGTTTGACCTACGGGAAATCATGGATTTTTACATTCTATAAGATTTGATGGATAAACAACTAGGTATTGGTTTCTACTTTGCGAGCGTAACATTTAAAACATTCAAAATGAAAAAATCAATCCTCGTATGTGCTCTTGTGATGGTTGTGATTAGCTTCAATGCAAATGCTCAAAACTGTAATCAAGGGAAAAAACTTGCAGAAAAGACATGGGAACAGTTTGGCCCGTGGAAACCTAATTTCACACTGATTCCTTTTAAAAATAAGGTTCAAAAGGTTAAAAGGGCCTGGAACTGGATTTCATCTAATAGTGGCGCCAATATTGGACCACGGTTTTTGGAAACCGACGGAGGTAATGAAAGCGGCAGCATAACAGGTCAGACGAAAAGGACTTTTGTAACCCCTCCATCCTTCAACAATACCATGAAAATCACGATCAATAAATATGATGGACGGGCAGAAACCGGTGTGGTCATCTGTTCCCATGGTAGAGATGGGATAACGAAAACACTGAAAACCTATACTTTTCCGAATGATAGGAACGGAAAGACCAAGGTATTCACATTAACTGGCGTAAAGGGAAAAATCGTTAGCGTGGCCATGAGAAACAAGTCGGTTGCCAATAGGTTCAAATACCGAATCAACGCTAAATAGCTTAGAGAAAGTTCCCTCGGGGGCGACATTCCTTATCAGCTTTGGATGTCGGCATTTTGCAAGTGACCCAACCCTCTTAATTATTGGGCACGATTCACCTTAAAATACAATACATTATGAAACAAATCACACTTTTGGTAGTGGCAGTGCTATCCTTGACCTTTTTTTCATTTCAGGGTAGTCAAGAAAAGAAATTGGTTCGATTGAAAGATGGTACCTATCAAATGTCCCAGGTCGATTTAAAACCGGAGACTCTTAAAGAGCTTATGACCTACAAAGGATGGAAGGAAGCCAAACATGTTCAACCCACGAAAGAGTTCGATTTTTCTGAGTTTAGAGATGCCAAGGGGTGGAAAGAAACTGCGGTCTTGCACGAAAACGGTAGAACACTTGTTGTTCACAAGGAAGCGAAGAGTAAAAATTTTACGAAGACTTTGTACAAAACTAAAAATGTTCGTGTCCAGAACGAAGCTGAAGCTAGGGAATTCATTGATAAAACAATGGAATCCTATTTGAGATAGTTGTTTGCCAGGGTCCTAAAAGACCCTGGCTCTTTTTGTATTGCCATGCGAATATTGAACAAAATCTACGTAGCTCTCTTCGGGCTTATTTTTATGACCACACTGGTGGTCAATGTCAGGGGGACTATCTCTTCGTATACAGAGTTCTATCATACAGAGGATGCTGAAAAAAGAAAGCAGGAAAATATATTGTACCGTTCTCTTGGGTTTGTGGAAAATAAGGCTGTTTCAACTTTTTTATCCTACACCGGGATGGATACCGGATTTGGTTTTTTTGCACCAAACGTTGCCAGCGAATACCTTACCGAATTTACGTTGTTCTCAACAGACAGTACATTGATTGAGACTACTTATTTTCCTAACATGCACCAAAAGGAGAGTGTTTCGAGAATTAGGACGGCCTATTCCATGTTCGAGAAATATATGGAATCAGACCCGGATTCGCTTGAAATCAAGAGATGTGATATTTTTTTGAAAGGGCTGGCCTCCAAGGTACTGTTGGATAATGAACAAGCTGAATTTGTTAATGCAAAGGTTCAACTGTATCACTACCCAACTTTGGAACAATTGAAAAGCAATAAGACTATGGCTCCCATATATGTGTTTTTGAAATCAAAAAACTATACGCGCGATGAACTTTGGGAAAACTATAAATAATCAAGTTTCTAAAAACGCCATGTTCTTGGTGTTCTTTAGAGTTTCGGTGGCCATATTTGTCCTAGTGCATTTAATGGCCTTTTATAAAGATTTGCCCTATCTGTTCAGAGACATGGCCTTACTGCCCAACCCCATATCCGATTTGTTTGTTTTCGATACAATTTTGACCCATTTCCGGTTATCAGAGAGTTTGGGTTTCCCAATGGACGTTTATTTGAATTCCATCACATTGATTTTTCTATTGTTTACCCTATTATTGGCGATGGGGTGTATTACCCAATTTTCAGCTTTGGTCTTATTGATACTGCATATTGCCTTGCTCAAAACCAATGTGTTTTTCAATTATGGGGTGGATTACTTTACCAATATAAGTCTATTCTTTTTATGTTTTTTACCCTCTAATCTTTACGGTTCTTTGGATGCTATTTTATTTAAAAGGATGGTACTAAAGTTGCGGCCCAAAGTAGATTTCCAACTTTTGCGAAGACTATTTGGGATATTTATTTGCATTGCCTATTTCTTTTCTGGTTTTGATAAGCTTCTGGGCTATAACTGGCGGAACGGGGAAGCTATTTGGAAAACAATTACATTGCCCTACTTTAACTTGGATTTTAATTTGGGTGTTGAATGGTTGTCCGAACACCAATGGCTTTTGGCACTAATCGGTTGGTCCGTAATCCTTGTTGAAATGCTTTACTTTTTAATCAATGTGAAAGCGCTTCGAAAGTATTGGTTGGCCACCACCATAGGAATGCATTTGGGAATTGCATTATTGCTTAACCTATATTTCTTTTCAACCCTGATGATTATTTTGAATCTTACCGCGTATTATGACTTCAGTGTAAATAAATCCTACAACTTTCACTTTGTTAAGTTGTTGAACGAAAAATACGCTTCACTTCTTAGGATTCGTTAGGCCAAGAAATTAATATTGATAGTGGTTCCTCGTCCTTCCTCACTATCCCAGTCAATTTCTCCATTCAGGTAGGCAACGCGACTTTCGATATTCTTAAGTCCAAGGCCCTCTTTGTTTTTGGACTGTTGGGGATTAAATCCGACTCCATCATCCTCAACGGTCAGGAATACCTGCTCGTTGTGCGCATATAGCTGAATAAATATGGACTTTGCATTGGCGTGTTTTTTAATATTGGAAACGATTTCTTGTACCAGTCGGTATACCATGACTTCCTTGGTGGCATCCAATTTTGGGAGCTTGTTTATTTCCAGGGTTACCTCATAATTGTCGATGGTCAATCTATCGGCCAAATCCTTGATTCCATCCCTTAACCCAGAAACTGCTAAGGTGTGCGGCACCATATTGTGCGAGATTCTACGAACTTCATTGCAAGCATAGTCAATAAGTTGTTCGGTTTTGTCCACCGTTTCTTTGTTGGTTGAATGGTTTTCGGTAACCGCGATATAATGGGACTTAACGGAGCTCAGTAGGCTTCCCAATCCATCGTGAAGGTCCTTGGCAATGCGGGCACGCTCCTTTTCTTGACCTTCGATCATACTGTTCATGGTTGTGATTCTGTTCTGTTGTCGCAGTTTCACGATTTCTTGTTCCTGAATCGCTTGTCGTTGCGCAGTGATGGTTTTTTGGTAGATCAAGCGCTTTCTAAGGAAAATGGAGGCCAATAGACCAAAAACCACCAAAACACCAACTCCCCATAACATAAGCTTCTGTTGTCGGTTTTTCTTGGCAATCAACAACTCTTGCTCCGCTTCCCTTTTATCAAATTCGTACTGCATGCCCAACCGGGTAATTTTTCTAACGTTCTTCTCGTTGAAAAGGGAATCCTTTAACTGCGTGTACATTTCAAAATTCCTAAGGGATGCTTCATAGTTTCCCAACTTGCTTTCGGTTTTGTAAAGACAATCACACGCTTCAATTTTTGTTTCTATTTCATCCATGGCTTCTGCGAACTCCAGGGATCGTCTACAATCGGTCAAGGCTTTTTCAAGGTTGCCTTGCTCCAGATAAAGCAATCCTCTTTCGGCAAGGGCAAGCATTTCTCCATGGGCATATTGTTTGTCCCGACTGGTGGTAAGGGCCTTGTTGAAATAATTCAGCGCACTGCCCACACTATCAAGCTGATAAAGCGCCCTACCGATATGATAGTTGGAGACCGCTACAAATCGCTCTGGAAGCTTTGCCTCAATTTTCATTTTTTTGGCATCGTAAGCAGTTTGAAGGGCTTCCTCATAGCGTTTCATTTTATATAGCAGTTCCCCTTTATTACTTAGGATTATAGCCGTGTTGGGAAGCGCACGCTCGTCCTTAGTGGCTAAATTATAGGCTTCATCATAATTTTTCAGCGCGTTTTCGTAATCATCGATTTTAAGATACAGATTGGCCAGACTATTGTAAAGCACCAGTTTTTTACCCGTCAATTGGTTCTTTGCACTATCATCCAAACCACTTTCATCAATCTGTTCCAAAATGGCTTTGGCTTCCAATTGCGTTGCCAAGGCAAGTGTAACATCGCCGGACTTACTATAAATGCCGCCCCGAGTTGAAAGTATGGATGCTTTGAGCATTTGATCTTTGGTTCCTAAATATTCGTCTGCAAGGTCCAAAGAGGTAAGGCTGGAATCGATGTTGGCATTAAAAAAATGGTAGTTCCCCAAGGCATAGTAACTATTGGCCAGTAACAGTGCATCTTCATTTGTTTTTGAAATTTGAACGGCCTTCGCTATCAATTTTTTGGTGGGTGGTACATATCGGTTTTGCCCTGAATAACGCAATAGCCCCAACACTTTTTTAGAGGTGTCTTCCTCATGTGTCAAAATGGAATCCAAAAATTCCGAAACTGGATCTTGGGAGAATGAACTGTTAATGGCTAAAAGGAACAACAAAAAAGTAAAAAACAACTGTTTTTTACGTTGGGGAAGAACGAGCATCATTAATATTCGGTATGAGGTTGGTTTGAACGGTCAATTTAAAAAAATATCAGTAGTAGCTGCTGTATAAATCGTCCAACCCCCAAAAATCTATGATTTCATGGATTTTTTTGGAGTACAAGAATTGAGGGAGACCGAATCAATGAGGTTGGTATAGTTTGCCGTTGTTTTTAAAATATTAGATAACCATTAAAACCTCAACCATGGAATTGTCACTGAACCAAACCGCAGATGTGGAACAATTAAAACAAAAATTGACCACGGCTTTCCCTAACTATAAAATAAAAAGTCCTTTACTGAACAAAAAAATAATCAATGTGGTCAATGGTCCCGTTATGGCCATTATAATCCCAAAAAATAATAAGGTAAAGGTAGTGGGGAACATTAATTTAATGCTACCATGGATGTTCGTGCTTTTTGTGATTTTAATGGCTTTGACCTTAATTGGCGGGCTCATTTTTTATGGGGTAATGTATTATGTGAAAAAAGAGGATTTCAAGTCTCTTGAAACCGAAGTATCCCAATTTATCTCCAAAGAATATATTTAAAACCAAGCTATACTAAATACTTACCAAAAAATGAGAACTCTTTTTATATTGCCCATATTGGGGCTACTGCTAATTTCGTGCAATACGGACAACCAAAATGCTACCTTGGACAAGATTGCTGAAAACTATGAAGCCAGTGTGTCCTCCTCAAGAGAATTCCAAATGAACGATGAAAACAACGAAAGTTATGAAGCTTTTAAAATAAAGCTTACCAATAGCAAGATGTTGGATACCTTACGCCCCGATTTGGTAAGCCCATCCGTGGCCATGATGTTGCTTGATGGATTTACGAATGAGGAGAAGGAAGAGTTCGGATACATTATCGTGGAAACGGTAAACTCGGAGACCGGAGAATCCACCGTTTACAGATACGAACCGGAAACTCTTGGACCTTACTTGCAAAAGGCGAAGGTTTTCACAGAGTTTTCCAAGAACATTGTTGAGGAAAATTATGAAGCGGTAGTAAAAAACGTAATCGAAGAGTACCGGAAACCAACTTTGGGGGTTGAATTGGGCAATTTCATGAAAGCCCTCATCGATGAGCATGGGAAGATTACAGACTATAAACGAACCACATTGAGATTGCACACCGGCTCGGACGGGGAGGAGCTTTGGGTGTATGATGGGGTGCTCAATTTTGATGATGGATTCAAAAGACCTTACCATATAACCACATCCACCAAGGTTGGAGAACCCTATGTGTCTGGTTATCAGTTAGACTAGAAAGAGTTTTTATTTTAACCAACGGTATGTCTATATTTAATGGGAAAACCATCAACCAACCACTTAAGATCGCCAACCGACCAATGATCAATGTTTTTATTATTGATGACCATCAAATGGTTATCGAAGGATTCAAGTTATTGCTGCAGAATGAAGATGACATCAAAGTTGTTGGTTCTGAACTAGACGCTAAAAAAGCACTTCACAAATTACCCGAAATCAATCCCGATGTAATTCTGTTGGACATCAATATGCCCGGTTTAAATGGTATTGAGGCCTGCAAAAAAATAACCAAGTTAGGCCTGGAATCCAAAATTATAGCCATAACCATGCATAAAGAAAGTAGCCTGATCAGACAAATGCTCAATAATGGATCAAAGGGCTATGTATTGAAGAATGCAGGGAAAACGGAATTGGTGGAAGCCATAGAATCCGTTTTTGCAGGAAAGACCTATTTGGATGAAACATCCAAGGAGATTGTATTCAATATGATGACCAACGACAAGAAAATCAAGGAGACTTCGAGTCTGTTCCCAAAACTTTCCCGAAGGGAAAAGGAAGTACTTCAATTGATTTTGGAGGAACATACCACCCAAGAAATAGCGGACAAGCTCTTTATTAGTTTTGGTACCGTGGAAACCCACCGCAGAAACATGCTCATTAAAACCGGTACACGAAACACCGCCGGTTTGGTAAAGGTGGCTTTGGAATACGCCCTACTTACCTAGGAGATATGTGCCGTCCATAAAAAATTACCTGTTTTCATAGATTTTTTCGCCCCAATGGAATTCTTGGATATCCCAAAAGCGGCAACATCCTAATTTGCGGTAAACAGCAAATCAATGGATATTAAAATTATTGGAATCGTCGGTGCTGCCGCGATATTGTGTTATCGACTTTACTCAGCCTATCAAAACTATGCCCGGCAGCGAAAAGAAAGGGCGACGGGGACGACTACAAATCGTTCCCGGAACATGAAAGGAACCATTGGCATACCGCAGAAGTATTCCCTGGACCTTCCCGTACATATGGAAAAGGTATACGATCTAAATGACACTGCGAACCTACAGCTTCTGAATGAAGAAAAAGAGCTTTACGCCATAGTTATCGATGAATCTGCAGGGGAATTTCAAACTGCACAGCGTAAGTATGGAGCTTACCAAGATGGACTTTCCGTATTGGAAAACTATGAACAGATTCAGCTGGCATCGTTCAGACACGACATGAAGGTTATTTCGGAAGAAGAATTGTCCATAGGAATCGTCAATGCCAATAACAGAGGGCTGCAATTTGATGCTCAAATAGCTGACATTCCCTTTCCTATATCTTACTACACGCTGTTCGTTGAAAAAAATGATGACCTATACTTTTTGGTCGCTTGGACACCCATTGGCATGAAAAAAGAGAACTGTACAAATATCCTGAACCTATTAAGGTCCTTTCGTCCATATCAACAATAATCAAATACTAATATTAAATATAAAATGAAGAATCAAATTTCAACCGCAATCATTCTTTTAGTAACGTTGAACTGGGGTGTATCCCAAAACACATCTCCCAATTTTTCCAATGAGGGCAGGGATTGGTTTATAAGCAAAACAACCGGTTCAGGTCAAATGGGGACAAAAGAGCGTCCCGCCAAAGATTTGGGTAACATTATACATCATCTTAAACCCAATGATCGCATTCACATAGCAGAAGGGATTTATTTGAGCAAAGGTTCCAGTGGGGCCGATGAAATCAATGTGCCCGTTAAAATTTACGGAGGTTACGATACGTCTTTTACTACGCGCGATCCCTGGGATGCCCACAAGACCATTTTTACGGGAACCAACGAGTATATGAAATCCACACAGCCACGGATCTATATCCGCACTGATCAGCAACGGGAGAACAATGGGCAAAAGTCAACAGGGTCCGAGATTGTTGTGGACGGTATTATCGTGGACCATGGGCCGCGAAACCGTTATCATTTGGACAAGAATTTGGCAATAAGGAGAAAGGCAAGTCCTAAAACCCAACAGAACCCATCTCCCGAATCAGGAGGTATTGTTATTGTAGGTAGCAATTTCACTAACGTTGCTGTTCAAAATTGTGTGGTCATGAATACGGCACCGACCGAGGGAGCTATTTCCGTACGTGTTTTTAAAGGAGGACAAGGCATTATCCAGAACAATTTTTGCATCAACAACACTGGCTATGGCATCCAAGCCCGCACAGGTTATATGGGTTCGGACGAATCCCTATTGCCTAAATTTCAAATCAAGCACAATACCGTACTCTTTACTTGGAAACATGACCCCATTGCTTCTTACGGAGGGGATGCCCTCGCCATAGATCAAAATTTGGTGGCTTCGATAGAAAACAATGCCTTAGGCTACGGACACATGGGTGGCTTGTACAATAAAGGAGCCAAAATCACTATGAAGAACAATCTGTTCACAGGTAACGGAAAATACGATTATCGTGAAATCAATGATAAAATGGCTGTCGCCGACATATTGGACGAAGCAATGTATTTAGACCCAATGAGTGATGGAAACCAAGGTTTATTGATAAAGATTCCCGTGGCAGAACGTTGGGCAGAGATTTATGCTAGTAGACAAGAAATCAGTAGGGAAGAAGTGGATGCTGCTGTGACAGTACCCAATACAGGTGCCAATCAATTACGAAGTATTTTCGGCCTTAACCTTCAAGGTTCTGGAGTTGCGATGGATGCAGAAATATTTTTGCCTCTTATTACTATTGATGAAGCGCTACCAGCCGGACGTTATCCTTGGGATGAAATGGGATGCAACATACCAAAATAGATAGCCCTAAAAATTGTGATAAAGGCCTTGTGTATAGCAACACAAGGCCTTTATTTGTTTATGGAACAGTTTGTACTTCGCCGCGTACCAAACTTTGTGCTAAGCTATGCGATATCATACAATAAAACTCTCCTAAGAAACTTCTTATATTGCTTATTCCTCTGTCTTTAGGTTGCTTAAATACTCGATGAGGTCGCGTAGTTCCCTTTTACTGATCATTTTACCCATCGCAGGCATTCCCGAAGGTAAATTTCGCCTTGTTTGAATACGTGAGTGTGCTACTTCAAGCGGTTCGGCATCCGAAGTGCGCAGTACTAGGCTTCCTTCGTTCTCTTCCTCCAAAAGCCCTGTAACTTCCTGTCCGTTGGTCAATGTCAAGGCTACGCTTCCGTAACCTGGAGCTATTCGTTTGGAGGGTTCGATCAAAGCTTCCAATATTTGCTCCCGGGTCAACCTGTTGCCGATATCGTCCATGGGTGGACCTACTTGTCCGCCAGAGCCGTTCAATGCATGACAACGCACACATTGTGCCGTGGGGTTGCTTGTGAACACGCTTTGTCCGTTCCACCAACTGCCGCCATACAAGGTTTCTGCATAAGCATCCGTACCATAGCCCTGATTGTTTAATGCGGCTAGCTCTTTTTTGACCATTTCCGAGTCTTTGTTGGATGCAGCTTCCATTACATCGAGCATTACAGCTTCATCAATACCTCCGCGTGCAGCTTTTTGTAGGACTTCGGATAATACCACTTCGCTTTTTTCCACGGGCATTTCTGCGAGGACTTGCAGTAAGGCTTGTTGTTCACCAACCCCACCTTTACTGAATATTGGATTTACCACGGCGGGCAATTCCTCTTTTGTCAATGAAAGGTCGCCAATCAACGTCACGGCAGTTCGTCTAACCTGTGCATTTTCATCGTTCATCCCCATGCGCATTACCTGAGCTAATTGATCGTAGTCTATACTGCCCAATGCATTCAGGGCCTCCGCTCTCGCTTCGGGAGAAGAGTTTGTGCGAAGGAGTTGTACCAATCGGTCTTCATGTCCTTTTAGTTGCAAGGCGGACAACAACTTCAATGCGCCTACAAGTACTTCTGGATTATCGTCAGCCAAAAAATCGGACATACTACCTGATACTTTGTCTTGTATGGGTTCCAATGGTCTTTCTTTTTCTCCCAAATGATAGCCGTCCACGCGGTCCATTACAGATGGCGATGTCCACGTACTCAAAGCGGCCAAGGACTCACCTCGTAATTCGGAAGGAGCATCTTCATTCTTGGCATATGAAATCAAATTATCAAGTTGATTTTCGCCACCCACTCGAAGCGAAGCATTAATAACACGCCGCATTAAGGGTTCGGAACTGAATTTTGGGTTTTCCAATAGTGCCGCCAAATCGCCAAGGGCTTCTTGAATCCCCTTATCATCATTAATGGCTCGTGCAGCTTCGGTAACAATGTATTCATCTGAATCCTTTAGAAACTGAGCTACTTCTGGGCGTTTCATTCGGCGTAAAGCCAAAACCGCAGCAATTTTCAGGGAACGATTATCACTATTGGCCAATTCAACCAAAGGTTGGTAGGTTCCGATTCTGGATAGTGCCAAAACAGCAGCATGACGTAGATAGACATCTTCATCCGCATTTTCCACTACCAGATCCAACAATGGTTGGACGGCATTTTCCGCTTCAATTCGTCCCAATGCCTGGGCAGCAAAAAACTGTACCCGAGGATTTTCGGAATCGAGTAAGGCTATCATTTTATCACTTCCTTCTGAATGATACACATCGCCAAGAACCTTTAAGCTTTGTGCTACAATTTCTGGGTCGTCATCATTTAAGAGCTCCACTAAGAGGTCAGCCTTATCGATATCATCGCCTGCTTGTTGACCAAGACCCCAAATGGCGTGGATACGAGCCAATTGATTCTCGTCTTCTTGAGCGACTTGTTTTAATTTGCGATGACCCCAGAAGGTGCTTTTTGCCAATTCAAACTGTGCTTTTTGGCGGATGCGCATATCCGGATAATGCAATAGGTCTACAAGTTTATCATTGTCCAAATCAGAAAAATCAGTGGTCATCCATTTTTGGGTCTCTTTGCGTTCTTCGGCCAAATCGTTTTCCGAATCGGTAACATCCAGTTTCCAAACTCTTCCAGAGTTTTTGGTGTCCCATCCATTGATCCAATCGGCGAGGTAAAGGGCGCCATCAGGGCCAAACTTGATAGCTGTTGGCAAGATGCCACTCAACATATCCACTTCGGATTTAAGTTCGAACGAAGCTCCTTTTGGTTTTAAATCGAAAGACCATATATGGGATAGGGCGGGGTCGCCCACAAATTCCACCAAAAAGAATTTATCTACCCAATCGGAACCCAAAGCGGTACCTGGGTTAAAAAGCATTCCTGTAGGCCCATTGTGGTAATTCATGATAGGAGGGATGATATGGGCCGCTTGACCTTCCCATCTGGGTAGGTATAGTTTTTCGTCCATCCAAACCTTGTACTCGTTGTTTTTTGGGTCGGTGTACTTTCCATATTGCCAATTGGAGCGCCATCCTGCATCCGAACCTTCAACAATATGTACAAGGCGTTCACTTTCTCCTCTGTGATCCCCATCATTATCGGAGGAAATGATATTACCGTATTTATCAAACACAAATTCATGGGTGTTTCGAAGTCCGTGGGCGAATACCTCAAAATCGGAACCATCAGGATTACTGCGTACAATCACACCTTGGTTAGAGTAAGGATATCGATTTCCATCTTTGTCGGTAATATTGGCTCCAATATCGCCTATACCCCAGTAAAGTTTGCCATCTGGGCCCATTACGGCACCTGACATGCCGTGACCGCCAAAACCAATATGGACGCCAAAACCGGTGGCCAAGGAAGTTTTGGCATCAAATACTTCATCGCCATTGGTATCTTCCATCAGCCACATATCAGGAGCAATTCCAACGAACAACTTTTCGCCATCAACCGCCAAAGCGTTGGCCACATCGCTTTCCTCGGAATTAAAATCGTGAACGACACGAGTCGCTTTCTCTGCAACACCGTCATGGTCGGCATCTTCCAAGCGCCAAACTTCATCTTCTTCCACTGCTAAATCCATCCAATCGTGACTGCCATCATTATTGAGGTCTGGCAACCAAGAGTTTTCTTCACTTTTTTCAGGAGCGAAGGTTTCGTGCAGAAAGGCTTTTCTATCTGCGACGGTTTCAAAACTGTTGGATGCTGTCATCCAATCTCGATAACCTCTAATATCGAATTCAGAGTTTTTTTGTCGGTTGGTACGGGTAAAAAAGATACGACCTTGTGCATCGATATCCATCGCGATGGGGTCGGGAGCAAGGGTGTCGGGAGCCCAGAGATTGAGTTGAAGCCCTTCCGCTAATTGTACAGAGCCTATATTTTCCGCTTCAGCAACCTCATTATTGAGATAAGCTGAGTCCAATTCGATAGTAATAGGGGTTTCGGTTGGTTTTGTTGGTTGTTTTTTACAGGAAACTATAATGAGCAATCCAAGCAACGTGATTGCAAACACAGGTTTTATGCGCATCGTTTTTTATGGTTTGATTTAATTATGACGGAAAAGGTATAAAAAATGGGCAAACACCCTAGCATTGATTTGTTAGTATTTTGGTTTGGCTTGAAAACAACTTGCCTTAGAGATGTAAAAGAAACTAATGAGAAAAGCCCCAAAACGGGGCTTTCCAAATGATGGTTATTTGTTGTTATTCCTCCTTCTTGGAACTTTCCCATTTTTCCACAATGGGTTCCAATATATCGTCTTCCACGCCCCATACCTTGCCTTCTTTGGCGAGTGGCATAAATTCATCAATATATTGCTGACTTATGGCTTCAGAATCGCCGTATTGTTCGCGTAGTGCATCAAGTTTTTGGTGCAAGTCTTTTTGAATATCGGCGTAGGCGGGGTCATCATAATAATTTTGCTGCTCCAATGGGTCTTTTTTTCTGTCGATAAGCTCCCAATAGTCCAAGTCGAAATAATAATGAATCAATTTGTAGTCCTTGGTAATAACGGCATAGTGCCTGTTCACATTATGTTCCGAAGGATGTTCGTAATAATGGTAATATACAGCATCTCTGTCCCAGTTCTCCATATCGCCCGTTAGCACGGGAACCAAGCTCTTTCCCTGCATGTCGCTAGGCTGTGGAGCTCCAGCAATATCTAGGAATGTTTGGGCAAAATCCAAGTTTTGGACCAGCTCATCCGATACACTCCCTGCCTTTACACGATTGGGCCAAGAAACCAACAATGGTGTTTTTAGGCTTTCGTCGTAGACAAATCTTTTATCGAACCAACCGTGCTCGCCCAAATAGAATCCTTGGTCGGAGGTATACACGATAATGGTATTCTCCATCATATTGTTGGCTTCCAAGTAATCCAAAACACGACCTACGTTTTCATCCACGGATTTGATGGTGCCCAAATAGTCTTGCATATATCGTTGATAGCGCCATTTGGCGATATCCTTATCCGTCATGTTGGGATATTGTTCTATAAAGTCTTCGGCAACTTTTTCGTAGGCGGCATCAAAATTGGCTCTTTGGATGGAATCCATTCGTTCCAAGGAGTTTTCAAACCTGCCCCTGTCAAAACCAATCACTTCTTCCAAGCCTAGTTGATCCATAACTTCTGGATATAGTTTGCTATCGTTGGCCCAGCCCATATTACCGTCAATCTTCATTTGGGCAACTTTCGCAGCTGGCATACCTTCGTGGTCATCGAACAAAGTGGCGGGCTCTTCAAATGTTTTTTGGGTGTATTCCTGCATGTGTCTTTCCGCCATAAACCAAGAACGGTGCGGTGCTTTGTGAAGGTACATGAGCATAAAGGGTTTATCCTCTTGGCGCTCATTGTCCAGCCAGTCTAGGGTCATATCCGTAACAATGTCGGTCACGTAACCTTTGACGTTGATTTCCCCTTCATCTTTTGTGATAAAGTCAGGGTTGTAGTAAGCACCTTGTCCGGGTAAAATTTTAAACTGGTCAAATCCTTTAGGATTGTTTCCAAAATGCAATTTTCCGAACATAGCGGTTTGGTAGCCTGCTTTTTGAAGTAATTGCGGGAAAGTTACGTTGGTGGTATCAAAAGGGGATACATTGTCCACTTTACCGTTAACGTGAGAGTGTTTTCCAGTCAATATAGTGGCTCTGGAGGGTGCACAGATAGAGTTGGTAACACTTGCATTGGTAAATAACATCCCCATTTCCGCAATTCTATCAATGTTCGGGGTTTCTATCAAACTGTTGTCATAAGCAGAAATCGCTTGGTATGCATGATCGTCTGACATAATGAAGACGATGTTGGGTCTTTGCGTTTCTTCCTCTTTGACCTCGGATTTACATCCTATTTGCAGGCTCAGACAGAAAGCGAAAAAAAAGAGGATTGGAATTTTTATTTTCAGGGTTTTTGGTCGGTTGATTTTTAAAGACATATTAGTTTGTTTAAGCTAATCACGTATTTTGGGTAAAAGATAGGCAATTCAACATTGTTTTATTGCGAATAACCCAAAATTTAAATGATTGCTTTGGAAACTGGTGAATACACGGGCTGCGTTGCAATAAAGAAGATTCCTTTCCCAAGCTTATTTTTTAGAAAGTGTCATCAAAGCATTAGAAACGATCCAGGTATAATCAGCGAAAGCTTTCTCTGATTTAACAGCAATTTCACTAAAAACAAAAAGCGTTTAACTATTTTTAAATAACATTGAACAATAAAAAGAAAAACATGAGAATCTCTGTAATGGACTGGATTGGTTTGACCACCCTGATTTTAGTAACGGTCACCATTTTTGCCGCGATGGACTTGGCCTTCAATTGGATATTTTATTTGACCGTATTGGGGCAGGTATTTCTAGTTATTACTGTTTATAGGGTCTTGAGGGACGATTACACCACCGAAAAGACCTTCAAGGATTTTTATGAAGATAAACCCATGCCTGGAAATGACCCTTAAAAAAATTCCCAGATGAACCGCATTTCCAATACAAACAAAAAGCCCGACATAATTGTCGGGCTTTCTTTTGCGGAGGAAGAGGGTCTGGTTGAAATGGAAAAAATCCCATGTTTTTAGGCTCTTTCAATGGGTCAAAATTTTGGCACTACCGAAAGGGACACCTTTTTAACTATTTTTTAACATTTTAAGGCAAAAATAAGCCAAATCTCTACAAATCGTATCCTTTGGGTTTTGGATATTCCAATCCCAACTCCCTGTATAATGCTCTAACCTTTCTTAACCAGCTATATCGTGATTCCTTCCATGTTTTACTTTCTTCCATAATCTGTATTAGATCCTGTGAATGGGATGGACGTGAGCCGGAAACCTTTCTAATTTCATCAAAGGCGATCAACAGCTCTGGTCGTTCAATAGGACTTGTTTCTTTGTCCAAATCAAAAATGGTTTGATATTCCTCTTTATTAAATTTCTTTTGCTTGACTTCAAGATGGGTATATAGATTTGGTAACGGTATGGTATCGGTTATGAAGTCCAAATCGAAAATATCTTTTTTGGATGGTCTGTTACTGGCACTCATCAATTTTAAAAGACCTACATCTTTGGCGGATAGCAGTTTGACGCCATCAATGATCTCTATGTCATCCAATCGTTGAAAATTCTGTAAAACCTCAACTTTGATAAAGGCATCTTTCTGTTTTATAAAAAAACGCAGAAAAACAAATTGGTCATTTATTTTACAAGGATAATCGATGCCAGTCACATTATTACCATAAAATTGGGTTGCTTCTTCGGCGATTTTCTTAAACCCATTTATGCCAATAATTTCATTTGTGAAAAGGTCAATATCAACTGAAACACGGTGTTTATAGCGCAAAGCCAGATTGGTGCCTCCTCCCAAGGCAAATTTCTCTAGGGTTTTGAGTAGTTGTAGTTCTGTTATGGTTTTGGCAAGTGCAGGACTAACGGCACTCATAAAGCAAAGCGAGCGAAGGATTTGGCATGGTATCTTTTGGCAACCAATTCACAAACGGTGTTACTGATACGTTCTTTGGTGCTTCTTAGCGTTTGTAAAATCTCATTTTTAGAATATAGTTCTTCCAGACGCTCAATATCATCAATAAAAGTATCTTCGGTAGAGGCAAATAAAGCTCTGGGGATAATAAGGTTTTTATCCCTTTGAGGATTTAACCTGGTCATATCCACGTCCCAAAAAAGGTATTTTGGGAAAATAGCGGTTATATTTTGCCTTCTGTTCATGACGTAAAGGTACAAATCAATTTCTTATTTAACGTAAATCCATCAAATTCAGTGCCATGGTCATATTGTAAAATGAATTAATGAAACGATATGATGCGAAAAAATACGGTAATGATACGATGATTGAAAACTATCTTTGACAAATGTGTATTGAAAGAGGCAATAAACTTTGCTACTTTCCACAAAGTGGAAATTCAAGATGTGTCATTGTCATGACAAATCTTGCTTTTGCTCCCGAAGGTTGCAAAAGATAAAGTAAAAAAGGAACAACTAAAGTCAATAAAACTAGGCTAGCCAATATTACAATCTCTCTTTTTTAGGTTGATGTACTTTCTATTGGTTTTTCCATTTTTGATTGGTGCAATGCCATACAGTTCCGAAAGTGCGTAAGAATTATCTTTGAATGGAACAGTTTATTATTTTGGTTGGCACTATAAAGGGTTTTTATAATGAAAGAAAGCGTTTATGTAATGGCAATGGAAATTGGAAGTGAATTTCCAGATGGAATTACTTTTGATGAGTTAATAGAGAAAATCGAGAAAAAGTCGGGAAAAACAATATCAATCAATGCAAAGTATGGCCTTGTGGAATGGTTCGTGGAAGCATTTACAACTGATGACCGTATTAGAGCAAGTTCACATAAGCCGTTTGAAACTTACCGTACTATGATTCCATCATATTTTAGAGATAAACGAGACTTTTACTTACCGGCATTTCAGGATTTTCAACGAGCAAAGTTTGTGCTGTCAGGAAAGACCTTTAAACAATACATAGATTATTTGGAGTTAAAAGAGTCAAGAGAGCAGGCTTTGAAAGCGAATAGGACAGCTAAAGTTTCCATATGGATTGCTATGATTACTTTACTTGCATCTACAATTATTCCATTGTTTTCAAAGCCAATCCCGCAGCCTCCCTTTGAAGTTGAGGTAATTGATGATAAGACACAAAACCAAGCTTTGGAACTAGAAATAAGAGCATTGAAGGAGGAATTACAAAGGGTCGAGACGCTAATTCAAACTTATAAATCTGATACATTGAATGATTAAATCTAAGATAAAGCGAACGAAACGAAGTGAAGTGTTGCAAGCCCAAATCTTACCGAAACTAATTTACTGAGCGAGGCAAAATCACTTTTTATTTAGAAGCTTCTCCAAGTAAGCAACTTTATCTTTTTCAGCTTGGACAAGACGTTCATACAATTCAACCACTTTATCCAATGGATTAAAATTTGGCTGAACATTTATTGCGTTGATTGTAGAACTGTCGTTACTGGTAAAAGTATTTGAAATAATGTTCAGAACATTCTCTTCAGAAAAATTTTCAATACCTTCTTTAGTAACCCCCAAAGCCTTGGCAATCTCTTCCAGTTTCACATCATCCACCTTCTCGCTGTTCTCAATGTTGGAAACGGCCTGTTGGCTGATACCCAGTTCCTCTGCAAGGGTTTCCTGTTTCATCCCACGGAGTTCCCTGATCCTGCTGATCTTTCTGCCTATATGGTTGTTCTTGGTCTTTGTCTGCATATCTCAAATATAGGGTGTTTCGTACAATAATCCGGTTGTAAAATACAAAACAGTTTCAATAAAATACAAGTGTCCATGGTGGGGTACTTGGGAATGTGGCCTTAATATGGTCAGTGATTCTCGAACCCTTTAAAACACAATTTTATGAAATATGACACAAACATACCCGAAAACTTTGAAAAAGCGGAAGAGCTGTCCGAATTGCTCGACAGCATCCTGAACATCATTACCATTGACAGTGCTTTTTTGTCCAGCAAGCAGAAGGAGGGCAATACCGAATACTATTTTCTTACCCTATTTGTGGATGTCAACAATGATCCTCTCCCTAATGAGATCCGTTCCCTAGTAGCCAAAAAAGGGAAAAAGCATCCCGATTTCAGGATAAGGGTCTACACGGAAAGCCAATCCGAGATAGGCCTTGAAAGGGGTTCGCTCTATTTCTTGGAACACTGCTGTCTGGGGGAAACTGTTTTTGCTCGCTTACAAGGAGGAAACATTATGGATTACCCCTCAATGGCATATGAGACCCTTGTCAAGAGGGCCATTCGATATCATAAATCGGAATTGGCAAAAGTAAATGCCTTTGCCAATACTGCCGACATCCTGATAAAGGAAGGGGATCATGCCATTGCCACCTTCAACATGCACCAGGCCTTTGAGCTTTCGTTCCGCTTCATTGAACAGATGTGCATAGGAAGGAGCATGGTAACACACAGTATCATCAGCCATATCAATTACTGCAAACATTTCTTTCCCACCCTACAGCCTTTTTTGGAATCTTCTGAGCCAAACAGCAATGAACTGTTGCTCCTATTGGAACATGCCTATAGCGTTGCCCGATATGGCAATGAATTTGAGATCACAAAGGTACAGGCCAAGGCCATCCAAACACAAATGAAGGATTTCATCCAAGAAGTCGAATCCATTTTCCATAGGCATCTTGATCAGTGCAAAGACCAAATTGAGGGAATCGGAAAGGATTTTGAGAAAGAATTCCCGAAAGCGATCGAGAACGCGGGGAACAATGATGAGACATCATTTGTTCGTCAATTGAAGGAACTGGAAAAAATGTGTTTCCATGCCTTGAAGCCCTATCTCCCTGAAAAGGGATTGTACAGCACGGAACTCATTACCGAGGGATACTGTGAAACCTCCTATATGATCTCGGATCTGATCAAGGTCTGTATCACAGCTTTGGAAAACGAGAATTTCTCGACACGTTCCGTTCCCCAACCCCACAGTAATATTAGCGGGGTTCTCGGATATATACTTGACCTGATCCCCCATGATGAAATGGAATTCTTGGACAAGGCCAGAAAACTGCTTTCGGAACAAAAGACAACCACAATCCAATAAATCCATTTCCATGAAATCAAAGAAGAAAAGGTTAAAGACCTTGGAAGAGATACAACAGCTCAGGAACAATCTTTCGGGACTGTTGGGGAACAAAAAATCCATCGATCCCAATAGAAATTATGTGACTTTCGAGGTCAGGGACAACAACCATCTTTTGACGCAGATCATCAGTCTTTTGGAGGTTTGCGTGTTTGCCCTTGATGGAGAGGGAATGATGTTGTTTCCTGCCAACCAAAATGCATCAAAAGAGGACAGTGTGATCCAAGTATTGGAAATGGTATTGAGCATCCTTCCGGATAGCCAATTGTACTTTATGGACAAGCTGGACGAAAAGCTGTCAGAACTTGAAAACAAAAAAAATCCATGAACCCAAACGAAGAAAAGCTCCTAAAGGATTTAAGATTCCACGGGAGCGACCATACTCCAACATTGGTTCCCCACCCATGGTTCAAGAACAAGTTCCAACCCACGTTCTTTTACCTTGACGGTCATGCCGACCTATTGTTGACCGTGCGAGCATTGCTATACCTTTCCATGAGGGCAATAAATCCAGAGCTTGGCTCGGATGAAGTAATGGAAAGGAACGAAGAGGAATTCATCCATCAGGCGATGACCATTGCAAACCGATTGATGCCGGTCGGGGAAGAAGCTTTGATGGATCATTTGAACCTATTTTATCGGGAAGAAAAGAAAGCCAAAGGAGACGTTTGATCTAGGAATTACAAAAGCATTTTTACCTCAAACAAGCAGTTGTTTTTATGATTTTTATGCTAAAAATTCCTTGATTTTACTGGGCTAAGAGCATTTTTACGCTAAAAATGGGCTTAACCCTTAAATTTCAGATGGTTAAAAGATTGAAGACATATCCATGCTTGATCCTAACGCCAAATAATCATTTTTTCATCAAAAATTCCTTGATTTTACTGGGCTGAGAGCATTTTTTCACCAAAAATGGGAAAATGGTCGCTAAAATGAATACCCCCATCGTGATACTGCTATAGATATTCTTGAACAAACCTCAAAAAAGCATTTTTCCGTGAAAAATTCATTGATTTTACTGGGCCGAGAGTACTTTTCCGTGAAAAACTCTTTAATTCCAATTAAATAATATTTTCAAAAATCTCACTAAAAATGGGCTTTTCCGAAGGAAAATGAATCAATAGCATCGCGCCAGCGTGCTATCCTCTTGCTTTACATTTTTCTTTTGCGAAGCAAAACAAAAAAGAAAGCGATCAAGTTTGGAATCCAAATCATCCATTCGATGGAATTATTCAACCTCTTACGGAATTCCACATTTTCTAGTTTATTGAAAATTCTTACATTTAGCTCAATCCCCTATAATTATAGTGAGCCAAGTAAAACTATGCTTTATTTAAAGCTTGGGCATAGCCAACTAAATTGGTAGTAGATGCCGATAAAGTAGTATATATAATCAAGGTGTGTTTAATTCTGAGGAACATTCTGCTAAATGAAAATTGGAAGAAATGATATATGTCCATGTGGAAGTGGATTGAAATACAAAAAATGCTGTATGAAAAAGGATTCAACATTAGCTATTCCCAAAAATGATTTCTCGGTAGATGAAATCATATCATTTCTAGAGATTGGATTAAAAAACATTAATTCCGTTAACAGTAAGGTTTCGAATATTTCTGTTAAGCAGATTAAACTACTTAATGGAAAAACATTGGAATGTCAATTTTATGCAGAATCGGAGAATTCAATTGATCTTAAGGCTGAGATTAGTTCTGTAATGGGAGCTCTTCATGGCTTTTTTAAGGATGATTCATTCAGGAATATTCAACTTGATTATTATGCAGTTAGAGCATATAATAGCTCAGATATTGAAATAATGCATGCTATTTCATCAACGGAATCTGCAGCTATGATTGGGAATGGAAAAGCAATTGATTGGATGAAATCTACAATATTTCAAGAAAATACAAAAGATTACAGATTGGCAATTGCTAAACGACAAATTTCTGATATCGAAAATGCACTAAGGAAAGTTATTGTAAATA
This sequence comes from Flagellimonas oceanensis, assembly GCF_003992595.1. GTDB lineage: Bacteria > Bacteroidota > Bacteroidia > Flavobacteriales > Flavobacteriaceae > Flagellimonas > Flagellimonas oceanensis. The sequence continues at coordinate 390,093 of NZ_RZNA01000040.1, forward strand.
GGTTGTCCTCAAAGCACGGTTCTGACTGGTTTAGGTTATCATTGGGTAAGAAGCTCTTTGAAATTATCAAAGGAACTTATAAAAATCAATTTGGAGAAGAAATTGAAGATGGTAAAGTTCTGATAGAGTATACATTTGTTCTACAGTTAAAGAAAATAATTTGCACCAATTGGAAAGACTTTTCTGACTTATTTGCAAATAAGATTGAGTTTGAAAACCTTATTAGTGAGTTAAACGAAATTAGAAGAGAAGAGGCTCACAATCGAGATGTTTCTGTGATCCATTTGGATAGGCTTAAAATAATCTATGAGTTTATGCTTCTTGGAATAACTGAAAAATATTCAGGAATAATTCCAAATTACTTAATAGATAACTGGAAAATCCAATTAAAAGAAATTATGCTTCCAAAACCAGATTTACCATATTCTGATTCGGACGTGCTTAATGAAACAAATCAGCAATTGAAGCTTATAAAATCGCTAACAAATCTTCAATGTTTGATAAATCATATAAAAAATCGGGAAGATAAAGTAAAAAGTGTAGTTGTTCCTGTGCAAAAGAAAAAAACGCATGATGAACTTTTGACGATTCTTTTAAATTATAGAATACTACATGAAGAATTACTGGAAAGTGGAAAAAAAGGAGTTTTATCGATTGTGGAGAATAAACAAAAAGAGATAGATGAGTATAGTAAAAAACTGCATGAATTCTCGAAAAGATATGTATTTGAAGAGTCCTGAGAATGAATTAAACATGACAAAAATATAGGTCATTTAGCGGATGGTGTTAAGTTTGAGTATGTTAACATATAATAAAATATATAGTGGTTAGACAAGTTGACGTTTCAAAATGCCAAACGCCCCATAATCAAACCGTTGGCGCTAATATGTATTTATGAGCAACACAAGATCAGAACAAGAAGTAATAGGACTAAGAGTTGTTGGTCAGTTTGTCCGTGAAAAATGGAAATGTAGATTTCAAGAACTTGATGCAAGAAATGATGACGGTATTGATGGAATAGTTTTTTTTGCGAAGAACGGAGAAGCAAGTGGTGAAACGGCCTTTGTTCAAGTAAAATGCGGGCCTAGCTATAAAGTTGATCAAAAGAAAAATCAAAATAGCTTCAAGTTAAGACTAGGCATTGATTATATTGAAACACATAGGCCTAGATGGCATAGATACCCTGGACCAGTGATTTTAATTTATGTTGATTCTTCAACTAATGACATTCTTCCGCACGCTTGGTGGGCTGACCTTAAACAAAACGACACATACGATCTTTACTACAAGTCCTATTTAACCATAGATAAGTTATCTCGATTTGGGGAGCATTCTAAAGGTTTTATTAAAAACCTTTGCACTCATCACCTTGATCACGATTTGGAGAGTGTAGAGCTTAAACCAAAAGATTTTGAATATATCGATTTAACCCAACCACTCAAGAAAACTGCATGGAAAGAATATAAAAATATAGCAGGCGTTTATAACAACCCCACATTAGGAAAAATAACTGTGAATAGAGTAGGGTGGAAGCATATTACGAGAAAAGGAAGAAAGCCGCTTCATATACATCAATCCTTCGAACTCTTAGGTGCTTTGAAATCGATACTTACTTCTACGAAACGATATGAATACACTAAATTATTAGAGAAATATGAGAAACATTCAAATACAATAATCATTGATAATATTAGCTTAAGGGCAAAAGTTACATTTCCCCACAGATATCAAGGAGTAGTTGTGGTAATGCTAAAAAGGAAAAGGCTTTTCAATAAAAATGGAAAAGCAAATACAGCGAAAATTTGGTTTTATTCAATTTTTGAATCAAGAAGGGGGAAAGGGGTTTTTTAATAAAAAAGGCCACTAAATGCTTCTAAGAACTAAAACGTCTTTTCGGAAGAATTACGCAAAGTGACCTAAAAAGGTCTTTACTCTTCTTGTATGCATCAGTGGCCCGGCCAACGACAAAGATAAAAAAATACTAGCGCCAACAAATACTATACGTAATGGGGGTCTTGGTACTAAAATGAAATAAAAGTAACATCAACAAACATTTAGGTGAGTCAACTGTAAAGTGCTTTTTAATCTAGCACTACGTATAGCCAAACCGTTGTAGTGAATTTGACAAAAGAACAAGATGAGATTAAATAATAAAGAATTATTTGAATTGTTAAGCGAAAAAGGAATACATCATCTCTATCACGCTAACACAGTTAGAACATCGAGGACTTTTATTGAACAAGGGGGATTATTGTCAAGAGGAGCTGTTGAATCAAAAGGATTAGAACAAACGCCACAATCTTCAGATGAAATTGACAAAATTTTTGAAGTATGGAATGATGTCTTTTTAGACACTGTTGATTTACACACCTATTTCAATCGTCAAAATTATTATGGCCCCGTTTTGTTCAAATTGACGACTGAATTTTTGAATGAACTTGATATAGAAATATGGGTAACTAAGGACAATCCCATAAATTGGAACCAAGAAATGACAACAGAGGAAAAATATTTTTCCTCTTTAGCTGAATTAAAGAAAAACTGGGATTCCTATGCTCGTCAAAGGAAAATGACTACGATTAAAAATAATACAGAGCCCATACTTTTGGATTACGTTGAAGAAGTAATTTATGACAATCCAGGAGTTATGAACGAAGAAACAGGTGTTGTTTTCTTTAATCAAGGAATGGCTGACTTAAAAGAATCTTTAAAAGTTAATCCACCATTTAAAAATAAATTTAAGACAAGAAACTGTAGCGGATGTTTTTGCAGGAGTAATTATCTGTACCAACATACAATACCCGAATTGAATAGACTTTTCTTATCAAATTAAAAATTATGGAAAAAATTAATGTAGAATGCAAAAATTGTCATTCAGAATCGGAAATCCGAGAGGAAAAATTGATGTTTTCAGAAATAAAAATAATGGAAGAAGCCTACTGTCCAGAATGTGAGGAAAAAATTTATGAGGGAGAAACAGATGGATGGTTTCACGTTCAAAAATTAGGAAAAAAAGATAGAGCTGACGAGGAATGTGTTTATCCAATGCCTTAAAAAAAATGAACTAAAACAAAGATGGCTGTAATTCATTGTAGTTTTTTGCCACGCCAAAATAAAAGCATAAATCAGACTGCTGGATTTCGAGGCAATAATCGTGCGGATAATTCCACAACGAAGCCACAGAGACCATTGCACATAATCCTTAAAAAATGAACGCTAATTCAAAAATCAAATCTGAAGACAGATGCTATTGGTGCGGAAAACAGGCAGTAGGATATGATCACGTTCCACCTCAAAATTTATTTCCTAAAGGACATCGAAATGAATTAATAACCGTTACAGCTTGTAAAGAGCATAATCAAGAACTATCAAAAATTGATGAAAGAATGAGAATAAATTTAATAATGCTTTCTCATAAATCAAATGCTGCTCGAAAACTCTTTAATGAGAAAATTTTAAAAGGAATTCAGAGAAAAGAAAGTAAGGGATTAGGAATAGATATTGCGAATAATATATTTGAAAAGCCAGAAGGAGGTGGCTATATTCGTGTGAATTCAAAACATTTGCACATCTATTTTGAAAAAATAATCCGTGGACTTTATTTCAACATTTACAGAAAACATTTTCAAGGTAGCACACATCATTTTTGGAATGGATTTAACGATTTAAGCTTATCCGCAAATACACATTTTTATTATTTCGAAATTGAAAAAAAGTACTCTGAAAACTGGATTAACGGAAAATGCAAGAACAAAGAGGTTTTTGATTACAAATATTATTACTGCAATATTGAAAAGCAATTCTTTGTGATTATGGACTTTTACGAAACCCATAAAGTTATTGGAATTAGTATTCCAGAAGGAAGGGATATAGAAGATTATGGATTGGACATTGAAAAACATTTGAATATAAAATTGCAGTAAGGTACAATGAGCAAAATGTTAAATAAATGGTATTTAAGTATGTTCATCATTCCAATTGTTCTTACTTATCTTACCACCTATATCAAGCTACCAGACATATTTAGTAATTGGGAATATTCAATTATTGCCTCACTGACCATCTTAAGTGGTATTTTATTTTACGAGATTATAACTCTTAAAAGAGAATTAACAAGATTAAGTGAAAAACCAAAAAAATCCGATAAAAAAATAGTTCGTGAATTATTGGAAACACTGAATATTGACAAATTTCACGAAGATATTGTAAGACAAGATGCTTGGAATGGATATCATCGAGAGGATATTTATAGAATAATTGAGTTTCAAGAAAAAGCAAAACTCATCGGATTGTAGATACCCCAAAAATTAGGGCAGTAAGTTTAATCATTAAATTTACTGAATATGACACGAAGAAAGTTTACCCCGAAGTTCAAGACCAAGGTGGTATTGGAAGCCTTGAAAGAGCGGCATAGCCTTGCCGAACTTGCCCAGAAGTACGAGATACACCCGACCCAGATCAGCGCATGGAAGCGCGATTTCCTCGATGGGGCCGAGCAGGTGTTCGAATCGGGCAAGAAGGATGCCCGCAGCGAGACCGAAAGGGAGAAGGACAAACTTCTAAAGGCCATAGGCCAGTTGAAGGTCGAGAACGATTTTTTAAAGGACGCCTTGCGCTGAGACCACTCTCCGAACGCAGAAAAATGATACGCAAGGGTCATTCCAAGATGAGCATTGTAAAACAATGCGAAACATTGTCGGTCCATCGTTCCGGGCTGTACTATAAGCCCAGGGGCGAGACCGAACTGAACCTGAAGCTCATGCGGGAGATGGACGAACATTATCTCCACCACCCTTTCAAAGGGGCCAAGCGGATGCACATCTGGCTGACCAAAGACAAAGGCTATAAAGTGAGCAGGAACCGGATCGAACGGCTCTATTACAAGGTAATGGGGCTTAGGGCGGTACTTCCGGGAAAGCACACCTCCCGAAGGTGCAAGGACCACAAAACGTATCCCTACCTGCTACGCAACCTGACAGTTGACAGGCCCAATCAGGTATGGGCAACCGACATCACCTATATCCCCATGCAACAGGGATATCTCTACCTGGTGGCCATCATCGACCTGCACAGCCGCTATGTCCTGAACTGGAGCGTGTCCAATTCCATGGATGCCCAATGGTGCAGGGAAACATTGGAAGAGGCCATAGGTGAGCACGGGACACCTGAGATCCTCAATACGGACCAGGGGAGCCAGTTCACCGCCGAGGAGTTCGCCAATTATGTTTTGGGCCAGGGAATACGCCTGAGCATGGACGGTAAGGGAAGGGCCACGGACAATGCCTTTATCGAAAGGCTATGGAGGAATGTAAAATACGAGAAGATATACCTGAACCCTCCAAGGGACGGTATGGACCTTTATCTGTTATTGGCAGAGTACTTTGATTATTACAACCATGAAAGAAGACACCAGTCCATCGACTATGAAAGACCTATCGATCTATTTAAGAGAGCGGCTTGAATTATATTAGTTTTGTAGAGAAACTGTCCTAAAGATCGGGGTATCTACA
>NZ_RZNA01000041.1 GCF_003992595.1 Flagellimonas oceanensis
GGGAAGTACCGCTCTAAGGTCCTCAGCTGTTCGCTCTTGGGCTTTTGGTCCGCCTTGAAGAGCCTGTGGATCTCCTCCAGGGTCATCTCCGAGACCTCGTAGGGCGTCAGCCTGTAGCACTTGAAGAACTCGATGTACTTGGCCACCGTGTTGCGGGAGATGCCAAGTTCCTTGCTGATCCGTCGCTTGCTGGCCCCCTCGCCGTACAATTTGTAAATCCTTTTTGCCTTTCGCATATCTATCTGTTTGTTCGCCATGGTCTTTTTTACAAAAGAAACCATCGCAACACTCAAATAGAATCGATCTTTTTAGTGGCTCACGTTCATCCGCCCCACTATGCTCACTTTGGTCCGCCGCGGGTGGCTCACTTTGACCCGCCGAAGGTGGTATACTATGCCCGTTTTTTGCAGATAGGGCAGAAAAGTACTTGCCCAATTTTTTGAAGTCATATCCATTTTTAGCCTCCTTGAATTCAACAATTTCATTTTCTGCCTGTAAAGCTGTTAACTTTTCAAGAATTTTTTTTAGTTGCTCTTCTGTATACATAATCAATGCTTAATTCATATTTATCTTTTAAAGCTCTTTAGTTTCAATAATTTTTGCTCGTCCTTTCCACTCAATAATTGACTCATATTCAAACCCTTCTTGGTCATGATAGAATATTTTCATTTTAAAAACTAAATCTTTTGGATGCTTGACTAATGATTTGCCAGATAACTCAATCCTTGCGTCCTTTTTTATTTCAATGGGTTCTTTCCATTTTTTGAATTCAACCTCGTCACCTTCGATAAATTCGTATCCATCATAAAAACAAAGCTCACCTCGATTAGCTAGATTGAGCCAAATTTCATAATTGTAGCCTGCGTATCCACTGTTGGGGATATATAATCTCGGTTTTACCGAAAGCCTAAACCTTTTATTTTCAATTTCGGCAAGTGCTCCTGAGCCACTTCCTGAAGAGATGAAGGTTTGAAGCTCGGCGAAATAATCTCGCATGACCGTATTGCCTTCAGTAATAATTCCATTTTGTGCCTCAATAGCTACTACAATACCTGATAGCTTATCTAATTGTTCTTGTGTGTCTTTATCACTTTGCCTTAATTTATAAATTGAATAAAGAGTGTAAAATATCGTGATTGCACCTAAAAATATGCCTACCCAGAGTCCTATCTGTTCACCTAGAGACATTGGTTCTTTGATAGTGTGAACTACTAAATTTTCATCAGGCTTTTTAAGTTTAACCAAGTTTTCAAAATGCATGTTAATAGTGTCCTGTATAGTTACTATGGTATCCTTAACTATCCCATTTTTTGTATTTTTTAGTATGATGATTTTATCCTGCATGCTACTTTGATTTTCTTTTTATTTTGACGAGATAACACATTATTAAACCTGAATTTTCAGCTACTTCATCATGTGAGGTAAAGTCAGGGTCGTACTTTTTTTCTAATTCAGCAAGAGCAGCTTCCTTAACTTCAATTGGATTAATCATGTATTCTAATGATTGATTTTTATTCTTAAAACAATCCAATATCATCTCCCATTTTGATAGTTCATTATATTTCATTTCGGGGATTTCGGAATCTTTTACAATTTGATTCGGTCTATCCAACTTTTTGAAGAATAAAACATACCCTGCTCTAATTGAATTCTTTTCAATATCATCAGTTTGAACCATTGCCTCCGATAGTCGAACAATATCCTTTTCCACAATGGAATTGTTTCGAACAAAGGACTTTATTTCTATACCCACTAAGGACATATGTTTTGGTTTTCTATATAGAAATGACCTATAGGGCTCTTTTGTTAGTGCTATATCAATTCTACCTGATTTGTTTTTTGGAGGATTATGATTTTGTCTTTTGAGTTTTTTGTCCCATGAAAATTCAGGGAAAGCACCGTTATAATAGTCGTAAATTGGGTATTCGAGCTGTACATGTATAAAATTGTCCCATCCCCAATCAAAAAGTTTTTTAGCAATATTTACAACTATTAAATATTCTATGAGCCTAGATTTAAAATCTGTTCTTTGGTAAGACAATCTTAAATTTTCTTCATAAGAATAGATGGCAGACTCAACAATCCTTTGTTCTATCTCATTATAGTATTTGTCTTGCCATTCTGTGTACATAACTTTAAGCTATTTCAGTTTTTGAAACTCTACTCTATCCCCGTTGGCCAATTCCAATATTATCGAGTTCTCTAGTAACATCCATACTTTAAGAGATTGGTATTCAGGTTTATCTTCTGTATAGTTTATATTGTCAATTTGAATTGTAAAAGTTGTATCAGGATTACTGATTAAATCTACAACAGCTCCTTGCCACTCATACCAAACTTTGTTTCCTTTTGCATCAGTTCCATAAATTGTAAAAAGAGACCGTCCTTTACCGTGTTTAGGGTCAAACATCCTGATATTGAAATCTATTGTAATCCCTTCATTTATGCACCGCCAGATCCCCAAAATATCTTTTAATTCCATTTTCTCTAATTTTAATTAACCCTTATTTTTCCCGTTAACAATTGCTGCATCAGACCTTTTTTCTGCAATTGTAAATGCTTTAAATAGGCTTCTTGACACTCTATTTCTTTGTCTACTTTGTTGAGAACATTTGCAATTGCCTTTTGTTCTTCGATAGTTGGGATTATCAATTTTAAGTCAAAGAAATCCTTCAGACTAATATTTAATAATCCATGAGCACGACCACCTTCCTGAGCGATTCTCATAAGGTTTTTAATCATAAGACCCGCTTCAAAGTAGTTGAGAAGAAAATCAGAGTCAATATTTTCTTTTACAGAAAAGCAAATGTATAATGTGGTTACTACGGCTTTGTCAAAATCATCTAACCTTTTGAAAGCTCCCATGGGGTAACCAGAAGAGTAACTTTTGTTATAAGCAAAATTCCCTCTTTTGATTAAATAATATCCTGAGAGGGTTGAACTAGCAACTCTTTTATTAAAAAAATCTTCCTGTTTTACAAAACCTCTTTGAGCGGAAATAGTTACAACAGTATCATTTAATTCCTCATTTTTATTTGTTATTCTATCGGTTATTTCGCCTAACGTTATTTCTTTCCATTCCTTAGAGAATCCAGTCAACCTAATATTTCCTGTCAATAACTGCTGACACAATCCTTTCTTACGAAGCTTTAATTTGTCAATCAGGGTTTGGGTGATTTTAATGGCTTTATCCCATTCTGATAATATTGATGCTATTTTTAGTTGTTCATTTTTATTGGGCAGAGCAATTTTTAAGCCTCTAAAATCTTTCAATACAATTCTTGGAACTCCTGTTCCAGTGGTTAAAGCCTTTACAACATAATTTCTTACGTGTGGTAGTTTAAGAAATTGGCAAACAAATTCTGGATAAACAATTTTAGTGTTTGGTTTCAAGATCGCTACAGAAGATAGGAGTACACCATCAAATTTTTCTGTTATTACAAAGCAATACCTCAGAACAGACCCGTCTTTTGCAATCACAATGTCTCCAAGTTCTGGTTGACAGCCTTGTTTAATCAATGAATCAAACACATCCTTGCTTATAAATCGAGGTTGATTTCTTTTGAAGTCAATATTGCTCATATTTTTAATCGAGTACATAGGGTATCCTACATCTTCATCCACACTTGGAGGGCTATAATGAGCTCCATCTGTTATTTTAAGACTGATATCGCTTAATGGCAGGTAGTCCCATTCTGCTGGTATCCAGCCGATTTTAATCCTCCGTAGTCCAGTTGTATTTTCTGCTACTGTTTCCATTTTAAAATCCTAGTTCAATTAGATACTTACTCAACTGCGTTTCTACCTCAGCAATTTTGGACTTCAATTCTTTGATTTCTTTTTGTGTTTCAATAATATCAACTGGTTCTTCTTCTTCAAAGGTGTCTACGTATCTAGGGATGTTTAAATTATAATCGTTTTCAAGTAACTCTTCTCTTTTGGCTATATAACTATACTTGTCTTTGGCCTCCCAGTTTTTATATGTAGATACTATCTTTTCAATATTGTTTTTGTTCAGAACATTTTGATTTTTACCAGGATCGTATTCATTACTGGCATCGATAAATAGAACATCGGTATTGTCGCCTTTATTCTTATCGAAAATTAAGATTGTGGCTGGAATTCCTGTTCCGTAGAATAGATTGGCAGGTAACCCAATTACAGCTTTTAATAAATTTTCATCAATAAGCTGTTTTCGTATCTTCCCCTCGGAACTGCCCCTAAATAAAACACCATGTGGTAGAACCACGCCTGCTTTTCCATGCTCATTTAATGTTTCAATCATATGAGTAATAAAGGCATAGTCGCCCTTACTTTTTGGAGGTGTTCCTCTGTGAAATCTGTTGTATTTATCGGAACTTGCATTCTCTGCACCCCATTTGTCCAAAGAAAAAGGAGGATTGGCAACTACCACATCAAATTTCATTAATGCATCCCCTTCTCTTAGTAATGGATTGTTCAATGTGTCTCCCCATTCAATGCGGGCATTGTCCATTTCATGCAAAAACATATTCATTCGAGCTAACGCCCATGTACTACCATTAACTTCCTGTCCATTCAAGGAAACATTTTTGCTTCCTATCTCGTTTGCAACTTTAAGTAGTAATGAACCAGAACCACACGTGGGGTCTGATATTCTATCGCCAGCTTTAGCTTCAACCAACTTTGCAAGTAGTATGGATACATTTTTTGGTGTGTAAAATTCACCAGCCTTTTTACCAGCATCCGAAGCAAATTTTTCAATCAAGTATTCGTAAGCATCACCGATAATGTCGTTTCCTTCCAAATTGGAGGGTCTAAGATTTAGCCCCACAAAATCACCTAAAAGATTCTTTAAACGACGATTGCGGTCTTTGGTTTGGCCTAAGTTGGGTTCTGAATTATAGTCGATATTTCGAAATACCTTTTCAAGCTTTCCTCTATTTGCATCTTCGATGTTTTCCAATGCGATATTGATAAGCTCTCCTAGATTTGGTTCATTTCGGTTTTCATATAGGAAATCAAATGAGCTTTCTTTGGGTATCTTAAAACGTTCATGCTTCATGGCACGTTCCACTCGTTCAACATCACCATCATACTTTTTTAGGTAATCCTCCCGTTTTTCATTGCTTACATCAGTAATGTACTTTATAAAGAGCATGGTGAGGATATAATCTTTGTACTGTGTGGCATCTATTGTACCTCTGAAGGTGTCGCATGCAGCCCAAACCTTATCATTAATTACGCTTTGTGTTAATTTATTACTCATGATTATTTTATTTCTTGATTCATTATTCTGTTCACTAACCCTCGCTTCAGTGTTGTTCGTTTTTCCAATAGGTTTTTGGTTAGTTCTATATTCTCATCCAAAACCCGTATTAGTTCAATAATCTCCTGTTGTTTTTTGATAGGGGGTAGGGTAATGGTTATTTGCCCCAATTCTTTTTTAGGAATCGATGTGATTGTAGCGCCAGCTCCAATAAGTTTTAATTCGTACTGAATTTTTTCTGAGTTTAGATAATAGGCTAAATATTCTCCTAAGACATAGTCAGTGTTAGGTCGGATTATGTAGAAAAGAGAAGAGGGGATGGCTTTGCCGAAATTAGGGTCGTATGGCCATGCGAAAATCCGATGTCCTTTACCAGCTAAAATTAAATCGTTTGGCTTCAAAAGGAATTTATCGTTTTTCCCGTCAAGTTCAATGTAGCTATCTTTAAACTCGGTTGGATTATATAGTTTGTCAAAATGACCAGCATGCAAGTACTTAATACTACCTGTATGATTAGGCTTTTCGTATAACCCAAACTGGATGTTGGCGATATTTTGGAGTTTTTGCTTAATCAACGTATATTTATTTGAAACTTTCTACAACAAAAATATTAAAATAACTTTGTAGAACGTTTCAAAATATATAATTGTCGATGAAATGCATCGTTGCATCGATGAAACACCATATTATCTTACATTCGCAGGTTTAACTGCCCATCTTGCTTCTGGTTCAAGCAAAAAATCTTCCCCATATTGCATAAAATGAAGCTGAACAGTGCGATTTCCAACACTGCAAATTCTTAATAAGGTTAATCCGTTCACTAGTTTGTTATGGACATTAGTGCTTGAAACTTTTAGTTTAGAAAATGCTATTCTAGAATCTTCTGTCCCCTTTACTTCATATTCTAGTCTATTATTTGGAGTATGCACAATTAAATCTACTCCATCAATATTATCCTCAAATTTTGGGTTCTCATATAAACTATTAAAGTAGTATTTGGCAATCTGAACTGCTTTCTTGCCAATATCAGCATTATGGCCTTTTTTGGGGTATGCTTTTTCAAGGTGTTTAAATTGCTCAGTGGTTAGAATGAAATCAATTGTTTTCATCGAAGGCCTTTTCTTTTATTCCGTCAGTTATGGTTTTCCAAATTTCATTCCTTGAATCTGATGAAATTCTTGCTTGTGGGTGGGGAACGGAACCAAAGGGATATTTTGAGAATAATATTCCTGTGTAACCGTAAACTGTTTTTTTGTTTATATCATCCCAAACAGAAAATTCCTGTTTGTTGAATATATGTTGAGAAAGGGCATAATTAGACTTGCCTAGCATCAGTGTCCATGGAGGGTTTATAAAGTCCACATATTCTTTGAACAATGGATAAGCAAGTTCCCAGTCAGTGTTTTCTAATTGGTGTGCTTTTGGTGTTCTGAAGAAACAAAAGTTGGAATAATTTAAATCCTCTATTTCTGAGTTTAGATATTCTCTAAAGAACTTTCTGCTATGGGATATAAATTGCCAGTCCCTTTTACGATGCTTTTCGGGATAGGCGGTCTGTTGGCCTATATTGTCCCCTCCCCAATTCAAACCGAAAAACAAGCCTTTGTTTATTTGAATAGGTGTTTCGCATATAGCTGAATTCCAATTTTTGTCTTGATGCTTTTCAAATGTCTTGCTTTTCAGAAATAATGCTCTGGTCTTCCTCATAAGCTGATGAAAGAATCGTTCTTCACTGGTCATAAAAAGAAATTATATTTTTTGTGGGGGAATGTAATCCCCGTATAATGGTGGGATTTCAGGTAAGAAAAATAGTCATAAAATTTCAGACTTCATACTACGCACCATTGCAATATCGCAATTTAGGTTACCCCCTCCTTGCTTGAACGCCCATGTTCAGCCCCCGCCCTTTGGTTTGATGATTGGGGGCTACCCCCACTAAGTTTGTTGTATGGACTGATTATTTTTGGATATTTCTGAGTGAAGTTAAAATGTCGGGAAAATATCGGGCATAAAAAAAGCCATTCGACTGATTTTCAAGTGAATGGCTTCTAATTTAGTAGCGGGGACTGGACTCGAACCAGCGACCTTCGGGTTATGAGCTTGATAAAACACCAACTAATAAATACTTAAACAATTGAAAATAAACTATTTACATTTTTTTAAATGTTAAATAAAACCAAATGAATCCATTTAATATCAATTTATTCTGTACCTATTCTGTACCCCTTTTTTTGTTTAAAGTTGTACTTTTATTAAGGATTAAAAAGAAGAATTATGGCTAGTATTAAGATTGTTCGACGGAAAAATAAGGAAAGAAACGACGGTTCAGCTCCACTTGCATTGCGGATAAGTGATAATTATAGAACAAGCTACCGATTTTTAGGCCAGTATATTCTTGAAAAAGATTGGGATAAGACAGTTAGCAGGGTCAGAAGATCACACCCCAATTATAAAAAGTTGAACAACTTTCTGATGAAAAAGTTGATTGAGGCCAACGATATTTATTTTGATTTGAAGGAGGAAAGCCTAACTCCAAAACAGGCTAATCAAAAGTTGAAGGGAGTAGAGGGGATAAAACCATTTTTTGTGTTAGCTGCTGAACGTATAAAGGATAAATATGATAGGGGAACCATATCTGTTGCCAAGGCCGAGATGTCAATTCTTTTTAATATAGATGAATTTTTACACCTTAAACGTTCGTTGAATAAGGATGAGATCATTGAGGGCATTAAAAGCCGAAGAAAGAAACGCATCAGTGATGGACGCAAATCGAAAACCGACTTTTATGATTCGGTGCGTTATTTCAAAAACAGACCATCACTTAGATTTATAGACATCAATGAGCGTTTTATTGAAAAGTTCAAGGATTTTTGCACTATTTATCTGGAACATAAAGAACGAACCATAACCAATCAACTTATCTTTATCCGTACCTTGTTCAATGTGGCTATAAAAGACGGGATAGTTCCATCCAAATATTACCCCTTTGCTGGTGATAAGGAAAAAATAAGGATTGGTTCAGGGCATAAAATCGGTTTGACTATCAAAGAAGTTCAAAGCATCGAGCAATTGGAGTTGGACATTGGAACTTCTATTTGGCACACTCGGAACGTCTGGTTAACGGCTTTCTATTTTGCTGGCATCCGTATTTCGGATATTGTACAGATAAAATGGAGCGATTTCAAAGACAATCGTCTATTCTATGTAATGAACAAAAACTCTAAACCGGTAAGCTTAAAAATCCCGGATAAAGCGCAGGTCATTTTGGATTTATATACGAATGACAAAGAGTTAAATAATGGCTATGTTTTTCCCTTTCTAAAGGATGTCAATCCGAAGGACACCAAAGTTGTTTTTGTAAAAACAAGAAATGCCACAAAACTATGTAACAAATATCTCAGGAGAATCGCTAAGCTTTGTGAAATAGAAAAACCCCTTTCCAATCATATTGCACGTCACAGTTTTGGGAATATTGCGGGTGACAAGATTCATCCCTTGATGCTTCAAAAACTCTATCGCCATAGCGATTTAAAAACTACTTTGAACTATCAAGCCAATTTTATCCATAAGGAGGCGGACGAAGCTTTGGACAGTGTGATAAATTTTTAGTGTCCAGGCCAAAGTTGGGAGCTCGATTGTGTACCCCTTTTTGCCGTTGGGGCAAAATAGGCTTTTTATATAGTACGGTTAGATGGATGATGAACTACAGGAAAAAATAAAATTACATGCCAAAAATTTGATGATTTGATGACAGATTGATATTAGCCCAGTGTTTATAAGGGTTTAGGCTGTCATCACTTTGTCATCATTCTGTCATCAAAATGAAAAATGATGACAGGAACAATGAAGAAAAAAACAAAAATGATGAAACGATGACAAAATGATGACAGGGGAACTACCAGTATTTATTGGGTCTCCCAGAGGTTTGTCATCAAATCATCAAAATTTCGTTAGAAACGGAACGCAGAACGAAAGGAACAAATAAATCAAAATATAAAGCACCCCTTAAAGCAGATTTTCGGCTATTTGTCCCGACCGCTCTTTGGGGGACCCCCTTGGGAAATGGAATTTGCAAAGAAAGAAGAATAATACCTACCTAGTTACCTAAAGCAGGATAAAGCAAATGGCCATGGGGCAAAACCTTAGGTAGGATATATAACTTCCAACTTACCTAGACGTTACCTAACCTACCTAAAGGGTAAGATAGGTAAGTTGAAAAAACATCTGACCTAGCTTGTAAACCCATGTCATCATTGGGCTAGGTAAGAAGGTAGGAGAAATAACAAAAATTGAGACAATGAGAGAAAAAATAAAAATACCATGGACTGCGAAAAAGCCCGCAACATTGACATCGTTTCCACGTTGGCCAAGTCGGGGCACTTTCCAGTCCGGAAAACGGATAAAGAAGCTTGGTTCCGGGCCAAATATGACGGGAGGCCCTAACAATATTGTCCTGGCCATTGACTATTTTTTCTTTCACTGGCTTGATGGAAAGAAAGTGAGAATTGCTTAAAATGAATGGCAAAATTAAATTTTATGTTGATACCATTTGTGGGAAGGAAGAGGGTGTTCATTGGGACTGGAAAACAGTAGTGTTTTAAGGAAATTTCAAGGGGTGTTTTTTAGTGATTCACCGAAAGGGTATGTGATTTAACTAAATTTTATTTCAGACTATAATTGGTGCCCGGCCCAGCGCCAAATTTCTCTATCAGATTTTTATCAACCAAATCAGATAGTATTCTTTTTACCGTTGGATTCGGAATATCAAGTTTTTTTGCAATTTCCCCCGATTTGGTTCCGGGATGATCTGTTATGAAAACAAGAATAGATTTTTCTTTCGGTGATAGACTTGATTCAATACCTTCAACTGCCAATTTCTCCATCAAATGTTTTTGTATGTTTAATAGGGCATCAAAGAAAAAGTAAATCCAAGAAGTAACTTCTTCGTTCGGCCTTTGCACTTGACATTTTCTTAGTTCTTGATAATATTCAACTTTCCTGTGTTCTATTTCATGTTCAAAACTCACATACTGAATCCATTTGTAGCCATATTTCAATAGCAACAGAGTTGATAGTAGTCTACTTAATCTCCCGTTACCGTCTTGAAAAGGGTGGATACTCACAAATTCATAACAAAAAATGGCAGTTTTCACCAATGTATGCGTTTCTATATCATTGTGAAACCAATCTATTAATGCTCTCATAGCATCTTCGGTTTCTATTCCAGGAGGTGTGGTTTCAAAAATGATTTGTTTGGAGCCATCAGGAAAGGTGGCCTCAACACTATTACTATGCTGTTTGTAGTCACCTTTATGCCATCTATCCTTTTCACTGTATTTTAGAAGTAGGTTATGGAGATTTTTAAGTGAATTCTCTGAAATTTCAATATCTTCATAAGATTCAGAGATTAAATCTAGGACTTCAAAATATCCCGCTACCTCTTGAGTATCTCGGTTTTCTATTTTTTCAATAGATAGGTTTTTCAAAAAAACATCAACTTCTGCATCACTCATTTTCGAGCCTTCAATCCTTGTTGATGCACCAACGCTTCTAACTGTTGCAATAGCTTTTAGCTGTTTTAGGCTTTGGCCTTCTTTTTTTTCAATAGATGTCCATTCGGCATCGAACCTGTCTATTTTACTAATGACAGAGATAAGCTTCCAATCTAAAGAAATCTTAAGTGTATGTACATTGTTCATTTACCCAAAAGTAAGAAAATAAATGAACATTGATACGATATGATACGATTTTATACGAAAATGATACGATAGCTGAAACAGTGCAGAAGATACGTTATGATACGAAAATATACGAATTCAATACGATGACGATGATAAGAAAAGAATTTAAACTTCGACGGCGCAAGCTATACTTACGTCGTCAGAACCTTGTCTTTGCCATACAGCCCGTGGTTGGGTTTTTCTTTAATAGTTTATTCAGATGGTTGAACCCAACCACGGGCTGTATGGCGTGAATTTAGCTTTTATTCAGGAGAAAGTCAATGGATTAATGTACTTGAAGACAGTATATTATAAACAAAATTATGAACAAGGAAATTATAACTTGAAACGCTCAAATCTATTTACGACATACCTATCCGCTACCCATTTGCAGATATTATTGCTTATGAGTTCTTTAGTAGTTTTCAGAACGGTTAAAATTTCTTCTTGGGAATACAAGCTCTCCAGACGTGTTATGTCTCTTGAAAAAGTACTCTCAGTTGTGGCAAACAAAGCTCTTGGAATAATGAGGCCTTTATCCTTTTGAAGATCTAGCTTGTTCATATCAACGTCCCAAAAAAGGTGTTTTGGGAAGATACTCGCTATATTTTGTTGTTTATCCACTGTATAAAGGTACAAATCTCTCTTTCCCAACAGACCAGAAATTACATTTCAACGATTATGTTTTGAAGGATTATATAATCTTTGGAGTTTTCCACGTAGTGGAAATTCAAGATGTGTCATTGTCATGACAAATCTTGCTTTTGCTCCCGGCGGGTCGCAAAAGGAAACTGAATAAAAAAAGCGAACGAAGCAAAGCGAGCGAAACCAAGTTTCGCGCTGCAAGCCCCAAATCTTGCCAAACTAATACTATTGAGCGAGGTAGGATATCTTTATTTTATAAGCTTTTCCAGATAAGCAATCTTGTCCTTTTCCGCTTGCAATAAACGCTCGTAAAGTTTCTTATTTTCTTCATAAGCATCCATCAACCTATCCAATGGATTAAATGTGCAGTGGGTATTAAATGCACTACTGTCATGGAAACTATTGAAATAGTTAAAGATTGACTCTTCATTAAATTGTTGAATTCCTTCCTTGGTCACTCCCAAGGCCTTGGCAATTTCCTCCAACTTTACATCATCCACCTTTTCACTGTTCTCAATGTTGGAAACGGCCTGTTGGCTGATACCCAGTTCTTCGGCAAGGGTCTCCTGTTTCATTCCACGGAGTTCCCTGATCCTACTGATCTTTCTACCTATATGGTTATTCTTGGTCTTTGTCTGCATATCTCAAATATAGGGAGTTTCCCACAATCATCCGATGGTAATGTACAAAACTGGTTCAATAAAATACAAGTGGACATTTAGCAGATAACAAAGGTATATTTTTATCAAAACGGTTCATCATTTTTGATTTTTCCGTGAAAAATTCTTTGATTTTACTGGGCTGAAAGCATTTTTACGTGAAAAATGGGAATACTCAAAAATTTATGCTGGGTTAAAATTGGAATGAAATCGACATTTAAGGGTTACAAAAAATTACCGTTTTTTAGTCAAAAATCCATTGATTTTACTGGGCTTAAGGCATTTTTTAGTCAAAAATGATGTAAACGTCAACAACCATTATTTTTAAGAAACATCCTAAAAATGGGCTTTTCCGAAGGAAAATAGATCAATGGCATCGCGCCTGCGTGCTATCCTCTTGCTTTACAATTTTCGACCCGCTCACGAGACAAAATGAAAGCCTCTATTTAACCGAAATGATGATTAGGAGGATGCTGACCTTTAAGGGTAATTAAGGGATAAATAATAAAAACAGCTGTTATTTTTCTTTCATAAGATGAATGTTTTAATTTTGTTCATTATATTTTAATGTTCATGTTTCATGAACAAATAAAAAAAGTGAACATGTCATTTGATTTTATAACATTCATGAAGTTTTTAGAGGCCCTGGATATTGAAATCGAGGCCAAATTTTTGGATGCTCAACAAACTTCAGAATTGCCAATCTATTCACTTGAAGGCCATAAAGTGTCAGTGTATTTTAGAAATGAAATCCGTCAGCACAATATTCCGGCCATAATTAGGGAAAAACAAGAACTTCCTATTCTAGTTGTAGCAAACTACCTAACACCTAAGGCCAAGGAAATGTTACGTGAATATAAGTTCAATTATTTGGACAGTTATGGTAATGCCTATTTGAACCTATCCCCGCTAAAGGTGTATTTGGAAAACAACAATGCATCGCCCTATGTGAAACCTTCTTCCAAGATATTTACCCAGGCAGGGGGACAATTAATATTTCAATTTCTACAGGACCCAAAACTGGTCAATGAAACACAAAGGTATTTGGCGGATAATAGCATGATATCATTGGGCAGCGTTAGTAAGATTATGCAGGGGCTCTCAGAGTATGGGTATTTATTTTCCCAAGACGGGAATGATAAATACAAACTTTTGGAGTATGAAGAACTTTTAGATCGATGGATACCATTGGTTAACGAAAAAATATTGCACAAATACTACCTTGGCACATTTTCTTTTTCGGGGGGTATGCAAGATGAGTGGAAAAAAAAATATTTACGCCCCCAGATATTTTGGAGTGGAGAACCAGCTGCAGCTCTGCTTACGAATAATTTTTTTCCAGAAAAATTCAGCATGTTCACGACCTTTCACAGTAATAAGGACATAATGCAAACATTAAAGCTTGTTCCAAATCCCAAAGGGAACATCAAATTATACAAACCATTCTGGTTACAAACCAACCAAATGGATAGTGTGGCAAACTATTTAAATGATATAAATGTTGTACCCCCAGTTTTGGTCTATGCCGAATTAATTTATTCCGGTGAACCAAGGAATTTGGAAATAGCACAAAAGATATTTAATGAGCATATCAAACCAAAGCTTTAAAGAATATTCCTTTGCCCACCATGGAGAGGTATACAAAATACTAGACACCGTATTTAAGGCAAATGGAATCAACTCTTACCTTATTGGAGCTAACGCACGCGATGTTGCCCTTTATAAGGTTGGGGAAAAGCCGAAGCGCGCTACTGGGGATATTGATTTTGCTGTTATGGTACCCAACCATGAACAATTTGATGCCGTCAAGGAAGAATTGAAAAAGCATGGCTTTGAGAGATCTCAAGGAAATGTGCCCTATAGTTTGTTCCATGCTGAATCCAAAACTACAATTGACCTATTGCCTTTTGGTGGTATTGAAGAGGAAAGAATGGTTCGGTTTGCAGAAGGAAACCTATAGCTTTAAGTTGTTGGAATGACGCAAGTATCCAAGGAGGTTGAAACTTTTGATCATCCTTATGGCATTGCATTGCCTGTTAGTCCGGCCCATGGTCTGGTTATTCTAAAACTGATTGCTTGGTCCGAAAAACCAGAGGATAGGGAAAAAGACTTGGGGGATACCGCTAATATTTTACGCATTGCTTGGGCACTGTATGAACCAGAAATGTTTAGGGAGGATGCGGAACATTCAGATTTATTCGATATGGAAAATTTCGACACCCGACTTGTTGGTGCAAGAATAATGAGGCGAAAAATGAAACGTGGTTTGGTTCTTGATGCAGCATTGGAAGTGAAAATAAATGACCTATTGAATCAAGAGATGCAGGATTCATCCAGTCCACTTGCCATAGCTTTGGTCAAAGCCTTGGGTTGCAATATGAATTATGCAAAAGAGATACTAAAGTCCGTTAAATTAGGTGTTATTGAAAAATAATGTCCTGCTAGCACCATTATGAATGACACTTCTTTATTTGTAAGGGAATTGACCACGACATTATGGAGTATATCTTATTAGAGCTTTTCTTTCCCCAATTTTGAGTACTCATAAAACCCTATTTAAAGAATTCAATTAATTTTTTTTGATTTGCCGCAAATTTGCGCCTGTTTATAGGGTTTTCAAGAGCATTTGCCGCAAATTTCAATCGCTAGGAACACTTTTTCAAAAACCTTTTGAATAATAAACCACTGTCTTACAGTAGGTTGTTCAAAAATTTTTCTACGCAACACCGGCCTGCCGTGTTGCCCTCTTGCTTTACCATTTCCACTTAGCCCTATTAATGAAAAAACAATGTTGTTCAAATCTGGAACCTATGTGTATTTTTTGTCATGACCCTCAATAGGATAAAATTATTAAAACTCTTTACGGAATTTCAGATTTATTAATCTATTGAAATTTCTTACATTTAGTTCCTGAACTCCCCCAAAAAAATATTGAACGATAAAAAAGCTATGCTTTGAATTAAAATATAAAACTTGGGCATAGCCAATCATTTTGGATAAATATACCCAACAAAGTTCAGCATGTATACAAGTTGTAAGTAATGCCGAAAAACCCAGAGACCGAATGAAAAAAACAATATTCGAAATTACCAAAATGGACTGTCCTTCAGAGGAAAATCTAATCCGAATGAAATTGGACGGAATTTCAAGTATTGCGAATTTGGACTTTGATATTCCGAACCGAAAACTGACTGTTTTTCACAGCGGGGAAACCGACCAAATCGAAAAGTCCGTTATCGAACTAAATTTAGGCGGAAAGAAAATCTCGACCGAACAAACCGACCAAACGGAATTTAAAGAAAATGCAAACCAAAAAAAGTTACTTTGGTCTGTACTTGCCATAAATTTTGCCTTTTTCATAATCGAAATGACAACAGGAATAATCTCAAAATCAATGGGACTTGTTGCCGATAGTTTGGATATGCTTGCCGACAGTTTTGTTTACGGAATTAGTTTGTTTGCGGTTGGCGGAACATTGATTAAGAAAAAGCGTATTGCCAAACTTGCTGGATATTTTCAAATTACACTTGCAATTATCGGATTTGTGGAAGTTTTAAGAAGATTTTTCGGAGACGAGAAATTACCCGATTTTTCGACAATGATTATCGTTTCGATTTTTGCACTTATCGCAAACGGAATTTGTCTTTACATTTTGCAAAAGTCAAA
>NZ_RZNA01000042.1 GCF_003992595.1 Flagellimonas oceanensis
GGGAAGTACCGCTCTAAGGTCCTCAGCTGTTCGCTCTTGGGCTTTTGGTCCGCCTTGAAGAGCCTGTGGATCTCCTCCAGGGTCATCTCCGAGACCTCGTAGGGCGTCAGCCTGTAGCACTTGAAGAACTCGATGTACTTGGCCACCGTGTTGCGGGAGATGCCAAGTTCCTTGCTGATCCGTCGCTTGCTGGCCCCCTCGCCGTACAATTTGTAAATCCTTTTTGCCTTTCGCATATCTATCTGTTTGTTCGCCATGGTCTTTTTTACAAAAGAAACCATCGCAACACTCAAATAGAATCGATCTTTTTAGTGGCTCACTTTCATCCGCCCCACTATGCTCACTTTGGTCCGCCGCGGGTGGCTCACTTTGACCCGCCGAAGGTGGTATACTATGCCCGTTTTTTGCAAATATATTTCGTATCGCTTATCTTTAAGCGAATTCTAATATGGAAATCAGGGTCTGTGTATCGAATAAAAAACCACTTGTCGATAAGTTTGCGACCTATCAAATTACTGACCAATGGTTTGATAGCCTGGCTCAATAATGCGTCACCAGTCTGAGGTCCAATGTAGATTTTATAATACAACCATTCGCTACCTAAGGCAAAATTTCTAATTGTGTTATGCATATAAAGAGGTGTTAGAATTCCTTTACTTTTCTTTTATCAAAAAAGGAAATTATGACTTGATTGGTAAAATAACTATCAGGTGACCTTACCAAACCCTCCCTTTCAAAAAGAAATTCAGAAAGTACAAACTCATCTCTTTTTTTCACCGTGTCAAGAAACATTTGTACCAAGGTTATATTATTAAGGTTAACCAACAATTTAAAGTCATTATCCTCTAATACAACTAATTCAGGCAGTCTTTTTTTCTTTCGAAACGCATGCACTAATTCCTTTAAAACTTCAGTATTATCCTTTTGACGGAGAAGCTCCTCAATGTCTTGCCTTCTTAATTTCCATTTAGCAAGATGGAAAATAATATTTCCGAACTCTACTCTTGGTAAAAAATCTCTTTGATATTCTAAAGGACCATAATTAAAATATAAGTCATCCCTTAGACTTTGCGTTTGCATATCGCAAAGAAACTGATATATGGGTAAAGTACTCAATGAAAAATTATGTGCATTGGTCAAACGTGGCAAAACCTGTTTATCCAGTTTTTTTGACCTTAAAAAAATGTTATCGTTTTTAATCGATATATACAAATCATCAAGAGGTAATTGTTTTTCAATTCCCAGGATAGATTTTGCTAGGTAAGGAATTTCATATTCCCGAAGTTTTGGGCGCATCAGGACATTGCCTACTCTTGCTTCTGGTAAATGAACAATTTCAGCCAGTACCTTATCAGGATTCATCCTTTCTTCCAACTGCACAATATTTTGGACATGCTCATGAATCCCTGTATCCGAATGGCAAAATCTTCCCATCAAAATGGCTGCAGTAGAGCCACGGAATCTAGAGAAGTTAATTTTTTGAACGCCCTTGTCAATTACAAATGCGGCCATAGTCGATAAAGTTTCCGGCAAATCATCCCACCTCGTAGGAAATTCTTCGAAATCTTTCTCTTCCAAAATGATTTTACTTTGACCGTTTCTATCACAACTTAACAATTTCATTTGTAGTATATCATGTATGCGATTCCACTCAATTTCCCTTGGTTTGTACTTACTTTCTTTAAGGGGTAAAATGAGGTCATCAACCAACGGGTTGATATCACCAGAACTTGCTTCTTGCAGATAACCAATGCCTGTTTCAGTATCAAGTACAGTTGAAAGGGGCATTTCTCGTCTATCGTACCTTTCTATATAGGCCTGCTTGAATATGCTTAAATTGTTATTGGAGGGTGACATTGTCAATTTGTTGAGTAAAACCATTCCCTTTTTAACATCATTAATAACCAATTTAGAAATTTGGTTTGTTTGTGGTTCCAACTTCATATCGGTTTGAAAAAGGTACTTTAGTTCAAAGGGAGTGGATAACTTCTCAATATGCTTTCCCAAATCCAAATAGACCCCAGGCGAGTTTCCAATGTTTTCATCAATTTTTTCAAGTAGGTCTTTTGTCTTCCCAAGAATTTTAGCTTCAAATTGCGCATTACCAACCTTTCTCAATGTTTCCATAATTTGTTCCATAAATTCCGGCCCAGAGACAGAAGGCTCTAATTCACTTACTAACAATTGATTTTCAACTAATTCAGATATATAAGACTTAGCATCGTCATATGGAACATCCAATACTGTCAATTCTGAAATTAAATCTGGTAAATAAGTGCCCTGATTTGCCTGTAATAGGACCTTCTGCAAGTAGTATGAATCATCGACTTCCACTATTCGATGTTGTCTTGTACCTTTGACGTAATAATATTCAACATATCTCAATTTGTCACCAGATTTGTACAAACTGGAGTTCGGATAAAATAGTAGGTTTTCTTGGATTTTTTCCTTTTTAGCAAGATCTTGTGAAAGAGCAACAAGAAAATTCATATCTAGTCTGGTATGCCTTTTATTCTGTGACGAATCAATCATTTCAACATCCGTTTCTGGAGCAAATTCCCCTAACGCACACCCGGCAAAAAGACCAAATGGAGTACACCTTGTAGACATTCTCGTTAGGTATTTTAGCAACGTATATTGCAACTTTTTTAGACGCTTATCGTCAAGAGTTCCATCAATCATTTTTTCCATGGCAAAATAGACTGTAGGAGAGGCCAAAAACATAGCTTCTTTTACTATTGGGTCCTGACATATTTTTATTAGATCTTCATTTGCTACAACCTCATTATTTGTGAGTCTGGTATAAAAACCAAATTCAAATAATGGGGTACGCAAAACGAAGTTCGGCATATGATCGTATGGATTTTCATTAATACTCACAGCACTCTTTATTTACCAATCATTAAGCATTCATCCCATGTGTTTCTCTCTGAAGAGAGCAAATCAATCATTACCAGTCCAATACCAGAAATACCCTCTAAAATTGATAAAGAAGGAGTCCAGTTTCTATCTGGTCCAGACAATTGCTTATAACCTACATATCCGTCTTGGTGTTTTGCTTTATTTAGGCCGTCACCAATCCAAAAATTTATTGAATCTTCAAACAGCTTGCAGGGTTTATGGTAGTTGGCAACATGATACATATGTGCGTTTCCATATGAACCATGACAAAAACCTGCGTCAACCACCATGGTATCCCTGGTGTTTTTTCTTTTAGTTGTTTGCTGTAGAACAAATAAAGAATTTTCCATCAACGAAGGGTTATTAAGTGCTTCAGCGACATGCATCATTGATATACCAATGCCTAAATCTCCATGGCACCAGGCCAACCTACTCTTATATTGTTTCGAACTGTTGTCAACAACTGCATTTGGAAACAACGAGATATCTGCTGAAGTTGCGTTTTGGACTGTCCTAAGGTATTTTACACCTAATTCCAAAGTGTGACTTGTTAGTTTTCCAAATTCATTGAATTTATGGAGTCTGGAGAAAAAGTTTAATATGTTTGCCACTCCATGGGCGGCACCTAGATTATATCCATAAATGTTATTTTCAGGATCCAAAACACTGGGCCACTTAGCCATATTGTTTTCGATTACGGCCAGTCTTTCCATCTCAGAGATGCAGTGAACAAGAATACTTTGGTATTTCTTTCGAAGTTTAAGATCTTGAGTTTCCTTAAATCGTTTGAAAAAATAGAACGCATATCCAAGGCCACCATGTAAAAAATCAAATCTGCCCTTACCCAAATCATGTCTCATTTTATCAAATAAGAAATCATCAAATTGACTTAATAAATGGTCACTGTCCAGTTCTATAAAGCCCTCCTTGTCCAGATGCTGGATAACCCATGCCATGCCGGCGATTCCATTGCAGTATGAGGGGTGAGAAAATCCAGCATTGATTTTTTCAATACAATGTGCAATTATTTCGGCACCTATATCAGCATTATGTTCGCTACCTGTGTGTTTTGAGTAATAAAATTGAAATAAGGCTGCCCCGGAAATTCCTGCTAGAACACCAAGATTATCATCATGGTCCGTATATTTGACACTTATGAGTTGAGCTATTTCTGATAATTGAGATTCCAACCTTTCTTTACTGTACATTTTACTTATTTAGATTCGAATTACAGACCATATTTCAATTCTTTCAAGGAAAGAAGAAAGGAATACGATTCCAAGAAAACATTCCTTAACGTATTTTATATTAAACATAACTCAGTCTTAGATTGGAATTATAAACATTCGAAAAATCAATTCCCTGATAAGGAACTCCGTTAAATTCCAAATTTGTTTTTTTTCCCTTTCGGATTCTAATTCAAGTTCTAAGAGCAATCGATTTGTGGCCTCCATCAGTGTGATAGGTGATTCAAACAGTCTTAACAAAAAATAAGAATACTCACTCAATGGATACTCTAAAACGTTTGATTCCAGTGATTTGTCATAAACGCCCGTTCTTTTAAAAAGAAAATAATGGTCCTCTTCTTTTGTGATGAGAATATTTTTGACTTCTAAGACTTCAGAATAGGATTCTCTAATTATCCATTTCCAATCAGATTCGTATGTATTAACCAACGGGTTGAGACCAAACCTCATTTTAAAGATTTTTGTATAAGGCTTATTCAGTACTATATTTCTTAGTTTACTTTGCGAAACCTCTCTTTTTCGTATCTCCTTTGTAAAAGAAATGCTATCACGTAAAAAGAACTTTTCCTGTTCTATTTCAAAAATCTCATTCAACCGCTTTTGGTCGAGAGATGAAATCCTTTTTTCCAAACCTTTCGTATCCAGCATAACATCTTTTAGGTCATCCCTTTTCAATTGAGAAATTTTGTTTACAAATAAGGATTTATCTAATGAAAGGGCTTCAACCAAAACCAACGTTCGCTTGTAATGTGTTCCTATTAAAGACAATTCAATTAGCATTATCATTAAACAAAGAACAAATTCTGTTATAATAATCTGGATAATCACATAATAACTGTAATTCTAACTCTCCATAGCATTCCATCATAGATTTTGCTCTTGAAAGAAGGTGAACGAACTTTAAAGGCCCAAATCGATTAAAGAAATCGCTCAGATGCATAATGTTTTCTTCTTTTTCTTGGATTAAATGCTTGATATCGATACCTGTATTTCTAGCCATTACCGAGAAAAGATATTGTTCATAAATCATAGCAAAGGAAGATCCGTTCACATTTTTATTTATCCTGTCCAGGTTACTATTTATAAAATGAAATGCACGATCAACATAGTCTTTAAAGAAATCAATATTGTTACCACCAATGATACCTGCGTTGGATGAATCAAATCTTTTTCTTGACGAAAAGTCATTTTTAAACTCTTCAAGCAACTGAATGTTATTTCTTTCTAAATGTTGGAGACTGTGATAATAATGACCTTCCTCTATATCCAGATGTTGACCGATTAATTCTGCATTTTCTATATCCTGTCCAAATCTTCCCCAAACATAGACGTCCCCATCAACATGTATAAATGGTGCATCTTGTATTTGATATGCATATAGTTTTCCTATCGCCCATAGTTGTTCCGGGTAGTGATTTAATCCATCCAACTCCACAGTTATTTTGGTGTAAGGAAGTTTTAGCGTATCAACAAGAAGGTGTTTACCCCTTCGGTCCGTTACAAGCTCAACTTGGTCATATTTTTCCCTAAAAGACAAACAACTCAGTGCCCAACTCATCCAATGATATTTTGGATGAAGCCAACCACCATCGTATTTTTCAATATCCCTGTTTGCTCCAAAGGCTGGTTTGGACCAAAAACTATGAATAATCTTTATAGAATCGATAAGATAAATTACTTTAAAGTTAGACTTAAACTATATTTTATGTAAGTTTTTTCTAAATATACAATAGAATTTTCTGATCTAATTAATAATATTAACCTTTTTTTAACATGTATCTGTTTACAAATTAATAATTTAAGTTAAAATTTTAATAATTTAATTTTAAAAACCAGGACATTATGAAAAAAAAGAAATCATTGGATGGGCTAAGTTTGAACAAAAAGAAAGTAAGTGAACTTAGCACTTCAGCTCAAGAAAAAATTAGAGGTGGCTACATTACTCAATGGGCTGATTCTTGGATTTGTGGTACTTCAATACCTAGCTGGGGTTGTTGGTAATCTTTTCTATTTAAAAGGTCACCAGTATGCATTTGATATTTGAGACCTTATTATTTTGTTTAGAATAATCTGTGTTCAATTTTGATTTCTCGAAGTTGAACACTTTTTTTTTAACCCCAACAGTTAAACCAACAATTACTGATAAAGTAATTATCAATTAGCTTATAAACCTTGACTACTGGCCATCAAATAATTCAAAAGCTCATTAAATTTAAGGCTTAGTTTAGCTAAAAACATATTAGATTTAAATCCATTAGCACAATAGGGGCATCAAATTATTGATAAAAAGGACATTGATTTTGAAGAGGATAACGTAATCTGTATTGACAGATTAAGTATTTCTGAACTATCATTAGCATTAGAAAATTTGGAATATTTCAATGATTAAAAAACTGTTTTACGTAACTGTTATTATTTGCAACATATTTTCTGTTTATAAAAGTTATGCTCAAAATCCCTTGGAAAAGGATACATCAGCAAACACAGTAAACTCAGAAAAAATATATTTACAACTTTCAGGAACAAATTTTAATACATCAGAAACTATTTGGTTCAAAGCCATAGTTACGGATGTCCTTAATCATATGCCTACAAAAAAAAGTGGTGTTCTACATGTTGAATTGATTGATCCATTGGATAATAAAATAGTCGATGACAGTCTCCTAAAAATAAATAATGGTGTTTGTCATGGATTTTTTCAATTGCATTCCAGGTATCCCGAAGGGAAATATATCATAAGGGCATATACGGAATGGAATAAAAATTTCGGTCCGGATTTCATCAACTCAAAATATATCAACATCTACCGGCTTAAAACCAATAACAACAAACCTGATCCAATCAAAAACGTTGTCTTCAACAAAAATCAAGACTCAGGTACATATTCTTTGTCTTCTACAATAACTGTTAGTGAGTTAGATAGCCTTAATACAAGTGACGCGATGTTGTATGTGAATTGGAAGGGGAGCAAAGACTCTATGCTTATAAAACCAACGAAAAGAGAGCCAAATATTATTGTCCAACACACTATTCCATTAGATATTCCCGTAATAAAATATCAATTGAAAACTAAAAATGAAGAGTTTACAAAGTCGGTTGTTCTCAATAAGGAATATGGCTCATTACAGTTTTTCCCTGAGGGAGGTTCTTTTGTCGAAGGCCTTCAAAGTGTAGTTGGTTTTAAATATTTGGACTACAGAGGAAAAGGTGTTGAAATTCATGGGGCGATAAAAGACGATAACGGTATTGAAGTCGCTGAATTCAAAAGCAATGCTCTTGGGATGGGCAAATTAACCCTTAGACCAGTAGCTGGAAAAACATACCACGGTGTAATAACGACCAAAAATGGCAGTTCTTATGAATATGATTTACCTCAGGCAAAAAAGATTGGCCAGGTTTTAAGATTAGTTCATAAAGGGTCAAATAAGGAATTGAGAATTTGGAACAAAGAAAAAAATAAGGATAGTCTATTCATCAGGTTTTTTCATAGAGGAAAAAACCTTTTTCTCTTAAAAGGGAAATTCAGAAAAGGCGCATTTTTGTTTCGATTCAGTAATGATGAATTACCAAATGGTGTGATTGGGCTTACTGTTTTCGACAAACATTTTAAACCCATCATGGAAAGGCACTTTTACAACGAGCGAAAAGAGGAAAAACTAGATATTATTACTGAAATAGAAAATGATAGCTATAATATTAGAGATAGCGTTCAAGTTAGCATATCAACTTTACACAATAATCAGTACTTGCCAGCATCGGTTTCTATTATGGCTGTAGACTCCAGTTATTTCTATGGGACCAATTTGGAAAGAAACAACATTGTATCCTTCTTTTTGTTGCAATCAGATATTAAAGGTACTGTCGAAAATCCATCTTACTATTTTCAAGATGATAAAAACTTGGGTGAGTTGGATTATTTGATGTTGACCCAAGGTTGGACCAATTATAAATATGAAGTTAGAAAGGAAACAAAAAAAGTTGACCCCGAAATAGCTTTGGAGGTAAATGGCACAATTCAGTATACGAATGGCGGACGTGACGGTGAGTATGCAGGGAATACTAAATACGAATTGAATATGCTTTTGATGGGGGACCCTGTTGAGATTTACACTGAAGAGACAGACGGCAAAGGGAATTTTAGCTTCCAATTAAAAGATAGCTATGGACTCGGCAGAAAGTTCGCCATACAACCTTCAAATGACAGCTACAAAAGAAACAACCTAAAGGTTAATATCCTGGACTATGAAATACCGGAAATAGATTATGGAACGGAAGAAGTTATTGTCCCTGTAGATAGTGTCATCGAAAAGAAAATGACACAAAAAATTGAGGAGGAAATCAGGCTAGACCCGTTTCTCTTACCAAATACCATAGCACTTGATGAAGTTGAGGTGAGTGACTACAAGGTTACCCCTGAACGTGCTGAAATGTTAGAATTGCACGGAATGCCGGATATGGTAATCTCCAGCGATGAATTGATAAGTAAGCAAAAAAATTGGACAAGAAACCTGTATCGGTGGTTGCTTTTCAATTACCCATCAGAAATAAAGGTTGACCGGGTGGGCAACATAGGTGGTTTTGAGCTGGCCTACGTAAACAGCGCGGAATTTACATATGTTGTTATAGATGGCATTCCGGTACACCTAGATGATTACAGGCATATTGGGAATATTCGGGTATCTGCAATCAAGAGCGTAGAAATAATAAGAAATACTCATACAGCAAACCAATATTTCAATGAAGTTTTTGATTGTGCCCCTGTCTGCCCTCCGCCAGCATTTCCTGCGATAATTGCTATCTATACCTATGCCGGAAATGGCTTATACGGTACTTTTACGAAATCGAAGAAAAGCAACCTTGTAATTGATACTGCTCCACAATTTTCCCCAACCCGTGAATACTACGTTCCAGAATATCATGAACCCTCAAAAATAGACTGGGATGTTCCGGATAGACGGACATTGTTGTATTGGAAGCCCGATGTTGTTACCAACAGCGAGGGCAAGGCCAAAACTTCCTTTTTCAATAGTGATTTAACTGGAAAAATGGTAATTATCTGTGAAGGAATAACTCTTTCCGGAAAGGTTGGGTATTCTGAACTTGTTTATGAAGTCAAAAATCCCTAGATATCATTTAAAAGAATTTGTCCTTTATTTAAATTTGGTTGATTGCTTACTTATGGAGTTAACGATAAAATAGTTGTGAATAAATAGTATCTTTCGAGGTGGCAGACTTAGCTACACACCCATAACATACTGTTTTTCAATTATTTAATTGAAATTTTCAAATTCTGCACACCTGATTGTACAACAAAACCATGAAAAGAACTTTAGAGATATAATTTGTTCCCGTTTATTCTCTTAAATATACAAAAAACATCAAATAATATTTTTGTATTTAGTTTCCAGCTAATGCCCCATCTATAATCCCTCATTCAACAAAGACCTTTGTTCTGTTTACTTGGGCTGGATGAGCCTGAAAGATGAGACCACTCAAAACGGAAAATTTGAGTTACCCAATATTTAGATTTAGTAGATTGAAATTCAGATTTATGTGTTAATTTCAAAGCTACTCAATTTTATCCAACGAGTGTGATATCCTACGGCGTTTCCACTAACGGGAGGAGGTCAAAAAAGATAAGTCTATAATACGTCTTTTTGTACTATTGGGTAAATAAATATATCAGTTAGATAGTTAATAATTATATTTGGATTTATACCGCAAAAAAAATTTGTGTCATCAACAATATTGATTCTAAAGTAGGTCCATTTTTAAGATGGACAGGTTCCAAATCTTGGTTGGTTTCAAACCACATTGAAAGGTTTTTGCCTACTAAATATAATGACTACCACGAGCCTTTTTTAGGAGGTGGGTCGGTTTATTTTCATTTAAGACCAAAAAGTATTTCTTATTTAATGGATGTCAATGAGGATTTGATTAATACATATCAACAGATAAGAGATTATCCAGAATTAGTCATATCTAATTTAAGTAAATTAAAGAATACTGAAGAAGAATATTATAGAATTAGGAGCTCTCAGCCACGTACTAATCATACAAGGGCAGCGAAATTTATTTATTTGAATAAAACATCGTTTAATGGTATTTATCGTGTTAATAGCAAGGGAATATATAATGTCCCTTATGGATATAGAAAAAACATAGATATAGTTGACAGAACAAATTTATTAGGAATCAGTAAAGCTCTAAGAGGGACTGAAATTTTATGCCAAGATTTTCAGGCATCAATTAATAATGTTAAGGAGGAGGATTTAGTTTTTTTAGATCCTCCATATACTGTTGCCCACGAAAATAATGGGTTTATTGCTTACAATCAAAAGTTATTTACTTTGGAAGATCAATATAGATTAAGGGATTTAATCAAAATTATTAACGAACGTAAAGCATATTTCATATTAACAAATGCTTGTCATCCCAAAATAAAAGAATTATACCAAGATGTGGGTGCCATTTCAAAGGTAAGCAGGTATAGTCGAGTTGGAGGTAGAAATAAAACTAGGGGCATTGTAAATGAATATATAATTACTAATTGTTAATCATCTATAGTTTCAAACAAAACTTTTGAAATTGCAATTGTCCCCATTGGGGTTACATCCGTATGAATTTTTTCCCTTTCACCTTGAATATGAAGGCAGGTTATTTGATTAAACCGATGACAGATTAGCATTGATGCAAGTGTGAGTGACTTGGGTCCCATTGGAATTATTGTTATATGGGAATTATTTATGTGAGAAGATACCAATTCTCCAAGTAGACGAAATGTATTCTCAACATTATTGATAGGAGTTTCAATTTTTCCCGAACTATAATTTATTAACTCTTGATTGACTTTATTTATATTTAAGTCTTTATCGTGATTTGATAGAAATACATATGTCAAATCAGGCTCTAACTGATCATAAACACTTAAAAGTACATCTCCATCATAACCTATTCCAAACAGAGCAACCGAATAATCATTAAAATGATCGCTTCCTTCAAGTCCATGTAGTGTGGTTACTTTGTTGACTCGAAAGGGCGTGATTCCTGGCCCCCATTTTCCAACACTGTAACAAAAAAAGATTTCTATTGATTGAAATTTATTTTGGAATTTAGTCCAAGAAATTAGAGCATTATACCAAGATCTAGGCATTGAACTATAATCAATTACAACCTTTAGTTCTTTTATATTTAATTGATTGGTATACTCATTTAGCAGTTTATAGATAGATCCCTCGTCTATAATAGTTTCTATTAAAAGTCCCTTTTTTACATAAAAGTCATTGTTCAGTAATCTTTGTGGTTCATTTTTGAAATCTGTAAATCCAAGAACTAATATATTATCAATTCGGTTTACTATATCATTTTTAGTTGCTAGGTGAGTACTTCTTTTTTCATAGCCACACGCAAAAATACCTAGATGAAACCTCTGTTCCAACGAAAATGAATTAATATCCTCAACAGATTTTAACTTTAACATTACTCAATAAGTTTAATTTGTTTCGATTTGTTTAATTCTGTCAAAAGCACCATCAAATCTCGATGTGAGCCTCGCCTTGGTAAAAGATTAAAATTCGGTGCAAGAATATATGCGAATCTAAAAACACCTTCTTTTTGTGGGATATAATCAGGTGTACTTTTATTGATATTATGATAAATTAATCCAAGATCAACTCCTCTTTTTATTTGCTTCCAAAGGTTTTCAGGTATATTATTGCTTATTTTGAATGAAGAGAACTGCTCAGTCCCAACTTTTCCCTTATGTAGACAAGCCTCCATATATTCCCCGAGAAGTAAAACTAAATTATATAACTCACTTCCAGAAATTGTGTCATTTCGGAACCTGTTTAAAGATTGTTTAGAGTAAGATTTAAAAATTTTAGTTTGAACCTGTGGGCTAATAATTGGCCCTTTTGTTTCATCATCTAATGATGTTAAGTCTACTTGTCTAATCATTGAATTAAGAAGCTTAATAAGCCTTCTTGGATTTCCATCAGCGCAACTAACCAACATTTTTACACCAGAATAAATATCTAAATCTGTTTTTCCCCTATTAGAATCTATTGCATTCTTTAGGAGCAGCATCCCTTTCATTTTTCTTCCAAATTGGCTTCTAAAACTTTTTTCATAATTAGGTGACTTCATGAGTTTCTGAGACCTCGCAATGGTTTTGGTGTTAGCATACTTTTTAAATAGTTGCATATCCTCGGATTCTTCATCTAAATCAAATTGATTATAATCAAGTAGCACTGATTTGCCCAATAAAATATCCAAGTTGAGATTATCGATTTTTCTATTATTTGAAGCAGATAATCTCTTTTTAAAAATAGTCTCGATTATATTTCTATGGTGTGAAGAATTGTTTTCAATAGAAGTTAAATATGGATCTTGGTCTATATAAACATAATCAAAATCATCTCCCTCATTTATGGGTCTCTCCATATTTGTCTCTAAGGTGTAATGACAATATGGAGTGGTTGTAATTTTAAGAAAAAGATTACCTGAATCTGCTCTTAAATGGGAGTTCAAAATTTTATGATAATCTTTTGGTAAATTTTCAGCTTCATCAATACAAAGTAACCACGCTGCTGTTGAAGGAATAGATAAAAGTTCTGATGATATTTTAATTGCTCTTTTTAGTGGCTCAAACAATTCAATATGGAAACCAGGTCCTGCTCTTAATTGTAAAGGTTGATCTAATGATCTTGCCTTAGCAATTTCATATTGCATTTCATAGCTAATATCGTCAAGATGCTGACTAAGTATTTTTATGGAATTTATGCCAGGGTTTATCTCCTCCTTAATCCATTGTTTGGAAATTGCTGATATGATTTTTCTTTCTAACCTAACTCTATCTTCAAGATCGTTGTAATATCGAATTAGACAACTATCTAATGTCGTTAAAAAAGCATGACAGGAAGCAACATTCAATTTCCATTGAAATAAGAGCTCTTTTTTATTCTTATCTAACCAGTTCTTGTTGCTTAAAGAACCAATCCATTGGGTTTTTGTCGAGATATACATGCCAAAAAATGATTTTTTTTCAATCATTGATTTTGACCTTGAATTTTTAAGCTTAGAAAGATGACTATGTGACAACATTTTTGCTAAAGCTGTTTTGCCAGAACCACGTGAACCTAATATCACATTATTTTCTGCTGAAAGAATCCTCCAAAATTGTGGTGTTGGCACAAAAGTTTGGACCAGTTCTTCAGTTGTTAAATTTCGAGCATTTTCAATTTCAAACAAATCTCTTTTGAAAGCTCTATAAGGCTGTTTATTCTTCATTT
The DNA here is from genome assembly GCF_003992595.1 of Flagellimonas oceanensis. Taxonomy (GTDB): domain Bacteria; phylum Bacteroidota; class Bacteroidia; order Flavobacteriales; family Flavobacteriaceae; genus Flagellimonas; species Flagellimonas oceanensis. The sequence goes on from NZ_RZNA01000042.1 coordinate 13,439, forward strand.
TTTAATAAAAAGATTTTATCATACCCACTTTCATGTTGTAGATACCCCGATCTTTAGGACAGTTTCTCTACAAAACTAATATAATTCAAGCCGCTCTCTTAAATAGATCGATAGGTCTTTCATAGTCGATGGACTGGTGTCTTCTTTCATGGTTGTAATAATCAAAGTACTCTGCCAATAACAGATAAAGGTCCATACCGTCCCTTGGAGGGTTCAGGTATATCTTCTCGTATTTTACATTCCTCCATAGCCTTTCGATAAAGGCATTGTCCGTGGCCCTTCCCTTACCGTCCATGCTCAGGCGTATTCCCTGGCCCAAAACATAATTGGCGAACTCCTCGGCGGTGAACTGGCTCCCCTGGTCCGTATTGAGGATCTCAGGTGTCCCGTGCTCACCTATGGCCTCTTCCAATGTTTCCCTGCACCATTGGGCATCCATGGAATTGGACACGCTCCAGTTCAGGACATAGCGGCTGTGCAGGTCGATGATGGCCACCAGGTAGAGATATCCCTGTTGCATGGGGATATAGGTGATGTCGGTTGCCCATACCTGATTGGGCCTGTCAACTGTCAGGTTGCGTAGCAGGTAGGGATACGTTTTGTGGTCCTTGCACCTTCGGGAGGTGTGCTTTCCCGGAAGTACCGCCCTAAGCCCCATTACCTTGTAATAGAGCCGTTCGATCCGGTTCCTGCTCACTTTATAGCCTTTGTCTTTGGTCAGCCAGATGTGCATCCGCTTGGCCCCTTTGAAAGGGTGGTGGAGATAATGTTCGTCCATCTCCCGCATGAGCTTCAGGTTCAGTTCGGTCTCGCCCCTGGGCTTATAGTACAGCCCGGAACGATGGACCGACAATGTTTCGCATTGTTTTACAATGCTCATCTTGGAATGACCCTTGCGTATCATTTTTCTGCGTTCGGAGAGTGGTCTCAGCGCAAGGCGTCCTTTAAAAAATCGTTCTCGACCTTCAACTGGCCTATGGCCTTTAGAAGTTTGTCCTTCTCCCTTTCGGTCTCGCTGCGGGCATCCTTCTTGCCCGATTCGAACACCTGCTCGGCCCCATCGAGGAAATCGCGCTTCCATGCGCTGATCTGGGTCGGGTGTATCTCGTACTTCTGGGCAAGTTCGGCAAGGCTATGCCGCTCTTTCAAGGCTTCCAATACCACCTTGGTCTTGAACTTCGGGGTAAACTTTCTTCGTGTCATATTCAGTAAATTTAATGATTAAACTTACTGCCCTAATTTTTGGGGTATC
>NZ_RZNA01000043.1 GCF_003992595.1 Flagellimonas oceanensis
GGGAAGTACCGCTCTAAGGTCCTCAGCTGTTCGCTCTTGGGCTTTTGGTCCGCCTTGAAGAGCCTGTGGATCTCCTCCAGGGTCATCTCCGAGACCTCGTAGGGCGTCAGCCTGTAGCACTTGAAGAACTCGATGTACTTGGCCACCGTGTTGCGGGAGATGCCAAGTTCCTTGCTGATCCGTCGCTTGCTGGCCCCCTCGCCGTACAATTTGTAAATCCTTTTTGCCTTTCGCATATCTATCTGTTTGTTCGCCATGGTCTTTTTTACAAAAGAAACCATCGCAACACTCAAATAGAATCGATCTTTTTAGTGGCTCACTTTCATCCGCCCCACTATGCTCACTTTGGTCCGCCGCGGGTGGCTCAGTTTAATCCGCCGCAGGTGGTATACTATGCCCGTTTTTTGCAGTTAGGGCATCCCCTCTGCCCAAAAAGCAATCAATGACCATGCTGTGAATTCTTGACGACAAAATGGTCAACATGGGTCTTTTACCGCTAAATCGATTGTCTTTGTTTGAAAAAATAATATCCAACACTAATTTTTGGGCCAAGTATTATGTATTTTGAGAACAGTTTGAACGAAACAAGGGGTTGGTCGATTTGATGTAAACATATTTACCTTTCCGTAGAGGATTAAGATAAATCTGCCAACCAATTAAAAAATTCCAAATCGGGAAGGAACAATTGTGGTTTTGGATTTGGTTTGAAGACGACAGTTTTATGCATGGAACCGCACTAAAGTATTCATATGGCAGAAATTATTTATGACATATTGAATTTTGATAAGCCTATTGGCGAAAAGTCTTTTCGGGACACGTTAAATGAGCTTGAGGGCAAAGACTCCAACACCTTAAAAACAGTCCTGTCCAAAGAGCAGCTGAACTCACTTGTGGTTATCTTATTCGCTTATGGCCTCCACTATGATGAATTGGTGGAGGAAAAACGCCAACGTTTTTTAAATACCCTCATAGAGAAAAAGCTCCCGTTGTTTCAAGTGTCCCAAACATTCGCTGGACACCTATTGAACAATTTGGACCAAGGATCAGAAGCCGAGTTCCAACAGCTACTCCAAATGGAACACAACATTGAGAAAATTCTTTCCAATGAAAGGTTATTGGATTTTGTGGAAATGGAACTTCTGGATCCTGTTACTACTTTTCGAAAATGGGAATATGGCCGTTTCGCCTTGGCTTATATGGCATATTATTTTTTTAGTGATGTCAAATGGGACAAAGTTGAAAAGATTTCGAAGGTGGAGGATTGTCTAAAAAGAATAGGAAAAAATTTGGATAAAAAGGAAGGGAGCTTGGATTCCCAAGAAAAACTGTTCCTACTAACTATGGCCAAGGGAATGTTAATGCCAGAAAAGACAAACATGGCTGAATTTCTGCTTGTTGGTTCCTATGTGCAGGAAAATATGATGAGGCTTTCGGCTAGAATAAAGAATCTGTCCGAGATATTGGAAAGTGTAATCCAAAAGGAAATATCAAGACAAAAGGGCAAGGAAGGGCCAAATCTATGATAGGTTCGGATGCATTGCTCAGACATCTCCATAAATTGGGAATGGAGGAGAAACCCTTGATAGGGGGCAATAAATACACCCTATCCCAAGTCAGATTGGCTGAAAGAATTGTTCAAGACCTACGGTATGATTTGGAAAAGGCCACAAGAAAACCCAAACTATCCCGTAGAAGGGCATTTATTGTCATATTGGAAGACCTCTACTATGACTTGCCTGAATATCCAAGCGAACTTACCCTTGAGAATATTCATAGAAGGGCTTCACTACGGTTTGAATATATGAACCGAAATATCAAAGCATTTACGACCCCGACAGAAATTCACCCCAAAGATCCATGCAAGTATTATGAGGACAATGGCCATGGAAAGGCTAGATATAGGGCCGCATTAGAACATTTGGTCAGCGGGTCATCTATATACTTTCAAGAGTACAAAGCGGAGGTTTCGATTAAGCGCATTTATGAAGATGTGCAGTTGTGTTGACTTAATATATTCCGGGCTTAATTAGAGTTGTGAAAAGATTTGGTAATGTCAAAGTTAGGGTAAAACAGCTTAATCCATAGCTGCGAAGATGGTTGGAAAAATGAATATGAAAAATTGTACCTTTATAGATTTATGTAAGAATATTTAAGTCTTGGTTAAAAAGAATTACAATAGAATTAAAGTGGTTCTGGCAGAAAAAAACATGTCCAATAAAAAATTGGCCATCGATTTGGAGTATTCGGAGACTACTGTTTCTAGATGGTGCACAAATGATGCACAGCCTAATTTAGAAACTCTCTTCAAAATTGCCGCTCATTTAAAAGTTGAGGCTAGGGAATTAATGTCTAAAAACGAGGATTTATGAAGGGAGCTATTGATATATTTAGTGGGGCTGGTGGAATGAGTGCCGGAGCTGAATTGGCCGGCATAAAAATTCAATTTGCAGTTGAGAACAATAAGGATGCTGCCGAAACATTTAGAGGTAATCACCCAGGAGCAGAGGTGGTATGTAATGATATTAAAAAAGTTTCGGTGCCTGAAAAGTTCAAGGACACATTTGTGCTTTTTGGAGGGCCACCTTGTCAGGGTTTCTCTATATCAAATACCAAAACCAGAAATTTGAAAAATGAAAATAATTCCTTGTTCAAGGAGTTTGTTCGGTTTGTTCGTGAGGCGAGACCTAAATGGTTTGTTTTTGAGAACGTTGAAGGCTTTGTTTCGTTCCAAGAAGGTGACATTTTAAGAAAGCTCAAAAGAAAACTTGAGAAGTTGGGATATAAAATCTCATATTCAGTCCTGACAGCTTCAGATTATGGAGTTCCACAAAATAGGAACCGATTTTTCATGGTAGGCAATATACTCGATATAGATTTTGTTTTTCCAAAAAAAGAAAAAAGAAGAGTTACGGTAAAACAAGCGATAAATGACTTGCCAGCTTTAAAGAATGGTGATAACTATGACCAATTGCCCTATAAACGGGGCAGGAAAAGTGAATATGCAAAACAAATGAGAAAAGGGTGCAATGTTGCAACCCAAAATTATGTATCTCGGAATAAAGATTATGTAATAGAAAGGTATAAGCACATTCCCAAAGGAAAGAATTGGAAGGCCATTCCAAAGGATTTGATGGCCAACTATAAAGATTTAACCAAATGTCATAGTGGAATTTATAAAAGGCTGGATGATAATAAACCATCGGTTGTCATTGCCAATTATAGAAAAAATATGTTAATACATCCTTATCAGGATAGAGGGTTGTCTGTCAGGGAAGCAGCACGGTTACAGAGTTTTCCTGATAGTTTCAAGTTTGAAGGTAGTCTAATGCATATTCAGCAACAAATAGGGAACGCTGTTCCTCCCCTATTGGCAAAGGCTATTTTTGAACAGATTGTACACTTAACGAACAAAAGGAATGGGCAACAAAAACCAAGATGATTACATAAAGTTCAATTTTGATGTTAGTGCTTATCGATTACTTGGTAGAGAGCTGATAACGGATAGGATAACCGCTCTTTTCGAAATAGTCAAAAACTCTTACGATGCAAATTCCAATGTAGTTTCAATTAGTTTTATTGACCCCAACCCCAAATCCGAAGATTCAAAAATCATAATTAAGGATGATGGGCTAGGGATGACTTTTAACGATTTGAAGAATCGTTGGATGGTAATAGGAACCAGTAGTAAAAGAAGAGAAAGAACATCCCCTGAGCCATACAATAGAAAGGTTGTAGGTAAAAAAGGAATTGGGAGGTTTGCCGTCGATTTGTTGGGGTCGAAACTAACTCTAAAGACTAAAAAAAAAGGAAGCGACCAATGGATATACCTGGAGACCGATTGGTCAGTGTATCAAAGGCTGGAGGCTGAACAATTGACGATTCCTTTTGAAGAAGAAAAGGAGTTTTTTACGGATATCAAAAATCGTTATTGGTTTGAAGATGGCGAAAAGGATGAACAGGGGACTATTTTAAAAATAGAGAAGGTAAATAATGATTGGACAGAGTATGACATCAGCCGAGCAACCAAAGAACTGTCAAAGTTAGTTTCGCCCAATGCCAAACTTACCAAATATCCCTTTAGCATAAGAATCCATTCTCCTTTCCCCAATTATCAGAATGTCACTATTAAACCTTTGTCTATAATTGATTATGCAACAAAATCCATAAAATTATCTTTCGACAAACAACAAAAGCTTCAAGAGATTGTAATACATGACAAGGGTGAGCTAAAAAAGACAAATGTTCCGAGAAGGAAATTCGGATTGGTTGATTTTACCCTTTACTATTTTGACCAGACGGCCAAGAGAAAATTTAAGAGAGAGTTCAATTTGGATATTGATGGGATTAAAATTTATAGGGATGGAATCATTACTACGCCTTTTGCTGAACATGAAGCGAATCAATTGAAACAAAAAGATATTTTAGGAATAGACAAGCGTAGGTATTCAGGTTTTTTCGACAAAATCAATAGTAGGGATTTGTTGGGTTTTATTGAATTATCGGATGAAGAAAACCCAAACTTAATTGAAACGACCAATCGTCAGGATTTTTTGAACAATGAAGAATGGAAGGAGTTAAAACTCTTTGTGATTGAGCAGATTGAGCAAATTGAAAAATGTTTGAAGTATGAAAGAGAGCATGTCCGGGAAACAACAAAGTCTGATTTAACCAAAGCTGATAGCGGGTTAAAGTCAATTAAAAAAAACTTATCGGCGATAACAAAGAGCGCATCTCCTGAAATTAAAAAGCAACTAAGAACTGTTGAGGCTGACCTGAACAAATTGCAGGGAACCGTAAATAAAAGTATTAAGGATTATGCAAAGTTAGAACAAGATTCAAAGCAGAAGGAAAGTCTCTTTTTCAGTTTGGTTTCACTACAGACTTATGCCTCAATGTTTTCGCATATGACCAAGCATACGATAGGACATATTATAAGGGATGCTGAATATTTCAAAAACCATTTTCCTAATGATAAATTAGTGGATAGGTTCAAATCAATTTCAAAAAGGATTTTTGGTGAAATGAACACTCTAAGGCAAGGAATTGATTTTATGTTAAAATATGCACAGTCTGATGATAATATTGAGGATATAAATGTACAGGAGTTACTTCAAAATCTATTTGGGAACATATATTCTGAATTATTCAAAAGAGAAGGAATTGAAACTAGCGTTGAAATTGACAAAAAATTGGAATTGCGATATAACAGAAAGGCATTGGAGGACATTTTTGACAATTTAATATCAAATTCAATCAAAGCCTTAAGAGGGGTGTCAAACAAAAAAATAAAATGTAGCGGTGTCGTTAGTAATGACAAATTAACCTTGTACTTCTCAGACAACGGTATAGGTATTCTCGAGGAGGATAAATATAGAATTTTTGATATTTTTTTCACCAGAACCGCTGAGGAAGGTGGAGCAGGAATTGGATTATATATGGTGAAAACTAGGATTGAAGCTATGAATGGAAGTATTGAAGTAGTTGAAAATGAATTCAAACCAAATGGGGCCACATTTGAAATAGTATTACCTTTTGAAAAATAAATAATTATGGATATCAATATTGTTGTTATTGATGATAATCAAAAAATGCAAGAGGACTCTTTAATATGGTCCCTTGAGGACAGATTTGGAAAGGGAAATGTCCATTTTTTTTTGACACCAAAGGATGGTTTGGTTTTTATAAAAGAAAATCTTCAAAAAAATATTATAGTCCTATTGGATATTAATTTTCCGGAAGATCAAATAGATGGGCATAAGGCACTTGAAGAAATAACCGGCATGTCCAAACTGATTCCCGTTATATTGTGGAGCGCCATAGACGAAAACAAAGAAAAGTTCTCAGACTTCATCAATAATCATGCCTTTGGCTTTATTAGCAAGACAGCAACTATTGAAGAGGCCATCCAAATAATTGATAAGGCCGTAAAGTTTTTAGAGTTTAGTATTGATAATGTCATTGAAGATTGGATAATTGATAAAAATGAGGATAAGGACAAACCTGTATACATTACATCTGATGGCTCTTCCTATTCGTTAAATGATATTTTAAGGGAAATTAGGCAACAAAGTGAAGTTGGTAAAGAATTTACTAAAAAGTTCAATGAATTGACCATTGACCTAATTATAAGGAACAAAGAAAATCTGAATGAATGATATAATTTTAGCCATTGATGAAGAGGATACTGAACTGGGAAGCTTTTTCAAGGATTGTGGGGCGGATCTGATAAATTTCTTCGAGCAAAAGCAAATAACCATAGATAAATTAGTGGACAGTCAAATAAACCATGTTTATGTCAAAGTAATTACAGAGAATTTAAACTCATTCACTTTTTTAGCGTATTCGCACGGGTCGGATGCACAATTGGTATCAAATGGAACCTCATATATCGATGAGGATAATGCCGACAGTTTTGAAAATTCCCTATTCTATACCTGTTCCTGTGATACAGGAAAACTATTGGGTTCTAAACTGGTTGAAAAGGGTTGTCTTAGTTATATTGGTTATAAGGACAAATTCATTGTTTGGGATTTCAACAGGCTACCCTTTGTTGAGTGTGCCAATTATGCAATCAAACAAATATATTTGGGTAAGGGGTCAGAAGAAGCCTTAATCATGGCGAAAAGCAAATATAATGAATACATCGATGACTATAATAATGATTTGATGGGAGCAGCCATGCTGCGATCCAATAGGGATGCGTTGATTCATTTGGGCGAAGGGGTAAAATTCTAAATCTGGCCGTGGATTATTTTTAGGGCCTACTGTATTGCCAATCTTTTACTTAAAGTTATTATAAGATTAAGAATTGAGTAAAGTCTTTAAATTTCGAATAGAATTGCAGGGAAGCAATCCGAAAATTTGGCGCGAGTTCCTAGTGGACTCCAATATTACGTTTTATAGGCTACATCACATCATTCAGATAGTCATGGGATGGGAGAACTATCACCTTTTTGAATTTGAATCGGATACATATCGTATTGGCCAACAATACGAGGAGGATGGATACCATGGCCCAAATGAAGTAATCAGCGCACGAAATCTTAAAATCGGGGATGTACTGAATGACAAGGAGCAAACATTTTCATACCTCTATGATTTTGGTGATTTCTGGCAACATGCGATAACATTAGAAATGGTAATTGATGATTTAAGGATTCCCTTCCCCATTTGCTGCCATGGGGAACTGAACTGTCCCCCAGAGGATGTAGGCGGTCTATCTGGGTTCTATGATTTTTTAAGAATAATGGACAATTCGAAACATCTGGAGCATAAACATTTGAAGCAGTGGGTTCAAGAAAAGAACGTTGCCTATAAGGGAAAGTATGACTCAAAAAAATTCTATATCGAAAGAGTCAATTTTTCCTTAATGGAATTGGATGATTATATTGAGGATTGGGAAGCAGAAGCATAACAACGGCCAAAAGTCCAAACAAACGATGAATCGACTTTTTTTCGGTGGGACTTTTGGAAAGAAGGATTTACAACCCCTGTATAGATACCCTAAAAACTAGGTTTGGTTTTCTGCTAAACTAATATTACTCTGGTGCTAAGTGATTAATTAATACCTTGTAAGGGAATTATCTAACAATTAATCTATGACCATTAATTATAACAAATGGAACATTCTTATGGGTTGGGGAGTGTTCCTTCTCAGTCTATTGGTATATTCCTTAACGGTTGAGCCCACAGTAAGCTTTTGGGATTCCGGTGAATATATCGCTTCATCAGCCAAATTGCAGATTGCCCATCCTCCGGGAGCACCTTTGTTCCAGATGATAGGGGCGTTTTTTGCCCAATTTGCCCTAGAAGCTGACCAAGTGGCCAAAATGGTAAACTACATGTCCGTTCTCTCATCGGCTTTTACCATTCTTTTTCTTTTTTGGACAATTACCAACCTTACCAAAAAATTGGTTGCAAAAGATGGGGCCTTTACCGACAACAAAGCTTTTATGGTAATTACCAGCGGCCTAGTGGGAAGCCTGACTTATACGTTTTCGGATAGTTTTTGGTTCAATGCAGTTGAAACCGAGGTCTATGCCATGGCCAGTTTGATCATGGCTTCACTCATTTATCTCGGAATACGTTGGACAGATGACCTTGATAAACCAAGGGGGATTCGATGGCTGTTATTGATTACTTTTATAATAGGCCTGACCTTTGGCGTACAGTTTATGGGGTTCTTGGCGATACCGGCAATTGTATTGATGTACTTTTTCAAAAAACACAAGAGTATGTCACCAAAGAAGTTTATTGTGGCCAATATCGTCGCTATCGGTATCCTGTTGTTGATTTTTAAGTTTTCATTGACCTATGTTCTTAAACTTTTTGGCTGGAGCGAGGTCTTTTTTGTAAACAACTTTGGACTTCCCTTCAATTCGGGGACTATTTTAATGGGTCTGTTCCTTGTAACATTATTTTGGGTAGGGCTGAGATATACCAAAAACAAGGGTTTTATAAATGCAAACACTTCCATATTGGCCTTGGCATTCCTTTTTATGGGTTTTTCCACTTGGTTGATGATGCCCATTCGAGCCAATTCGCATGTGGTCATCAATGAAAATGACCCCTCCGATGCACGCGCGCTTTTGGCCTATTACAACAGGGAACAATACCCGAGTGCGGAAAGTCCCTTTTACGGGGCCTATTACAGCAATAGGTTTGGAGATTTTGGCGAACCGATGGATGACAAACCCAAATATGAAAAGGATGAGGCATTGGGGAGGTACGTGGTCGTAAACAAATACAAGGATGCAAACCAGAAGCCAGATAAAAGACATGTGGGATTGCTTCCAAGGCTCTGGAGCGATCAACACGCAGACAACTATATCGCTTATTTCGGCCCCTTGGATTTTGAGGTAAAACCAAAGTTTAAAGGAAACAAGGAAATTGCCCAGATCATTGCGCAAATTAAAACAGGTTTCCAGAACGGAGATTTGGACGCTTCTGATTATGTCCGTGCTTTGGAGACACTTGATGAATATATTACCGTTCATCCACCCACTCTTTGGCAAAATTTGGAGTATATGTTGTCCTATCAGTTTGGATATATGTATTTCAGATACCTGATGTGGAATTTTACAGGTAGACAAAATGACTTACAGGGGCGTTATGATGGCAATGGCGAATGGCTCAGTGGCATACAGTTTTTGGACGAAGCCCGATTGGGAAATCAAAAATATCTGCCACAGGATGACCTGAGGAACAAGGCGCGAAACACCTATTACTTCCTTCCTTTGATTTTAGGGTTATTGGGCTTGGTGTTTCAGCTATCCAAGAACCCAAAACAGTTTTGGGTCTTTTTTGTGTTCTTCTTGTTTACGGGATTGGCGATTCAGTTTTATACCAACCCGACCATTTTTCAGCCCAGAGAGCGTGATTATTCTTTGGTGGGATCTTTTTATGTGTTCTCCTTGTGGATTGGAATGGGTGTATATAGCTTATATGAAATGGTAAAAAGCCTAGGGCGTTACCGAATCGTTTCCCGTGGATTGGCGGTCATTTGTTTGGCCTGTGCGCCTGTGTTGATGGCCTTTCAAAATTGGGACGATCATGACCGATCCAATAAATTTACCGCAAGAGCGGCCGCTAAGGCATATTTGGATTCCGTGCAGGAAAATGCTGGCGGTATACTTTTCACCATAGGGGATATCGATACTTTCCCCTTGTGGTATGCACAGGATATCGAGAATTATAGAACAGATGTAAGGGTTGTGGTCTCAGGATACCTATCAACTGACTGGTATATCGATCAGATGAAGCGTAAAGCATATGAAAGTGATGCCATTCCATCCCAAATGACACATAACAGGTACCATTACGGTGCCAGAGATGTGGTTTACTACAGACCTATTCAAGGTCTAAAGGATAAAAGATGGGAAATAAAGGACTTTATGAACTGGATTGCCAGTGACCACCCAAGGACCAAACTTGGATATTTGTTTGAGAGCAATGGGGCCGATTTAAGTCAATATTCCGATTACGCCAAAGAACTTGTTTATTATCCCACGAATAAAATTCGGATCCCTGTCAATAAGGAGAATGTTCTAAGTTCGGGATTGGTCAAAGCAGAGGATGCAGACCTTATCGTGGATTATATTGACATTGATCTACCAGAGACAGGACTTACTAAAAACCGGATAATGATGCTGGACATTTTGGCTAACAATGATTGGCAACGGCCCATTTATTTTTCTGGGGGCAGCTATGATGACGCTGAATATATTTGGATGAAGGACTACCTTCAGTTGGAGGGACTGGCCTATAAGTTGATTCCCATCAAAACTCCCAATAACAATTCAATTGAATTGGGACGCATAGATACGGAATTGATGTATCAGAAGGTCATGGATTGGGAATGGGGCAATTCAGGAAGCCCTGAAATTTATCATGATCCCGAAACAAGAAAACACTTTGGGGTCATAGTGAGAAGCACAGTTGGCCGCTTGACCGAACAACTCATCCAAGAAGGTAAAATTGACAAGGCGCGGAACATTGTTGAATTGATCATGGAAAAAGTACCAGTTGAATTTTATGGCCACTATGTTTTTGTTGAGCCTTATTTGGATGGGTATTATAAAATCGGTGAAACGACCAAGGCCAGGGAATTGTTTGGTTTCCTAAAATCCAAATACCAAGACAAATTGATGTATATCGGTAGCCTGACGCTTGATATGCAATATGATAATGTGGAAGGATTATTAAGGGCCATTGAAGGGTACAAAAGAATATTGGAAATTGTCGAATCCAATCAGGATAATGAAATTCTGGAAAAAGAGGTTGAAGAATTCAATGAAGCCCTTTCAAAATTTGAACTGCTAGAGGAATGAACATGATTTATCCATAATTCAATTAAAGGATTTTTCAATGTACAATAGAATTGCACATATTGCCTTGGTTGTAAAGGACTATGATGAAGCTATCCACTTTTATACAAATAAACTGGATTTCATACTTCTTGAAGACACTAAAATTGACGAAACCAAGAGGTGGGTGATTATTGCGCCAAAAGGGGCGAAAGAATCCTGCTTGCTACTCGCCAAAGCTGCCAACGAAAAACAATTGGCCATTATAGGAAGCCAAACAGGAGGTCGGGTGGGATTTTTCCTTTTTACAGATGATTTCAATAGAGATTATGACAAACTGGTCAATCGGGGAGTAACATTTGTAAGGCCTCCTAAAGAGGAGTCTTATGGGGTTGTGGCCGTGTTTCAAGATCTTTATGGCAATTTATGGGACCTGTTGGAGCCTAATGAGAAGAATAAAGGTGTGATTATACAATAGAAATATATGTTCAAATAAAAGATATGCAAAAAAAAATATTTTTTCCTTATCTGTTTTATATTGTCGGGCAAAATTGCATGTTCGCAGGCCAGCAATGAGAATAAGGAAAGTATTATCGATTATTTGAATAACATTACCTATCCAGAGTTTTCAGATGTAGTACTTTTAGCAGAAAGGGACAGTGTTCTTTTTGAAAAGGCGTATGGCTATTCTAGTATTGAATATGAAGTTGGAAATAAAATCAATACACTTTTCAGCATAGCATCAATAACAAAAGCAATGACTGCTGAAGCAGCTCTTCAATTGGTTGACAAAGGTCTACTGGACTTGGATACTCCAGTAGGTAAGTACTTGCAGGTTATCCCAACACGACAGTACATGATTCTGTAACAGCGTATCAACTTTTGACCCACACCGCTGGATTGAACAATTTTCTGGTTGATAATGTCAGGGATATGGGTAAATTAAACCTAAAGGCTCTTAAAGATTATCTGCCTCTGTTTGATTCTCTTAGTAAAAACGATTCGTATCTTGCTTTAGCTAATCAAGCAGGGTTCTATTATTCAACAGCAAAGGACTTTATAAGGCCTTGATGGATTATCGACTGATTTCTGAGTCCTTGACCAAAAAAATGGGGGAAAAGCAACACACAAGATTGAAAAAGAAAATCACCACATACCCTCAAATCCGGAGAGGCCAGCTTTGGAGTGTAGAAGGGGAGGTCTATGGGCTTATCGATATCCGAATCACCGCTGTGAAGTCTCCCGTCAAATTCATGGCCACCGCTTTTTTCAGTAGCAAGGAACCAATGAGCACCAATCCTTTTATTGAGGAAAAGGTAAGCAAGGTGATTTCCGATCCCGCCTTCAGGTTACTTGTCCCTTGGGGCACAAAGGAGCTGGGTGAATGGGCCCAAAAGATTCCCGAAGGGGTGAGCACAAGGCTGCACAATATATTATGGAATCTATGCAGAGAAGCCCATATCTCCCCTCTGGACCTTACTAAGGACGAATTCCTCTCATTGGATAATGCTGGTAAAAAGACTTGGCAAGAGTACGAGAGTATTCGGAAAATAAGATAAAGATGATGGAGAAGAAAAAAGGGCGACGCAAAGAACAGGGATTCGATTATAACATTGATTTCCTAAATGTAACCCAACAGATTAAGGTGGACTTCATCAATTCGGAGGTATCGGCCCAGCCTTGTGGACTATCTCAACGAGAAAAATTTCAAGCTACAGTACCTGCTGGATGAGAATTCTCGATTGATGAGATGGTGGTTGACAATCTTCCCATGGTACTTGTGGTCATGAGGAAGGTATTGGAACGGTTCGACGATTTTGAAGTTTCCCATAGGCTCGAGTTCCTAGAGAGAAATGTCCTGTTGTTACGGGTGGGGAACATATGAAGAGGAAGAACCCTGGCTTTTTTAAAATGCAATGATTATTCTTTGAGACTGTAAACCAATTCAGCTCCATCACATGCGAGCGCTGATATTATAAGAATATTATTTGATCTTAGAATTGCTTTTTCCACACTCTTGTTGGAACAGCTCTGAATGAACACGTTTTCATTTTTATATTCTAAGGTAATGATCGGTACTTTTTGGTCATCATCGACAGTAAAGTAGCCTTCCATTTTTTGGGTGTCTCCATTTTGTACAATTATTTTGGAAAATTGGGTACTTGAATTGAATACCAATGCCTCATTTCTCCCTATTAAAGCTTTATCCAGAACTTCTCCAGAGAGTCCATAGGTTATTTGTTCGAGTTCAAACCTTAAGGGAAAATCTTCGGACAATGCAATTTTCATATTTAGATCATTTTCACTTGAACAAGATTCCATGATCAGCAAAACACAAAAAAACACTAGGATACTTCTCATATCCTTATGATGTGTATTTTATAAAAAGTTGCTAGATTGGAGTAGTTTTTTAAGAAAATCTTTGGGAATGATGAAAATCAGGACATTGTATAATAAGGAGTTTAAAAAGGATTCTACTAAAAGATTTTTATGATCAAAAACTTAAAATTGGTCTTTATAGTGGTAACAATGCTATTATCTTCGTGCAGTAAGGAGGCCGAAGAACCCAAGCACCAAAAATTTGCCGTATTCATTGAAACGGTGTGCGAGCAAGAGTCTACTATCCTTTGTGTGTCGGAAGAAGAATTCAGACGTGTCCTGAAAATTTTTACAGACTATGAGAATGGACCTGACCTTGATTGCTGGCCGATTACGGTCACGGATATAAATGGTACCGTCCATCAGGGCTTTCTTAGGGGATTGACTCCGGCCCGGGACGACGTGCCTTGTGTTCAACAAGCGAATAATTGAAAAGATTTTTTAAAAGTTCAAGTAAATAATCCCAACATGGAAAATAAAATAGTAATCGACCTGGAGAAATTCAAAGGCCAATCCCCACATGATCTAAAGGCTCACATAGAACAAGCTCTTTCCAATATAAAATGTTATGTGGAAGTTCCCGGGCCAAATCAAACAACCAGACTAAAAGATTTCAGGCCATTCAGGACCATCGACATAAAAACGGACTATGAACAGTACAGGTTAGTTGATGTGATCAACGAAAATTAAAGTCCAATGAAACGATGAAACTGATTAGAGAAGGCGCTTTTTTAACTGAATTGATTTTCCAAGCTGAACTTGTATCAAACTCTTATCGGCGATTGAAAGGTTCTGTGGATAGATTTGATAAAATCTCTGTTTGGTCGGATATTCAATCCATTTTGATATCATCTGGCAATATCTCTAAAATTCTATGGCCAACAAAGAAATATAGAGAAAGGGGTGAACAACTTAGGCAACTTCTGGAAATCGGCTCTGAAAGTGTTTTGAAAAGTAGAAAAATCAGGAACCGATTTGAGCACTATGATGAATTTTTGGATGATTTTTTCAAAGACAAGGATATTTGTTCCTATACCGATTTGGCAATGAACCCCTCGTTAAGCCCATTTATAGGTGGATCTTGTCACAGAGGGTATAACTCCTACAACAATACCCTTGTGATCCATGGAGAATCCTGGACTTAAATGATATTGTAGCCGCTGTTGAAAAAGTAAGGCTTAAGTGCAAAAGCTTATTTCTCTGATTTTACATTTCTTGACCGTCAATAATAAGTTTGGTGTAATTTAGATAAGTAAATGCTATAAAATAGAGGGCATTACAAGTCTAACAGTCGAGAAATAATGAAGATGGAACTAAAAATGGGAAAACGTGCAAGGGGAATATCCATTAAAACTTTTCCCTATCCGGTGTGGTTTCTAGCTAGATCTTGAATCGCCAAGTACAATTTGAATTTTCACGTGAACGAGATTTTGTAATTGACATTTGGTAGAGGCTTCATTCAGCCTTGATGGTTACATACAAGGTTTGATCGACAGGATGAAAGGAAAATAATAATCACTAAAATAAAATACAAAACGAACACAGATCTCTCGTGTTCTTCAAGAGTTCATAAATTTTTAGTATGCCCAATGACCAAAGAGTTAGCGTAATTGAAAAAAGGCCCATTCTTGATCTAAATAATGAATTACCTTAAGCTCGACAACCTATCAAAGACATTTTAAGAGGTTTTAAAGAAAATTTCTGTCCTCTTGTTCTTCCAGCCATTTTTGTTGTCTCGGTTCAATAATCTGCTTTTTAACTTTTTTGCAGAGATTGTCATGTAACCGATTTCGTATGGTTCGGTTTATTATGCGATAACCTTCAATTTCAAAAATGTCAATGATAAATTCCGGTTTTTTGCCTAACTGTGTTTCAAAGGTGACGACATCGAAATCCATACAATCCGATTCAAGCAATGCATTCAGGGATTCGTGGTATAATGTCAACGCCTCGTCGCTACCATATAATATACATGTGGTCGCCTTGACATAGGAAACCTGCTTTAATTCTTTCAAAACCTCCAAAGTTTTTGATGACAACCCCACTTATTTGGTTAAATTCTTAAGATATGATTTAAAAAAATGTAGCTCTTGAGTGTCTATAGGGGGAGATATTTAACAATCCAAAAGCTACATTGTTTGATGTATGCCCAAAATTACGATTAAAAAGTAAAATTTCGTAAGGATCGGGGGTCAACAATGCTAAAAACCAGATTGATACCGTGAAACCCTTTATGGTTCTAATCCAAAACCTTACCTTGGGCTGTATATGCAAGAAGAAGGAGGATTGTATTTAGATTTCGATGATGATCCGGAAGGTATCATTTCTCGAACGGTTTCCATAATGGTCATATCCTTGGATACTACGTCGGATGTATTGCCAGACCCTCTATTAAAGGATCTTTTTGACAAGACCAATCCAAGGAATGCCAACTTAGATCAAGCCTTCATGTGTGAGCTTTTTGATACTTTATATTCCACCTACCGTTTTTTAAAGGGATTGCCGAAAGAGGAATTGGACGAAAGGGAATTCAATCAGATTTTCTTATCATGGCACATTTTGTTATGGATTGAAACATTACGTCGTGCAAAGGTTGTAGAGGTTACCCCTTTTCCGATTTTTGATTTTGACAATCTTCCTGATTTACAGATGGATTTAAAATTGGATAAATCTGTACTGTTGCCCTTATTGAATTAATCTACATGGGTTGAGTAAAAGTTCAATTAGAATCTTTTGTTTCATACATCTCTTGGAACAGATATAGTTGAATGACAAGTAGTATACCTCAAAACGAATTCGAGAGCCTTCATTAATTATAAAATTGGTTCATAGTTTGAATTTTAAAACGGTGTTCCCTATTCTTCCCTTCCCACAGAAACTCACCTTTGCGATTTCGCACAATCCTTGATTTTCAAATAAGAAAAATACGTTGGATAGATTTACCGTACATATAACCGTGTACGGCAAAACCCTTGCAAGTAATCCATAGGCCATAGGTTTGTGATATAGTTAATCGGAGGTCACGAAGCAAGTTGTGTTTTTGCTAACAAAAACCCTGCGCACCTTGTTTGCAGTTTGCCTTGTGATCCGTTAAATCATTTGAAATGGGAAGGCCAAAAAAAGAACTTGGGTTATTAAAAACAATACAGGTCAATGTCAGGATGACTGCTGCTGATCATTCCAAAGTTTCCGTTAATGCAGAAACCATCGGGCTGTCCGTTGCCGAATATATCCGAAGAAAATGTACGGGAAAATCCTTGCCGAATAAAAAGATAACCCCATTGGACAGGAAACTCTTTGTCGAGTTGAGCCGGGTGGGAAACAACCTGAACCAACTTGCCAGGGTCTCAAACTCAGGTATCCGTGACCCGTTCAATATCATTAAACAATTGGAGGAGGTAAAAATGCTGTTGCAACAGCTCAAATCAAATATAGCGAACAATGATAGGTAAGATAACAATAGGAAAGGATTTTTACGGTGTTCTTGCCTACAATGAGAAAAAGGTAGGCGAAGGTGTAGGGTATGTGATCGATTCCAATATAGAGTATTCCACAGCGGTAAACATGACACAGGAATTCAATTTGATCAGGCAATTGCGTCCGGGACTTGGGAATGCGGTCCTTCATGTTTCCTTGAACCTGCCGTACTCTGACCAATTGGACGATAATGAATTTGCTTCATTGGGATGCGACTATCTAATGAAGATGGGTTTCGATAACAACCAGTTCATTATGTACCGTCATACGGACACGGAACACGAACACATCCATATAGTGGGCAATAGGGTCAGGTATTCGGGTAGGATAACGAGTGACAGTAACATTAAAAGAAGAAGCCGGGAAGTGCTCAATGATTTGGAGAGGAAATATGGGTTGACTCAAATTTCAACAAAAATTGGTGGAAAAAAATCACTTGATCAAAAGGAAATAGAGAAAACCCTGAGAACAGGCGATGTACCTATCAAACTTGTCCTACAGGAGCGAATTGGTTCGGCAATCTCAAAAGCAATGGACACAACAGAATTTATCAAGTTGCTACAAGAGCAAAATATCTTGCCAAGATTCAACGTAAGCGAAACCACAGGCAGGGTTTCGGGGATATCTTTCAAATATCAAAATGTGGTATATAAAGGCAGTACCCTTGGTAAAATTTTTTCATGGAACAGTATTGTAAAACAAATCGATTATGAGCAAACAAGAGACCGTTCAATTATATTATCGGCTAATGGAAAAGAACGAGGAACTGATCAAGCTGACGAAGGAAACGTTGAAGGAACAGTCAAGGTTGAACCAAGAAATAATGGGACTGCAAAAGGCACTCGAAATTCTGCTCAACAATCAAAAAGTCATGTGGGAGAAATTAAGGAAAATGGAATAGTCGAGTCTTTAATGGATGAATCGGAATGGAATCCTTTTAAGCTGGAACTTACTGACCATGGTGCCAGAAAAAAGTCTAAAAGAAAGAAGAAAAGAAAGGGATTGAACAAATAAATCGAATCAGAGTGTCGTAAAATTCAATGGGCAATCAAGTAAACATACAACCCCTTAATCTGACCGGTAAGGCGTTTTGCGAAAAGCTTGGTGTATCGTACAATGGACAGATCATGCAGGCTTTACGGGATCTAGGATTAGTCAGTTTTTTCAAAGTTGGCAAAAAATACCTGTATGCTTATGAAGACATTTATTCGGTCAATCAAAAACTCAGAAAGGGGGAAATATCCATAAGAGTGGACAAAGGGTATTATATCACTATTAATGAAGTAGTTTAAGTATTGCATGAAAAGCACTTCAACCGAACAATCGATTCATTTCTTCTGCTTCTTCCTTATGGTAAAAATCTTTTAAATAATGCTGTGTGGTGGACAATTTGGTATGCCCCAATAGTTTGGAGATCATTAACAACCCAGTATCTTTTTTTACCGCAAAGTCGGCGAAGGAATGTTTTGCCATATGCATATTTACCCATTTTCCTATTTCTGCTTTTTCACAAGCATTACGCAATGACCGGTTTATAGCATTATTGGCAATATATAATTTGTGTTCTATTTCTTCTGCATTTTTATTGTCCATTCCATAAAGGGGAGGAAAGATAAAAGTATTGTTTCTACCTTTATAATTTTCTAGTATAGCCACAGCCTTAGGAGTCAAAGGCAAAGTTCTTTTTGCACCGGCTCTAGTTCTGGATTTGCCCATAGTATATACGATTTCATTTCCGGCAATATTTTCCCATTTAAGCTTGCATATATCAGAAAATCTCATACCAGCTGTATAGAAGGAAAATAGGAACATGTCCCTGGCTTTGATCATCCCTTTGAATCTTACAGGGATTTCCAATTCTGAAAGTTTGGTGATTTCTTCAAAAGTCAATGAGTCTTTTTCAACATTCTCAGTTACTATTGTATAGCCTCTTATGGGATTTTCCTTTATAACACCCATTTTCATTGCTTTATTTAGAACTGCATACATTGACTTGAAATTCGAGGCGACGGTATTAATTTTATTCCCTTTTTCAAGCATCCATTTTTCATAATCCTTGGCGAATTGTACGGAAAGATCGGAGAATGAAACGTAGCTCGAGAATTTTTTTAGTTTTTGGATGTACTTCTGTTGTGTGTTGGCAGTGCGGATTTTACCTTTTAACCTAGCTTCATCGACTATTTGTTGATAGAAGTCCAAAAAAGAACTAGTATCATACTTCTTGTTATTCTTATAAAGAAGGAGCAAGCGTTTGGCCGAAATCCCTTTATTATTGTAATAGATTTGTTGAACAGAGATCAATAAGGATTGGAGATTGGCGTTCAGTTTTTCTTCAAGTGGATGCCTTTTTATTTTTTTCTTTTTGTCGTCCCACTGGTTTTTTAGTACGGATATTCCAGAGTCAATATACTGGACATCCTTTTTAGAAGTCTCAATTTTAAGTCTGATTAATTGGGTTCCGTTCTTTTTTAAATAAGAGGAAAGATAATAGTTGAAATTCATTAGTTCGGTATTAGTTCGGAATATGCATAAATATAATGAAACATAAACGATTATAAACAATAAAAGCCTCTATTGATATAGAGGCTTTTACGTGTATTTAAAGGGTGTGAGCGTATTTATTCCTGCATGGTGTGGTACACGTTCTGCACATCGTCATCTTCTTCTATTTTTTCCAGTAATTTTTCCACATCGGCAACCTCTTCTTCATTGAGTTCCTTGGTCACTTGTGGAATCCGGTCAAATCCGGAGGAAATGATTTCGATTTCGCGGGACTCCAATTCTTTCTGAATGGCTCCAAAATTTTCGAAAGGGGCATAGATATGGATTCCATCTTCATCAACAAACACCTCTTCGGCACCAAAATCAATCATTTCCAGTTCCAGTTCCTCAGGGTCCAGACCCTCTCCGTTTATGGTAAAGTTGCAGGTATGGTCGAACATGAATTCCACTGAACCGGAAGTGCCCAGACTTCCATTGCACTTATTAAAATAACTACGGATATTGGCAACAGTCCTGGTATTGTTGTCCGTTGCTGTCTCGATCAAAATGGCAATACCGTGGGGTGCGTAGCCTTCAAAAAGTACTTCTTTGTAATCGCCCTGACTTTTGTCCGAAGCCCTCTTAATGGCACGCTCAATATTGTCCTTGGGCATGTTCACGGACTTGGCATTCTGAATCACGGCACGCAGCTTGGAATTGGCATCGGGATCGGGGCCACCTTCCTTAACGGCCATTACAATGTCCTTTCCAATTCTGGTAAATGCTTTGGACATAGCCGCCCAACGCTTCATTTTTCGTGCTTTTCTAAATTCGAACGCTCTTCCCATATTATCTTAAATTCTGGATGAAGGCAAATTTAGCAAAAAATGGCCCTATGTCAAGTTGAATATCTTCAACCTTGGCCAACAATTTCCTCTATGCTATTCGCGAGGTCAATATCCTTTTGGGTCACACCGCCGGCATCATGCGTGTTGAGTTTTATCGTAAGGCTATTATAGACATTTTCCCAATTGGGGTGGTGTTGTTGTCGTTCACATTCAAAAGCAATATGTGTCATCACTGAGAAGGCCTCTTTGAAGTCGGTAAAGGTGAATGACTTCTCGATCATATTATCTTTTAGCTCCCAACCTGATAGGTTTTTTAGGGCTTCCTCGATTTCATTGGTATTCATCTTGTTCATACATATGTGTTTTCCTAGAAGATAACCAATTAAAAAGGGAATGGAAAACTATACGGGCAGATGATGGTCGATAATCTCTTGGCAACTGATGCGAAGGTTCTTTGGAAGTATGTTGTCCTTGGGCAGAGCTGCCAAATATCGGTCCTCATTGGTGGTGTAGACCCGCTTGTAAACGGGATGGTAATTTCCTAAATGCTCTATGACCTCCTTAATGAATTCCTCGTGCTGGATAAGATCGCTACTGCCCAAATGGTATATACCTGTTTTGTTTCGGTTGATGAGGTAATGTATCTGTTGGGTAAGTCTATCATCATTGGTAACGTTTATAATCAGGTTGGGGAATACCTCGATGGGTTCGTTGTTCTCAATGTTTTCCTTGATTTCCTTGATTCTGGGCGAGGAGTTGCCAAAGACCATCGGAACCCTCAAAATGGCTGTTTTTTCCTTGGGCAACCGCATCATCATGTTCTCGATTTTTATTTTGAGACGGCCATAAACACTTAAGGACAGGGTTTTGTCATGTTCGTATGATGGAAACTTGCTATAGGCATCAAAAACATTGGCTGATGATATAAAGTACAAT
Source organism: Flagellimonas oceanensis (assembly GCF_003992595.1). Classification (GTDB taxonomy): domain Bacteria; phylum Bacteroidota; class Bacteroidia; order Flavobacteriales; family Flavobacteriaceae; genus Flagellimonas; species Flagellimonas oceanensis. The sequence continues at coordinate 20,927 of NZ_RZNA01000043.1, forward strand.
TTGGCATCTGACTTCATCAAATACTCCATTATATGTTGATGGGCTTGAATCTGTGCAGGAAAGTTCCCCCGGAGTGATGATATGATGATGTCGGGTTTTATCTGCTCCAGAATCTGAAAAATATCATCTTCCTCCAGATCATACCTCACAAATTGCTTGTTATTGGCAAAGGAGCGGTTGGAAAAGTAGGTGCCATAGGTATCAAAATAGGAGCAGAGTTCCTTGTATATGGCATGGCCAACAAATCCACTCGCTCCTAATATCAATATCTTTTTTTTATCCAAAGGCCAATTAATTGTTTTTGTAGAATGGCAGCTTTACAACAGTTGCCAAAACGCTGTTTTTACGTATTTGAATGTGGATGGGAGTGTCTACCTTGGAAAACTCAGTGGTCACATAACCCAGTCCGATACCTTTGGAAAGTGATGGCGACATGGTTCCCGAGGTCACTTTTCCAATTTCATTGCCTTCGGTATCCAAAATGGGATATCCTTGTCTGGGAATGCCTCTTTCCTCTAATTGAAAAGCGATTAACTTTCTTTTTGGGCCCTCTTCCTTTTGTTTGGCCAAAGCTTCACTGTTCACGAAATCCTTGCTGAATTTGGTAATCCACCCCAAGCCTGCTTCAAGGGGGGAAGTAGTATCATCGATATCATTTCCATATAGGCAATAGCCCATCTCCAAGCGCAAGGTGTCCCGTGCAGCCAACCCAATCGGTTTAATGCCAAAATCGGCCCCGGCTTCCAACACTTTGTCCCATACTTGCTGCACTTCGGAATTCTTACAATAGATTTCAAAACCACCGGAACCCGTATAGCCCGTAGCGGAAATAATGACATGCTCGATTCCTGCAAAATCGCCTACAACAAAGTTGTAGAATTTAATTGCCGATAAATCCACGGAAGTGATGGATTGCATGGCTTCAATGGCCTTGGGACCTTGAATGGCCAAAAGGGAGTAATCCTCGGAAATATTGCGCATATCCGCACCAATGGACGCGTTGTATTTGGAAATGTGCTCCCAATCCTTATCAATGTTTGACGCGTTTACCACTAAAAGATAGGTTTCGTCCTTTACCCGATATATGATCAGATCATCAACGATACCACCTGTTTCATTTGTCAAACAACTATACTGTGCTTTACCAACTGTCAATTTAGAGGCATCATTGGAAGTGACTTTTTGGATAAGTTCCAAAGCTTTTGGTCCCTCGATCAAAAATTCGCCCATATGGGAAACATCGAAAACGCCAACCGCCTTTCGAACGGTTTCGTGTTCACTATTGACACCCTCATAGGAAACGGGCATGTTATAACCCGCAAAAGGTACCATTTTAGCTCCTAGGGCCTCATGCGTTCTGGTAAGTGCAGTATTTTTCATTGAGTTTGTTTTTTGGATGGGCAAATTTATAGAATTAATTAAGGATACCCTTGGTTTGGGGAGTTATGATTTGCATAAAATTGCAACAGCTTACAATGTGTAATCTGACCAAAATTCGTATTTTGATCAAAATATATGATCATGTCAAAAATAACCTTAAGCCTATTAGTTGTCCTGATGATTGCTTTTCAGGCAACTTCACAGGATTTGCCAACCGATTATTTACCCGCTGATTTCCACAAGGACCGTAGGGATGCGGTAAGGGAAAAGCTGCCGCCCAACACTGCAGTGGTCCTATTTGCCAATGCAGAGCGGAACCGTGCCAATGATGTGGACTACGTTTACCACCAAGACCCTAATTTTTATTATTTGACAGGATATAAAGAGCCCAATGCTGTATTGGTCATTTTTTCCGAAGAACAGACCGATGCATCTGGAAATACCTTTGATGAGATTTTTTACGTGCAGGAACGGAATGCAAGAGCAGAGCAATGGACAGGAAAACGTTTGGGTGTAGAAGGAGTTAAGGGACAATTGGGCTTTGAAATGGTTTTCAATGGAAGTGAATTTGAGAATTTCCCATTGGACTTCACATCGTTCGACAATGTGTCCTTTGTGGATTTCCATAATGATTACAGGGATAAATCGGGGAGTGCTGATCTCTTCGATTTGATAAAGACCTTCAAGGTAAAAGCAAACTATCCATCAGATTACAATCCCGTAAGAAATAATTTGTACAAGAGTATATCCACTGTAACTGCTGAGAACAGTGAAGAAGTGGCCCAGACCATCGAAAGGTATTTGAATCGCTTTCCTGAATTGCAGGATGATGAGATTTTAAATGATTTTGTAAATGCCACCAATGAGGAGATAAGGGATGAGATCAAAAACAAGGTATTGGTAATCCAACGTTCCAGCAATTTGGACTCCAGTATTTTACCAAAGGTAATGGCCGAATTACGCCAGGATAAGACCCCAGAGGAAATGGAGCTTTTGAAAAAAGCGGTTGAAATTTCCGCAGTCGGTCAAATTGAGGTAATGAAAGCCATGCACCCTAATATGTCCGAGACAGAGATTCAGGGAGTGCACGAATATGTCTACAAGAGATATGGGGCCGAGTACGAAGGCTATCCCTCTATTGTTGGAGGCGGTCACAATGGTTGCATCCTTCATTATATTGAAAATAACAAGACCAAGGTTGGAGATGATTTGGTTTTGATGGATTTGGGAGCTGAGTACCATGGTTATACCGCTGACGTGACCCGAACCATTCCTGCCAATGGAAAGTTCTCCCCAGAACAAAAGGCCATTTATGATATCGTGTACAACGCCCAAGAAGCTGGTATTGCAGCCAGTGTTGTTGGGGCTTCGTTCAGAGATCCGCACAAAGCATCGTACGATGTGGTGGCCAAAGGATTGATGGATTTGGGCATCATCCAAGAAGAAAAAGAAGCAAGAAAGTATTTTCCCCACGGAACATCCCATTACTTAGGGCTGGATGTACATGATCCAGGAACCTATCAAGCGTTTAAGCCCAATCAAGTGATTACCGTGGAGCCAGGTATTTACATTCCAGCTGATAGTGATTGCGATGAAAAATGGTGGGGCATTGCCGTTCGAATCGAGGATGACATCTTGATTACCGAAAATGGGCCTGTCAATCTTTCGGGAATGGCACCAAGGAAGGCAGAGGAAATCGAAGAAGTGATGAAGCAACCCAGCCCCTTGGACAGTTTTCAACTGCCCAAGTTGGATTAATTGTTCAGAAGATGTTGTTTCAGCTCTTCGTAAGTGGTGATGGCATGTGATTTCTTGTCCTTGTCCATGACCTTTATGATTTGAGGGGGAATCTTTGGGCTAACGTCCAGGGTTTCCTCCACTACATCCAAAAATTTGACAGGGTGGGCCGTTTCCAAGAAAATACCATAGGTATCGGGATGGGATTTTTGATGTTCTTTTAATCCCAAATAGCCCACGGCACCATGCGGGTCCATGACATATCCTGTTCTGGAATGCACCTCTTTCATGATTGCTTTGGTTTTCTCATCAGTGAAGGAGTGGGAAGAAAGGCTTTCCTGTAGCTTTTCCAAATCATCTTGGTACAAATGTCTGATACGGACAAAATTACTCGGGTCCCCCACGTCCATCGCATTGGAAATGGTCGCTATGGAGGGCATGGGTTCGTAAACACCATTTGTCATGAATTTGGGTACCACATCGTTTACATTGGTGGAAGCCACGAAATGTTTGACGGGCATGCCCAGTTTCTGGGCCACCATACCTGCACAGATGTTTCCAAAATTCCCTGATGGCACAGAAAAGACAATTTCCTTACCTTTTGATTTGGCCTGTTTATAGGCGAACAAAAAGTAGAACAGTTGTGGCAACCATCTGGCCACATTGATACTGTTGGCCGAGGTCAATTTTTTATGATTCGTGATTTCGGTATCCAGAAAAGCGGTCTTTACCATCCGTTGGCAGTCATCAAATACGCCATCCACTTCCATGGCCTCGATATTTTGGCCCAAAGTGGTCAATTGTTTTTCTTGGATCTCGCTTACTTTTCCACTAGGGTAGAGGATGACCACTTTTACGCCATCAACCCCTAAAAAGCCATTGGCAACGGCACCGCCCGTATCTCCAGAAGTGGCTACCAAAACGGTAACATCCTGCTTTTCTCCTTGTGAGAAGTAACCAAGACAGTTGGCCATAAACCGGGCTCCAACATCTTTAAAGGCCATTGTTGGGCCATGAAAGAGTTCCAAGGTCGCTACATTTTCTTCGATGTCGACCACGGGAAAATCAAAATCCAAGGTATTGGCGATGATTTCTTTCAAGGCCTCATCAGGGATGTCCTCACTTACAAATTGATGAATGGCTTGAAAGGCGATTTCTTGATTGGAAAGCTCTTCAATGTGTTCAAAAAAATCTGTGGGAAGCGGAGTGATGCTCTCCGGAAAGTAAAGTCCCTTGTCCGGAGCGATTCCAGCGATGACCGCATCTTTAAATGAAGCTTGTATGTTTTGGTTGTTTAGACTGTAGAATTTCATGGATTTATGCAATTTTCTTTACGCCTTGGCTATTTACTTTGGAAATATGGATATCGAAACCCACTCCGATATTTTGATAGGTTTCTTTCATGGATACTGCGACTTGTTTTGCAGTTTGCTCTCCTTTGCTCAAGGCAAATATTGATGGTCCGGACCCTGAAATCCCACTTCCCAGAGCACCTGCTTCCAAAGCATTGATCTTAATGTCATCAAAGGCGGGAATTAAAATGGAACGAATCGGCTCTACAATATGGTCTTCTAACGAGCGTCCGATAAGCTCATAGTCATTTTGGAACAGTCCGGCGACCAATCCGCCCAGATTTCCCCATTGTTGGATGCCCTGTTGCATGGAAATCGTGGTTTTCAGAATTTTTCTGGAGTCCGAAGTCTTGATTTCGATTTGCGGATGGATTACGGTGGCATACAGTTCCGATGGCGTCGGAATCGGGATAATGTCCAATGGGTCATAACTACGGACCAAAGTAAAACCTCCGTAAATGGCCGGTGCAACATTATCCGCATGGGCCACGTCGCTGGCCAATTTTTCCCCTTGCATGGCAAACTCCACCAGTTCCAGGTTGGAAAAGGGCTTGCCCAACAATTCGTTCATGGCCCAAACAGCCCCTGTGGAACTTGCTGCACTGCTGCCAATTCCACTACCGGGCTTTATGCGTTTGTCGATTTCGATTTCAAAACCGCCATCGTAATCACTTTTGGCCAATAGGGCCAAACCAGCTACCCCAGCGACATTTTTCTCCGACTCCAAAGGAAGGTCCTGTCCAATTATTTTGGAGATTCGAATCCCTTTGTCCGAGGTTTTGCGAACCGTCATTTCATCGCCCACGGAGTCGAGCGCCAAACCGAGCACATCAAATCCGCAGGAGACATTGGCTATGGTTGCCGGGCAAAATACCTTGATTTCCCTCATGCCTTAAAAATTTCCTATTCGAACGATATCCGCAAAGATACCCGATGCGGTAACATCGGCACCTGCTCCGGCACCTTTAATGATCAAGGGTTGGTTCACATAGCGGTCGGTAAAGAACAACACAATGTTATCGCTTCCCTCCAAATTATGGAAATCATGCCCTTTTGGTATTTCTTGTAGGCCTACTTTGGCCTTTCCATCCTCAAACTGAGCGACATACTTAAGTTTACTGTCTTTATCAGCTGCGTTCCTGTACAATTTTTGAAAGTCAGCTTCATACTTCTTCAAGCTTTCAAAAAATGCTTCGTTGGAATCGGCCTCCAAGCTTTCCTTGGGCAGGAAGGCTTCGTTTTCGATAGCCTCAATATCCAATTGATAACCACTCTCCCTGGCCAAAATAAGTATCTTTCGCATTACGTCCACACCACTCAAATCGATGGTTGGGTCAGGTTCCGTATATCCTTCTTCCTGTGCCTGTTTTACCACATCGTGAAAGGTGGTGGAATCGTCAAAGGTGTTGAAGACAAAATTCAAACTACCGGATAACACCGCCTGTATTTTTCTGATTTTATCCCCTGATGCAATTAAATGCTTTAGGGTGTCTATAATGGGTAATCCCGCACCCACATTGGTCTCGAACAAATAGGGGGCGTTGTATTCCTTGGCCAGGTGTTTGAGTTCCTTGTAATACTCGTAATTCGAGGAGGAAGCGATTTTATTGCAAGTGACCACGGAAATACTGTTTTTGAGGTAACTTGAATAGCTCTCGGATACTTCGGCACTGGCCGTATTGTCCACAAAAATACTGTTGCGATAGTTCAGGGTATTGATACGGTCAAAGAATGCTTCCTTGTCCGCTGGTTCTCCTTGATTTAGGACGTTTTCCCAATCCTTTAGGGGAATTCCGTTTTCATCAAAGACCATTTTTCTGGAATTGCTGATGCCGATGACGCGCACGTTGAGCTTTAGCTCTTCCTTTAAATATTTTTTCTGTTGACGGATTTGTTGCAAAAACTTGGAACCCACATTGCCCACCCCCATCACAAATAGGTTGAGCTGTTTGATGTTTTCCTCAAAAAAGGTTTCGTGTAGGGAATTGAGCGCTTTTTTCACATCATCTTTCTTGATGACGGCGGAAATATTACGTTCCGATGCCCCTTGGGCGATAGCTCGAATATTGACATTGTTCTTGCCCAATGTGCTGAACATTTTACCGCTCAAACCTTGGTGGCTTTTCATGTTGTCGCCCACCAAGGCCACAATGGTCAAATCTTTTTCAACGATGACGGGTTTGATTTTTTTCCTTGAAATCTCATATTCAAAGGTCTCGTTTACTGCTTCGGCTGCCAAATCCACATCCTCATCGGCAATGCCCACGCAAATGGAATGTTCTGATGATGCCTGGGTGATCAAGACGATACTGATGTTCTTGACCGATAGGGTTTCGAAAAAGCGCTTGGAAATTCCTGGAATACCGATCATGCCAGGCCCTTCCAATGATAGTAAGCTTATGTTGCCCACATGGCTGATACCGCGAACCGTTTTACCATTCCCGTTATTGTTCTTGGCAATCAAAGTGCCCGGGTTTTCAGGTTCGAAGGTGTTTTTGATCGCAATTGGGATGGCTTTGCCCAATACGGGTTGAATTGTTGGGGGAAATAGCACTTTGGCCCCAAAATGGGAGAGTTCCATGGCTTCCTGGTAGCTGATGTGGGCCACGCATTTGGCCTGCTTTACCAATTTTGGATTAGCAGTGTACATCCCGCTGACATCGGTCCAGATCTCAAGGATTTCGGCTTCCACTGCAGCTGCGATAATGGCAGCGGTATAGTCGGACCCACCTCTTCCCAGCGTGGTTAAATCCCCACTTTTGCTGGAGGCAACGAACCCAGGTAAAACCGTTATCTGGTTTTTTGCGGATGAAAAATAGCTTTCACAATTGGCATTTGTGATGTTGAAATCCACATTGGCCTTGCCGAAATTGTTGTCGGTTTTAATGAGTTCCCTGCTATCTTTAAAAGCAACGTCCAGTCCTTCGGATTTTAGAAATTCGCTGATGATGAAGGATGAAAGCAGCTCTCCATAGCTTACGATTTTGTCAGATAGTTTTGGAGTGAGTTCGCCAACCAAAAAGGCACCTTCCAACAAGGTTTCCAGAATATTGAGCTCGCTTTTCACTTTGCTCAGGGCTGCACTTTGTGATGTAACGGGAATCAATTCCCTAATGGCGGAAATATGTCTGTCCTCAATTTCCTTGAGGCTGCTTTTATAACTTACATCTTGCTCGGATGCCAGTCGAGATGCGTTCAGGAGTAGATCGGTCACACCTCCAAAGGCCGATACAACTACGGCCATTTGTTCGTTTTTTTGATTGCCAAGGATGGATTTGACCTTATTTATATTTTCTGGATTGGCAACGGAAGTGCCTCCAAATTTTAAGACTTTCATAAAGAAATAGTGTTGAAAAAAGTTGTGAATAGATTAAAAAACGGACGGAATTATATATAGCAGACTTACCCCAAAGGGGTGGTAGTGGTAATAGTGAAAGTAGATGAAAAGGTATTCATCAAATTAAGGTTGCTATCCGTTTGTTTTAACTCCATTGCTCTGTAATGAGATGATAAATGTAGTACTTTTGTATACTTCATCAAATCGTTGGTGATGTTTTTTGCGAAATCTTTACGAATAATCAATTTTTATTGCTGAATGAAAATTTTTTCTGCCCAACAAATCTATCAAGCTGATAAATCCACAATCCAAAAAGAAGGCATAAAGAGTGATGAACTAATGGAAAGGGCGGCTACCCAGTTGTTCGAATGGATGCATTCACGTTTACGAGGCACCCAGGTCAATATCAAATTGTTCTGTGGGATTGGAAACAATGGGGGAGACGGTTTGGCACTTGCGAGAAAATTGAACGAACACGGTTATTCCATCAAAGTGTATGTGGTCAATTATAGTGATAAGCGATCAGAAGACTTTTTGCTGAACTTGGAACGTTTGAAAGATGGGAAGGTATGGCCAGACTTTATCAACGAGGAAAGTGATTTGCCCGATATTTCGCCCAACGATATTGTAATGGATGCCATTTTTGGTATCGGACTCAATCGTGCCCCTGATACTTGGGTAGGGAATTTGATCAAGCACATCAATGATTCACGGGCTTTTACCTTATCCGTGGATGTGCCTTCGGGCTTACCCGTGGACAGAGGGCCGTGGGAGCCTTCATATGTGATCAATTCCAGTTATGTGTTGAGTTTTCAGGTGCCCAAATTGGTTTTCTTTTTACCTGAAACCGGGGTGTATGTCAATCAATGGGAGATTCTGGACATTGGGCTGGACCAGGATTTCTTGATGAAGACCGAAACGGATTTCGAACTGATCGGTCGCCCTGAGGTATTGCCCATGTACCGATCCAGACTCAAATTCTCGCACAAGGGAACTTATGGCCATTCGGTCATTGTCGGTGGTAGTTATGGAAAAATCGGTGCTGTGCAACTGGCCGGCAATGCTTGCTTGAGTGTTGGGAGTGGACTGGTGACCGCTTTTATACCAAAATGTGGCTATGGTTCCTTGCAGACGGCGGTTCCAGAGATGATGGTGCTCACAGGATCCAGGGAGAAGAACATTTCGGGAATAGAAATTCCTTTTGAACCTTCTGTAGTAGGTATAGGTGTTGGTATCGGTCAGGATGATGATACGGTTTCAGCATTTGGCAGTTTTTTGAAAAGGGTGGATTCTCCCATGGTCATTGATGCTGATGGGCTTAACATTTTATCGCACAACCCAGAAATGCTGAAGGATGTTCCGGCCTTGTCGGTCCTTACTCCGCACCCAAAGGAACTGGAACGATTGATGGGACCGTGGTCCTCTGATTTTGAAAAGTTGGAAAAGGCCAAAGCTTTCGCTGCCAATTATAATTTGGTGCTGGTGATCAAGGGTGCACATACCATTACCATTTATAATGGTAGAGGTTATGTGAACACCACAGGGAATCCGGGCATGGCTACTGCGGGCAGTGGCGATGTATTGACGGGTATGATCACTGGTCTTGTGGCACAAGGATATTCCTCGGTCGAAGCTGCAATATTCGGGGTGTACCTGCACGGTTTGGCAGGGGATTTAGGAGTGGCGTCCAAAGGTTATGAGGCGCTCAAGGCATCCACTATTGTGGAGCATATTGGCAGTGCTTATTCGGAGCTTTTTCGTCAACCTGAAATGGAGCAGAGAGATGATGCTCAGGGTTAAGCGCTGTTTTTATCCTTTTTAGGGGTGATCTTTTTTTGAATCCAGGCCAAGGCGTTATCGAACTCTATGAAGAATTCCATTGGCTTTTTATAGAACATCCTTTCAATATTGAAGTTGTGCATGTCTATTTCCTTTTTGGAGACGATGGCAAAGGCCTTGAGGTTGTCCATGCCCCTTAGGTAATTGTATACGGTGGGGTCTACTGCATATGAGTTCTTTCTAAGGCTGATGTAGCCGAAGTCCTTGTCCCTAAAGTGTATTTCCGAAATTCCAATGATTTGATAGGTCCTCTCCAGTGTTATCGTAGCACCTTCATCAAAAGAAGCGACCATGTAGTTGTCGAAAACCTGTACGGTTCCCACCTCTAGGCGATACTCGCGTACCACCACGGTCTTCTTATTAGAAGTAATTTTCATCCCCAATGTAATTATAGTGTCTCGCTTACGAAAGTAGCGGGGAGGGACAGTCAACGGAAAAATAATAGATTAAACGCGAAAATATCTTATGTATGGTAAATCCAAGGCATAAAAAAAGCTGACCATCGTCAGCTTTTTTTGAAGTTTATTGAAAATTACTTTTCGGCTTCGGGTGATTTTTCAGCCTTCTTTATTTTTATGGTAAGTTCTTCTTTTTTCTCATCCAAGTCCATAAAAATACTATCCCCCTCTTCCAGTTTGGAGTTTACGATTTCCTCGGCGAGCGCATCCTCAATATACTTTTGGATGGCTCTCTTCAATGGTCGTGCTCCATATTGCTTATCGAATCCTTTGTCGGCGATATAGTCCTTGGCCTTATCGGATAGGCTCAGGTCATATCCGATTTCCTTGATTCGTTTGTACAATTTATCCAATTCGATATCGATGATCTTGTGGATGTCTTCTCTTTCCAAGGGGTTGAAGACCACTACATCGTCGATCCTGTTCAGGAATTCAGGCGCGAATGCTTTTTTCAATGCATTTTCAATCACACTTTTCTGATGGCTGTCAGCTTGTGCTTTTTTCGCTGCGGTTCCAAAACCGACACCTTGTCCAAAATCCTTCAATTGTCTTGCTCCGATATTGGAGGTCATGATGATGATGGTGTTCCTGAAATCGATTTTGCGTCCCAGACTATCGGTGAGGAATCCATCATCCAGTACTTGCAACAACATATTGAAAACATCGGGGTGTGCTTTTTCCACCTCGTCCAATAAGACCACGGAATAAGGTTTGCGACGCACTTTCTCAGTGAGTTGTCCGCCTTCTTCGTATCCCACGTATCCCGGAGGTGCACCTACCAATCTGGATATGGCGAATTTTTCCATGTATTCGCTCATATCGATTCGTATCAGGGCATCTTCTGAATCAAATAGTTCTTTGGCCAATATTTTTGCCAACTGGGTTTTTCCTACGCCTGTTTGTCCCAAGAAAATAAACGAACCAATGGGTTTGTTGGGGTCCTTAAGTCCAGCACGGTTACGTTGGATGGCCCTTGCCACTTTGGAAACGGCTTCATCTTGTCCGATGACAAAACCTTTGATAAGGTTGGGCAATTCGGCCAATTTGTTGCTTTCCGTTTGTGCTATTCTGTTCACGGGAATACCGCTCATCATGGAAACTACATCGGCAACGTTGTCCTCAGTAACGGTTTCCCTGTGCAGTTTGCTTTCTTCTTCCCAGCGCTCCTGTGCGGAGGCCAACTCTTTTTCAAGACGTTTTTCGTCATCCCTAAGCTTTGCGGCTTCCTCGTACTTTTGCTTTTTGACGACACTGTTTTTCAGTTCGCGAACATCTTCCAACTGGTTTTCCAGCTCCAATATCTGTTTGGGAACGTCCATATTGACGATGTGCACTCTTGACCCTGCTTCATCCAGGGCATCGATAGCCTTATCTGGTAAAAAGCGGTCCGTCATGTAACGGTTGGTCAATTTCACACAGGCCAAAATAGCCTCGTCCGTATAATTTACGTTGTGGTGCTCTTCGTACTTGCCTTTGATGTTCATCAAGATTTCAATGGTCTCTTCCACAGAAGTAGGTTCAACCATGACTTTTTGGAATCGACGTTCCAAGGCACCATCTTTTTCTATGTATTGTCTGTATTCATCAAGCGTAGTTGCTCCGATACATTGTATCTCACCTCTTGCCAAAGCGGGTTTGAACATATTGGAAGCATCCAAGCTGCCTGTTGCGCCACCTGCACCAACGATGGTGTGTATCTCATCAATGAACAGTATGATGTCGTCGTTCTTCTCCAATTCGTTCATTACGGCCTTCATTCGCTCTTCGAACTGGCCACGGTACTTTGTGCCTGCCACCAAAGAGGCAAGGTCCAAGGTTACCACTCTTTTGTTGTAAAGTATTCGGGATACCTTTTTGTTGATGATGCGCAATGCCAATCCTTCAGCAATGGCGCTTTTACCTACACCGGGTTCTCCAATAAGCAGGGGATTGTTCTTTTTCCTTCTGCTCAATATTTGGGAAACACGCTCTATTTCCTTTTCCCGACCCACAACGGGGTCCAATTTATTGTCTTCGGCCAAACGGGTAAGGTCCCGTCCAAAGTTGTCCAACACCGGGGTCTTGGATTTTTTGTTTCCTTTTTGGGAAGCGCTTCCCGAACCGAAGGAGCTTTCTTTACTATCTCCCATATCGTCTGTGTCCCCGGGGAAAGATTCCGCCTGTGGGGTGTCTATGTAGTCATCATCACTGGTAATCATGGACTTGAACTGTTCTTTGACATTATCATAGTCCACTTTCAATTTGTGCAACAACTTGGTTGTTGGATCATTCTCGTTCCTTAGGATACAGAGCAACAAGTGCGCTGTATTGATGGAAGAACTTTGGAAAAGCTTAGCTTCCAAGAAAGTGGTCTTCAAGGCCCGTTCCGCTTGGCGGGTCAGGTGAAGATTCTTCTTGTCCTTCTGAATCGTTCCTGTATTAGGGTTCGCTGGACTCAGAATTTCCACCTTTCTGCGCAGGTGGTCCAAATCCACATCGAGTGCATCCAATATATTTATGGCTTTGCCATTTCCGTCTCTTAAAAGACCTAGCATAAGGTGTTCCGTGCCAATGAAATCATGACCCAGTCTCAGGGCTTCTTCCTTGCTGTATGCTATAACGTCCTTTACGCGGGGGGAAAAATTATCGTCCATACGTTTCTTTTTCAGCAATTAAAATTAATAAAAGTATTGTAATGGTGGTCAAATACCATACCCTTATTCGATAAAGTAGTGGTAAATGTCGGAATAATTCAGGTTTTTCAGCTATTTAACAAAGCTTTATTATCACATTGTTGACAATATGCCCAATGTTGATAATTTTTTTAATAAAGTATTCGCAAAGCGTTATAAAGGCTGCTATTTTCTGTATATTGCCATGATAATTTAACCACAAAAAATCAATAATAAATAAGCATGGCGGAAGGAGAAAAGTTAATTCCCATTAATATTGAGGATGAGATGAAATCTGCCTACATTGATTATTCAATGTCGGTCATTGTGTCACGTGCCCTGCCAGATGTTCGTGATGGTTTAAAGCCTGTACACCGAAGAGTGCTCTATGGAATGCACGATTTGGGGGTCAGGTCCAATAGTTCGCATAAAAAATCTGCCCGTATCGTTGGGGAGGTATTAGGTAAATATCACCCACATGGCGATTCTTCGGTCTATGATACCATGGTGCGTATGGCCCAGGAATGGAGCCTTAGGTACATGCTTGTAGACGGTCAGGGTAACTTTGGTTCCGTAGATGGCGATAGCCCTGCGGCGATGCGTTATACCGAGGCCAAGATGCGTAAGATCGCTGAGGAAATGTTGGCCGATATCGATAAGGATACCGTAGATCATCAACTTAATTTCGATGATACCATTGAAGAACCTACCGTACTACCGACCCGTATACCCAATTTATTGGTAAACGGAGCTTCGGGTATTGCCGTAGGTATGGCCACCAATATGCCACCTCACAATCTTTCCGAGGTCGTTGACGGTACCATAGCGTACATAGACAATCATGATATAGAAATAGATGAACTGATCACGCACATCAAGGCCCCCGATTTTCCAACAGGAGGTTTGATTTATGGCTATGATGGCGTGAAAGAAGCTTTCCATACAGGTCGTGGACGTGTTGTGATGCGTGCCAAGGCCACTATTGAAGAGGTTCAAGGGAAGGAAAGCATCGTTGTTACCGAAATCCCTTACCAGGTCAATAAGGCGGACATGATCAAAAAGACCGCCGATTTGGTCAACGAAAAGAAAATAGAGGGGATATCCACCATTAGGGATGAGTCCGACAGGAATGGGATGCGTATCGTTTATATTTTGAAGCGTGACGCCATCCCGAACATTGTACTCAACATGTTGTACAAGTACACGGCCCTTCAATCCTCTTTCAGTGTCAACAATATCGCGCTTGTCAATGGTAGGCCGGAACTTCTGAACTTGAAGGATATCATCCACTATTTTGTGGAGCATAGGCACGAAGTCGTGGTGCGTAGAACCAAGTTCGAGCTTAAAAAAGCTGAGGATCGTGCGCACATTTTGGAAGGACTTATCATTGCTTCCGATAATATTGATGAAGTAATAGCCATTATCAGGGGGTCTTCCAATGTTGAGGAGGCCCGTAATAAATTGATGGAGCGCTTTAAACTGACCGAGGTTCAGGCCAAGGCCATTGTGGAGATGCGTTTGCGTCAGCTTACCGGTCTGGAGCAGGATAAATTGCGTGACGAGCATGCCGAATTGTTGAAGACCATCGAGGATTTAAAGGATATTCTTGACAAGAAGGAGCGTAGAATGCAGATCATCAAGGATGAGCTTCTTGAAATCAAGGAAAAATACGGTGATGATAGAAGGTCTGAAATCAACTATGCAGGAGGTGATTTGAGCATTGAGGATATGATCCCGGATGAACAAGTGGTCATTACCATCTCCCACGCCGGTTATATCAAAAGAACATCACTTTCAGAATATAAAACCCAACACAGGGGAGGAGTGGGCCAAAAAGCGTCCTCTACCCGAAACGAGGATTTCTTGGAGCATTTATTCGTTGGTACCAACCATCAATATATGCTGTTCTTCACCCAAAAGGGAAAATGTTTCTGGATGCGCGTGTTCGAAATTCCCGAAGGAAGCAGAACATCCAAGGGTAGAGCCATCCAGAATTTGATCAACATAGAGCAGGATGATAAGGTAAAAGCCTTTATCTGTACGCAAGACCTCAAGGACGAGGAGTATGTGAACAGTCATTTTGTGATTATGGCCACCAAAAAAGGTACTGTTAAAAAGACGTCTTTGGAGCAGTATTCCAGACCGCGTCAAAATGGTATCAATGCCATTACGGTACGTGATGGCGATGAGCTGCTGGAAGCTAAATTGACAACAGGCACCAGCCAAATCTTCCTGGGTCTCAAATCCGGAAAAGCCATACGCTTTGAGGAATCCAAGACAAGACCGATGGGTAGGAATGCTTCGGGTGTGAGAGGTATCAGGTTGGCCGATGACAACGATGAAGTCGTGGGCATGGTTTCTGTCCATAACTTTGAGGACGATATTCTTGTGGTTTCCGAAAGGGGCTACGGTAAACGTTCCAATATCGAGGACTACAGAATTACCAATAGGGGTGGAAAAGGTGTCAAAACCATATCCATTACCGATAAAACAGGAGGTCTAGTGGCCATCAAGAACGTAACCGATACCGATGATTTGATGATCATCAACAAATCGGGAATCGCCATCCGAATGGGGGTTGAGGACCTAAGAGTGATGGGAAGGGCCACACAAGGGGTTCGCTTGATCAACCTAAAGGATAATGATGCCATTGCGGCAGTTGCCAAAGTGATGAAAGAGGATGATCCCGTGGATGAAGCCGATATCAGGGATATCGAAGTCGAAGGGGAAGATGGCACGGCTATTGATGATACTACGGACGAAAAAGAATAATTCGTATATTAAGTAATAATCATAAACACTAAATTCTAAATAATTTCAATTTTAAACATGAGAACAAAAATATTAATACTACTAGCCTTAGGAGTTTCCACTATGGGTATTGCCCAGAAGGACGAAATGAAGACGGCGGAAAGGGCTTTGAAGGACGGTGATGCCGCCGCTGCAAAAGCTGCTTTGTTGAGCGCATCTTCCACTATTGGTTCGGCCAAGGAAAAAGATCAAGCCGAGTATTATGCACTTCTTGGAAACGCCAACTACGATTTGGCTCAAAAGGGGGAGTTTTCCGCATTCCAAGAAGCTGTGGATGCTTACAACAAAGTAATCGAGATTGAAGAAGCTGATGGAAGATCAAAATATACTTCCGTGGCCCAAGAAAAAATGGGTCAAATGACAGCGGATTTGGTCAACGCAGCCGTTGAGGACAACCAAAACAAGAAATTTAGCGAGGCAGCTCAAAAGTTGTACATGAGCTACACTCTTAGTCCAAAGGATACGGTATACCTTTATTATGCTGCGAATAGTGCGGTAAATGGACAGGATCTTGAAAATGCTTTGAAATACTACAAAGAGCTCAAAGAGTTGGATTACAATGGGGAATCTGTGACCTATACAGCTGTTAATGTGGAGTCTGGAGAGACGGAAACCATGGATAAGGGTACTCGTGACCTTTATGTAAAAGCAGGGACCCACAAAGACCCTAAAGAAGAAGTAAGCCCATCCAAAAAGCCGGAAATCGTTAAGAACATTGCTTTGATTTACCAGCAAATGGGGGAAAACGAGAAAGCAATTGAAGCCTATGCCGATGCAAGAGCTGAAAACCCAGAAGATGTAAATCTTGTATTGGGAGAAGCTAACCTATATTACGCTATGGGGGATAAGGAGAAGTTCAAGGAGTTGATGGGCCAAGCCTCAGCAATGGCTCCAGATAACCCAGATTTATTGTACAACATTGGTGTGATCAACATGGAGCAAGGAAACTTGGAAGACGCTAGGGATGCTTACAAAAAAGCATTGGCCATCGACCCAGGTTACATCAATGCCTTGTTGAACCTTTCCACAACTTATGTGAACGAGGGTAACGGTCTTATCGATGAGATGAATCAGTTGGGAACTTCAAAAGCGGATATTGAAAAATATGATGATTTGAAGGATAAGAAAGATAGCCTTTTCAAAGAAGGTGCTGCTGTATTGGAAGATGCATTGCAGTCCAATCCTGATAATGAAAGTATCTTGACCCAGTTGAAAAATATCTACGGAGCTTTAGGTGACAATGAAAACTTCATGAGAATCAAAAAGCTTTTGGGAGAGTAAGCACACCATTTCTCCTACAAAAAAAGAGCCCCGATACATTCGGGGCTCTTTTTATATCACTTTTTTTATGACCCGTAATTGATGGGTATAGAGTTTTTCTTCGGAATTGAAGATGCCCGTGTGATCGATTCTATCAATGCGTACATGGCCATTGACATGGATGATGTAGTTGTCCTTCAAAATAATGCCTAC
Organism: Flagellimonas oceanensis; assembly: GCF_003992595.1. GTDB lineage: Bacteria > Bacteroidota > Bacteroidia > Flavobacteriales > Flavobacteriaceae > Flagellimonas > Flagellimonas oceanensis. Next base: position 37,965 of record NZ_RZNA01000043.1, read on the forward strand.
ATGGTCTATAATGCCCTCATTGTCGTCAAAAAAGGCCAAGTCGCCGGGCTCACTTTCTTCAATAAAGCTCAAAGCCTCTCCCTGCTTGGATTGACCCTCGGCCGTACGTTCCAACGAATATCCATTGATTTTGTAAACCATCTGTGTAAAGCCGGAACAATCAATTCCAAAAGGGGTTTTTCCACCTGCGAGATATGGTGCTTTCAAGTACATGATAGCGGTGTCCACTAAACTCTCTTTCGCATTTTTATCAGTATAACTATGTCCTTCAAATGCGTGGTCCAGTAAGTTGCAAGCATTTACCATGGATCCCATAAGGATGGGCAGCAGCATACCGTCAGATGTACATATGTGCGATATGATATCGGAGCAAACCCTGTGCAGCTCATGGGACTCGATTTGATCATAGGTGTCCTCGGTAATCAATTGAAGTTGATTGTTGGGAATCCAGCCTTCAAATTTGTCATAAGCCGCCCTGATCCTACTCCATTTTTTCCTGCTCTCCAACACCTTGAAATGCTCCCCATACAATAGTTGGGATGACATTTCGGCACAATCGTCCGGGGTTGCTCTAATAGGAACAATACTCAGAGGACAAATTCCATATTGCATTTACTGTACAGATTGAATCACTAATTTCTTTCCAAAACAATGGACGAGGCACCTCCACCACCATTACAAATGGCTGCAGCTCCCAATTTGGCATTGTTCTGTTCCAATATGTTCAACAATGTGATGGTAATCCGTGCTCCCGAGCAGCCCAGTGGGTGTCCCAAGGAAACGGCACCACCGTTTACATTGACATTGGTATCGTTGAGGCCAAGGATTTTCATATTGGCCAGTCCCACTACCGAAAAGGCTTCATTGAACTCGAAAAAGTCAATATCCTCAATGGATACCCCTGCACGGTCCAGCGCTTTTGGTAGTGCCTTTGCCGGAGCAGTTGTGAACCATTCGGGCTCTTGGGCTGCATCGGCATACCCTTTAATGGTAGCCAAAGGCGTTAGACCAAGTTCTTTGGCTTTGTCCTCGCTCATAAGTACTACTGCTGCTGCTCCGTCGTTTATGGTGGAGGCATTGGCTGCTGTAACCGTACCATCCTTGGAAAAAGCCGGTCTTAAAGCGGGTACTTTTTCCAATTTCACATTTTTATATTCCTCATCTTCACTGACGATAATGGGCTCGCCTCTACGTTGAGGTACTTCAACGGGAACCACTTCATTATCGAACTTGCCATTTTTCCATGCTTCGGCTGAACGTTTGTAGGATTGAATGGCATAAGCATCCTGATCCTCCCTGCTGAATTTATATTCGGTCGCACAGGCATCGGCACATACGCCCATGGCATTTTGGTCATAGGCATCGACCAGTCCATCTTTTTGCATACCGTCCACTAAAGTGGCAGGGCCAAACTTGGTGCTGGTTCGCATGTAGGCGTAATGGGGAATCAAACTCATATTTTCCATACCTCCTGCAACTACAATGGAGTTTTCGCCCAATGCGATGGACTGTGCTCCCTGCATAATCGTTTTCATCCCGGAAGAACACACCTTGTTCACGGTTGTGCAGGGTACCGTATTGGGAATCCCCGCAAATATCGCGGCTTGTCTCGCTGGTGCCTGTCCAGTACCTGCTTGTACTACGTTGCCCATCAGAACTTCTTCCACAAGTTCGGGTTTAAGACTAATTTTGTCCAATGCTCCCTTGATTGCCACAGCACCCAATTTTGGGGCTGGTACGCTGGATAACGCTCCCATAAAACTTCCTATGGGGGTCCTTGCGGCGGAAACGATTACTACTTTCTTCATATGTGCATTTTTACTCCTGCGAAAATACTAAATTTAAACACAAACCTATAAGGAGCTCGACCAACGGACTTCTTAATTTATATTTTCTATTTTTGATGCTAACAGTTTTACGGAATGGGAAAAACTTTGGATAACGTATATAAACACCAATCGCTGGTCTACAAGTATTTCCTGTATGTGGTATCTGTGGCCCTGATTGTATTTTTTTTCCCAAAGGGAGGGAAGTTCAAATATGAATTTCAAAAGGGCAAGCCATGGCAGTATGAGAACCTGTACGCTCCCATGGATTTTTCCATACAAAAGACCCAGGAAGAAATACAGGAGGAGCAATCTTCCATTCGAAGGGACAAAACAGATTACTATACCTATAATGCACCACTGGTTTCCGAGGTTAAGGATGAAGTGCTGCAAGAGCTCAACTCACTTTTTCAGCAGGAAAGCTTTGCTTCTTCGCAGCGCCAGTCTTTGAGAACGGTTTCTGAAGAAGTTATCGATGAGGTTTATGTTCACGGTATTTTTCAGAACCTTCCCCAATCAGCATCCACCGTAGTGGTCAGGAGTAATGAGGCGCAACCTATTTCGCCCAGTGACTATCTAAGTTTGGAGCAGGCCAAAAAGAAGGTAACGGAGCTTTTTTCCGAAATGAATATCAACAATGGAAATCGTTTACAATCCATAATAAAAAATAGTCTTAAGGCGAACCTTTTTTATGATGAGGTCCTTACGGAAAGTGCCCTGAACGATGAACTTTCCAAGATTTCCTATACCCGCGGAGAGGTAGATCAAGGCCAACTGATCATCGCCAAAGGGGAAATAGTAGAGGACGAGGACTTTAAAATACTCAATTCCCTCAAGGATGAATATGAGTCCGAACTGTGGATGGGCAGTAATTACTATTTCATTCTATTGGGATACACCATTTTGGTGGCCTTGGTACTCATCATGCTATTTCTCTTTTTGAAAAGGTATAGGAACGAAATCTTCCAGAATAACAATAAGGTAACCTTCATTTTCTTCAATATCCTGTTGATGGTGGTAGCCACCACCTTGATGGTCAAGCATTATGAGAACTATATCTATATGGTTCCGTTGTGCATTTTGCCATTGATCTTGAAAAACTTTTTTGATGCTCGATTGGGATTGTTTGTCCATGTGCTCACGGTATTGATTCTTGGTTTTGTGGTGCCCAACAGTTTTGAATACATTTTTCTACAGATCATTGCGGGTATTGTTACCATTCTGACGGCTTCTGAGCTGTACAAGAGGGCCAATCTATTTATTTCGGTCGGACAGATTACGTTGATTTATATCGTCGGGTATTTTGCCTTTCACGCCATTCATGAAGGGAACCTGGAAAACATTGAATGGATTTTGTTCGGGGTTTTCATTCTGAACGGACTGTTGACACTATTTGCACAACCGTTGATTTACATGTTCGAGAAACTGTTCGGACTCGTATCCGATGTATCGCTGTTGGAGCTGTCCGATACCAATTCCAAATTGCTCAAGGAGCTTTCGGACAAGGCCCCAGGAACTTTCCACCATTCGTTACAAGTCGCAAACCTAGCTGAAGCCGCAGCCAATGAAATTGGGGCCAATGCCATGTTGGTAAGGGTAGGGGCATTGTACCACGATATCGGTAAAATGGAGCGTCCAACGTATTTTACGGAAAATCAGATAACCAGTGTCAATCCCCACGACGACCTTCCACCGAAGGAAAGCGCCAAAATTATTATCGACCATGTCATTAACGGGATAGAGATAGCAAGGAAAAACAACCTTCCCGATCGGGTCATTGATTTTATCAGAACCCACCACGGAACTACCTTGGTGTATTATTTCTACAAAAAGCAACAAGAGCTCGATCAAGATGTGGATAAGGAGGACTTTACATATCCCGGCCCGATTCCTTTTTCCAAGGAAACCGCTATTTTAATGATGTCCGATGCTGTGGAAGCAGCTTCCAAAAGCCTAAAGAACCCGACATTTAGTATCATTGATGAATTTGTTGAAAAGATTGTAAAGGGACAAATGCAGGCGAATCAGTATTTGAATGCAAATATTACGCTCAAGGAAATTGAAATGGTAAAGAAAGTGCTCAAACTAAAGCTTACGAATATTTATCATTTGCGGGTGGAATATCCTGAATAGCAGCGGTGTGCTAAAAGTTCGAATAAAAAAGTGCAAAAATAGTTGCGATCTTACATCTGAAAAGGTACATTTGCATCCGCATTTTCAAAATGCATGTTCATAATAAATTGATTGGAGAGGTGCCGGAGTGGTAACGGAGCAGATTGCTAATCTGTCAGCGCGTAAGTGCTGCCCGGGTTCGAGTCCCGGTCTCTCCGCTTTTTCCAACATACTTCGGGGTGTAGCGTAGCCCGGTTATCGCGCCTGCTTTGGGAGCAGGAGGTCGCAGGTTCGAATCCTGCCACCCCGACGAACCTAGAAATAGGTCACAACAAAACACTGTTAATCATATGATTTTCAGTGTTTTTTGTTTTTTATGCATTCATTTGATATCATTTAAAACCAAATAAAAGGTGTGCAATTCGGTGTACAACGATTAATCCGGAATGTACTAACTTGAAAGGACTTTAGAGTACGATTTGACTTTCGTCTTTACAATTAATTGTTTAACCAAAGTCATGGAAAATGAAATCAAAACACACTTTCACCGTAATTTTCTTTACCAGAAAATCAAGGAGCGTCCCAAACCAATTATCCATCTATGTCCGCATAACTGTGGACGGCCAACGTGCCGAGATCAGCCTAAAGAGAAGTATTCCCTCCAAGGAGTGGGACAATTCACGGAACCGGGGCAGGGGAGGTTCACAGAGGATCAGGGCATTGAACGCCTATCTGGACAGCGTTTACAGTAATCTATTGGACTGCCATAAAGAACTTTTGGAAGAGAACAGGGTGGTTTCCTCAAATGCCATCAAGTCTCGTTATCTAGGGGAGGATGACAACAGCAAGACCTTAAGGGAGCTTATCAAGTACCATAATGAGAATATGTCGATTGTCCTGAAAAAGGGGACGATGAAGAACTATTATACGACGGAAAAGTACCTGCACAGGTTTTTAGCCAAGAAAAGAAAGGTAAACGATGTCCGCCTAAAACAGTTGAACTATGCCTTTGTAACGGATTTTGAGCATTTTTTGCGCAATTACAGAGATTCAAAGAGGAGGCTCTTAATGGGCAACAATGGTGTGATGAAACATCTGGAAAGGTTCAAGAAGATGCTCAACCTTGCCGTCAAATTGGAATGGATGGACAAGAACCCGTTCAACCAGTTCCAGTTGAAATATAACAAATATGATAGGCAGTTTCTGGACGAAGAGGAACTGGAGCAATTGGAAAGCGCTGAAATGGGTAACGAACGTTTGGAGAGGATAAGGGACTGTTTTGTGTTCTCATGCTATACAGGCCTTTCCTATGTGGATGTGAAGGAGCTGAACAGTGACAATATTGTAAAGGGGATTGACGGAAGCCATTGGATAAGTACCAAGCGTGAAAAAACGGACAAGCCAGTTAAAGTCCCATTGCTCCCAAAGGCAAGGGAAATTTTGGAAAAGTATATGCAATGTCCGGAAATGGAAAATAAAGAAGGCTTGTTGCCCATTAGTTCCAATCAAAAGACCAATGCCTATTTAAAGGAGATAGCGGATTCCTGTGACATCGATAAAAACCTGACCTTTCATGTAGCAAGACATACCTTTGCCACAACAGTGATGCTGTCAAATGGTGTGCCCATCGAAACAGTCTCGAAACTTCTCGGACATACCAAACTTTCCACCACACAGATTTATGCCAGGGTCGTGGAATCCAAGATAAGTGAGGACATTGGCAATCTTTTGATCAGGTTCAAGGAAAAGGCAACCAAAAAAAGTGCAGTTACATGAAACAAAGAAGGAGCAATGGTATTTGCTCCTTTTTACTATAAAATTCAATATTTAGATTTGAATTCTTTATTTTTTCAACTGTTGCTCCAAATAAGCGACTTTATCCTTTTCAGCTTGGACTAGACGTTCGTAAAGTTCAATGATTTTTTCCAAGGGATTTATGGTACACAGGTAATTATTGTTGTTTGAACTGTTATCTTTAAAAGTGTTGTTTATGATGTTGAAAACAGCTTCTTCCGAAAAGTTTTCAATGGCTTCAGGCGTTACTCCCAAGGCCTTGGCAATTTCCTCCAATTTTGTATCCTCGATTGTCTCTGATTGTTCAATGTTTGAAATGGCCTGTTGGCTGATGCCCAACTCCATGGCAAGGGCCTCTTGTTTCATACCCCTCAGTTCCCTGATGCGGCCTATCTTCCTTCCTATATGGTTGTTTTTTGTAGCTGTTTCCATTACGTAAATATAGGATTTTTTAATAATACCGTGCATCCGTAAAATACAACCCTCCCATGGTGCGATACGTGATATTCTGTTTCGGTACGTGATATTCCATTAGTTCCTTTATCACACATCATTAGAGAAAAATGGAGGCCGAACGAATCAAAGAACTGCTTAATGGGCATGAGCCCATTGCGATTGTAAGATATTTTGAATGGGCAATCTTTTCAAGGAATCAAGTCAATGCCAAATATCTATTGCTCAGGATGGACAACACAAAAAGTGACATCCTCGAAATGGACATCCCAGAGGGAATGGTCACAATGTTACGGTCCAGACTGGACGATTTTGAATTGGTATTACATGGCAAAAATGGCACTATATGGGAGCGGTCATCCTTTAGGGAAAGGGTCAGGGAGTTAGTCCCCATAACAAAGATAGCTGACTTGATAGATCTATATTGATTTCCCTAGCCATTACTAAATAATATAACTATGAATACAACAGACCAACACATCATCGACAAAATAACCGAGGAGCTGGAAATCGACTGTATCCACCAGAATAAGGATCGACATGTATTTAAACATCGGCTGGACATTCTGGCAAGATCGTCTCAAAGGGACTTTCCCGAGCAGGTACGGCCAGTTATCGATGCCATAATGAAACCTTACCCCGATGTTGTTTACAGTGTCTTTACAACCAATTATGCACGGAAAGAAGCCCAAGAAGCCAACTTGTACTTTTTAAATAACTGCAATAGAGGCAGCCTTGTATACAAAAACTGTGAGGACAACTCCCTAATTATCCCTCCCGACTTGGAGCCGAACAAGCTGTACGAAACGGCCAAAAGGGAATTCAAACGGGACATGGCCCGGTTGAAATCCTATAGGAAGGGAGCCAGTTATTTTAGGGAATTGGGAAACCTTCCCCAGAGTGCCTTTATGCTACACCAGACCTTTGAACAGGGCTATAGGATATTGGAACGTTTCATCTGCGGGAGGATAAAGATATGCCATAGCATCAAGAACCATCAAAGCTATGTATTGAAAATGTTGGACAAGCTCGGTGGCACGTTCCAAATGGAATCCGATATGGACAGCAAATTGCTCGACCTATTGGAGGATGCCTATTCATCCGCCCGCTATACCCATAGCTACACGATTACCAAAAATGAACTGGAACAGCTGACCCAAAAATTGTCATTGTTCACTAAGGACATCAAGACCCTGTTCCATCGGGAGCTGTCCATATTCAAACGCAATATCGATAATGGTATTTTCAATCATAAGGAAGAACTAGATTTGGAAACGCCCAATGCACATCGTACAACAGTGGAGCCCTATGTGCGCAGGCTTGAATTCGACAACAGCTTCGAGATGCTGTGCAAAGCAAGGTCACTACTGTTGTTGGGCGTTACCTGTCTACAGGAGGACGTGGAGCCGCCTCTTCATGTAAACGGCTTCGATTACAATATAGTTGAGGTACTGCAATTGGCAATAGAATTGTTACCGTTAAAGGAGACAAGTCCTTAATGCCATATCCAAACTAACTGCCAACCAAATTTATGTAAGGGTTTTGGAAAGAAAAGTTGGTGATGACATGAGAATGTTGGTGGAAAGAATGGAAGGTAAATAAATCATCGTTTACTTGAACTTTAATCTAACTCCGTTCTTTGTTGTGTAACTCTATGATTTACTTTTTTTTAAGTCCATATTTTCTACCCAGAAAAGTTTCGATTCTGTGAAACGAATGATAGAGTCATTTAAAATGCTGACTTTGGAATTATCAAAATCTAATCGATAATCCTGTGTTATGTCTGTCTCGTTATTACAACTGAGTATAATCGACTTATTTTTAAAAGTCCATGTACCTTGACCTTTTTCGATTCCAGTAGCTTGGATTTCGTTGTTCATACCAATTTGTGCCCAATGTTGTTCAAATTCAAAGGTTCCGGTTGAATTAAGAGTCAATTTATAACGTTGCTTGATTCCGGAACTATTATTGGAAATGTACTCTCCAACGTATTTATCAGTTTGCGAACAGGAGGTAAGACTTGTAATGAGAAAGAATATTAATAAGCTTAATTTCATTTTTTCTAAAGTAATAAGTTGATTATATATAATCAGTGATCATATTTCTAATATACTCACAATTGACAAATTGATGAGGTAGCTACCTTAAAGAAGGTTCCATTTGTTATAGTTAATGGTCATAGATTAATTGTTAGAATGTTTGTCCCTAAGTTATCAATTAATTTCGCTATCAGGCACTTGTATTAACGGAACCCTTTTAAAATGATTAGGAAACTAGGTTTTATGAGTTATAGAAACTTTATTCAAAACCAATGGACAACAGACCTATTTTAATAATTACCAATAAAGACCTATATTTATAGAACTAGGGTATATCCCTTTTTTGTACGGCATATTTGATTTGACTTTCCTAAAGTCCGTACAAACCAAAGAATTATTTATAGGGCAACTGATTTTTAAATCAGCTTGTATTTATTCAGTCCTTCTAGCGGGTCATGGTAAAGTATACATAATTTGGAATAAATACGATTTATATGATTGTCCTATTGCCTTATGACAATTGAAAATGCTCAATAACAAGGGGCTAGCAGACTTTTAGAAAAATCAATGGGATACCTCATGTCCTATGAGTTAGTGACTCCTAAAAATTTATATATTCATAGACAGCCCTAAAACGCTGGGGACAAAGGCCACTGGTCGTAGCGATTTTCCACTTTTTGGAAAAACGGTAGAGCAAGAGGGTGATGCGCAAATTGCGCCATCACGGTTGCTTTCTGGTCTTCAACAAGTTGAAAACCAGTTAATTGAATGAATTTTGGAATACTGTACAAAATCAGGGGCTACAGTAGACTTTTCCGAAATCTACAGTAAACCCTTTGGGAAGCCCAGTAAACACTGGGAATTTTTGACGCAAAAATTGACGCAATTTCACTAAAAAACAAAATCACACCTATGGAAAAGCAATCAACAAAAGGCAGAACAAAGAATGGGAAGGGGGGTTATTCAAACATCACGGTAAAGAAGGAAACGGCCGCACGTTTTCGGAGCTATTCCAAAAAGTTCAACAAGTCCCATAGTGAGGTATTGGACGGGATGATACATTACTTCAAGGAGAACAACCTTGACCCTTTTGGGGAGGGAACTAAGATCATCGTTGACAGTATCAAAAAATTGGAGCGTCAGATGATGAAAAAAATCGATAGGCTCATCGCCATTATCAAGAACATGGAAAAGACCAGTATCCGGCCCACCTATGAAATGATGCTCATTCTTTACGAGGCCTATGTAAAGGATGGGAGGAAACCTAAACGTGAACCCGTTAAGTTACAGGAAGAGCGAATGGATTTTTTGGAGCCTAGGAATACGGTTCCAAAAACGGAGCATGACAGAATACTGCAAGAATTCAAAGAATATAAAAAGCGATGTACTGAAATCATCGACAATGTGGAGAAGGTAGAGCCGATGATGGGAAAGCCTTATCTAAAGATCAATATGGGCATCGGGGAATTTGAAAGCCTGAAATATCAATTAAAATAAAGCTTATGTACCTAACCATTTCAGCACAGAAAATGGGCAGTACCTACAACTCCAGTGTGGGGAACTATGTGGACTATCTGGAAAAGGAAAATGAGGATAGATTACCAGAACAGAGGGAGGAATTCTTTGACCAAGAAAACGACAGCGTAAGCCGACAAACGGTCATCGATGAAATAGATGCCAATACGGCGAAACTAAGGCAGAAGGACCCCAAGTTCTATTCGATAGTGGTCAGTCCCAACCAAAGGGAATTGAAGACCATTGGGAATGACCCGAACCTATTAAGGGAATATACAAGGAAACTCATGGAGGACTATGCCAAGAGTTTCCACCGTAACCAAGAGGTCAAGGCCGAGAACCTGAAATATTACGCCAAGATAGAGCATGAACGCACCTATCGGGGCACTGACAGACAGGTACAGGAGAATGCTCCCTACCGAGGGGAGATAGCAAGGCTCAGAAACGAGATACGGAAAGTGGAGCGGGGCGAATCCATCGGGAATGTCAAGGAGCTTGAAAAAGGAATCAAAGAGCAAGAAAGATTGGCACCCCATAAACAGAACGGACAGCTCATTGCCGCAGGGATGCAAAAAGAGGGGCCACAGACCCATATCCATATTATTGTCAGCAGAAAAGATGTGACCAACACCTACACCCTTTCCCCGATGGCCAAGCACAGTGCCTCCGAAGTGGAGCTGAACGGAAAAACGGTCAAGAGAGGATTTGATCGGGACAGCTTTTACCAAGCAGCCGAAAAGACCTTTGACAGGACAACAGGGTTCAAACGGAACTTTGTGGAATCCTATGTAGGGAGAAAGGCCCATGCCAAGGAACCGGGGAAGTTCTTTGCCAAGGTGATGGGATTGCCCACCAAGGAAAAGGACATGGCCTTCAAACTACTTAAAACAATGGGTGTCAAAGCCCCGAGTATTCCAACCAATAAGGTACAAATGGCGGCCAAGATCATCAAAGCCCTTGGAAGGGGTATCGATAAGGCTAGGGGGACTGGTGAGGACATGGGCTACTGAAATCCAAAAAGCAGGTTGCGCCCTATCGGATTTTTGCTTCACGCTTATCCAGCGTGGGAACGTCCGCCTTGACCATTTTGGTAAAAAGTGCGTTCCAAAAGCTGTTTTGGGCCCTTCATGGCCCGGAAAAACAATGCCCCATAGGTTGGCTTAAAAATAAAAAGCCCCTTAAAAGGGCTTATTTGAAGTCTGTTTTTCTGAAATCAGAGGCTTGTGCAACGGTTACCATTGTTGTAAGTAGTGCTTTTTAATTCACTTACTTAATTTCAAAATCCGAAACGCTCCTTGAATTACCAAAATAAAAACGATTGTTCCGATAATCAAATCAGGTTTACTCGAACTCAACCAATTTACCAAAATTCCAGCAATTATTACTCCTAAATTGATAATCACATCATTTGATGTAAAAATCATACTCGCTTTCATATGAGCCTCTTCTTTGCTTTTTGACTTTTGCAAAATGTAAAGACAAATTCCGTTTGCGATAAGTGCAAAAATCGAAACGATAATCATTGTCGAAAAATCGGGTAATTTCTCGTCTCCGAAAAATCTTCTTAAAACTTCCACAAATCCGATAATTGCAAGTGTAATTTGAAAATATCCAGCAAGTTTGGCAATACGCTTTTTCTTAATCAATGTTCCGCCAACCGCAAACAAACTAATTCCGTAAACAAAACTGTCGGCAAGCATATCCAAACTATCGGCAACAAGTCCCATTGATTTTGAGATTATTCCTGTTGTCATTTCGATTATGAAAAAGGCAAAATTTATGGCAAGTACAGACCAAAGTAACTTTTTTTGGTTTGCATTTTCTTTAAATTCCGTTTGGTCGGTTTGTTCGGTCGAGATTTTCTTTCCGCCTAAATTTAGTTCGATAACGGACTTTTCGATTTGGTCGGTTTCCCCGCTGTGAAAAACAGTCAGTTTTCGGTTCGGAATATCAAAGTCCAAATTCGCAATACTTGAAATTCCGTCCAATTTCATTCGGATTAGATTTTCCTCTGAAGGACAGTCCATTTTGGTAATTTC
>NZ_RZNA01000044.1 GCF_003992595.1 Flagellimonas oceanensis
GGGAAGTACCGCTCTAAGGTCCTCAGCTGTTCGCTCTTGGGCTTTTGGTCCGCCTTGAAGAGCCTGTGGATCTCCTCCAGGGTCATCTCCGAGACCTCGTAGGGCGTCAGCCTGTAGCACTTGAAGAACTCGATGTACTTGGCCACCGTGTTGCGGGAGATGCCAAGTTCCTTGCTGATCCGTCGCTTGCTGGCCCCCTCGCCGTACAATTTGTAAATCCTTTTTGCCTTTCGCATATCTATCTGTTTGTTCGCCATGGTCTTTTTTACAAAAGAAACCATCGCAACACTCAAATAGAATCGATCTTTTTAGTGGCTCACTTTCATCCGCCCCACTATGCTCACTTTGGTCCGCCGCGGGTGGCTCAGTTTAATCCGCCGCAGGTGGTATACTATGCCCGTTTTTTGCAATTATTGCAGAAAAATGGATATTGTTCAGGTAGTGGGTACCTATACAAATCCTTTGGAAGCGATTTCCATCATCAAGGAAAAACAAATAGACCTAATCTTTTGTGATATCGAAATGCCCCAGATCAATGGTATTGATTTTATTTCTTCATTGGACAACCATCCGTTATTTATATTCACAACGGCCTATTCACAATATGCTGTGGATGGTTTTGAGCTCAATGCGATAGACTATTTGGTAAAACCAATCCCATATCATCGCTTTATCAAAGCAGTTTCAAGGGCAAAGGAAGCTATATCCAATAAAACTGTACCTGCCGAAGCGAACACCTATCATAATGTATTTCCATCCAATGGAGATGCAAGTTCTACATCTCAGGGCTTTATTTTTGTTAAGGCTGAATATGAAAGTGTTAAGATCAACCTCGATGATATAGAATACATCCAAGGGTTGAAGGACTATTTAAAAATTCATATCAAGGGGACCAATAAAGCTATTTTGACCTTGATGAGCTTTAAGGAAATGCTCAATAAGCTGCCATCCAATCAATTTTTTCGAGTCCATAAATCATTTGTGGTCAACTTAAGTTGTATAAAGTCCGTACAACGAAACAGAATAGTTGTCCACGATGTACGAATTCCCATCGGGGAAAGCTATAGGGCCACCTTTTTTCCCATATTGGGATTGTAGTCCCCACTCCCTGAATAACATGGTTTAAGTTATTGGGTATTGCCGCCATGGTTACATGGATTTGGAATCATCCAAGGAAATCGAGAAAATTCTTGATTTGGTAGATTCCTTTTAGGCAAACGTCTATTGGTTCTCCAGCGCCTTCTTCTTTATTGGAATTTTGTTTCAAAATGTATAACAATGAAGATTCAGGCAATAGCGGTTATTTTCTTTTTGAGCTTTCAAATAAGTGCTCAAGAAATGGACTCCTTGGCCACCAAACAAGTGTGGTCGTTGCAAGATTGTATTTCCTATGCGTTGGAAAACAGTATAGATGTAAAGCAAGTGGCTTTGGATAAAGATGGGGCAGAAGTGAACCTTACCCAATCCAAATACGCAAAACTCCCAAATTTAAGCAGTAGTGCATCCCAAAATTTTTCTTGGGGTTCCTCGATCGACCCCATTACCAGTGATTTTGTTTCCCAACAAATAAAATCCACCAATTTAGGGTTGAGCACTTCGGTAACCCTTTACAATGGAAACCAATTGAACAATGCAGTGAAGCAAAACCGTTTGATGGTGGAGCAAAACGAGTTGTATGTGGAAGAAGCCAAAAACAATATCACGCTTAGTATTTTGGAGGCCTACCTTCAAATCTTGTACAACAAGGAAAGTATTGAAGTAGCCCAGAACAACTTGGCCGCATCAGAGCAAGAAGTGGAAAGAGCCAAAGCCCGTTTGGATGCTGGAACCATTGCCATGATCGATTACACCGATGCCCTTTCCCAAGCAGCTACCAACAAAACCAATCTGATTACTGCGAAAAACAGCTATGCCCAACAAATTATTGTACTCAAACAATTGTTGGAGTTGGATCCCATGGTCGATTTGGAGATTGAACCTTTGGAAAATCCAATATTGGAGGGACAATCCGTTCCCAATAAAATGATGGTGTACCAAAATGCCATTGGTAAAATGCCCGAAATAAAAGCATCCGAATTGAATACCACCATCAATGAAAAGGATCTGGATATCGCTAAAGGAGGTTTTCTTCCCACCTTATCCCTCACTGGAAGTGTTGGTTCGGGCTATACCAGCACCAATGATCTTACATTCACCGATCAGTTGGATGTAAACTTCAACCAAAGAGTGGGGATGTCCTTTACCGTTCCCATTTTTTCAAGATACCAAAACAAGGCACAGGTAGCAACGGCCAAAATCGGAATTGAACAATCTAAGCTACAATTGCAGGCCGCTAAAAAAGAACTCTATCAAAAAATAGAGACCGCTTGGCAAAATGCCCAATCAGCACAAGAACAAATTGAAGCATCCAAAGCAGCCAGTGATGCCGCCGAGGAGTCCTACAAATTGGCACAACGAAAATACGAACTCAATGCGTTGAGCACCACGGATTTGGTTATTAGCCAAAATACCTTGACCAACGCACAATTGAATTATTTACAAGCAAAATACTTGGGCATACTGTATAACGAACTGCTCGATTTTTACCAAGGAAACGAAATAAAACTTTAACAAGATGAAAAACAAAAAATTTAAATCCATAGCTATAATCGCTGGAGTTATTTTGGTAGCAGTGATAGGGTATAGCATGTTGTCGGGCAAAGCACAGTCCGGAGTAAAAGCTGAAACCCTTAAGGCCCAAAAAGGTAAAGTAACCACCATGGTCACCGCTACGGGAACTGTTGAACCCTTGAATGAAGTTGAGGTAGGTACCCAGGTATCAGGGGAAGTGGAAAAAATATATGTGGACTTTAACAGTGAAGTGAAAAAAGGGCAGTTATTGGCCGAATTGGATAAGACCAATTTAAAGGCAGCCTTACTTCAGGCACAGGCAACCTATAACAATGCGGTAAACGAAAAGGATTATTACCAAAAGATTTACGACCGTCAGAAAGTACTTTTTGAAAATAAAGTGATCAGTACGGCAGATTATGATGAAGCCTTGTACAATTTGAACAAATCCAAAAGTACGGTGGTGCAGTCCAGTTCCAACTTGACCGAAGCCAAGACCAATTTAGGATATGCAGATATTTATTCTCCCATTGATGGAGTAGTGCTTTCCCGCGAAATTGATGAAGGACAGACCGTTGCTGCAAGTTTTGAGACACCAACATTGTTTACCATCGCTAAAGATTTGAAAAAAATGCAGGTTGAAGCTGATGTGGATGAGGCTGATATAGGTGGTGTTGTGGAAGGACAACGCGTTGGATTTACTGTTGATGCCTACCAAGGTGAAACATTTATCGGCACTGTAACCCAAGTACGTTTGGACCCAACGGTGGAATCAAACGTTGTAACCTATACCGTGGTTATTGAGGCAGAAAACCCAGAATTGAAATTAAAACCAGGACTTACAGCGACCATTTCCATTTATACCTTGGAGTTGAAAGATGTGTTGACCATCGAGGCCAAAGCGGTCAATTTTCAACCCAATATGGATCTGTTGATGAAATATTATGAGCAACAGGATTTGGCCATGACGCCACCATCCGATAGGCCAAAACCACCCAGTGATAATGTTACGGTTGTTTGGAGCAAGACTTCATCTGGCATTCAGCCTAAAGAAATCAAATTAGGTGCCAGTGACGGAGTTAATGTGCAAGTTGTAGAAGGTCTGTCGGAAGGCGATGAATTGGTGTATAGCTTAAAAGAAATAAGTAATGCAGAGGCAGATGAAGAGGCTAGTTCTGGAAGTCCGTTTATGCCAAAACCACCAGGACGAAACAACGACAAGAAAAAAGAGAATTAGGGTATCATGGCAAAAACAATAATTAAAATAGACGACCTAAAACGGGAATTCCGAATGGGGGATGAGATTGTACACGCCCTTAAAGGAGTGTCCTTGGATATTCACGAAGGAGAATTTGTGACCATCATGGGGTCCAGTGGGTCGGGAAAAAGTACCATGCTCAACATTTTGGGCTGTTTGGATAGCCCATCCTCAGGATCTTATCACATTGACGGCGTGCCTGTGAACAGTTTGAACAGAAACGAACTGGCCACCATCCGAAACGAGAAAATTGGATTCATCTTTCAGGCCTACAATCTATTACCAAGGACAACCGCGATTGAAAATGTGGAACTACCCTTAATCTATAATAATAAGATTTCTTCCGAAGAAAGACATCGTAGAGCCGTTGCAGCATTGGAAATGGTGGGTTTGGGAGAACGTTTGGATCATACCCCTGCCCAGCTTTCGGGTGGACAACAGCAAAGGGTAGCCATTGCACGTTCCTTGGTGAACGATCCAGTCATCATATTAGCGGATGAGGCCACAGGAAACTTGGATACCCGAACCTCCTATGAAATTATGTCGCTGTTCCAGGAACTGAACAGAAAAGGGAAAACCATCGCTTTTGTGACCCACGAACCCGATATTGCCGAATTCAGTGGAAGGACCGTGATTTTGAAAGATGGGCATATCATCAAGGATGATATCAATACCGACATTAACGATGCAGCAAGAGAATTGGCAGCATTACCTAAAGAAGACCACGAATGAAAACAAGGATATTAAATCTTATCAAAATCGCATTAAAGGCCATTGTCCTGAACAAAATGCGAACACTGCTCACGATGTTGGGTATCATAATCGGTGTGGCTTCGGTAATTGCCATGCTGGCCATTGGGGAGGGATCTAAACAGAGCATTCGGGACGAAATTTCGAGCATGGGATCCAATATGATCAACATCAGACCAGGTGCCGATATGCGTGGCGGCGTGCGAATGAATCCTAGTGAAATGCAATCTTTGAAATTAAAAGATTATGAAGCGTTAAAGGAGGAAGCGTCTCTTTTGGCCTACGTAACCCCACAAGTGAGCGGTAGTGGCCAATCCATTAATGGAGCCAACAACTGGCCAACTTCCATTTATGGGGTGAATCCAGAATACTTGGATATTAAGATTTGGGATTTACAAGATGGGAGTATGTTCACCAATGCTGAGGTGCGTTCTGCAGCCAAGGTGGCTGTAATTGGGCAAACCGTTGCTGAAAATCTGTTTACCAATGGGGAAGATCCGATTGGAAAAATGATACGATTCAACAGCATTCCATTCAAAATTATTGGGGTGCTTTCTGAAAAGGGGGAGAGTAATTTTGGTCAAGATCAAGATGATGTGATTTTGGCACCTTACACCACGGTTCAAAAACGTATTTTGGCCATTGACTACATTCAAACCATTGTAGCTTCGGCCATAAGTGAGGAAGATGCCCAAGGTGCGGTTGACGAAATATCCACTATATTGCGCAAACAACGCGATATAAGTGGTAATGAGGATGATGATTTCAATGTGTTTTCTATGGATGAATTGATTTCTACATTTAGTTCTACCAGCGAGATGTTGACTGTTTTATTGGTGGCCATCGCTAGTATTTCGTTATTGATCGGTGGTATCGGGATTATGAATATTATGTATGTTTCAGTAAAAGAACGTACCCGCGAAATTGGACTCCGTATGTCTGTAGGAGCCAAGGGAGCCGATATATTGTTGCAGTTTTTGATCGAGGCGATTTTAATCAGTGTATCAGGGGGAATTATAGGAGTAATATTAGGTTTTAGCGCCACCTTATTTATTAAGGGATTCTTGGGCTGGCCAACTATCATAACTTCCTATTCCGTAATTGTATCCTTTGCGGTTTGTGCCGTAACAGGTATCTTTTTTGGATGGTATCCTGCCCGAAAAGCCTCGGCTTTGGACCCGATAACTGCATTGAGATACGAATAAACCTTGCTTGGTATGGGAGTATTGAATAACATATGGCGTAAAATTTTCATCCATCTAATGGTATGGGTGGTCTTGTTTAGTTTCCCATATCTTTTGAGCTACGATACAGATCAGGCATTTAAACATGTAGTGGCCTTTTCTTGGATACCGTTGTTTTTATACATGGTAACCTTTTATTTGAACTATGTTTTTTTTGCAGATAAACTTTTCTTTCAAAAAAGAATAATTGTATTTATCGTCATAAATATACTCTTGGTAGTTGTTATGATTGGGTTTCGGGAATGGTTTACCGAACTTTTTTTTCCGAGACCACAAATGGATGATGGGAAGGGTCCTCCGCGAACCATGGTTTACTATGTGCAGGCGCTGTCATTTTTGGTTCCGATTGTATGGGCCGTATCCCTGAGGACCATGGAACGTTTGAACAAATCCGAGGCCGAGAAAAAAGAGGCGGCCCACCAACAGCTCAAATCCGATCTACAGCATTTGCACTACCAATTGCAGCCCCATTTTTTCTTTAATTCTTTGAACAATATATATGCTTTGGTGGACATCTCACCAGAGGAGGCGAAATCAACTATCCACAGCTTGAGCAAGCTTATGCGTTATCTATTGTACGATACCAGAACCGAGGAGGTTCCTTTGAAGATGGAATTGGACTTTATGGAAAAGTATATTGAGTTGAGTAAACTCAGACTTACGGAAAAGACCAAGGTGACCTACAACTTCCCCAAATTGGATGATAATATAAAAGTCCCCCCTTTGCTATTTATATCCTTGATCGAAAATGCGTTTAAACATGGTGTTTCGGCCCAGGAAGAAAGTTGTATCGCTTTTGATATTGCAATGCATGGAGATAGAATTGTTTTTAAGGGATGGAATACCGATTTTCCCAAAACACATACAGATCATAGTGGGTCTGGAATCGGATTACGTAACTTACAGGAGCGTTTGGAACTCTTATATCCAAACGAACACAGTTTTGATCATGAAATCAGCTCTGGATATTATCATGTTAAGGTTGAAACTCCATTAAAAGGATAATCCATGGAAAAAAGCAAATTGACCTGTATAGCGGTGGATGACGAGCCAATGGCACTTAGATTGATTGAGGGTTATATCGCTAAAACCCCGTTCCTTGAACTAAAGAATTCTTTTTCCAATGCTGTGGAAGCATTGGAGTTTTTCGATAGCAATCCTGTAAATCTATTGTTCCTTGATATACAAATGCCCGATTTAAGTGGTATGGAACTATCCAAAATTGTCAAGGGGAAAACAAATGTTATCTTTACTACGGCCTTTGATAGGTATGCCCTTGAAGGTTTCAAGGTGGATGCGGTGGATTATTTGCTTAAACCGTTCAATTATGGTGAATTCCTTATAGGGGCACAAAAGGCCTTTGATCGCATACAACCATCCAACACAGAACTGCAAAAGGTTACAGCAAGCTCGGATAAAGATTTTCTATTTGTCAAATCAGGATATAAACACTTAAAGTTGGAGTTGAATAAGATACTTTACTTTGAAGGCCTGAAGGATTATGTGAAAATCGTTGTAAAGGATAATCCAAGTCCAATTTTAAGTTTAATGACCCTAAAGTCATTGGAAGCCGATTTACCTTCCGATAGGTTTATGAGGGTGAACCGGTCTTTTATTGTAGCCTTGCCTTATATAGAAGAAGTGGAACGTGGACTTATATTGATCAACAACACGCAGATTACGATTTCTGAACAACACAAAGACAAATTTCTGGCCTATCTGGAGGATAACTCGATTTGAGATTTTATACTGAAAAAACTAAAAGCATATTTAACTGGATTTAAAAATGGAGTAAACTACTTTGTTTACACATCTTAATAAAGGGATATTTTATTCATTGTATTTTTATTTTCCAGAATCTTAATTTATGGAAAAATTTCTAGAACTTTTAAATGAACAGTATCGGCTAGAGAATGAGCAAATAAAAATTTTGTTGAATGCATTTGAAAAAGTGGATATTCAAAAAAGTGAATTTTTGTTACTAGCTGGCAATGTGGCCAGAAAAGTGTATTTGGTAGATAAGGGCGTAATTCGGGTTTTTTCGGATGATGGGAATCAGGAATCCACAAGACGAATTGCATTTGAAAATGAATTCGCAACCAGTTTTGATAGTTTTATAAATCAGACGCCTTCTTCAGAGAGCATTCAGGCATTGGAAGAGGGTATTTTATACGAACTGTCCTATATCAATGTTAGAAAGTTAAATGAAACTGTACCTGCTTGGCGTGCATTTTACATAAATCGCATTGAGCAGGCATTTACCCTACATTATGGTCGTATTGAAGCTTTTCAAAGTATGACGGCCAAAGAACGATATGATGCATTAATTAGTCAAAGACCTCAAATGATTGCGAGATTGTCCAATAAAGTGTTGGCCAGTTATCTTGGTATTACCCAAGAAAGTTTAAGTCGCATTAAAAGCAAAGTCTAATGCTTTTTTATCATTTGTCAATTTTTAAATCAAGACCACCTTATACTTTTGACATTCATTAAATCTTAGATATGTCAAAAACAAATTATACCCCCTTGATAGATGTCCACCATCATATCATACCAGATGTATACAGGGAAGGATTGGCCGAAATTGGAATCACACATTCGGGTGGAAAATCCATTGACCCATGGAACGTTGGAATGAGTCTTGATTTTATGGATTCACTGCACATTGAAACAGCTTTCATGTCAATTTCAGAGCCTGCTCTTCGAGAAGTATATGTTCATTCGCCAGAAAAGGCAAAAACATTGGCCAGAAAAACCAATGAGTTCATGGCCAGTGCCAAACAACAATATCCTGATCGTTTCGGTGCATTTGCCGTCTTGCCCATGCCAGATGTAGCGGCAAGTATCGAAGAAGTGAAATATGCTTTGGATGTTCTGAAATTGGACGGTATTGGGCTACTTTCCAACTACGAAGAATCATTTTTAGGGGATTCTTGTTTTGACGAACTTATGGATGTTCTGCAGCAATATAAGGCCGTGGTTTATGTTCACCCCAGTTCACCTGCAAGCTCAATTAAACGACCTGAGTTTGTCCCCATTGATTTCATTACGGAATTTACTTTTAATACCACAAGGGCTGCAACAAACTTAATTTATAGTGCTACCATGGAACGCTGTCCCAATGTGCAGTTCATCTTTTCACACATGGGTGGGACTTTACCCTATTTACATTCGAGGGTTGAGTTTACTTTTCCAAGAATGGAACATGTACGTGAAGCCATGCCTGTATCCAATAAAGTCAAAGATCGTTGGGCCATGGTTGAAAAAAGCATTTCATCCTATATAAAGCAGATGTGGTTTGATACCGCATTAAATGTAGATTCCGATGTACTAAGGCTAACGGATAAAATAGCAAAAGATCATATATTGTTTGGGTCGGATGCATTTTTCGCCCCAAGACCAGTTGTGGACAAATTACTATTAGGGCTTAAAAATAATCTTAGTTCTAAGGAATTTAATAAAATGGCCAATCAAAATATTAAAGCGCTTTTTCCAGATCGAAGGTTTACAGTTTAACAGATTAAAATTTGATATTCAGTGAATTGGTCACAACATTATATGAATTCAGATAACTACGGGAAGGAATCCAATTGTAGGTCCTAACTTTTTCCAATGATTCCCTCCCTTACATATCCAAAAACCATAACCTGAAAGTTCAAATAAAGGGTAGAATGTAAACTATTTATTTAGTACGGGAAAATGAACTTTAACAAACCAGTGGACTCGTTTAAGAGTGAAAGTTCAATAAAACGGTGCCTGATAATTTCCTGGTTTAAAAGGTCCGGTTTAACGGGAGGAGGTCATTGGGAGGTGATTTTGAATTTCAAACACGGGTAAAAATTACCTCAATAGTTTAAACAAGTGTAAAAAATGATTATTTTTACCCTTGTAATTGATTCAAGAGTAATTTTTACCTGTATATGGTTTCTTTCGATAAAACAAAACCGTTCAACAATTTGCCTCCACTTCCACCTAAGGAAGATTTGGAAACTAAAGTCATCCTTTCTAAGACCATAACTGCAAGTAGGGCCTTGGCACAATTGAATGGAGCCATTAGGAATTTGCCAAACCCAAGCTTGGTTTTGGATAGCTTGCATCTTCAAGAAGCCAAAGCAAGTTCTGAAATTGAAAATATCATTACAACAAATGACGATTTGTATAAGGCGGTTGTTGCAGATAAAAAATTTGACAATCCGGCGACAAAAGAGGTCATTAAATATAAAGAAGCTATTTGGCTTGGGCTGAAAAGGCTTGAGGATAAACCCTTTATCACGACTAACTTATGTGTTGAAATTGTTCAATGTATCAAACAAAATACTTCTGGAATACGAACTTCAAAAGGTACGACCCTATCAAATACAAAAGGGGATATTATCTATACACCACCTACTGGCGAGGATATCATACGTGGAAAAATGGCCGATCTTGAAAAGTTTATAAATCAGTATGATAAGATAGATCCCTTGATTAAAATGGCCATATCCCATTATCAATTCGAAGCAATTCATCCATTCTCGGATGGCAATGGGAGAACGGGTAGGATTTTATTGTTACTGCAATTAAAATTGGAGCAACTTTTAGATATACCAGCATTGTTCTTAAGTGACTACATTATCAAGCGCAAGAAATTGTACTATCAGCATTTAAGAAATGTAACGGAAAAAAATAATTGGACAGACTATATATTATATATGCTTGATATGATCGAGCAAACATCTATTCTAGGACTCAGTCGCTTGGAATCCATTGTTGCCCTGATGGAAACCACTGGACTTAAAATAAAGGAACAATTACCAAAAGTCTATTCAAAGGATTTGGTCGAAGTCTTGTTCAAGTTACCTTATACCAAGCGCCAAAACCTTATTGATATAGGTTTGGGTACTCCTAAAACAGTTGGAAACTATTTGATGGAATTGGAAGAGCAAGGTTTTCTGAAATCTATAAAAGTTGGAAAGGAAAAATTGTATTTGAACCATGAATTGATGAAAGTCTTGGAACAAGGATAATTTTATTAAGAATGCAATTCGACCTTAAAATGAGGATTTAGAATCACTAGGTTCAAATCGGGTCAGGATTTGAACCATTGCCCAAGAATAGCTATGGAAGTTTTAAACGTTCAGTGTCACAACGGGGATGACATTGCTAAAAACTATACTTGGTCAGAAACGGGCTAATTGGTCCATGGATATTCATGAGACATACGTACCTCTACGTAAATTATGTATGTGGGTGCGTATTTTATTTGATTTCGCATCGATTTAACTTGCGGCGTGAAAGCATAAAGACTTTTTCACATGCCCAAATCAAAGTTTCAATCCCTACCGATTG
Organism: Flagellimonas oceanensis; assembly: GCF_003992595.1. Lineage (GTDB taxonomy): Bacteria > Bacteroidota > Bacteroidia > Flavobacteriales > Flavobacteriaceae > Flagellimonas > Flagellimonas oceanensis. The sequence continues at coordinate 11,191 of NZ_RZNA01000044.1, forward strand.
CCCTAATCTTATTTGTTTTATGTTCAACGAGCCTGTTCGGACAAACCGTAAATCGACCCCATACGGAAGTTGGGACGTTGACCAATACCGTATGGACTCCATTGCCCTACGAAGGGGGAGGTCATTCACGTACCCGGGCCACCATGGACGGTTATTTGCCAACATTGGAAGACGGGGCGGTAGCCGTAGAGTTCATCCTTAAAGGAGGTGATGGTGGACGTGCCACTTGGCAAGGTTTGGTGGCACAGAAAATAGGACAAGGAGGAGAAGGGGGGACCGTAAAGTTTACCCTGCCCGTTACCAGTGAAAATGCAGGGGACCGACTCCAATTTTATATAGGATCTCGCGGAGAATCCGATGTTCATGATGTTGCTGCCAGTGGCGGGGGCGGTGGGGCTACGGCAGTAGCTCCCTATGGGCAACCTACAAGTCCCATCGCCGTTGCTGCTGGTGGCGGTGGTGGAGCGGCCATTGAAGCAATGGTTTCCCATGGGTATGGTGGAGGGATTGCCAGAAGTGGGAAAAATTCATGCGGGCAGCCTGGTTCAATAGTTAGAACACTTTCCTATGGAGCAGGAGGTGGAGGAATAGTTGGTCTTGTTAATAGTATAGAGGGTACTTACTATGTGTTTTCAGGAGGTGGAGGTAGTCGCGATAATGCTTTTGAGTCTAATACCCCTTTCGTAAGAGAAATTATGGGAAATCCGCCAAGTCAAGGAGGTGCAGGGGGATATCATCCACCTACTGATTTATACACTGGAGATTGTTCGGGAGGGTTATTTGATCCTAGATGTGTAAAAATAACAATTAGGGATGTCAATCGAGGTGGTGCGGGCTGGGCCGGTGGAGGTGCCGGGTCGATATTTTATCCACATGTTTACATAGAAGCGGAGTGCTCAAATCAGGTTTTAAGTAAAGGAGCAGCGGGCGGCGGCGGCGGCGGTTATTATGGCGGCGGCGGCGGTGATTTGGAGCGTGGCGGTGGCGGTGGAGAGTCATTTACTTTCACCGATGCCATTAATGTGGTAAGAACAGAAGGAGGAACGACTAGTAGTCCCGTAACGGGTTATATCCAATACAGGGTCATTTATGATGAGCAACCTCCTGTGGCAGTATGTAGGGATATTACAGTGTCACTCGACCCGGAAAACCCCTTAATGGCCGATGGTACCGTTACCATAACAGCTGCCGATATTGATGCAGGGTCTTATGATGATGTCTATGTTGCATCCATGTCCCTATCACAAACCACCTTTACCTGTGATGACGTTGGTACTGTCCCGGTTACCCTAACGGTTCTTGATGGTAGGGGCAATGGGGCTACCTGTACGGCCAATGTGACCGTAGTGGACAATACCCCTCCCTTTATGCTCTCGATGACCAATTTTATTGAAATGGGGCATAATACTTCGGTGGTACTAACTCCGCAAGGACCCTTTACTATTTCCGATAATTGTGACAGCTATACCGCTGTGGCCAGTACCCGCACTGCAACCTGTGCCGATATTGGGACCAATGTTTCGGTGCCCATTGAGGTAACCGACCAATATGGGAATACGGCCACCTATAATTACGTGTATCAAATCAGCAAGGATACGCCACCTATTGTAAATACGAAATCGGCGACCATTTATCTGGGTGCCAATGGGCGCGCAACCCTAAGGCCTGAAGATATAGATGACAACAGTATTGATGCCAATGGTTGCTATACCACCTTTACCAGAACATTGAGCAAAACCGATTTTACCTGTGCCGATGTGGGAACGCACACGGTTACCTTAACGGTCAATGACGGGTATAATTCGGCTTCGGCCACAGCCACGGTTACTGTAGTGGATTCCTACGAACGCAGTTCAGGTATTATTTATGTGGATGAACAGGCCGCGGGGGCAAACAATGGAACCTCGTGGAACGATGCATATACCGATTTACAGGATGCACTTGCTCTCTCCGCTAATTGTGGGTTAACGGAGATATGGGTGACCCAAGGTACCTACAAACCGGGAACATCAGAATACGATTCCTTTGTCATTCCCGAAGGCGTTACCCTTTTGGGAGGCTTTACCGGAAATGAAACTTTACCGACTCAACGGAATTGGAACGTGGCTTCGACCATCTTAAGTGGGGATATCAATGGGAATGCAGTGGCGGATGCCGGGGATAGCCATACCATTTTGATCGTCTTACAACCCAATGTGACTATAGATGGAGTCATTGTCCAGTATTCCTATGCGGATGATTCTTCGGACAATAGTCCAGTGGCCATTGGCCGGACAGGTGGTGGGCTTTATATCAATCAAGACGCCAGCTTTATGTTAAAGAATAGCATATTGCACGATAATGTTGCCTTTGGTGATGGTGTCAATGGTGTGGGGGGCGCCATAATCAGTTTTACCGGCGATACCCAATTGATCAGTTGTTTGTTATATAATAATGAAGCGACTACTGCTGGAGGTGCTGTATCCTGTGAATCCGGTGAAGTTGAAATTATAAATTCCACCCTGAGCGATAATACAGCTGCCGCTGGGGGTGGTATCCATTTAAGCGATGGGACCTTGTTGGTGGCGAACTCCATACTTTCCAATAATACGGGAACAAATGGACATATCAATCTAGTTGCAGGATATGGACGCATGTATAGTTCATTGGCATATAATGGAACGGTTTCTGGGGATGTGATGCAAAGTCGCAATCTGGCGGTAGATCCGGAGTTTGAAGATGTGGCGGGACATGACTATAGCGTGAAGGCCACTAGTCCAGCCATTAATGCCGGGAACAATAATTTTGTGGTATCGTTAGGGGCACCCGAAGCCGTAGTCGATTTGGCTGGAAATGAGCGCATTTACGACTATGCCAATGGAGGTACTGTTGATATGGGCGCCTATGAGTTACAAGACAAGGCACCCGTGGCCATTTGCCAGGATATCACGGTTACCCTCGATTCAAACGGTAGGGTAATTATAAATCCGGAGGAAATCAACAACGGCTCTTATGATGAGGATAATGGAATAACACTAGCACTTGATGTTACTGAATTTGATTGTTCAAACCTAGGAACCAATCAAGTCACATTGACCGTAACGGCCGATAATGGAGTGAGTGCACAATGCACCGCAATGGTTACTGTAGAGGACATTACAGCTCCTGTAGCCGATTTGGCGACATTGCCAGATATTACTGAGGAGTGCGAAGTGTTGGTGTCTGATGTAACGGCCCCAACCGCTACTGATAGTTGTGGAGGAACAGTAACAGTAACAAACGATGCAATCTTTCCGATCGCTGTCCAAGGGACAACCGTGATTACGTGGACTTATGAAGATGAGAACGGCAATACTTCCACACAAACACAAAATGTGGTCGTTGCGGATACAAATGCACCAGTTCCCGATCAAGCAAGTTTACTGGATATTACGGATGAATGTGAGGTAACCAGTTTAACGGCCCCAACGGCCACGGATAATTGCAGCGGCGCGGTAACCGTTTCCCATGATGCTGTTCTGCCCATCACACAGCAGGGCACCACGGTGGTCACATGGACTTATGAAGATGAAGCTGGTAATAGCAGTACACAAACACAGAATGTGATTATAGAAGATACGGTGGCACCAGCTCCCGATCAGGCGAGTTTATCGGATATTACCGATGAATGTGAGGTCAGCAGTCTAACGGTCCCAACAGCCACGGATAATTGCAGTGGTACGGTAACTGTTTCGCATGATGCTGTTTTGCCCATTACACAGCAGGGCACTACGGTGGTCACATGGACCTACGAAGATGGATCCGGGAACTTCACTACGCAAACGCAGAATGTGGTCATAACAGATACAGAGGCACCGGTTCCCGATCAGGCGAGTTTACCGGATATTACCGATGAATGTGAGGTAAGCAGTCTAACGTACCCAACGGCCACGGATAATTGCAGTGGTGCGGTAACTGTTTCGCACGATGCTGTTTTCCCCATTACACAGCAAGGCACCACGGTGGTCACATGGAATTTTGAAGATGAATCCGGGAACTTCACTACGCAAACGCAGAATGTGGTCATAACAGATACAGAGGCACCGGTTCCCGATCAGGCGAGTTTATCGGATATTACCGATGAATGTGAGGTCAGCAGTCTAACGTACCCAACGGCCACAGATAATTGCATCGGTGTGGTAACCGTTTCCCATGATGCGGTTCTACCCATCATACAGCAGGGTGCCACGGTGGTCACATGGAGGTTTGAAGATGAAGCTGGGAATACCAGTACGCAAACACAGAATGTGATTATAGAGGATTTTACAGCTCCCGAATTGATTTCGGAACTGGATATGGAACTTACAGTGTATTGCAATGAAGTACCTGAAATCCCAAATCCGGTTTTTGAGGATAACTGTGATATGGAGGTTCAAATTGAATATGGTCAAAATGAGACCATCTCAGGAGAAGGGTATCATATCGAACGTTTCTGGATAGCTTCCGATTCCAAGGGCAATGAAGAGCGTGTTGAGCAAAACATCACAGTATTGCCAACACAGATAAACACAGATGATAACATTGCCGTATGCATTACCGAAACCTATTTGGACCTCTACGAAAAAATCGAAGGGGAAGCAGGAGATGGAATCTGGGAATCCCAAAGTGGTTCGGTCAGCTTAAATCGTTCTGTAATCGACCCATCGACCATGGAGGTCGGGACGTATACTTTTACATATACCGAGCAAGCAGGAATGTGTACCAATCAAGTTGTTGTGGAAGTAGAGGTGGAAGATGGTTGTAGAACGGATAGGACATCTAAGGTAGAGGTCTCCAAGGTACTCACACCCAATGGTGATGGACAAAATGATTATTTCATTGTAGGAGGTTCGGATACCTATGGAAATAAAATTTCAGTGATGGTATTTGATCGTTGGGGACAGCAGGTTTACAAGTCGGATGATTATCAAAACGATTGGAGTGCCACAAAGGGCAATAACCAAGGAAGATTGTCCTCGGGAACCTATTTCTATGTGATACAGGTCTCTGACACCAACATGGCACCCATTAAGGGCAGTATCTACATAGGCACAAAATAAAAGATTAAGATGAAGAAGTTTCTATTGTTGATGGTTGTTGTGGTTGTGTACCACTGCAATGCTATGGCCCAGCAGGCACCACAGTTCACACAGTACTTGTACAACCCCGTTAGTATCAACCCTGCATTTGCAGGTAGTACAAAGAGCTTTTCGGCCATTTTGATGCACCGTTCCCAATGGAGTGGTTTTGAGGGGGCACCATCAACAAAGGTGTTTTCAGCACATACCCCTTTACGCAATGAAAAGGTAGGGCTGGGGCTTTCGCTTGTTAGTGATGGTTTGGGTGAGGAAAAATTTGATTACCTCTATGGTGATTTTTCCTATACGCTGCAGGTAGGTAGTGTTACTCGCCTAGCTTTTGGGATAAAGGCCGGTTTTACCCATTATTCCTTGAGTCCGGCACTATTGAACAGCCCGGATGTACAAACGGATCCTTATTTCAGTTCGTATTCCGATAGTTGGTCTCCAAATGTGGGAGTAGGAAGCTTTCTGTATGGAAAACGTTGGTATATGGCAGTATCAGTGCCTCAAATGTTCAGTGTTGATTATATAGGTAATGCTGATGCATCCTATAGAGTCACGGATACACCTAATTTATATTTTACGGCTGGATACGACTTTCCCCTTGCCAATTCTATTGTATTGAAGCCAACTTCCATGTTCATTCTTACGGATGGTGCACCGATTTCCATTGATGTCGGGGCCAATATCAGATTTTATGAGCGATTTATGTTAGGGGCCAATTATCGTTTCAATAGTTATGATGCCATTGGTGGTTTGGGAAGCTTTATGATAGGCAAAAGGTTGATGTTGGGATATGCTTACGAAGTCCCAGTATCGGGAATCCGCCCATATACCGGTGGCACACATGAATTTTTTTTGAGGTATGATTTTATTTCAAATATAAAATAAGACCACTTGACATCCTGAATGAATACGTCTAAACCATCAAGATGAGCAGGGTAAGATATTTGACTGTCCACTCATGAAAGTTTATGTATTAGTGGTATTTTTATAGCTGTGTATAAATGCCCCATATCCATACTGATTTTAATTTTTTGTTTGACCTCTGGAATATGTCGTTCCCAATCTTTTGATGACAACGGCAAGATTACGGACACATTGGATTCAATCTTGGCATATGAAGGGAAAGTGAACTATTTGCTTGAACTTATAGAACAAAAAAACATGGACAATGATGAGGTGGCCAATCTTGTTCTTCAGTATAGGGATTCCTCATTGGCCCAAAAGCGATGGGAGGAAGCTTTGACGTTTACAAATGCCTTGGGAACGTATTACATTTATAAATCCATTAATCATTCCAAGGCATATTCGATATTGGAGGATTATCAGCCTTATGTGCACCATAATTCTGATGAAAAGCAAATACCATTGTTTTATATTACTTGTGCAGAGGCGGCGACCTTTATGCAGTATTATAAAAAATCCTTGGACATATTGGATAAGGGAATCACATTTATGGAAAAGCGAAAGGATTCCTCTTTATATGAATTTGGTTATGCTTATTTGAAAGCAGGCGAAAATAGTGACAAGGTCAACGAAATCTCCAAGAGTGTTGCCTATTTTGAAAAATCCAAAAAGATATTCATCCATCAAAACGATACATTGATGTATCTGTGGGCGCAGAACGGTTTGGCACAACTCTATGGTAAAAATGGATTGTATGATAGAGCTGAAAAAGCCCGCCAAGAGGTGTTTGAAAAGGGAACAGCCATAAAGGAGTATCAGGTGGTTACCATGGCACGTTTGGCAGCCTGTAATGAAGCAAATCGTAAAAATGATTTGACCGAAGAACTTCATCAAATACGAATGGCGCTAAAAGAGCGGAAGCATGAATCCGCTGTTCAGGGCATTGTTGATATTTTGACTCTTTCCTATGCAGTTTCCGTTTATGCCAGGAACGGGATAAAGGACAGTTCGAACTTGTACAAACGAGAATTGGTTTCCAAGATAGGCCCCCATGTCAACAATCCTTTTTTAGGAACGTATTATCATTTGGCCATGAGTTGGAATGCATTGGCCAACAATCAATTTGATTTGGCAGAAAGATACGCCCATAATGCTCTTAATGGAGTAAAAGGAACCTTGGAAGCACAAAATATTATGCGGTCAGAGCTTTTATTGGCGACTATTTATGAGAAAATGAACGATTTACCGCAATCCCTTTTGCATTTTAAAAATTATGCCAAGATGAAAGACTCCGTGAACAACGTGACTTCTCGGCGAAGATTTGCCTTCATTCAGGCACAGCTGGAAACGGAAAAGAAGGATATGGAGATTGCAAAACAAAAACAGGATATTAAAATACTGGACGCCCAAAACAAAGAGAAGACTTATTGGTTGGTCTTTGGTGGCGTGATACTTGTTGGAGGGTCAGGTTTTTTATGGTTGTACCGTATTCGCAGGTTTGCCCAGAAAGAGCAGGAACTGACCGAAAAATATTCACAAGATTTGTTGTGGCAACAAGAAAGGGAAAGGGAATATATCGCAAGGGAATTACACGATGGCGTAGGGCAACAACTAACAGTAATGTCAAAAAAAGCCAGGGATACCAGTCAAACAGAACTGTTGAAACTCTCCCAGGATACATTGGAGGAGGTCAGAATGGTGGCTAAAGGTCTTCTTCCCCCAGCATTGGCCAACTTGGGAATCACTGGTGCTGTCCAACAGCTAATTTATACCTTTGATGAGAAGTACAATGTTATTTTTACCTTGGAAATGGATAAGATAGACCATTGCTTTGACAAGGAACAAAATGTCAACCTTTATAGGTTTGTACAAGAGGCCATGACCAATTTGGTAAAACATTCTCAGGCCACTGAAGTGTTGATTGAGATTGTAAAAAGGACAGATTGTGTCAAATTACGGATTGCGGACAACGGAATAGGTTTTGACATTGAAGAAGGGAATAAGGGTCAAGGCCTAGGGCTCAAAACCATGGAAAAGAGAATCCAGATGATGGGAGGGGAGGTTCAAATCCGGACCGCGAAGAAAAGAGGAACTTCCATTAACGCTAATATCCCCATTACAAATGCATAATACACATACCATATTGGTGGCCGATGATCATCCCTTGTTGTTGAAAGGATTGGTCGATGAGCTCGAATCCAAAGGATACAACGTAATTGCTCGGTCAACCAATGGCTTGGAGGCGTTGGAACGACTATTGAGCTTGCGGCCCGATATAGCTATTTTGGATATTCAAATGCCCATGCTTTCCGGAATTGAGGTCATAACAAAGGCAAGGGGCGCAGACTGTTCTACCCGTTTTATCTTGCTTACTTCCCACAAAGAGGAAGGGCTTGTTTATAGGGCACAACAATTGGGGATCAGTGGTTATTTGCTTAAAGAAGAACCTTTTTCTGAAATAGAAAGGTGTATCTTAAGGGTAAGTGCAGGGGAGACTTACTTCAGCAAAACCTTTGAACATATGGTGGAAACAGCCATTAATCCACAGCTGCAAAAACTAAAGCTACTTTCTTCTTCAGAGCGTACCATTCTTAGGATGGTGGCACAGTCAAAAACCTCCAAGGGAATTGCTGAGGAACTGTTGATCTCTTTGCGAACTGTTCAGAAGCATAGAAGCAATATCATCCAAAAACTGGAATTGGGTGATGGAGATCAATGGGCTTCATGGATTTCAAAGTATAAGGATTTGATATTGTCCCTTTGATAACGATTTTATAAAACACTGATAAGTACCCCTGCGTAAAAATTGTGGTGGGGTACGTATTTTTATTGAAGATGAGGTATGTTAACTTGTTGTTTGGAAAAACAATGATTTTACCCTATGCCCAACCCCCGCTTCCTGTTCCCATTGATTACGTTTTGTTTGCTCATCTTAAGTTCATTGGTAACCAACGAATTTAAGGCTAGTCCCTGTCAATTTGTTAAAACGCCGAACAATGCAAAGGATTCACTTTTATCCAAGAAAAAGGGAGCCTTTGAATATACCCTGACAGATGATGAAGGGAAACAGACTATCCTGGATTTCATTGAATTCTTTCATGCTAAAGATTTGGTGGGCATTAAATGTTCAAGAACAGATTCAGACATCGATAAACGCTTCACGGCGTACTCTGATATAAATTATTTAAAAACTTTTAACCCTATTTCAACTTATGGTCGTCTTAGTAATGTTATGAGTGGAGTCCAACATAATATTATGCTGAAATTATCAAGTACTGTAATTGTTTACGTACATAATGTTGAGTCGTTTAGTTAGTTTGAAATAGGGCAGTCTTTGATTGCCCTATTTTTTTGTTGCAACCGGTTCTGTTACAAAATGTAGTGGCATATTAACCTTGTATTGGATTTATCATGGATAAAGGATTGTTTAACTCTTTCCAATTTTATGTAAATCCGACAAAAACAAGGGTCAGCTTGAACAATTTTAACGCACGGTCGATAAACCTCTTAAAACTGAAAGCCAATAAAACATACCGCCTAACCCCGAAGGAATACAAAGTTCTTTTTGATACACATCATGTTGCACTTTGTTTGTTTTGCAATCGCTATTTGAACGATCTTGATATGGCAAAGGATGTCGTGCAGGAAATCTTCATTAAGGTTTGGAACCAAAAAACGGTTTTCAAAAGTCAGAATACAGTTAAATCCTATTTGTACACGGCGGTAAAGAATAGATCGTTGGACGTGTTGAAAAGCAAACGATATAAATCGAAATGTGATTTATCGATAGAGGCGATACAAAGTATGGAAACCGCTTCTTTTTTCTCAAGTGAGCTTCTTTTGCAAGAAACCGCACGCTTGGTTGACGATGCAGTAAACACCTTGCCTTTGAGATGCAAAAAAATCATAAAATTAAGTTTGTTGGGCTATAAAAATGGGGAAATAGCCAATGAATTAAAGATAACCTTGAATACTGTGAAAGCACAGAAAAAAATAGCCTATCGCAGGCTTCGTTTCCAACTTCGGGAGCACATAGCTATTGTGGCCCATATCTTTTTGTCATAAAAAAAGAAAAACATTTAACCCCATATACCTGTAATATCGTCTTTAAAATAAAGACAGTAATAATCAAAATATGTTAAGAGATTTCGGCAAACTTATCGAACTGGCTAAAAAACTTGCCAGAACAATCCTACTTCGAGAAAGGATTGATGAGGTTGATACCTCAGAGGAGCTGAATCAAGATGAGCGGGAATACATCATGCAAAAATTGGCAGAACCCAGCCATTGGCTTGAGAGAAGTCGTTTGAAAAAGGAGGTGGATGAAACGCACGCAAGGGAATGGGAAAGGTTAAGAGCAAATACAGTTGCGGATTCAAAGCTTAGACATCTAAAAATAATGGTCAAAGTTGCCGCTGTTTTTATCGGTGTTGCTGTCTGTACCTACTTTTTTTCAATCGGAGATTTTACGAAGGAGGGGACTGGGTCATTGCCCGAACAAGAATCGATTACCCTGGAACTTGAAAACGGTGCTGTTGAAAAGCTGTCAAAATCCGATAATAGACAGTTTAAGAACAGTAAAGGAAACATCGTGGGGGTGCAAAAATTCGATCAACTTGATTATACCCAGGGTAAAGAACAGTCTAATGGTTTAGATGGTGATAAGAAGTCAATGGAGTATCATAAGTTGACCGTTCCTTATGGTAAAACATTTCAACTTGTCTTGTCCGATGGGACCCGGGTGCATTTAAATGCAGGGACTTCCTTGAAATATCCTGTGCGGTTCATCAAGGATAAAAGCAGGGAGGTTTTTATGGAGGGAGAGGCTTTTTTTGATGTCCAAAAGAATAAGGGACAACCGTTTGTGGTGAACTCGGGTAATCTAGGTGTCCAAGTGCTGGGGACCCAATTCGTGGTCTCTTCCTACCCTGAGGACGCATTTATAAATACCGTTTTACTGGAAGGCTCCGTTGGGCTGTATAAAAGCCAAAGTTCACAGAAAAAAAACAAGGAAGGTTATACCCTGTTGGAGCCCGGATTTATGGGGGCTTGGAACAAAGTGAAAGAAAATATTTCCGTCAAAGAAGTGGATACGGATATCTATACCGCATGGACTAAGGGAAGGATGGTGTTCAGTCACATGAAATTTAAAGACATCATCAAGAAATTGGCAAGATGCTACAATGTGTCAATCACAAATAACAACGTAGAGCTTGGAGAAGAAACTTTCACGGCGGCCTTTGATGTCAAAATAGAATCAATGGTGGATATACTGGAGTCGTTCAAGAGAAATTACGGCTTTGACTATGATATTGAAAACAATCAAATCAATATTTACTAATCAAAAAAAACGATCTGCCAATGAAATGAACTTTTGAATATAAATAACCATCACTCTAGAAGAAAAAAATCGGAAAATGCGGACACATTCCCCGATTGGATAAAAGAGTGATTTAAACCAAATGTTAAATCATCTTAATACAGAACAAAGATATGAAAATCCTTTCGATGTTAAGGGGCATGCCCCCCTTATACTTGAAGTTAGACCTTAAAATGAAACTGACAGTCTATCTTTTTATCATTACCCTTTTTCAGGTTCAGGCAAGTTCTTATGCCCAGAACACCAAAATCACTTTGCATTTAGAGAATGTCAGTGTTGAAAAAGTGTTGAGAGAAATAGAGTCCAATACGCAATTCAAATTTTTGTACAACGATAACGAAATTGAATATGCCAAGAAGGTCTCCATCAATGTAAAAAACAAACGCATTTTCAAAATTTTGGAAGAACTCTTCTCGAAAACCCCCATAACCTATGAGGTTTTCAAGAAACAGATTATACTTAAACGTTCCTTGCCTAGGGCGGATGAACAAAGACCGAAAAAAAATACGGTAACCAATAATTACCAACAAATGGTTTCGGGATCTGTCAAGGACATTGACGGAAACCCATTGCCAGGGGTCAATGTTTTGGTGGATGGAACCACCAATGGAACACAGACCGATTTTGATGGCAATTATTCCATAGAAGCGGAAGAAGGTAACGTACTTGTGTTTTCCTATATGGGAATGATAACACAGCGTATTGAAGTGACCACCGATGTAGTTGAAGTGACCATGGAAGAAAATACCAGTAGACTGGATGAGGTTGTCGTTGTCGGATATGGCGTACAGAAGAAGGAAAACTTGACGGGAGCTGTTGGTGAGACTTCAAGTGTTGTCCTAGAAAACAGGGCTGTCCAAAATGCAGGTCAAGCCTTACAGGGTACCGTTGCCAACCTTAGTGTAACAACAAATCCTGGTTCACCGGGAAGAATCGGTCAAGGTTCCACTTTTCAGATTAGGGGACTTGGCGATATCAATGGGGGTGCCGCACCGCTGGTCCTCATAGATGGTGTGCAAGGTGATTTGAACCTTCTCAATCCTGTTGATATCGAGAGCATTTCGGTATTGAAGGATGCGGCTTCCGCTGCGATTTATGGCGCGCGAGCAACCTTTGGGGTTATTTTGGTTACGACCAAAAAAGGATCTAGAAAACAAACCACCGTAAGCATCAATAGTTCGGTTTCGAACAACGCACAGACTGTTTTTCCAAAAACTGTGAATTCTTTACTTCATGCGGAAACGATGAATGCAGCTGCGGCCAATTCGGGGATGAACCCGATTTTTGGTCCAGATCAGATGGATAGAATCCGGCAATACCTTTCCGATCCAGGAAGTATTCCAACCACGGTCCCTGAACCGGGCGACCCTTCACGATGGAGTTATGGACTGGGTAATGCCAATGTAGATTATTTTGATGCGTATTACAGTGATTCCATGGTAAGCCAAAAACACGATTTTGCAGTAAGTGGTGGTTCGGACAACACGGATTATCGTATTTCCTTGGGCTATCTGGATCAAGATGGGATTTTTGAGATGGGGCAAGATAACTATAAACGGTACAATCTTTTGGCCAATATCAATACGGATTTGAACGAGAAACTCAAATTTAAGTTCCAAACCTTATATAACCGGGGCTTTACCAATGAACCTTATGATTATTCGGCCCAAACAGGGGATTTGTTCCATATCGCATACACAAGGCCGCCACATTGGCCGTTGTACGATCCCAATGGATATCCTTTGTGGACTTCCGAAATCCAATATTTTGAAGGTTCAAGGCGTAAAACAAGAGAGGACGAATTGAAATTGATGGGAACCTTGGAATTTGAACCCATAAAAGATTGGAAAACCACGGCGAGGTACTCGTATTCCAAATTGATGACGGAAGCCAATGCCCATCAAGCTATTTTACAAGCTCATGACACGGATGGGAACCCATACGATATTCAATCGGTCAATTCCGTTAGTAAGACGAATGCATCAAGGGATTATGAAAGTTTGGAGTTGTTTTCTTCCTACGATAAAACCATCGGTGGACATTATTTCAATATTTTGCTGGGAGGGCAGCGAGAAGATTATACCCGTAATGCAATATCGGGTTATGTTCCCAATTTGGTTACGGATGCCATACCTTCCTTAAATACGGGTACCGGCATTCGACAAACATCCGATTCCATTGATGAGTGGGTCAATATTGGTTTTTTTGGACGTGTGAATTACAACTATAAAGGAAAATATTTGTTCGAGGCAAATGCAAGATACGATGGAACGTCAAAATTTCCAGTTGGAAACCAATGGGGATTTTTCCCATCGGTATCCGCAGGTTGGAACATTGCCAAGGAGAACTTTTTCAAGGTTGAGGAAATCAACTCTCTTAAGCTAAGGGCGTCCTATGGGGAGTTAGGGAATCAACAGATTTCAAATTACCTTTTTTATGCCCAAGTCCCCATTCGTACCAATCTGGGATATATTATTGATGGGGAGCGACCCAATTATATGACCGCACCGGGATTGGTCAGCAATAATTTGACCTGGGCAACCGCAAACACATTGGATTTTGGTTTGGATGTAGCCATGCTGAAGAATCGTTTGAGTCTGAGTTTTGATTGGTTTGAAAGAAAGACTTTGGATATGGTCGGTCCAGCAGAAGCTTTGCCCTCTGTTTTAGGAGTGGGTGTCCCGGTAACCAATAATGCCGATATGGTAACCAAGGGATTTGAGTTGACCTTGGGCTGGAACGATGTGATCAATGAGGAGTTCAATTACTCGCTCCAATTCAATCTATCGGATAACTTTTCCAAAGTTACCAGATACAATAGCCCGACCAACAATATTTGGGGCTATTACCCAGGTAAGGAAATCGGCGAAATATGGGGATATACCACAGCCGGTATTATCCAAACTGATGAGCAATTGAATAATATGGCCGACCAGACGACGTACATCTATGGCGGAAATTGGAATCTTGGAGATATTGAATACACTGATCTAAACGGAGACGGTGTTATTTCCCAAGGGGAAAACACTGTTGAAGATCCAGGGGATTTAAGAAGGATAGGGAATACCACTCCCCGTTATGCCTTTGGATTTACAACCAGATTCGAATGGAAAGGATTCGATTTCAATATGTTCTGGCAAGGTATAGCCAAAAGAGAGGTTTGGCTCGGTGACATACCGTTTTTTGGACTTACCGGTTCTTGGACGCAACAGGTGTTCGAAACCACAATGGATTATTGGTCACCCGAAAATACGGACGCCTATTTTTCAAGACCCTATGCAACGGGCGAAATCAGTAAAAACCAACAACGACAAACCAGATTTTTACAAGATGCTTCCTATGCACGGTTAAAAAACCTTCAATTGGGCTACTCCCTCCCGAATTCAGTTTTGGATCCTTTGGGCTTTAATAGGCTACGGGTATATGTGAGCGGAGAAAACTTACTTACTTTTTCGCCCATTGATGAGAACTTTGACCCAGAAAGACTTCATGGAAACTATGGTCCGGGTAAATCCTACCCGTTGTTTAGAACAATTACCATGGGTGTAAATATTGAATTTTAAAATTGGACAAGATCATGAAAAAACATACACTAGTCATAATGATGGCCGTACTATTTATTGCGATGCTATCATGCGAAGATGAATTGACCACTATTCCGAAGGATACTATTACCGATCAGGGTATTACATTCTCTGCCAATGAGATGGAAATGTACGCCAACCAGTTTTATACTTCCTTACCGGGAACCATGGCTGCATGGGCTTGGGAGTCCGATGCTGCCTCAGATAATGATGTGCCTGCATCTTTTACCTCTTATCCATTGGCGTTTGGAACACAGACGATTCCAGCTTCAGGAGGAGGTTGGGGATGGGGTAACATCCGTAATGTCAATTTTTTCTTGGATAATATCACTGTATCTGAAGCCCCGCAATCAGATCAAGATAAATATACAGGGGAAATCCTGTTCTTTAAGGCTTTCTTTTATTTTGATTTAATGAAAAGGTTTGGAGATTTACCTTGGTTATCAACTACATTGGATGTGGATTCCCCGGAACTTTTTGATGGGCGTTTGTCAAGGTCCATCGTTGCGGATTCCATACTCTCCGTATTGGATCGCTCCATTGAAAAGCTTCCCATAAAATCACAAACCCAAGAAGGACGTATCCATAAGGATGTAGCACTGCTTTTTAAGGCCAGGGTGGCCCTTTTTGAAGGAACTTGGGAAAAGTATCACGCAGGAACCCCCTTTGAGGGAGATGGTAGGGACGTTAACAGGTTTTTCACTCAAGCCAGAGATGCTGCGGAAGAAGTTATGGAAGATGGGTATACCTTGTACAATGATTTTTCACACCCTGAAATTCCCGAAGGTTTCAGTTATTGGAGGTTGTTTTCGACGCCCAGTAATGAAATATCAAGTATATCAGAAGTGTTGTTGGCAAGAGAGTATAGTGCTGATTTGGATTTGATCTATTGGGGTCAGCAGATCAGAACATCTGGTGGGCCAAATGGACACGGTATCTCTAAATCCTTGGTGGATTCCTATCTCTGTAGTGATGGACTGCCCATTGGTGTAAGTCCACAATATATGGGAGACGAAACATTGGAGGATGTTACCACGAATAGGGATCCTCGTATGAAAATGACCATATCCACACCAGGAATGCCAATCAAGATATCCGATGGAGTAGTGGATACATACGAACTGCCTTTTTTAACATTGAATCCATGGCCCAATACTACGGGGTATCAAATATATAAGTGGCTTAGTCCATTTATAGCTACAGAAGATGCTTCGGGAAATAATACCTCCAATGCAGTTCCTTTGTTCAGATACGCAGAGGCATTATTGATTGCTGCCGAAGCACACGAAGAATTGGGTACCTGTACGCAGGCTGTGTTGGATAGGACCATCAATTTGCTAAGGGATAGGGCGGGAGTTCCCCATCTCAATGCGAGTGTTGGGTTTTCCGACCCCAATTGGAATTTCCCTGATTTGTCTCCCCTTATGAACGAGATCAGAAGGGAGAGAAGAGTGGAATTGGCCTTTGAAGGGTTTAGGAGAGATGATTTGTACCGCTGGGCAGCCACGGATTTGATTCGAGCCCCCCGACTTGGGTCCAAATTGGAACAATGGAGAGACCGACCTTTTGAGCCCGCATACGATGTTGATGAAGTATCCCCACGGATAGAAAATGTTGATGGCTACATTTCTCCTTTATTACAAACCTTCGGTGAAGGGGAAGTAGGCTTTGATCCTTCAAAAAATTACTTGGCACCATTGCCTGTAGATCAGCTTACCTTGAACCCAAACCTGGAGCAAAACCCAGGGTACTAGCCATTACGCTTATTAAAAAGCGGTCTAGTTGTGGCCTTCCAGAAAATCGGAAGGCCACAAACTAAATCATGGATTGTTTTATGGCTATTCCCGTCTTTTAGGGACTCCCAACAACCACACTGTGTTCTGTAAATCTTCTATAACCACAACCACCTTACGTAATGAAATCAGTTCTGAAAACACTTATGTTCTTAGGGCCTCTGGCCATTGTTTATATCCTATTTGTCCATAATGCGGCACCGCAAAAGATACATGTGTACTGCAATGAAAGCAACGACCTTTACGGAGTCATGCAAAAATTGGAACATTTGGAAGTGGTTCGCTATAATAACCTAGAGCAATTGATGCGTGGCGTTGGTCATGGAGAACCATCACTTATTTTAGCAGACAATTATCCAAACGAACGTCTGAAGGTTCCCGGTAATTTTTTCAAACTATTGGAAGAGAAGAAAAGCCGATTTTATATCGAGTTTACAGATAAACTTCCAGGGGTGGCAACCCAACCTATAAATGAAGTACCAAAGTATGAACGTGCTGTGGTCAATTCCTCTTTTTTTGGAGGCCAGCCAGATAGCCTTGATATATTGTCCGTTAATGGTCTGACCTATATTCCGACCCAAGCTTCCAATGCCCATATCGTTGCGGCTAGGGTTGCTGGTCTGGATAGCGCTATTTATGGAACTCCCAAAGCAAATAAACCACTATTGTTCCAATTGGACGATTATGATGGATTGGTATCGACAACAGGGCTGAGCAATTTCATTAAAGGAAGATACGCCCCACAAGTTGAATGGCAGGCTCTATGGAAGGGTATCCTTCAGTTTTTATTGGTCGATGCAACAGTAATTGAAAAATTGGAGTGGAAGCCCAAAATACAGACCACATATGCCCGAAACGAGAAATTACCCCTCGATTATCAAAAAAAAAGTGTTGAGAAGGGGGTTGAATGGTTTCAAAATGCCAAAATGCTCGTACCCACAGATTATAACGACATTCTTGGGAATGCCCCTATTAAGGAAATAAAGACCAAATTCATCAACTGGAACGATACAATTCCTGAGGGAGATGGCAGCAATGGAGTATTCGAATGTATTTTTTCCAGAATTGATGAAAAGGGAAATCAACCCATCGGGGTTGTCCTCAGGGGCGATTGTACGGGGGAGGTTGCCGGGGCATTTGCCACATCGGGAAAGGTGCTTGGTAAGGAAGATAACTACGAAATAGCCAATAACCTTTTGGAATTTTATCTGAAAAAATCATCTGCGCTGAAAGGGGAGTACGATAATCCGAACCATGGAGCCTATGGACTTGTGCCTTGGGGTATTTCCAGCTATGCCTGGTATAAGGCCAATTATGGGGACGACAATGCCCGTTTGTTTCTGGGAGCCGTCATCACTGCTGCGATTACCGGAAATACCGAACAGGGTGAAACATTAATGCGCATGTTGCTCGCATTACACCGGACCACAGGTGTGAATGGTTTCAGAGGGGACAGGATTGATTTGCCCCAATTACAGGAAAACGGCTGGCAATACTATCATAATGGCAAAGTGGTCAATCTATCTCCGCATATGGAAGCCTATCTCTGGGCCTGCTTTCTTTGGGCCTATGACAAAACAGGAGACCCCATTTTTTTGGAAAGAACCAAAAAGGCGATAAAGACCACTATGGAAGGCTATCCCCATGAATGGAAATGGATGAACGGACTGGCACAGGAAAAGGCCAGAATCCTGTTGCCACTTGCGTGGTTGGTACGTGTTGAGAATACGGAAGAAAACAGAAATATGCTCTATACGGCCTTGGACGGATTACTGGAGCTTCAGGATGAGAGCGGAGCCATAAGAGAGGAGTTGGGAAGCATTGAAAAAGGAGTTTTCCCACCTTCTAAAAGTAATGATGACTATGGTCTGCATGAAGCATCTTTAATTGCAAAGAACGGGGACGCCGTCAGCGATTTGCTCTATACCACCAATTTTGCACTGGTAGGTCTGCACGAGGCTTGGTACACACTCAAGGACCCACGTATCAAGAAATCAGTAGATCGACTATCCGAGTTTCTCTGTAGAATACAGGTCAGATCTCCAGAACATCCAGAGCTTCATGGAGGATGGATGAGGGCCTTCGATTTTGAAAGGTTTGAACATTGGGGGTCCAATGCGGATGCCGGCTGGGGTGCATGGGCCATAGAAAGTGGATGGACACAAGGTTGGATTACGACCATACTGTCCCTACGTGAGTTGGATACATCCATTTGGGACTTGACCAAGAATTCTGAAATCAACAACCATTATGATGCATTGAAGAAAGAAATGCTGCCAATCGAACATCAATAAAATAAAGCAACCAAACAAAAGAAAAATGAGCTTGGAAATCAAAAACGACATATTAGAAAGCTTGCATCAATTGAAAGAGGTGTATCGTTCAGCACTCTTTGATGATCTTGTTCCTTGGTGGGAAACCCATTCCGTTGATAAAAAGAATGGAGGGTATCATACCCGCCTGGCTCAGGATGGCACACCCTATTCTGAAGATAAGGATATGTGGATGACGGGCAGACAAGTATGGATGTTCAGTCATTTATACAATAGGTTTGAAAAAAGGGAGCAATGGAAGGACATCGCTGAACATGGATTGGACTTTATGCTGGCGAATGCATTTGGAGAGAATGGAAAAATGCACTTTAGGTTAAACAGCGTCGGAAAGCCCATTTCCTCGGTACTGAGTTTGTACACTGAAGTTTTCGGGGCTATAGCATTGGCTGAATATGCAGCCCTAAGCAAGGATGAAGACTTAAAAGACCGTGCATTCAAGATGTATGATTTCTTAGCGTCGAGATTGGGAAAGCCATCGGATACACCCATGTTGGGCTATCCGCTCAACAGGGAATTCCATTTACATTCCCATGATATGTGCCGGATTACCGTGGCAAAGGTGTTCAAGGATATTTGGCCCTTGAAACGTTTTGATGATGACATTACCTTATCCATCGAATCCATATTGAATAGGCATTGGAAATCAGATGAAGGTTATTTATTGGAAAATGTGGGAATGGACGGTTCCAAAATGTTGGACATTCCCGAAGGTCGTCTTTTCCATCCGGGACATGCCATTGAGAGCGCATGGATGATGATTGAGATTGGTATCGAGCGTAAGGAGGAAAATTGGATCAATGAAGCAATTGAAATTATTTTAGCATCATTGGAACATGGGTGGGACAAAGAATTTGGAGGTATTCGTTACCTGACCAATATAGATTGGACCCCAACCCATGAACTGGAAGCCGACCTGAAACTATGGTGGCCCCATGGGGAGGCATTGTATGCTTTGTTACTGGCGTGGCTTCATACTGGAAGGGAAGATATCAAAGTATGGTACTATAAGGTACATGAATATACTTTTACCCGTTTTCCAGACAAGGAACATGGTGAATGGTATGGTTATTTAAATCGGGAAGGAAGTCCAGTTTGGTCAACAAAAGCCAATGGATGGAAAGGATTTTTCCATATACCTAGGATACTGTTCAGGTGCCATCAATTATTGGAACTTACCATCAAATCAGCTGAAGAAAATGACTGATTTAAACAGTAAGGCAAAAGTAGTGTCAACAAGAAGTCCTTTTTTAGTGGCAAAGGTCTGTATGGTGGCTTCACTGGGAGGCGTATTGTTTGGCTTCGATACTGCTGTGATTTCAGGAACTGTCGGTATGGTCGAGGCTCAGTTCGAGTTGGATAAAATTGAAGTAGGTTGGTTTGGAAGCTCCGCGTTAATCGGAGCGATTATCGGTTCCTTGGTTTCAGGTTCCCTTGGGGATAAATATGGACGCAGGTCCATACTTATTGTTTCCGCGGTACTTTTCTTTTTTTCCGCATTGGGCTCTACTTTGCCATCTTCATTCGATTTGTTGATAGTTGCAAGGCTTATTGGCGGCTTGGGAATTGGAATTGCCTCGGTCTTGGCCCCTCTCTATATTTCCGAGTTTTCCCCTGCCAAAATAAGGGGACGTCTTGTGGCCTTGTACCAAATGTCGATCGTAATCGGAATATTGTTGGCCTACTTCTCAAACTGGGGAGTATTAAACCATGCTCATGCCAATCCAAATGGTTTTGGTGGTTCAGGAACCATGTACAAGATTATGGTTTCAGAAGTCTGGAGGGCCATGTTCGGAACTGAAATGGTACCTGCTCTTTTGTTTTTTCTGTTGTTGTGGACAATTCCTGAAAGCCCCAGATGGCTGATCAAGGAAGGATATATAGAGAGGTCGACAAGAATTTTGGAGAGAGTAAATGGAAAGCTATCGGCAAATGCTGAATTGAAGAACATACTTGAGGCCTTGTCCCAGAAAGGTGGTTCATTAAAAGAGCTGGCCAAGCCCGGTTTCAAAAAAGCCTTGATCGCAGGGTTGGGACTTTCGGTATTTGGGCAGTTCACCGGAGTGAACATCATTGTGTATTACGGCCCTGACATACTTCGAGATGCTGGTCTGAATTTTGACGGGGCTTTGAAGTTTCAAGTGGCCATTGGTCTCATCAATCTTGTTTTTACAGCCTTGGCCCTATGGAAAATAGATAGCTGGGGACGCAGACCGTTACTGATATGGGGCATGTTATCCGTTTGTTTATCCTTGGTAGTGATCGGTGTGCTTTTTTCAGTACCATCCATTTCCAGTATCTGGATTGTGGTAATGCTGTGTGTCTATATGGCTAGTCTGGCATTTTCCATTAATGCCGTCATCTGGGTATTGTTGGGAGAAATCTATCCTACCCGAATAAGAGGGCGTGCCATGTCCATAGTAACTTTTGCAAATTGGGGCGCTAATTTCGGGACAGCGTTTTTGTTTCCTTGGTTTGTTTCGGTCATTGGAATGAATGCAGGATTTTTCGTTTTTGCAGGGTTTTGCTTTGTAGCAACGGTTTTCTTCCATGGAATGATACCTGAGACCAAAGGAAAAACCCTTGAGGAAATCGAACAACATTGGAGGGGACGGGAATTGAAAGAAAACAAGATGATTGATTAGGGCATAAGTCCATTCGATTCAAACCAATACCTTTTCAAAGATAGGGGTGCCAATTGCATTTGTTTAAGTAGTGAAAAATCTTTTTTATGACTAATATTGTTCAAGTGTTGAAAAACTAGAGGTCGACCATAAGAATTTATTTATTGTGCTACTATGCCCGAGAGCTTTATAGCGTACAATTTCCCAAGCCAGTTGAAACATACCCCCATTTGGTGCATGTATTTTTTTTGGATGCTTTTTGTCGGGATTGAATCCGTGTATCCTCAAAAATATTCATCGCTTTCAGAAAGCGAAAAACATCAGCTTCGCACAACCTCCCATATCTTAATAGACCTTGAGAAGATAAGCTTGGATTCGATGATGTTCCAGACATTGTCCGAGAATGTTCCATGGGCCGTAGTTCCTTCAGGAAATAGGGAAAAGAACTCAGTTTTTTTAAACCAATATTCCAATTATCGAAACCAATTGGTAATAATAGGACAAGAGAGGGCATTCACACAGGTTCCAAAAAAACTTTCACTGATCTGGCTGGCTGATTCGGATATGGATACGGTGGAACTCGATTCAATTGGTAACATTGATGTTTTAAAAAAATCAAGTGATAAGGAACTTTTGAGCATAGATGTTGACCATGGGAGCACCCCTACGTTTTTAAAACTACGTGGGATTTGGAAGAACCTGGGAAGAATGCCCAATTTCATCAAAACTGAAGCACCTTTTGAACATCTTCACAGTTTGGTACGGCAACTAAACACCAATCCAAAAGTATTTGGGATTGTACAAACGGAAAAAGGATTGTTGGATGGGGTCATTTTTAAGGATTTTGGAGATACTCAGGTAGGAGGACATTTTAGCTATCCAGTTCAAGATACCTTGGCTCTACCCATATTGGTTCCCTACAAACCTGGATTTCATTTTTCACCTGACATTATCTATACAAGCCCAGAAAACCTTAATAACCAAAAGGAATTTGTTGGTTTCCCTTTGGATGCTGAATATGGACTTTCCCATCATTTTGAATTTAAGGATGGGGTTATCGATTTAATGGCGAAAAATTCGAAGGGACTAATTTCAAATGATGTTGGTGCACGGAAGGATTCGCTATTTGGAAAGGTTAGTTATTTTGAAAATGGAGCCTATATTGACGTGGGAATATCCAGTAAATCAGCTTTAAAGGGAAATTTTACCATTAGTGCTTGGGTTAAACCCACCCAATTGGGTCAGAACAATAGCATCCTTGGGAAGGGGGACAATTTTGTGTTCAAGATCCACGATGGATTTTTAACCTTCACAATGGCAGGTGTCAAGGATTATGTATCAACTTCTTCACCGATAGCATTAAATGAATGGTCCCATGTAGCATTGGTACATTCCAAAATGGGGAACACACTTTTTTTCTATATCAATGGAGAACGGACCGATAGCGTGAAACTGATTTCTGAATATGAAACATCAGATTATAACATACTTATAGCAAGTAATCTGTGGGAAGAATTTTTTGAAGGCTACATCCGGGAGATTAAAATATGGGAGCGCGAGTTGAATGATTCGGAAATCAAGACGCATTATAATCAAACAAAAACCTTGAACAAGGACACTTCCTTCCTGAAGTATATTGTGATATTCCTTGTCTTGCTTGGTGGCGGTTATGGTGTGTTTAAATATTGGAGAAGAAAATCGGAAACGAATGAGGTAAAAGCAACGCAAAGCATTGTCTTGCCAAAAGTTCCAGAGGAAAATGATGAACATTCAGTACAAATACTGTGCTTCGGTCCTTTACAGATCATGGATATACAGGGGTTGGATATTGCAAAAAAACTGTCCCCACTTCAAAAAAAGCTGTTCATGATTATCTTTTTACATGGTCAGGGAAGTAAGAAGGGCATAGATACCAAACGTCTTACCGAATTGTTATGGCCAGGTAAAAGTGTGGCAAATGCAAAAAACACAAGAGGTACAACAATCCAAAACTTAAGACAGTTGTTGGACACATGTCCTAGTCTTGAGCTGCTTTTCAAGGATAAGCACTGGGTTTTGCAAATGGATGAAAAGTGTTACTCGGACTATACCACGGCAATGCAATACCTAAAATTTTTGGAGAGCGATAATTATTCGGACAAGCAACTGGGAACTGAACTTCGAAAATTGATTCCCATTGTTAAGAAAGGAAGACTATTTGCCAATACCAGTGCTCCATGGTTGGACCCATTTATTGAAAAGTTTAGCAACCGGATTGTGGAGCAATTTATCCAAATCAGCAAAAATCCGATTATTAAGACCCATACGGACATAATGCTTGATTTAGCCGAAGTAATTTGCCTATATGATGACCTTAATGAACATGCATTACAGATAAAACTCAGTGTTCTTATTGAGCAAGGTAAACTTAGTCTGGCCCATCAAGCTTGTCATAATTTCAAAAAACAATATGAAAAACTCTACGGAGAAGCCTACGAAGTTTCTTTCGAGGAAATGATATCCTCCCAATAATGGTTTACTTACCCTCCCTTTTGGATATAAAATCCTGAAAAACCACATTTTTTTAATCCATTACCCCATTTAGTACCCCTTTTTTTATGCCCCTGCTTTTTTATTTGCAGCATCATTGTTCAATGAGATTGTATGAAATAATCAAATCAAAGCATACCAAATGAAAAAAGAAATGAACAGCAGAAGGGGATTTGTTAAAAAATCCTTGATAGCAGCTACCGGGATAAGTATCATCCCAAGACATGTATTGGGGGGACCGAACTTTATCCCTCCCAGCGACCAACTTACCAAAGCGGTAATAGGTGTAGGCGGTATGGGCCAGGGGCATTTAAATTATGAAGGAACCAAATTGTTGGCCATTTGTGATGCCGATGGAAAACACTTAGCCGATACGCTCAAGAAAGTTGACGGCAATGTAAAGGGGTACCGGGATTTCAGGGAGGTATTGGAAAGACCGGATATTGATATTGTGCATATTGCCACTCCTCCACACTGGCACGGTCTCATGTCCATTATGGCCGCCGAGGCAGGTAAGGATGTTTGGTGTGAAAAACCAATGACCAGAACCATTGGCGAGGGGAAACGTGTGGTTGAAGCAATGAAGGTCCATGGAAAAATGTTTAGGTTGAATACTTGGTTTCGCTTCAAGGATAACTTCTACGGGATGGGAACACCCGTGAGAAAGCTTAAAAAAGTAGTCGATAGCGGTGCGCTCGGATGGCCATTGAAGGTGACTATAAGTGGAGTTACCGGCTTTAATTGGAAGTTTTATTGGGTAGGAAAGGAGAATTTGGCACCGCAATCCGTTCCAGAGCAGTTGGACTATAACATGTGGCTGGGACCAGCTCCGGAAAAACCCTACAACCCACATAGGGTCCATTCTACTTTTAGAGGATATTGGGACTATGATGGCGGAGGATTGGGCGATATGGGCCAACACTATATTGATCCCGTTCAATACTTTTTGGGCAAGGATCATACCAGTCCTGTTAAGGTTGAGGTGGATGCCCCGCAACAGCATTACGATGCCATAGGAACTTGGAGAAGGATAACGTATACTTATGCAGATGGTTGCCAAATTATATTGGACGGAGAAAACCGTGACAAGAACGCAGCCTATATCGAAGGTCCTGACGGCAAGATATACAATGGATTCAAATCCACTATTCCTAATATCGAAAGTTTGATCAATACCCTTCCTGACCCCGAGGAACAAATCACTTCATTCTCGGAATCGGTTAAAACACGTCAAAAATTTGCACTGAATGAAGAGAACGGACACCGCTCGGCGACTATTGTCAATATGGGGGTCGTTGCATTGCGACTAGGCAGGAACCTCGACTTTGACCCAGTTAAACAAGAGTTTGTGAACGACCCAGAAGCCAATAGGTTATTGGACCAACCCATGCGAACCTCATGGGCCAATTGATGATTCACTTTAATTTCCAAATAGAACAATAAAAGTATAGACCAATGGAAAGTATGTTGCCATTCGAGAACGAATCGAACTAGGTAATGTTCAATTGGTCAAAAAACCACGAAAAAATGAAAAGAATACAATACATCATATCAACGCTCTTTTTGCTCTTTGCCCTTCAAATTTCCACGGGACAGATCAACCGGACTCTGGATACCAAAGTAGTGGATATATTGGCCCAGTTCCCGACTGAGGATTTGGAGCATTCGGATAGACTTATGCAAGAAATGCTGGATTTGGGAACCGAAGGGATTCAGAAATTCCATGAACGTATTGTCCCTTTGGGAACAGGTGACGATACCCAAGCAAGGTATGCTGTTCATAGTTTGGCGGTATATGCAGGTAAATATCGAACGGATACTGTCGAGAAAACATTATTAAGTGCTTTGGAGGAGGCACAACATAAAGAGGTGAAAACATTTTTTATCGACCGTTTGGCATTTTGTGGAACAGATGCAAGTGTCGAAACATTGGGTAAATATCTCTCAGATGACGAACTGTACAAACCTGTTTTGGCCACTTTGACCTCTATAGGAACTCAGAGATCGGCAGAAGCGATTCATACTGCAACCAAATCAGCCGAAGGTATAAGGAAGGCGGCATTTATCGAATCATTGGGACGTATGCAGTATGCTCCTGCATCAAAAACCTTGGTGGAAGTGGTGTCCGAACCAATGACCGATGGTTTTCTAAAGCAAAAAACGCTGATGGCATTGGCAGAAATAGCAAAGCCTGGTTCGTACGACATTCTTTTCAAAGCAGTTGAAAGCGAGGAATATCGATTGGACGATAATAGGGCCATTATTGCCTATATCCACTATGGCAATAGACTAGTCGAACAGGGGAATTTGTCCTTGGGAGAGCGAATAGCCAAGTCATTGTTGAAGAACTGTACTGAGGATAACCAGTTAAGTTATAGAGCGGCAGGTATCAATATGCTAACCTCTTCCATTGGGGAAAATGCAACAAAGACTCTTTTGAAAGAGGCAAAGTATCATGATGCGGCCTATAGGGGAAGCGTGCTAAAGGCAGCAGGGCAGAACCTTACATCTATGGAGGTGTTGAAATGGGCAAGGCAATACAGGAAAATCGAGGATAGTGGAAAAATACAGCTTTTGGAAATGCTGCGAGAGCGTCCAGAATCTGAAGTAATGGATAAGTGCATTGTCAAGGCCATCGAATCTGACAATGAAAGCTTAAAGTTGGCAGGGATTCGAGCTTTAGCTTTTCAAAAAAAGGAGAGAGCCTTGCCTCTGATTTTCAATGAACTGAAAGGGGGCAATACTGATGCAACTTTTACAACCATTCAAAACACATTGCTGAAAATTGTAGGTGCTGACGATGGGCCGCTAATAGCAGAAAAATTATATGGAATCGAAAACCAGAAAGCCAAGGGTGTATTGGTAAATGTGTTAGCCGACCGAAATGCCACAAACCAATTTGAAGCAATTGCAGGGTTATTGGATAAAGCAAATCCCGATTTGCAAAAAGCCATTTACAAGGCAATGCCATCCGTTTCGACGGAAAAGAATTTATCCAACTTGATGGAAATGGTCTCTCTGACGGAAGATGAGGCCAACATCAAATATGCGCAGCAGGCAATTGTAAAAGTTCTTAGCACCACTAATAAGGAAAGTTCTTTGACCATTTATGATACGTTTGCGGATTTTGAAGATAAATCCAAATTGATTCCGATACTTCCCGCGCTAGGAGACAGAAAGGCATTGACCCTTATATCGGAGCAATTGCAATCAGGTAACAGTAAAGAAAAAAAGGCGGCAATACAGGCACTTTCGACATGGGAAGGCAATGAGAGTTTGCATTATTTGTTCAATACCATAATCGATTCAAATAGAGATATCAGGGATTTGGCTTTTCGTCAATATTTGCAAAAAGTTGCTACTTCCGACCAACCCGATGATCAAAAACTGTTATTGATACGAAAGTTGATGCCTTACAGTAGCACCTTGGCAGAGAAGAAGCAAGTGATACAAGCAGCTCAATCAGCGAAGACATTCCTGTCCTTGGTCTTTGTTTCTGATTATTTGGATGATGCAGACTTAAGCACTGTGGCATCCAATGCTTTGATCAAGATTGCCTTGCCAACACCAGGTGCCAACAATGGCTTAAGTGGGGAGGTGGTCCGAGAGGCCGTATCAAAAAGTATGACAAACTTATCTGGCCCAGATAGTCAATACCTAAGAATTGACGTACAGGAATTTTTGGATAAAATGCCGAATGAAAAGGGGTTTGTATCCATATTCAATGGTAAGGACCTGACTGGTTGGGAAGGTTTGGTCGAAAATCCCATCAAAAGAAATAAGATGTCCAAAAGTGCCCTGAAAAAAGCCCAGGATAAAGCAAATGCCCAAATGCAGGAGGATTGGTTTGTAAAGGATGGTGTGATTGGCTTTCAAGGGGAAGGCTACAATAACATCTGTACCATAAAAGATTATGGGGATTTTGAGATGCTGGTGGATTGGAAAATCACCCATGGTGGAGATAGCGGTATTTACCTGAGAGGAACCCCCCAAGTCCAGATTTGGGACACGGCACGAACCGATGTAGGAGCAGAAGTCGGCAGTGGAGGATTGTACAATAACCAAAAAAATACCAGTAAGCCTTTGGCAGTTGCCGATAATCCCATAAACGAGTGGAATACATTCCGGATTAAGATGGTCGGAGAGCGCGTCACTGTTCATTTAAATGGAAAATTGGTTACCGACAATGTTGTTTTGGAAAATTATTGGGATAGAGACAGGGCCATTTTCACGAAAGAGGCCATCGAACTTCAAGCTCATGGGGAAGATTTGGGATTTAGGAATGTTTATGTTCGTGAAATACAATCCGGAAATGAGCTTTTAAGCTCCAAAGAACAAAAAGATGGATTTCAATCCCTTTTTAATGGAAGGGACCTGGACCATTGGATTGGGAACAAGACGGATTATTTGGTTCAAAACAATGAGTTGATGGTTCAGCCCAAGCAAGGAGGTCATGGAAATTTATATACCGCCAATGAATATTCTGATTTTATTTTTCGATTTGAATTTAAATTGACTCCAGGAGCCAACAATGGTCTTGGTATTCATGCGCCTTTGGAGGGCGACGCGGCCTATGTTGGAAAAGAGCTGCAGATTCTGGACAACACAGCACCCATCTATGCCAATTTAAAGCCCTATCAGTATCATGGTTCAGTTTATGGAATTGCAGCCGCGAAAAGAGGGTTTTTAAATCCGGTTGGCGAGTGGAACTCCCAAGAAGTCATGGTAAAGGGGAATCATGTCAAAATCACGCTCAACAATCAAGTCATTCTTGATACCGACATTAAAAAAGCCTCTGAAAGCGGTACAGCGGACGGTCAGGGACACCCAGGGCTTAAGAGGAACAGAGGGCATATAGGTTTTTTGGGTCACGGTTCCGTATTGTGGTTTCGAAATATAAGAATCAAGGATTTAAAGTAAGAAATGGTATCCCAAAGATTTGATGGAATGATGAAACCAATTGGAATGATTTGGTTGTGGGCGGTTTTTATTGGGCTACAACAGTCATTGGCCCAAAACAACCAAACAAATCAATCTGTAAGCGTAATGTCTTTTAATATTCATGCAGGCTATGGAACAGATGGAACTTTTGATTTGTTGAAAATTGGAAATCAAATCAGGGAAGCCCAACCCGAAATTGTTTGTTTGCAAGAGGTGGATTATAGAACGCATAGGTCACAAGTCAAAGATGTGACTTTGGAATTGGCCAATATTACAGATTTTCACTCCTTTTTTGGAAAAGCCATTTCTTTTGACGGAGGGGAATATGGTTTGGCCATCCTGTCCAAGTATCCCATTCTCGAGGTAAGGGTTCATTCCTTACCCAATGATGGTGTTGCCGAGCCACGGATAGCTTTGGAAACGATTGTTGAAATCAATGGTATGGGCAAAATAAGGATTGTGAACGTGCACCTTGATTATTCCAATAAGGAATTGAATCTATCTCAAATAAGATATGTAAATAAAAAGTTCACGGATGGGAAGCCCACTATAATGGCCGGTGACTTTAATCAAATTATGGAAAGTAAAGGAATGCAACAGTTGGTAAGGGACTGGAACTTATCGATGGATGCAAGGGCATTCACTTATCCAGCAAATAAGCCCAATACAAAAATTGATTATCTCATGGCTTACCCTCGGAATGAATGGGAGATAAAAAGTGCCCGGTTACTAAAGGATGAGAGGGCTTCAGACCATTTACCCATTTTGGCGACATTCTCTTTGATAAAGTTTTGAAAGGTAAAAGAAATAATTAACCATAAAGGTTGAATTATTGGAGTTAGTTGATGAAGATGGGCAGGGATACCCCTGCCTTTCTCTTCAAATGAGAGTGAAATAACGGCAATTCTACCTAACTAAAATATAATTATGATAACACTACGACTATTGGATTATGCCATTATCGTTACATTTTTTGCTATTACCCTAGGCATTGGGTTCTATGTATCCAAGAGTTCTGGAAAGAATAGTTCGGAATTCTTTTTATCAGGAAGGTCCATGCCTTGGTGGTTACTGGGAATTTCCATGGTGGCAACCACCTTTTCCACGGATACACCTAATTTGGTAACGGATATTGTACGAAACAACGGGGTGGCAGGTAATTGGGTCTGGTGGGCTTTTCTCTTGACCGGTCTTTTGACCGTCTTCATTTATGCAAGGTTATGGAGAAGATCTAATGTCAATACCGATTTAGAATTTTATGAACTTAGGTACGGTGGGGCCCCAGCCAGATTTTTGAGGGGGTTCAGGGCCATTTATCTTGGGGTAATTTTTAATGTGATTACCATGTCCGCAGTGACCCTTGCTGCTATCAAGATCGGGGGTATCATGCTGGGTCTTGAGCCATGGCAAACAGTTCTGATTGCAGGCTTGGTAACCGTTGTCTTCAGTGCGATCGGTGGTTTCAAGGGGGTTGTGTATACGGACTTTATTCTCTTTTTTGTGGCAATGGGCGGAACCATAGGAGCAGCCTGTTATTTGGTAAATATCCCTGAAGTAGGGGGCTTGGAACGGCTGTTGTCCAATCCGGATGTCAAGGATAAACTGAAAATGATACCAGAGTTGGATGATACTAAAGCACTGGTCACATTGATTATTATTCCTTTGGCCGTACAGTGGTGGAGCTCATGGTACCCGGGATCCGAACCCGGGGGTGGGGGATACATAGCACAAAGAATGCTTAGTGCCAAAAACGGGAAGCATGCCATTGCAGCTACCTTTTTCTTCAATATCATGCACTATGCCGTTAGACCATGGCCATGGATATTGGTTGCACTTGCCTCTATCGTTGTGTTTCCCAATCTAGATAGTTTGAAACAGGCATTTCCTATTATATCCGATGATAAACTAGGGCACGACCTAGCATATTCGGCGATGTTGACCAAGTTGCCCACTGGACTTTTGGGTCTTGTACTCACTTCATTGGTGGCAGCTTATATGTCTACTATATCTACACAATTAAATTGGGGTTCTTCGTATATTGTATATGATTTTTACAAAGAAAGGATTCATCCAAAGGCTTCGGAAAAACGATTGGTGGCTGTTGGGAGAATATCCACGGTAGCTTTGATGGTTCTGAGTGCCGCATTGGCACTTTTGCTTCAAAATGCACTACAGCTTTTCGAGATATTACTCGTTTTTGGAGCTGGGACCGGTTTGATCTTTATCCTTAGGTGGTTTTGGTGGCGAATCAATGCTTGGAGCGAGATTACTGCCATGTTTGCTTCAGGGATACTTTCCCTAGCCTTGAAGTTGACCCCTTTGGGAGATTATTTATTTTCCGTTAATGATGGCCTTTTACCAAGTTGGTCGGAGTATCCTTCAGTGGTCTTTACTACAACATTGGCTTGGTTGTTAGTAACTTACATTACCAGGCCGGAACACAGAGAGGTGCTTTATGGATTCTGTGAAAAGATTAGGCCTGGAGGACCTGGATGGGAGAAAATAGTGCAGCAGGGCAGGACAGAGGGGGTTAACTTGAAGAGTGGTGAAAAATGGAGCGTTCCCAGTGGGGTATTGGCGATGCTTTTAGGAACGATGCTGATTTATGCCAGCTTATTCGCTGTGGGCCATTGGATTTATGGGGAGTGGTTATTGGCGAGCACATTGACATTTCTTGCAGTATTATCGGCTGTTTGCTTAGTATTTACATGGAAAAAAATAGAAGAGATAATAGAATAATCCTTTAATAATTTTTATAAAAATGAAAACAGATATTCAATCAATACAATATGAGCCTGCAGGCCA
Organism: Flagellimonas oceanensis; assembly: GCF_003992595.1. Classification (GTDB taxonomy): domain Bacteria; phylum Bacteroidota; class Bacteroidia; order Flavobacteriales; family Flavobacteriaceae; genus Flagellimonas; species Flagellimonas oceanensis. Next base: position 43,164 of record NZ_RZNA01000044.1, read on the forward strand.
GTTTGAGGCTACTAGATATGAAAAGGTGCATAATGTCATCTTCCAAGACTCTAAACAGGGATCATTACAGGTTGCCAGCGAAATATCAAATTTAATTCGGGAAAAAGCGAATAAGGATCAAAAATGCGTTTTGGGACTTGCCACTGGATCATCACCCATACGTGTATATGAGGAATTGGTGCGCATGCATCGAGAAGAAGGGCTTAGCTTCAAGAATGTGGTCACGTTCAATCTTGATGAATACCACCCTATGGAACGTTCCAATATACAGAGTTATCATTACTTTATGCACCAACACCTGTTCGATCATATTGATATAGCGAGTGAAAACATACATATTCCCGATGGTATGATCTCTTTCCAAGAGGCGCAGGAATATTGTAAGGAATATGAAAGAAAGATTGAAGAAGCTGGAGGGTTGGACTTTCAATTGTTGGGTATTGGTAGGACCGGGCATATAGGGTTCAACGAACCGGGTTCCCATTATAATTCTGCCACTCGGGATATTACCTTGGATTATGTTACCCGTATCGATGCAGCATCCTCTTTCAAAGGGCTTGAGAATGTCCCCCGTAAGGCCATAACCATGGGGATAAGAACCATTAAAAAGGCGAATCGCATTGTATTGTTGGCATGGGGTCAAAACAAGGCTTCGGTTATTCGGAAAACCATCGAAGGGGATGTCAGTTCGGAAGTTCCAGCCACCTACTTGCAGGAACATGCGAACACCACTTTTGTGCTGGATAAAGAGGCTGCGTCCCAGTTGACCCGTATCGACACTCCCTGGTTGGTCCAAAATTGTGAGTGGACTCGGGATTTGACACATAAGGCTGTGGTCTGGCTCAGTCAAAAAAAGGACAAGCCCGTTCTACAATTGACCGATAAGGACTATAATGATATGGGAATGTCCGATTTATTGAGTTCGGAGCAGTCCTCCTATGAGATTAATATTAGGACTTTCAACCGTTTGCAACATACCATTACGGGTTGGCCAGGTGGCAAACCAAATGCAGACGATACCAATCGTCCCGAACGTGCGGAACCTGCAAGAAAGCGAGTTATAATATTCAGTCCACACCCTGATGACGATGTGATATCCATGGGAGGAACATTCGATAGATTGGTCTCCCAAGGTCATGAGGTTCATGTGGTGTATCAAACTTCCGGTAATATCGCTGTAGCGGACCATGAGGCTGTTAAAGCAGCGGAAGTGGCCAATAGTATGGAGCCGACCGGGACATTTAATCAGGTGCTAGAGGAAATCCGAGAAAAAACGGAAGGAGATTTCGACTCCAAACTTGTTCGACGACTCAAAGGCAAAATCCGGAGGGCAGAAAGTATTGCTGCTACGCGTTATCTTGGCATACCTGATGGCCAAGTACATTTTTTAGACCTTCCTTTTTACGAAACAGGAACAATAAAAAAGAAACCGCTGGAGAAGGAGGATATTGCCATAATGAATACTATTATTGAGGAAATCAAGCCCCATCAGATCTATGCTGCGGGAGACTTGGCGGACCCCCATGGAACCCACCGGGTGTGTTTGGAAGCCTTGTTCGCTTCATTGGATTCCCTAAAATCCAGCCCCTATATGAAAGATTGCTGGGTGTGGCTCTACCGAGGGGCTTGGCACGAGTGGGATACCCATGAAATCGAAATGGCAGTACCCATGAGCCCCGCACAAGTCCTTAGAAAACGAAAGGCCATATTTTTCCATCAGACACAAAAGGACGGTGTAATGTTTCAAGGAGAAGATTTAAGGGAGTTTTGGGTGCGTGCAGAGGACAGAAACAAAGAAACTGCACAAAGGTACCAGTCCCTTGGTCTGGCCAGTTATGCTGCCATGGAGGCCTTTGTGAGATATGATTTCTTTACAGGATAAACTTTTGGATATGGTATTGATTGCAGACAGTGGTTCCACCAAATGTGATTGGCAGGTTTATGATAAGGCTGGGTCCACAGTGATTGAAAAAAGAACAAATGGAATCAATCCTATAATTCATTCTGATGATGATATTGAGTTGGTCTTAAAAGAGCTGAAGACTGATGTGCCATATGAAATCTTAAAGGTGGAGTTCTATTGTGCGGGAGGGAAAAATGAAGAATCACAACAAAGATTGACTCGAATCTTCCACCAATTTTTTAAACAGGCTGAGGTCAGAATAGAGGATGATTTGGGAATGGCCGTAAAATGTACCAAAGGTGTGCCTGGTGTGGTATGTATTTTGGGTACTGGGGCGAATAGTTGTTTTTTTGATGGAACAAATATTCATAAACGATTGCCTGACCTAGGATATCAGATAATGGATTTGGGGAGCGGAAATTACTTTGGAAGAGAGCTATTACGGAGTTATGCTTATGGTTATATGCCCCCTGATTTGATGGGAAAATTTGAGAATAGGTATAAGCTTAATGATAAAGTCATACTACAAGAACTCTACAATGGGGAGAACCCGAGTTCCTACCTAGCCAGTTTTGCAAGGTTCATGATTGAGAATCATGAGCACCGGTTCTTTCAATCAATGATAGCAGATGGATTAGAAAAGGTCTTTGATTATGTGTTGGGCCCCTATCAATTTGAGATACAGCGGCATCCATTGTATTTTATAGGGTCCATTGCCTTTCATCTACAAGATTTCATAAAAGAGAAAGTGAAAGAACACAATTGTGATGAAACTCACTTTATCGGTAAACCGATAGCGTACTTATCACTATTATAGGTTTAGTGCAAATGGTATTTTTTGATAACATATGGTCTTAATTCTTTATTTTTAAACCTGAAAGTCCAAAAATCACGCGGGGATGTCCTATAGGGTGTCCAGTTTTTATCCAATATCTCCAAACCTACTGTAATTATTCAGATCCAGAGTTTTGGTTCTAATCCCTTCAGAGATTTGAACCCTTTTTATTTTACTTTAAATGAATTTGGATAGTGGCATATTGGTAATTTACCAATGCTATATTTTTTTCGTTTGGGGTGTATACTATGCCCAATTTTTGCAGTAGAGGTAAGGATTTGGGTAGAATGTAAAAAAGAAAATCAGGATTCAAGACCAGGATTAAGTTTTTTCATAAGCTCTTCTTTACGTCTAACGGCAACCTCAATTTTGGAGCCATCGGTCAATATAATATGACCTCCTTTCCCTTTGATATAGTGCTCTACTAATGATAGATTGACAAGATGGGACTTGTGCACTCTAAAAAAAGTATTGCTTTCCAGAATACCTTCAAAATACTTTAAGGTTTTGGAGGCCGTAATCTTTTTGTTGGAAAGTGTGTGGATGTGCGTATAATTCACGTCCGATTGAAATCTAATAATGTCGTTTGTATCTACCATGGCAAATCCGTCCAAGGTAGGAATTGCAATTCTTTTTGATGATTCGTTTCCTTCTTTAAAATTATGGAATAGAATATCAATCTTTTTGGAAGTTTCTTTTAGGTTTCTTTGTTCCCTTAACTTTTGTAACGCACTGGCCAAATCAATTTTGTCAATTGGTTTTAAGAGATAATCCAAGGCTGAGAACTTAAATGCCTTTAGGGCGTAATTGTCAAAAGAGGTGGTAAATATCACTTCAAAATCGAATGTGTCCAGTTGAGATAGCAGGTCAAAACCTGTATTGTTCCCAAGTTGCACATCCAAAAAAACAATATCGGGGGATGAATCAGTGATTTTACGTTGGGCCTCATCAATGGTTTTGCAGCGGGCCATAACTTCAATATCATACCCTTCGTCCTGTAACAGTCCGTCCAAACGGTTGATACAGTGTTGCTCATCATCGACGATAATAGCCTTTAACATAGTGTTTTTAAAATTGAAGTTCCAAAGGAAGCCTTATCTCTACACGAAGCCCTTCCGTTTTGTCCAACAAATTAATAGATCCATTGGTATTCTTTAAATGGTTGATGATATCTATTCGATTGCTGGTAATTTTTACACCAAACGAACCTTTCCTTTTGGCCTTTGTATTGGTTGCCGATCTTCCGACTCCATTGTCCTCCACAACGTACTCCAACATGTTATCATCTTTTTTTATCATGAGGTCGATTTGCCCATCTCCTTGTTTTGGGGCAATCCCGTGCCAAATACTGTTTTCTATAAATGGTTGCAATAAGAGCGGGGGTACCAGTGTGTTTTCTGGTTCGACGCTTTCATCAATCGATATGTGGTAGTCGAGCTTGTTTTCCAACCGAAGGGCCTCTATCTGCATGTACAGTTCCATCAACTCCAGATCTTCCTCCAAGGTAATCCATTTTTTTTCCGAGTTTTCAAGGATAGATCGTGTGAGTTTGGAGAACTTGACCAAATAATCATCGGCCTGTTGTATATCGTTTTTGGAGATAAAATCGCTAATGGAATTGAGAGAATTAAAAATAAAATGGGGGTTCATTTGGGAGCGCAGGGCTTTGAGCTCGGTCTCTGCCACCTTTGCATTGAATTCGGCCACTTTTCTTTTTTCCAGTGCATCGCGTCTGCGCTTGTACAAAAAATATCCTAAAATAGAGATCAATGCCAAGAGTATCGCCCCCAACAAATACCCATTTTTCACCAATTCCTGTCTCTTTATTTCCTCTTGGGCGACCGCTTGTTGGCGCTCCATTTGAAACTGCATTTCCTTTCGGGTCAATTCAGATCTCTTTTCCTCATTCAAAACACTGTCCCTGAGTTGCACATGTTCTTTGTAGGCGTCAAGGGCTTCGGCCATATTTCCGTTGTGCTCGAATACCTGGCTCAACACTTCCCACGAATCGGATTCCCATTCCACAGCACCAATCTCCTTGGAAAGCGAAAGGGCTTGACGGGCATTTGTTTCTGCCATTCCATAGTTGTTGAGCAATACATTGATTTTTCCAATACTGTTCAATGCGGAGGCCTCAATATACTTGTTCCCAATCTGCTGGGCGAGGTCTGCTGCTTCTTGATAGTGTGCAAGCGCTTTTTCGTTCTGTCCCAGCTTTTTGTAGGCCAAGGCCAAGTTATTGGTAATCGCTGCTATAAACAGATTGTTCTCTTCCAGTTTGGCCAATGCAAGGGCCTTCTCCAAATAGGAAACACCTTCTTCAAAATTTTCGGTGTCGTTATACACAATGGCAATATTCGAAAGTGCTTTGATTTCATCTGGTCTGTTGTTCAGTGATTGTGCCGTTGACAAATAGGCGCGATAATTTGTCAAGGCCTTGTCATATTCCTTTAAATCAGCGTGGATATTACCAATATTGCCCAATAGACTTGACTCTAGTTGTTTGTTGACCATCTTTTGGCTCAAAACCAAGGCTTTTTGATACGCATCCAATGCATTGAGATTGTCTCCCAAAACATAATAGAGGTTTCCTTTTTGACGGTGGGCCAGAGCTTCGCCCTTGATCCAATTTGTTTTTTCTGAAATAGCAATAGCTTCCTTAACATAAGGAAACGCCTCATTGGGACTGGAATAGGTCATCTCCCCAGCTATTTCAATAAGCAGTCCGGCTCTTATGGTATCTTGTAAAGTATGTCCCTCCAATTCATTTCTCAGGGAGTCAAGCTGTACCTCTTGTGAAATTCCGTATAAGGGTAAAAATATAATGAGAAGGGAAAAACAGGTTTTTTTGATCGGTCGCAGCATGTTCTGAGGTTAGTGAACCCCAAATTTAAGCCATTTGAACCATTAATGGGTTGTTCTGCCATGGTTTACGGATAAAGAAAGATTAGCTACGGTAATGTTGAATAAACATACGTATAATAATTGGCCATGGCACAGGGATAAAGGAATTCATAGTTTAGAGATTGCTATACGGCATAACCATTAACTTTATGAAATACACCACCATGCTTTTTCTGTCCTGTTCTATGTTATTTTTCTTTGTTGGTTGCGGCCCCGATGATGGTAGCGAACCTGAAAACGGAACATTAAACGAAGTACAGGGAACCATACAATTATCCGGGGAGGAAACTTCGGAGCTGGGTACTTCATTAACCGTTGGTAATATTGAAGTAGCCAATGTTGCCCTTTCGGGGACAGATAAATCGGTAATTCTGCTATCTGAGAACATTACTGTTGTTGATAATGAATTCATTTATGAAAACGACCAAAATGGATTTGTAATCGTGGCAGCCGATTTTTCCACCGGTGGCTCGCCCGATATTGATAAGACCATATCCATGACCATAGTAAGGAATGGTCAGGAGTTCCGCCATGCCTGTTCCTCGCCCTACCAAAACTTTTTTACTGCATGCGGCGACGGGTTCGGTGTAAATTTTGAAACCAAACAGGTCATCTTTGAAAATACAACGGTAATCAATACCGATGATGACACCATTTTGACCATGGACGGAACCATAAATTGGGAATGAACATCAAAGAAACAGTGTTAATGGTAAGATTTGGGTTTAGCGTTTTTCTTATGGTAGCAGCAGTGTTCCATAGTTTTGCACAGACAACTGGTACGGATGAATTGATTACCTATAAGCCGCCCTCGGAGAATTATGTTTCAATAAATATTCAGGGGCACAAAGGATTGCACAGGTTTGGTGTTGTGGATTCTTATGACAATCAAAATGGCAGTACAAATGCCAATCCCAGATCCAATGCTGTAAGGCCTGTTCGTGGTGGTGGTCGAAACCCAGAACAGCTTAAAAAGAATAAAATGGTAAATACAGGGAGAATCAATTTCTCCTTGTTGGTAAGCTTAAAATATCTCAAGCCATTTATGGGAGACTTGGAAAAAGACCGATTGATCATTTTAAGCAATAATCTTACAGAAAAACAATCGAATTCCGCCTACCTCCAGCGATTTTTGCTCAATCAGGTTGCTCCGAATCTGTGTTTGGACGAGGAATGCAAGAATGTCAATCGAGGTAAAAATGAGTTTGAAAGACAGCGGAATTACAAAACCTTTGTAAATACTTGTTTGAATACGCTTTTGGAATGGAGTCAAGATGTTTTTAAAAATGATGAGCTGAGTGCTTATCATGTTTCTACCCTAAGTATTGGAGGAAATTATGATTTTGATAAAAAAGGCTACTGGGTGCATCATTATTTGAGCCTCAATGATATTTTCCCATTTAAACAGGGTGGGCCGAAAAGAGTGACCTTCGAACCTGTGAAACACTACGAAAATCAGCTTCTGAACGAATTGGCCCGAGGAAAAAGCATCAACTTCTTCTTACCGATGGATGAGCAAACTGCTGAGCACTTTAAAAAAGAGGGCATCAACCGCTTATATCTAGTAAAAAAGATAAAATTACAACATTCGGATAAGGGGATGGATTCTCCCACAGACCCTATTGATTTTAACTATTCCCATGAAAATAGTGACATGGAAATTTATACGGACGAAGCTCTTGTAAATCATTTTAGGACCCTACCCCTAACCAATCTCACTTTTAAAAATTGATGTATGAAACAGGTACTTTTTGTTATAACGGTGTTGGTATTCCAAATTATGGGATGGGGACAGTCACAGGAAATGGTATTTGATCCTCCCACAGCGGACTTCATTTCACTTTCCTTGCAGACTCACAAGGGTAAACTCCGTTTTGGGGTGCAGGATGAGTATTTTCTAAAATCAGATGGAACCTATGTAAGTTCAAGGGATGATGAGTACTTTGAAAAGGACAAACAATTCAGTCACAATAATGCGAGTAGGCACGCCTTTGTGGAGCTTTTGAAAATCAGGTTCAAAGAGGATATGTTCGATGTGATGGACAAGGATTTTTTTACGGAACGAACACAAAACATGTACGAAAAAGACCTTAAATCCCATACGGCCCAACAACATGTGCTGGCCCTTGCCAACGCCTTGTGCAACAAACAGCAGTCCATACGGTTTTTCTGCAACCCAAAAGAAGAAGATTGTGCTTCGGGATTCCAGCAGGATGGGTATTATAACGAACCGCGTAATATTAGATCGTGGGGAGGAAGAGGAGCTTCAGAGTTTCAAAAATTAAGGGCATACATCAATTTTGTAAAGGAGAAGTTTCCGTTGGTGGGGAAGTGGGCAAAAACGCTTTATTCAAACAATGTCTTGGGGGGATATTATGTTACACGGACCAATTTGGGCACCTACGATTTTAAGAACGGAGGCTATTGGTTGAACACGCATCAGTTTTACAATCAAGGCTTTTTATTAAAGTGGTACGGACTCCAACCCGCCAATTCATCAGAAAGAAAGTTGATGCACCCTAACGGTTCGTCGATACTGTTCAAAATGTCGCCCGAAGAGGCTGAAACCTTCTCTGAAAAGAACCAACAAATCTTTTTGGTATTTGATGTGACCGGTTACCTCAATGGCTTGGAAAACTATAGGGCAGATCAACTCAAGACCACTTTTAGCCTCAACAGTCCTGTTATCGAGATTTATTCAGATGACGGACTTACAAAAAAAGTGGGTGAAATCAATATCAATACCATGGTAACCAAGACCAGATAATCCAAAAGTTATGAAAATGAAACCTGTAAAAACCAATGTCATTTTGATCGTGACTGTGTTAGGCTTGTTTATGCCGATTTCTGTCCAAGGTCAGTTTTTAAAAAAATTAAAAAAGAACGTAGAAAACAAGATTGTAAAAAAAGCCAGTGAGAAAACAGACGAGTTGTTGAATGGCAGCGGTGAGAAAACGTCGGTTCCCGATGAAAAACCTGGGCCCACATCGGACAATAAAACATCCCAGGGCGAAACAGTTGATAAAAGAGAACCCCTTGCTTTAAACGATCAAAATGTGCTAACGTTCAAGGCACCCTCCAAAGATTTTAGGGATGTCGTTATACAATCGCACAAGGGACTTCCCAGATATGGAGATGTTTATTTTTTAAGAGGGACCACGGAACCGACGATGAACAAAGCGTATGAGGCACTTATAGAGTTGAAATTTTTGGAAAGTACCTTTAAGGATTTGGACCGATCAAAGTTGACCAAACATCAGAACATAGCAGGGGACCTTGCAAAAAAGAATTCTGAATTTGCCCAAAATCACTTGTTGATTCTAGCTAGGGAAACCCTATCCGATGAAAAGCTTCAAGATTACTTTTGTGATTCCGAAGCCAAATCCCCCTGCAATTTCTATAATCCCGCTGGGGAGAGGGCACATGTTTCCTCTTGGGGAGGTAATCGTAACAATGAGTTTTCCCAGAACCGCAGTTATACAAACTTTATCAAGAACCATTATGGTACTCTTCAGGCATGGAGCAATTCATTTTATGAAGATGGGACCCAAATTGCATATTTCGTAGCTAGGGGAGCAGTGGCTGAAAAATATGATTTCAAAAACAAAGGCTATTGGATCAGAAGTATATTCTCCATTGGTGGGGACTTTATATTGCACAACTCTAATTTTTTGGCCTATTCAGAAAATGAAAAAACTTTAAAAAATTACTCAAAGAAGGTTTTTCTTCCTGTTGGACCCACCGCAGCCAAAACATTTAATTTAATTGAGCGCTCCCCGGTGTTTGTTGTTTTTAAGGTCAAAGTAACCCCTAAGATTACGAGTCCGACCCGCATTTCATGGGAATTTGAACTGGAAGACACTAGGATGGAGTTTTACAAGGATGGCCTGTTAAGTCAAAAAATGGGTGAATCGGATATCAGGACTATTAAATTTAAGGATTGAGACATGAAATGTAATTGTTCCAAAGAGGTTGTATGGCTGATAATGGGTGTTGTGATGATGGCCATGCCACAGCCAGTGAATGGTCAGTTTTTTAAAAAACTGAAAAAACAGGCAGAGGAAAAAATTATAAAAAAAGCGGATAAAAAAGTAGATGATATTCTTAATGGGAATAAGGATACCGAACAAGGGCCAAGCACACAAACGGGTGGTACAACCCAAACCGAGAAAAAAACCATTAACCAAAATACCGCACAACAAAACGCCAATATATCATTAGATGATTCCGAGTATTTGGTCTACAAATCACCTGACCCGGCCTTTAAAGACATTGTGATACAAAAGATAAAGGAACTTCCAAGATTTGGTGCGATTGATTCTTATATGATGCGGGATAATCCAAAAAAAGTAGATCTTTCCAAAGAAGCTGCCGAGAAAAGAAATTTGACCGGTTTGGGGTATACTGGGTTTGCACACTTGGTACGGATAAATATGCTTAAAGAGCATTTTAAGGCAATGGATAGGGACGCTCTTACACAACAGACAAAAGGCAAGATCATTGAAAAGGAGGCCAAATCCAGTTTGGCGCAAAAAGTACTGAAGGAATTTGCTTTTGATATGGGAACCGATGCCCTTAAAAAGGAATATTTCATGAATGATTGGAGCGGAACCGGTAAAAGCGCAGTGGTAAGGGAATGGGGAGGACACCAAGCAGATGATTTTACGGAAAATGAAAGGTATGTGGCCTTTGTGGAAAAGTACCTAGATATTATTTTAAAATGGGCCGAAGACTTTTTTGCCGATGGTTCTGAAGATTTTCAACTGGTGCATACCATAAAGTTTCAAGGGCAGTATGACTTTGATGAAGGAGGTTTTTGGGTGCGGTTGCCCATTAAAAGACCACCTCTTGGTGCTATCTCCGCTGTTGAGTACTTTAATGAATTTGCTCCCAAAACACCGTACGGGCATGCGTTTTTCAATAAGACGGAACAAGTGGATTATATCAACGGCGATGTACTTTTTAAAATAAGCCCGGATAAGGCCGAAGCATTGATTAATGATAAGAGTGTACTGCTACAGCTTACAATGAAGGTTAGGTCTGTTTTTAAAGATTTTGATACAGGCAACCCTTTTGTCTATGGGGCCAATTATACCTATCATTTTCTTGACCCCACATTGGAATTGTATTCAGATGCTCAATTGACTAGAAAAATAGGAGAAATCAATTTGGGAAACCTGGTGTATAAAGACTAGTCTAGTCGAGCATGTTTGAGATTTTGGAGATGTGCACAAAAATCAAATATTATTTGTACGTAGTTCTTTTCATTTAAACCTAATCTTTTAAATTTGATGCTAGAAAGTATCAGGTTTCACACGAATATGTCCTGTAGGGTGTCCTTTTTTGGATGGTCAAGAAAAAACTTTGGAAATACAAGGGGTTTCAAAGGATTGGTTAAAACTGTCACCCCGACGAACATGATATTGTTTGGAAATAAACGGTATCATATTTAATTGAAAGCCATAAAATTATATATTTTCTGGCTTTTTTGTTTTCCCATTAAGAGCAGGGATGTCTTGTTTTCACTGAATACTTGTCAATAGTGGGATTCAAATTTAGGCTCTAATCAAGGAAGATTTCAATCTTTATAGAAGGGGGGCAGTAACCACAAAAAAATGTCCATCTAGTAGTACCGGTACCGTCATCAATACAAAACATGCTGAGATTGTTTATGATTTGTATCAATCGAGTTGGAATAGAGACAGGTTTCATGTGCAGACACACCGTCGATATTGGTAACATACATTGTCACACAACCCACCATTATTTTAACCTGTACAGATACGGACCTCCCTTGACCCCTTGCTTTTTTTTTCCGGTGTTCTCCAAGACATCCATTTGGAATATACGTTTTCTGAAATTCCTCCTATCCAGTTCAACATCCAAGATGTCCTCATATAGGTTCTGCAGTTCATGCAGAGTGAATTCCTTCGGAAGAAGTTCGCCAACGATGAGCTTATGTTTTAAATTGTTCTGTACAAATGAGTAGGCTTCTCTGATCAGCCTTTCATGATCAAAACCAAGCTTTTCTGGGATATCGTTCACATCGAACCAATCGATGCTCGTAATATTGTCCCTTAAGGTCAAAGGATGGTTCTCGGGTTTGACCAAAGCATAGAAACACACGGTAATAACCCTCTTCAGGGGGTGCCTGTCCAAGGCGGTATAGGTCTTTACCTGTTCAAAATGTATGTCCCTGAAACCCGTCAGTGAATAAAGGACCTTTGCCGCACAGTCCTCAATGGTTTCATTCTCTTCCATGACCCCACCAGGGACATGCCATTGGTTTTTGTAATGTCCCAACGACCTTTTTAAGAGTAGGACTTTTAGTTTGCCATCAACATAGCCAAAAACCGTTATATCAGCAGTGACCGAACATTCAAATGAATCTGGTTTTACTTGGATATCCTGGAGTTTTTCCTGAGTCATCATTTTTTTGGGTTAAATTTTGATTTTTTCTTCACTAGAGCGAGTAAAATTTATATATTTAAAACCATGTAAAAAGTACACAGAATAAATTTTAATCTGATCCCAAACCTTTTTCAAAGAAAAAATTTTAGCAATGGATACTCCCAAATATAAAGAATTGAAAGGCAAAGTTGTCGCAATAACAGGTGGCGGTGGCATTTTGTGCAGTACCTTGGCCTATGCTTTTGGCGATCAAGGAGCGAAAGTCTGCGTTATGGATTTGAATATGGATTCGGCCCAAGCTGTTTCCAAAAAAATCAATGATGCAGGAGGAAGTGCCATGGCCCTTAAAGTGGATGTACTTGATCGGGAAAGTCTGGAAGAGGCCAAAAAAGAGATAACGGAAAAGTTTGGTCCCTGTGATATTCTCATCAATGGTGCAGGGGGAAACCATCCTTTGGGAACGACCAGCAACCCCTATTTGCTCAAGGAAGACCTAAATGAAACAGCAAAGGACTTCAAGACCTTTTTCGACTTGGATATGGAAGGTGTTCAATTTGTGTTCAATTTGAATTTCATAGGGACTCTTTTGCCTGCGCAGGTTTTTTCCAGGGAAATGGTAGGTCGCAGTGGATGTAGTGTTTTGAACATCTCCTCGATGAATGCCTTTACACCACTTACGAAAATACCTGCCTACAGTGGGGCAAAAGCAGCTGTTTCGAATTTTACCCAATGGCTTGCTGTCCATTTTTCCAAAGTGGATATCCGGGTCAATGCCTTGGCCCCTGGTTTTTTTCTGACCGATCAAAACAGGAGTTTATTGACCGAGCCTGACGGCGGTCTGACCTCTAGAGGGGCTACGATAATTGAACAGACCCCTATGGGCCGTTTTGGTGAACCGGAGGATTTGGTGGGAACGACCCTGTGGCTGAGCAGCGAACAGTCAAAATTCGTTACCGGCATTGTAGTTCCGATCGATGGAGGCTTCAGTGCTTTTAGCGGCGTGTAAAGAAAATAGAAATGATGATAATTAAATATCAATGGGTTTAGAACAGACATGGCGATGGTACGGACCAAAAGACCCTGTTTCCCTTGCCGATATCAGGCAAGCGGGAGCAACCGGTATTGTAACCGCATTGCACCACATTCCAAATGGTGATGTGTGGCCCATATCGGAAATCAACAAAAGAAAAAAAGAAGTGGAGGCCATTGGTCTTACCTGGTCGGTGGTGGAGAGCATACCCGTTCACGAGGACATTAAAAAGCGTACAGGAAAGTATAAGGAATACATCGCAAATTACAAACAGAGTATTGAAAACCTTGGTCAATGTGGAATTGACACGGTATGTTATAATTTTATGCCCATCCTGGATTGGACCCGGACCGATCTTTCCTATGAAATGCCAGATGGTTCCCATGCACTTCGTTTTGATGCTATTGAATTTGCAGCTTTTGAACTATTCATTCTGAACCGTGAAGAAGCCTTAGACCACTATGCCAAGGAAACCATTGAAATGGGCAAAACAGCATTCGAAAGCATGGATGACGAAGCCAAGAAGCGTTTGGCCCAAAATATCATTGCCGGTCTGCCGGGGGCAGAGGAAGGCTACACGGTGGAACAGTTTCAGGAAGCTTTGAACATGTACCGTGACATTGGTGAAGAGGAGCTTAGAAGCAATCTGTACGATTTTATCAAGGAAATCGGCCCAATCGCGGAAAAGTCAGGTGTTTTTTTGGCAATCCATCCCGATGACCCCCCATACCCTATCCTAGGTCTCCCAAGAGTGGTAAGTACGGAAGAGGACGCCAATAAATTGCTTGCGGCCTACGACAGTCGCCATAATGGACTGTGTTTTTGCACAGGCTCCTATGGAGTAAGGGAGGACAATGATTTGGTAGGTATGGCCGGTCGGTTGTCAGAAAAAATCAATTTTGTACACCTGAGAAGTACAAAAAGGGATACACTCGGTAACTTTTTTGAAGCGGACCATTTGGATGGTGATGTGGATATGTATGGAGTAATGTACGAATTGCTAAAAGAGCAGCTTGTTCGCAACCAAAAAAACACCAAGAACCGACGCATGCCGATGCGACCAGACCATGGACATCAAATGTTGGACGATATCCGTAAGAAAACCAACCCGGGATATTCAGCAATAGGACGTCTTCGAGGCCTCGCTGAATTAAGGGGACTCATGTACGGTATGGAAAAAACCTTGCTGCAATGACCTTTATAAAAGAAAACTTTTTATTGGAGACCCAGCAAGCGGAGGAATTGTACCATGGTTATGCCAAGGAAATGCCCATCATCGATTACCACAACCACTTGTCGCCCGGACATGTTGCCAATGAACACCAGTTCAAGAACCTCACTGAGGCCTGGTTGACGGATGACCACTATAAATGGAGGGCAATGCGGGCTTGTGGCATTGACGAAACCTATATCACGGGGAATGCATCGGATAAGGAAAAGTTTCAAAAATGGGCGGAGACTGTCCCCTTCACACTTAGAAATCCCTTGTATCATTGGACTCATCTGGAGTTGCAGCGATATTTTGACATTGATGATTTGCTTACCGGGAAAAATGCAGAACGCATTTTTCGGGATACAGAAGAACGCTTACAAGAGAAGAGCCATAGTGCATTAGGGCTATTGCAACAATTTAACGTTGAGGTCATCTGCACCACGGACGATCCCATCGATGATTTGCAACATCATCGCAGCGCAGCGCATAAGAACACTTCGACAAAAATGCTACCGACTTTCAGACCGGATAAAATATATGCTGTAGAGGACAACAGTGCCTACCGAACATATTTGGAAAAGTTGAGCGAGGTGTCCGGGACCCAAATAACCACCTATCAGGATTTGGTCACGGCCCTAAAACAGCGAATGGCATTTTTTCATGAACAAGGATGTCGCCTTTCCGATCATGGCTTGGAACTGTTGTATCATTTTGAGATGAACAGTTATGATATTGAGACCATCTTTGGGAAGCTGATGAACGGTCATTCTTTGGAAATCGAGGAAATACAATATTTTAAGTTTGAGACCTTGGTCCATCTTTGCCGTGAATACCATGAACTGGGATGGGTGCAGCAATTCCATTTGGGCGCACTCCGTAATACAAACAAAAGAAAATTGGCTCAGCTAGGCCCTGACACTGGCTTTGATTCAATCGGCGATTTTCCACAGGCCATAAACCTTGCCAAGTTTTTGAACACCCTTGAAAATACGGGACAGCTTGGCAAGACAATCCTTTATAATCTTAATCCCGCCCTTAATGAGGTTTTTGCCACAATGGTTGGTAACTTTAATGATGGCAGTGTGCGAGGTAAAATGCAAATGGGTTCGGGATGGTGGTACAATGACCAACTGGACGGTATGGAAAAACAACTGGACACAATATCCAATATGGGATTGCTCAGTTGCTTTGTGGGAATGCTCACGGATTCCCGGAGCTTCCTGTCCTTTCCAAGGCACGAATACTTCAGGAGACTGTTGTGCAATATATTGGGGAATGACATTAAAAAAGGCCTTTTGCCGAATGACCTTGTATATATAGGTGGTTTGGTACAGGACATTTGTTATGGAAATGCCAAGGACTATTTTAACTTGGGATATGACTAAAAACAAAAATAAAGGAATGAAAAAAGTAGTGACCTTCGGTGAGATTATGTTGCGGTTGGCGCCTCCGGGTTTCCTGCGGTTCTCGCAGGCCAACAGTTTTGATGTGGTCTATGGGGGAGGAGAGTCCAATGTGGCGGTATCCCTTGCCAATTACGGGGTGCCTGTGGACTTTGTGACACGTTTGCCAAAGAACGATATCGGGGAATGTGCCCTGATGGAAATGCGAAAGCGTGGTGTCGGCACTGACAATATCATTTATGGCGGGGACCGCTTGGGTATCTATTTTTTGGAGACCGGTGCGGTCAGCCGTGGGAGCAAAGTGGTCTACGATCGGGCACATTCCGCCATGGCAGAGATAGGTCCCGGGATGGTGGATTGGGACAGTGTCTTCAAGGATGTGGAATGGTTCCACTGGACGGGGATCACGCCGGCCATCTCCCAAGGAGCGGCAGATGCCTGTATCGAAGCGGTAAAAAGCGCAAAAGAACACGGTGTTACTGTATCCACGGACCTGAACTACCGTGCCAAGCTTTGGAAATACTGCGATGATGCCAAGCGAGAGGAGATCATGTCAGAACTTACTTTCTATTGTGATATTGTTTTGGGCAACGAAGAGGACGCGGAAAAACACTTTGGTATCAAACCAGAGGGACTGGATATTACCACGCAGGGAGAACATGTTAAGGCAGATGCTTTTCTATCGGTTTGCCAACAGATGATGAAAAGATTTCCAAATGCCAAAAAGGTCATCACGACCCTACGTGGCTCCTTGTCGGCCTCGCACAACACATGGGCGGGTGTACTGTACGATGGAAGTACCATGTACACCTCCCGGGAATACCAGATCACGCACATCGTGGACCGTGTAGGTGGGGGAGACTCTTTTATGGGAGGACTTATCTATGGCTTAATGAACTGGCCAGGGGAGGACCAAAAAGCCTTGGACTTTGCCGTAGCGGCCTCCTGTTTGAAGCATACCATAAAAGGGGATGCCAATTTGGCCACCGTTGCAGAAGTTGAAAAGTTAATGGGAGGCGATGCCTCCGGAAGAGTGTCACGATAAAAAAAAGCAAAATGGCAAGATATTCAAGGTTGGAAGTAATGGGTAAGATACAGGAGACGGGTATGGTCCCGTTGTTCTATCATTCCGATATAGAAATAGGGAAGAAAGTGCTCAACGCATGTTATGATGGTGGGGCCCGGTTGTTGGAGTTCACTGCACGTGGCGATTTTGCCTTTGAAGTGTTCTCGGAGCTGAACAAATATGCATTGGAACAACTTCCAGGTATGATTATGGGCGTCGGGTCCATTACGGATGCAGCTGCAGCATCATTGTATATACAAATGGGGGCGAACTTTGTGGTAACGCCCTCTTTAAGGGAAGACATCGCCGTGGTCTGTAATCGCAGGAAAGTACTTTGGTCTCCGGGCTGCGGTACGTTGACCGAAATCAATAGGGCGGAAGAATTGGGCTGTGAACTCATCAAGCTTTTCCCCGGGTCCACCTACGGTCCAGGTTTTGTAAAAGCAATTAAAGGACCCCAACCATGGACAAGTGTGATGCCCACGGGAGGGGTCAGTACGGAAGAGGCAAACCTAAGGGCTTGGTTCGAGGCAGGGGTAAGCTGTGTGGGCATGGGTTCAAAATTGATTTCCAAAGAGGTTCTAGAGCGAAAGGATTTTGAAGGGCTTCAGAAAAAAGTGGCCGATACGCTACAATTGATAGAGAAAATCAGAAGGGAAAAATAATGAAACA
Source organism: Flagellimonas oceanensis (assembly GCF_003992595.1). Taxonomy (GTDB): domain Bacteria; phylum Bacteroidota; class Bacteroidia; order Flavobacteriales; family Flavobacteriaceae; genus Flagellimonas; species Flagellimonas oceanensis. The sequence goes on from NZ_RZNA01000044.1 coordinate 60,601, forward strand.
GTTCGTTGCCTTTCTTTTGTTGTGCACGTTGTTCTTCGCACTTGGTTGCGAAGAGGCCGGAGGCATCAGGACCATAAGATTGGCACACGGTCTGGATATCAACCACTCCGTGCACAGGGCCATGGTGAAAATGGGGGAAGATCTTGACAGTGTCTCTCAGGGCAAACTTCGTATCGAGATCTATCCCAATCAACAATTGGGCACCGAACGCGAAATCTTGGAGTTGATTCAATTGGGCAGTATTGATATGACCAAAGTATCGGTTGCCACCCTAGAGAATTTTGCACCAAAGACCAGAATTTTGGGACTTCCTTATCTTTTTGAGAGTCGTGAACATGCTTTTGAGGTGCTTGATGGTCCTATTGGACAATCATTGTTGGACAATGCCGAACAATTTCGATTGAAAGGTCTGGGCTATTACGATGCTGGGTTTAGAAGCTTTTATACCGAGCATGCACCTGTAACCGCTCCAGACGATTTAAAGGGGCTCAAGATTCGGGTCATGGAAAGTATTACCGCAATGGATATGGTCAAAAGCCTCGGAGGTTCCCCAACGCCCATTTCATGGGGGGAGCTCTACACATCCCTACAACAGGGCGTGGTGGACGGAGCGGAGAACAATCTTCCCAGTTTTTATCTTTCCAAGCACTATGAGGTTTGTCCCTATTATTCATTGGATGAGCATACCTTTTCCCCGGACGTCTTGATCGTCGGTACTCAATTTTGGGATATGCTTTCAGAGCAGGAAAAGAGTTGGATAAGTGAAGCGGTGAAAAAATCACTGGAGCATCAGCGGAAATTGTGGGCGGAATCGGAGGCCGAAGCTTTGGAAAAAATTCAGGAGAAAGGCGTAAGGATTTCATATCCGGATAAGGAACCGTTTATCGAAATGACAAGGGAAATGTATCGCACATATGAAGACGACGAAGCATTGAACAGCATGATACAGCAAATAAAAACATTGGCAAATTGATTGGGTTCAAGAGCATATTGGAGAATATTTTGGCCCGTTTGCTGGTGGTACTGATGGGACTTATGGTGCTGAACGTGCTTTGGCAGGTATTCAGTAGGTATGTCTTGGGCGAACCAAGTCCATTTACCGATGAACTTGCCCGCTTCCTCATGATTTGGTTGGGGTTGTTGGGAGCGGCCTACGTTTCGGGGAAAAACGGTCATGTGGCCATAGATGTACTGGCCAAACGAGCCAATGTCAAAAGCCAAAGATCAATGAAAAGAGTGGTATCCGGTTTTATCATCCTGTTCTGTCTGGCGGCAATGGTGACAGGTGGCGGATGGTTGGTGTATACCACATACGAACTCAAACAGCTTTCCCCTGCATTGGGGTTGCCCTTGGCCTATGTGTATATCGTGATTCCCTTGAGCGGGCTGATCGTGGTCTATAATAAAGTCGTCGAAATACTAACGGATTGAACCTTATGGAATATATACCCTTACTCGTTTTGATCATCAGTTTTGTGGGCCTTTTGGCCATTGGTACTCCAGTGGCGTGGAGCATAGCCATTTCATCCATGTTGACCCTGCTGGTAAGTATGCCCATGTTGCCCGCATTTGCCACGATATCCCAGCGAATGGCCACGGGCTTGGATAGTTTCGCCCTGTTGGCGATTCCATTTTTCATATTGTCGGGGGAACTGATGAACCATGGGGGGATTGCCCACCGTTTGATAGCTTTTGCCAAGACCTTGGTGGGAGCATTGCCCGGGGGACTCGCCCTGATCAATATCATATCTGCGATGTTCATGGGGGCCATTGCAGGATCGGCCATGGCCTCGGCCTCTGCCATGGGGAGCATCCTCGGTCCGGAAATGGAAAAGGAAGGCTATGACAAGGGGTTTGCCGTATCGGTCAACATTACTTCGGCCACGACAGGATTGGTGATTCCACCAAGTAACATTTTGATCGTATATTCCTTGGCAAGTGGAGGGGCATCCATTGCCGCACTTTTCTTGGCAGGGTACATTCCTGGATTGATTACTGGGCTGCTCTTGATGGCGGTAGCCATGTTTTGGGCCAAAAAGAAAGGATATGGCACCGGACAGCGAAGTTCCTTTAAGCAAGTCTTCAAGACTTTTGTTGATGCAGTCCCAAGCCTGTTCCTATTGGTCTTGGTCATTGGGGGCATCGTAGCGGGCATATTTACCGCTACTGAAGCTTCTGCCATCGCCGTGCTCTATAGTTTATTGTTGGGCTTTGTCTACAAGCAGATAACCATTGAAAAGCTCCCCAAAATATTTTTGAATGCCTCGGCTACCACAGCGGTCGTCATGCTTTTGATAGCGGCCTCCATGAGCATGTCCTGGGCGCTTTCCTTTGAGCATATCCCACAAGATATCAGTTCGGGACTTTTGTCCATTACCGATAACAAAATCGCCCTATTGCTCATCATAAATTTGATATTGTTGATAGTGGGCATCTTTATGGACATTACCCCGGCCGTTCTCATATTTACCCCGATATTTTTGCCCATCGTGACAAAATTGGGGATAGACCCGGTGCATTTTGGCATCATCATGATCTTGAACCTTTGCATAGGACTGTGCACACCTCCAGTGGGTTCGGTGCTCTTTGTTGGGGTGGGTGTGGCAAAAACATCCATTGAAAAAGTGATAAGACCACTGTTACCCTTGTTCGTGGCCATGATATTGGCGCTTTTTCTGATTACCTATATTCCAGAATTGACTTTATGGCTACCAAGTATTTTTGGCCTATAAACGAATTGTAAAATATAATTTTTAACTCATGATACATAAAATGAACAAACTGAAACTAGGGGCCTTGGCATTACTACTGTGTTGGGCATGTGCCGATGCTCCCAAAGACGATGCACCATGGGTCGACTTGACCGATGGAACCCTCAACGGATGGAACCAAAAAGGCGGAGAAGCCAATTATGAGGCAAAAGGGGATGCCATCGTGGGATCTACGGTCCATGATACACCCAATTCCTTTTTGACCACGGATAAAATGTACGATGATTTCATTTTGGAGCTGGATTACAAAGTGGATTCAACCATGAACTCGGGGATCCAGATACGGAGCAATAGCTTTCCGCATTATCAAAATGGAAGGGTGCACGGCTATCAGATAGAGATAGATCCATCGGACCGGGCATGGAGCGCTGGAATCTATGATGAAGGTCGAAGGGGGTGGCTCGTTACCTTGGAGGGTAATCCTGAAGCACAAAAGGCCTTCAAACAAAATGATTGGAACCACTATCGCATCGAGGCCATCGGGGATACGATTCAAACATGGATCAATGGTGTGCCCGCAGCCCATTTGATAGACGACAAGACCGCAAGTGGTTTTATCGCGCTTCAAGTGCACAGCATAGGCAAGGACCAGAAGGCGGGAACAGAAATCGCTTGGAAGAATGTTAGGATTTTGACCGACAGTCTTTCAAAATACAATAAAGAAATGCCCCTGGACCCGGTTGAGACCAAGAACCAGCTGACCATTGATGAGGAAAAAAATGGATGGCAATTGTTATGGGATGGCGAGACCACCGTAGGGTGGCGCGGTGCCCGTCTGGATGAATTTCCGGATAAAGGCTGGGAGATCAAGGACGGTGTATTGACCGTTCTTTCTTCTGGGGGCGAGGAGTCTGCGGCTGGCGGAGATATTGTGACCACTGATTTGTATGGTGATTTTGAGCTCAAAGTGGATTTCAAATTGACAGAAGGAGCCAATAGTGGTATAAAATACTATGTGGACACTGACCTGAACAAGGGACCTGGATCTTCGATAGGTCTCGAATATCAAATTTTGGATGATGAAAGGCATCCCGATGCAAAACTAGGGAACCATGAGGGCAGCCGTACGGTAGCTTCCTTATATGACCTTATCCAAGCCGATGTCAACAAGCCTATCAACCCTATTGGGGAATGGAACACGGCCCGTATCGTTTCAAGGGACAATCATGTAGAGCATTGGCTCAATGGTACTAAGGTTTTGGAGTACAAGAGAAAAAGTGAAGCGTACCGCAAGCTGGTCTCCGAGAGTAAGTATGTGAAATGGCCCGATTTCGGGGAGGCCGATAGGGGTCATATATTGTTACAGGACCATGGGGACCATGTAAGTTTTAAGAACATCAAAATAAAACCATTGGATTAAATAAGGATTTATGGGAGCGCGAAGAGACTTTATAAAGAAAACAACGGTCGCAGCCATTGGCATGGGACTACCTGGTGGTATCAATGCCATGACGGCCAAGAGTTACAACAATATTTTAGGGGCAAATGACAGGATTCATGTTGCCATTCAGGGTTTGGGAAGGCGCTATGGTGCTTATATCCCTTCCATTGCGGCGAAACAGCACAATGTGCGTCTGGACTATCTATGTGATGTTCGGGACAGCCAATTGGAAAGGGCAGCACAAAATGTGTCTGAACAAATAGCATATAAACCCAAACAGGAAAAGGATATCAGAAAAATCTTGGAGGACAAGGATGTGGATGCGGTCTTTATGGCCACGCCCGACCATTGGCATACACCGGGTGCCTGTATGGCCATGGAGGCGGGAAAACACGTCTACCTTGAAAAACCATGCAGCCATAACCCTCATGAAAATGAAATTGTGGTCGCATTCCAAAAAAAGTATGATAAGGTGGTCCAAATGGGGAATCAGCAACGGTCGTCCCCTCAGAGCATCGAAATCATCAACGATATCCACAACGGCATCATCGGCAAGGCCTATAAAGCGATAGCCTTCTATACCAACGGAAGGGGGGAGGTTCCGGTACCTGTGAAGACTGCACCGCCAGAGGGCTTGGACTGGGAACTGTTCCAAGGCCCTGCTCCAAGAAAAGCCTATGCCCATGATACTTGGGACTATAACTGGCATTGGTACGGTTGGGATTATGGAACTGCTGAAATGGGCAACAATGCAACGCATGAATTGGATATAGCCCGATGGGCGCTGGATGTGAAATATCCGGAATATGTGGATGTGATCGCTGGGAAACACCAGTTTGTGGATGACGGATGGGAAATGTACGACACCATGGAGGCTACCTATGCGTTTGCCGATGACAAGACCATTCAATGGGATGGGAGCAGTAGGAACGGTTACTCCAAATATGGTCGGGGTAGAGGTACCCTTATTTACGGCTCCGAAGGTTCGGTAATGGTGGATCGTGACGGATATGAACTGTATGACCTTAAGGGGGAACTGATCAAGGAAAATAAATCCGGAGGCAACGAAGGAGGTACCGCTCTTGGTGGCGGTGGCGATTTGTCAACAAGACATGCAGTGAATTTCTTTGACGCCATTAGGGGGAAGGAAGCTTTGACATCACATATCGAAGTGGGGGCCATCTCTCAAATGTTGACACACTACGCCAACATAGCCTATCGAATCGATAAAGGCTTCAATGTGGATGCAAATACGGGTAGCATATTCGATCGGGAAGCCATGGAGCTTTGGAAACGAACGTACGAACCTGGATGGGAACCAAAACTTTAAGAGCACATGAAGCGACGCGACTTTATAGTAAAAGGCGGTCTGGTCGGTTCCGCAGCCCTATATGCCCCAACGGTACTCGGGTACGGCATTCCCAGTGCAAACGAGACCATTAATATCGGGGTCATAGGAACAGGGGACCGAGGAGGCGGACTCATTCCCTTTATCAACCGGATTCCCAATATGCGGGTAGTGGCCTGTTGTGATATCATCCCATTCAGGCTCAGTTCGGGACTTTCAAAAGTAAAAGGAAAGGCCAAAGGCTATTCCGATTATAAAAAGATGTTGGAGGACAGGGATGTGGATGCCGTTTTGGTGGCGACACCGTTCAGCACACACTCCAAAATCGTCGTTGATGCCCTAAGGGCGGGGAAACATGTGTATGGTGAAAAGACCATGGCAAAGGGATATGAGGGGATAGAAGAATTGGTGGCGACGGCCGACACATCCGATGGTATATTCCAAGCAGGGCACCAATACCATAGCTCCCGTTTGTACTCCCATGTGGTTGATGAGATCAAAAACGGTAAAATAGGCAAAATAACGGCTTTTGAATGCCAATGGAACCGAAACGGCAATTGGCGCCGCCCTGTCCCGGACCCAAAATGGGAGCGTATGATCAACTGGCGCATGTACCGGGAGTTTTCAGGGGGGCTTTTGGCCGAACTTTGTTCACATCAGTTGGATTTTGCCAATTGGGTCATGGGAGCCATGCCCGAAAAGGTCATGGGCATAGGAGGCATTGATTATTGGAAAGATGGCAGGGAAACTTATGACAACATCCATCTTATATACAGTTATCCTAAAGGGGTAAGGGCATCATTTACCTGTCTTACCAGTAATGCCATGGGCGATTACAAGGTCAAGGTAATGGGGGACAAGGGAACCTATATCCTGGATTATGTCAAGGCTTGGTACTATCCTGAGGAAAGTTATCAAAAAGAGATTGGAGAGGTGGATGGCGTTTCTGGGGCCACCTTGAACTGGGACGAAGGAAGGGGCATACCCTTGAAGTTTGACCATGAGGACCCTAGTAAGCAGGCCTTGATTGACTTCAGGGACAATATCGTAAACAATACATTGCCCGTATCCAACGCTAAAACAGGTGCTATGGCCGCAACTTGCGTTCAAATGGGATTGGATGCCATGTATGAGGATAAAATCGTAGGCAATACAAAGTGATTTGAATACCATTTTTACCTCGTAAAATGCAAGTAATCAATCACTAACCTGATGATTGCTTAAAGATTGAATAAACAAATGAGACTCTAAAAATTATATTAAAATGCATTTTTTCGTTCGTCAGAGAATAATTTCTTGAGTATAACGGCAACCTCGAACCCTAATAACTTGTGACTGGGCCAAAGTAAACTACATTTTAACCGGGGTTTTGTATATTCAATGAATCGAAAGATCTTTGTGACCCAAACAATACGGTATGTTACTTAGGCTATTTTCCTTTGTTTGTTACTTTACCTTTTTATCGGTAATGGGGCAGCAATTGGCACCTCCAATACAAAACTATCAATTGCTGGACTATAATGGGGGCAGTAAAAACTGGGATGCTTCCGTTAATGCGAGCGGAGAACTTTTTGTGGCCAATAATAAAGGTTTGCTTCACTATAACGGGGAGAAGTGGACCCTGAACAAGTTGCCCAACAATACCATTATCCGTTCTGTGGAGAGTATAGGTAATAGAATTTATACGGGATCTTATGAAGAATTTGGGTATTGGACCAAAAACGAGTTTGGGGAGTTGGGCTATACCTCTCTAACCCATTTAATCAAAGACCACACCTTTACCAGTGAAGAATTCTGGGAGATTTTTCCATCAAAAGACGGGAAGGTTTTATTCCGGTCTTTTTCTGCGATATATGCTTATGCCGATGATGAGATCGTTGTAGTGGATCCGCCCGATGTGGTCTCCGATTTTATAGAGTTCCAAGATCGTTTGATTGTTGCAGGAGGTTCAGTGGGTTTATTTGAAGTAAAAGACCAAGACTTGGTCCGTTTACCGGATCAAGACCTGCTTTTGGGAAAAACCGTCAATGATATGGCCATTTTTGATGGTGTTCTATTGATAGGCACTAAACTGCATGGTTGTTTTTTGTATGATGGGCAAACGCTTTCGCCATGGTCTGCACCAGTGAACAACGCATTAAAGGAACATCAATTGAACAAGATAACTGTTTTGGGGCAAGGACTATTGGGATTTGGAACCATAAAAAATGGGATGTATCTCTATGACCCGGCTTCAAAAAGCTACCGAATACTGAACAGGGAGTCCGGACTTCAAAATAATACAGTGCTTTCTTCATTATTCGTCAACAATCAGTTATGGTTGGGTCTGGACAACGGAATCGCGCGCGTTCGACTTAACAATCCAATATCCTACTATACGGATTATACAGGAACTTTGGGAATGGTTTATGATATTGCCTGGTTCAATAATACTTTGTTTTTGGGAAGCAATACCGGGGTGTTCTATTTTGAGGGCAATGAACTGAGGTTTGTGGAAGGGTCGCAAGGTCACGTATGGGATTTGGAAGTCATTGAGGATGATCTCCTTTGTGGCCACAATACGGGCACCTATAAAGTCAACAAGGACAATTTTGAGCTTTTGAGTCCAGTGGCAGGAGGTTATCAAATCATAAAGATTCCCGACCAAAAATCAACTTATGTCCAAGGAACCTACAATGGACTGGTCAAATTCCAAAAGTTGGACAATGGTGCATGGGATGTAAAACGAATTGAAGGGTTTGGGGCGCCCGTGAAGCAATTGTGCTTTGAAACTCCTGACATGCTTTGGGTTGCGCATCCATACAAAGGGTTTTCCAGAATTCATTTTGAATCAGGAACGTACGATAAACTGGATGAAATCCAATCATTTGAACATGAAGGTGCTCCGAGTGAATACAATGTACAACTCTACAACATCAAGAATAAAATCGTGTTGAACAGTGAGGGTAATTGGTATAGCTATAATCCTATAGGGGATCGAATCGAAGCCTTTGAAGAGTTCAAGGACTATCGCAACAAGGAATTGTTGTTCTTTGATGAAAGGTACTTTTGGTTTGTGGATGATGAGGAACAAAAAGCCATTATTCATACCAACTTGAGGGGGGATAGCCTTATGATAACCGATCTACCAATGCGAGAGCGTTTGGCCCCTGACTCGCAGAATGTGGTCAAGGTTAACGATAGCATATCCTATATCACATTAACGGACGGTTTTGCCAAGATCAATGATGCAGGCTTGAAAAGTATTTCCGAAGCGCAAGAGATTCCGATACCCGACTTTGTGGTAGTGCAGAATCAAAAAGTAAAACGATCGGTAAGGCAGGGTGCCTTGGAAATCCCATTCCGGTATTCCCAGTCCATTACCGTAGAGATAGCTTCCCCAGAGTATATATCGCCCAATTACTATTACGAGTTGGAGGGACCCAAAGAATATTCCCAATACTCGGAAAACGGCTTCATCAATTTTCAAAACCTGCCCTATGGATCATACACCCTCAAAGTTGCCACTGTGGGAATGGGAAACACGGTCTCTGATTTCAATACCCTGAACTTTCAAATAGCACCACCGTGGTATTTTTCTTGGTGGAGTTTGTTTATCTATGCGGCCTTGGCCTTGTTGGCCGTTTATTTGGTGCGAAGGTTCAATAGAAAGAAACTGGATAGAAAGCATAGGGAATTGGAAGAACGCATGAGGCACGAGCAGCAAGAGCGCATGGCAAAACTCGAAAAAGAGGAATTGGCCAAGGAAGTCAGGCTCAAGCAAAATGAACTGGCCAGTACCACCTTGAACATTGCCAGGAAAAACGAAATGATCCTCGAACTGAAGAACATGTTGGTCATGAACAAGGATAAATTCTCCAATTCCCAGCGCTACCGGTCATTTGTTAAAAAACTCAACAATTCCATTGAGGATACGGAAGATTGGAAGCGTTTTGAAGTCAACTTTAAAGAACTGCACGAAGATTTCTTTGAAAGATTGCTCAAATCCTATCCCTCTTTGACCCCAAAGGATTTAAAGTTGTGCGCTTATCTAAAGATGAACCTCTCCACCAAGGAAATAGCCCCGCTCATGGGGATAACCATCAGGGGGGTGGAAATACATCGATACCGACTTCGCAAGAAACTGGATATGGACAGTTCCGAAAATCTTTCCAATTTCCTGATTACCTTTTAAGAAGGAGAAAAGGGGGTTAAAGAGTGTCTAAAGCTTATTTTGACACTACATCAATACTACATCACTATGTTAATTATTTTTACATCAAAACAAGTGTAGACTACTGCAAACGTTGCGAAATAAGGGCTTTCAGCGATTGCTTTGATGATGTATTTTTTATGTATCCCACCTAGCTCTTAAACCCCTTGGTCTTTATTAATTTAGTAAAAATCTAACTCTATTTTTGCACAATTATGAAAATTAAAAGCAAACTTTTGCTAATCTCGTTTTTGTTGTTTCAGGCTGTACTTTTGGCACAAAACAATATAACGATTTCGGGAACGGTCTTGGATGATCTAGGACAACCGTTGCCGGGGGCAAGCGTAGTGCTTCAGGGCACTACTACAGGAACCCAAACGGATTTTGATGGAAACTATCGTTTGGAAAACGTTCCGAGTGACGGAACCTTGATGTTCAGTTACGTCGGATTTACAACGCAAACCGTACCTATTAATAGTAGGACTACGGTTGATCTTACCATGCAGGAAGATACCCAAGCCTTGGATGAGGTAGTGGTTGTTGGTTATGGTACACAGAAGAAGGCGGATTTAACAGGGTCCATTGTCACGGTTGATGCCGAGCAGATTGAAAAGACCCCATCTGCAAACCCAGTTCAAGCTTTACAAGGTAAGGTTGCTGGTGTCCAAATTGTGACACCGGGGTCTCCAGGAGCATCACCGACTGTTAGGATTCGTGGTCTAGGTACGTATTCGGATGCAACCAGTCTTTTGTATGTGGTGGATGGAATGTTCTACAGTAACATTGACTTTTTGAACCCCAACGACATTAAGTCGATGAACGTGTTGAAGGATGCATCTTCCTCCGCAATTTATGGGGTAAGGGCTGCGAACGGTGTAGTAATCATTGAGACCAAGTCAGGTAGTAAAAACAGAAAACCCACCATTGAATATAATGGATATACAGGGGTGCAACGGGCCCAGAATGTTTTACAGATGGCCAATGCCGAACAATTCGTGACCATGGCGGTTGAATCTGGTTCAGATGCTGACGTTCAGTTTATCCTCGACGCAATGCAGCGTTACGGAAGAAGTAGAATCAATCCCAACGTACCTGATGTAAACACGGATTGGTACGATGAGATCATCCGTGATGGACTTATCCAAAACCACAGTATAAGTGTTACCGGGGGAACCGACAATGTGTCGTATTCCTTGGGAACCAACTACTTCTCACAAGAAGGTCTGTTGGATATGAAAAACGACTATGAACGATTCAATATCCGTTCAAAACTGGATGTGGACGTTATGGATAACCTTAGAATGGGGGTAAATACCGTATTTAGTAACGCCACACAGCAAACACCGGAAAACTCAGCTTGGTTCAAAGCATATTTTGCTGTTCCCATTCTTCCTGTTTTTGATGATTTGAATACAGAGGCGACACCAACGCGCTATGCCAATGCACAAGCGCTTGGATACAGGGGAACCCAGAACCCTTTTCCAGATATGGATTACAACGATAACAGGTTGAAGATTCGTAAGCTATTGGCCAACATTTACTTGGAAACAGATATTATCAAGGATAAACTGACTTTCAAGACAACCTATAATATTGACTTTTCTGCTTTGGAAGAGCGCTACGTGAACCTACCGTACAATATGGGCTTTGGAGATCAGCGGATATCTTCCATTAATCGTCGTCAGAACAACTACTACAACCAAATATGGGACAACTTGCTTACCTATACGGATACCTATGCCGAAGATCACAATGTAACCATAATGGCAGGGACGTCCTTTAGGGATGAAGCCTCCAATCAGTTTCAGGCAACAGGTAGTGACATAGCAGGTATCAATTATGAAACCTCTTGGTATCTAAATTTTGCTGATCCCTTGTCATTTAATAATAATGTGGAGGAAAACAATCGTAGGATTTACGGACAATCTTATTTTGGAAGGGTATCCTATAACTTTAAAAATAGATACCTTTTATCGGGGACATTTAGGGCTGATAGGTCTTCCAAATTTACCAAAGAACAATGGGGTTATTTCCCATCCATTGGTGCCGGTTGGGTCGTATCGCAAGAACCCTTTATGGAAAATTTAGGTTTCTTTGACTTTTTGAAACTAAGAGCTGCTTGGGGACGTTTGGGTAACGATAACGTGCCGGCAAGCTCCGGGGCAAATACCATTTCCAATCAAACTGTGGATTTAGGGGATGTTCCTTATACAGGGATTACCGCAACCAGTACTTTTACCGATCTTACATGGGAAGTGGTGGAAGAGTTGGACTTTGGATTCAACATGAATATTTTGAACAATCGCTTGTCTGTGGAGTCCGATTACTATATCAGGGACACCAAGGATGCCATTATGCCCGTGTATATCCCAATCGCCAACCAAACAGTGTCGAGAAACTCAGGGGTAATACGTAACTCTGGTATTGAGGTGGCCTTGAACTGGAGCGATGAAATTTCGCCTGACTTTACCTATACGGTCGGAGCCAACTTTACTACTGTAAAAAATGAGGCCATAGAGATCGAGGACGAAAGTGGTTATATTGATTCAGGTTCTGCGGAGTTCAGACAGCGAACTATGGTAGGGGAGCCACTCTATGCGTTTTACGGTTACGAGACCACAGGAGTTTATCAAAACCAAGCACAGATCGATGCCGATCCCGTTGCGCAAAGTGCTATTGCAGAAGGTCAGAATATTCAACCTGGATATCTCATATTCAATGATAGGGATGGAGATGGGGCCATTACGGATCAAGACAGAATGGTGTTGGGGTCTTTCCTTCCCAAGTTCACTTATGGTGGTAACATTGGATTGAATTATAAAGACTTCGGTTTTTCCATGAACTTTTATGGGCAAACGGGCAACAAGATATTGAACAGAAAACGAGGTGAGGTCATCTTTACCAACGACACCAATATGGATGCCGATCTGGCCAAGAACCGTTGGCATGGAGAAGGTACGAGCAATACGTATCCTTCATCGGCAGGACTACGAGATAGCTGGAACCAAAGATTGAGTAATTTTTGGGTGGAGGATGGTGATTTCTTCAGAATACAGAACATTCAGCTGGCTTACACACTTCGAGGTGATAAACTCAAAGGCAATATGCCTGACTTTAAATTCACATTGACTGCAGAAAGACCGTTGACCGTTTTCAGCTACAATGGATTTAATCCAGAAGTTTCTGATGGAGTGGATCGTCAGACATATCCTGTTCCATCGATTTACACCATAGGTGTTAATGTTAAACTATAAAAGAAAATTGAGATGAAGAATAGTAACCTATTATATCGAATAGTATTTGTCCTGGTTGCGATACTGGCTATCCAATCATGCTCAGACAAGTTTGAAGATATCGAAGGACAGCTCAATGCTGATGACCTGGATTATTCGGCGACCGAGGATATGGTTCAGGCATTGATCGGTTCCTACTATGTGATTGCCACAAGGGGATGGGAAGAGCCATTGCTGCTTTCCGTTCGTGGCGATGATGTAAATGCAGGTGGTTTGGGCGACCAACAACCCTTTGCTGATACCGATAATTATGTATACGCCCAAGGATACTGGATGTACAACTCTTTGTGGAACGTACACTATGGAGACATTGTACAACTGAATACCGAGATTGAATTGATCGAGAATTTCAAGGATTTCGCAGATGAAAGCGGAAAGGCAACAGCGGACCAATACATTGCTGAAATCAAGGTAATGAGGGCATGGTTGCATTTTAACCTGGCTAGGGTTTGGAGCGATGTGTTCATCATTGAATCCACCCAACCTGATGCCGAGATAGCCAATGGGACCGCTACCAAGCAGGAAATCATGCAATATATCTCCGATCAAATGGATGAAGCCATTCCATTGTTGCCCAATTTGAGACCAAACGAAAGGACCGATATCCCAGGCGGAGTTACTCGCTACACTGCATATGCACTCAAAGCGATGGCCCACATGGAAATGGAGGATTATCAAGGCATGGCGGATGCCTGTGCTGAGATCATCAACTCCAATAAATTCTCATTGTACCCGGACTTTTACAGTCTGTTCAAAAAACCAGGGGAGTTAAGCGACGAGAGTTTGTTCGAACTGCAGTTTTCCGATTATGGTTCAAGTACGGGAGATACCTTTTATCACTTATACGCTCCGTTTGGTCCACAAGGATGGACACCGGCCAGGGAGAATGCCTCTGACGGTTGGGGCTTTTATGAGCCAAGCATGAAGTTCATCAAGTTCATGTTGGATAGAGACGAATCCGTACGTTTGGAAACCAGTGTACTTTGGACGGACCGGGGAATTACAGAATTACAAGCAGACCCGAATTATGCAACGCTTCCTTCATTCGTTAACAATACTACACGAGAAGGTGATGTGATCAATGACTACGCTAGAGCATTGTTTGCCAGTGGTAAACACTATTTGCCATCCGTTCAACTTACAGATCAGCGAAATAACTATGGTGGAGGCAAGAACATGATTGTAATGCGCTACGCAGAAATACTGTTGATGTATGCCGAAGCGCTGACTCGTGGAGCCAGTGGTTCCGGAATGACGGCAGACCAGGCGGTAAACCTTGTTCGCAGCAGAGCTGGAATGCCATCCATATCTGGAGTTTCCTCTGATGATGTGATGGACGAGAAGTTTGCCGAATTGGGCATGGAATGGGGAATCCGCTATTACGACATGATTCGCTTGGACAATTATTCCGAACTGAGCTATGACGGACGAACCTTTACTGCAGACAAAGAACTATTGCCATATCCACAAGCACAAGTGGATGCACTCCCAACCTTGGGTGGCGGTAGTAGCGATGACTAACACTAACTAAATAAACTACAAAGATGAAACATATAGTTAAATCCATATTGATGCTGCTGGGGCTACTGGTGGTTTCATGTAACGAGGGTATCGATCCCATCACGGCAGTGGATGCCGGGGTGGATGAAACAGCGCCCCAGGTTACGATAACTTACCCAACCGAAGGAGTGGAATTGATGCCTTTTGAAGAAGAAACTTCAATTGATATCACTTTTGAGGTCACTGATGATATAGAAGTATCGAATGTTGCTGTATCCATGGATGGGTCGCAAATAGCCACGTTCAACTCCTTTAAGGATTACAGGATTGTATTGGAGGAAGTGACTTACGAAGGATTGGGGAACGGCGATCACACAGTTACCGTAGCTGCAACGGATATCGAGGGCAAAACTACGACCGAGGAGGTCAACTTTGCCAAACTGGCGCCCTATAGCGCACAATTTGATGGGGAAGTTCTTTACATGCCCTTCAATGCAGATTATATGGACTTTATCAGTTTCCAAGAAGCCGGAGAAGTCGGTAATCCAGGTTTTGCTGGTGATGCCTTTTTGGGAGCCGATGCCTTCCAAGGAGCAGCAGATTCATACCTCACTTTCCCCATGGATGGTTTGAAAAACAGTGAATTTAGTGCAGCATTTTGGTACAAAGTAAATCCAACACCGGATAGAGCGGGAATTTTGGTAGTGGGCGACGATGCTGATGACAGAAACCAAGGATTCCGTTTGTTCCGAGAAGGTAATGCCGATGAACAGCGAATCAAATTAAATGTAGGTACTGGTGCAGCAGAAAGCTGGAATGATGGTGGAGTTATTGATGTGACCGCCGGTGAGTGGGTTCACGTTGCAGTTTCCATATCCCAGACCCAGAGTACCATTTACTTCAATGGGGTTGAAATGTTGAGCGCAGATTTACCCGCACCTATTGATTGGACGGGGTGTGAAGAACTGCATATTGGTGCTGGAGGTCCAACCTTTGATTATTGGGACCATGGCTACGATGCCAGTCCAATGGACGAACTCCGAATTTTTGATAAGGCGTTGACGCAGAGCGATGTTCAAATCATGATGAATGCCGCCAATCCATACATTCCTCAATATGATGGAGAATCTTTCTACATGCCTTTTGATGGGGATTATATTGATTTGATAGGAAGTAAAGCGGCAACCCAAGTAGGTTCACCAAGCTTTACCGATGAAAGTCAAGTAGGAGATCAGGCTTATTTAGGGGCTGCGGATTCCTATATCAATTATCCAGCAGAAGGATTGATGACTTCCGAGTTCAGTGGTTCCTTCTGGTACAAAGTCGATGCTAGCCCAGATAGGGCGGGTATTATCACCATAGGTGATGATGCCGCCGATCGCTTCCAAGGATTCCGATTGTTCCGGGAAGGAAGTGCAGACGAACAGCGCATCAAACTCAACGTTGGAACAGGAGCCGGAGAAAGTTGGAATGATGGTGATGTAATCGATGTAAATGCAG
Source organism: Flagellimonas oceanensis (assembly GCF_003992595.1). Lineage (GTDB taxonomy): Bacteria > Bacteroidota > Bacteroidia > Flavobacteriales > Flavobacteriaceae > Flagellimonas > Flagellimonas oceanensis. The sequence goes on from NZ_RZNA01000044.1 coordinate 76,586, forward strand.
GCGAATGGGTCCATATCACTTTTACGATATCAAATAGTGAAAATGTTATCTATTTCAATGGAGCAGAAGTTCTGTCGTCCGCCATGTCGGCACCGATCGATTGGACGGGCTGTGATACCTTTACCATTGGTGCAGGTGGACCGACCTTTGACTATTGGGGGCATGCTTCCGACAACAGTATTATCGATGACCTGAGATTCTATAGCAAATCGCTTTCTCCTGAAGAAGTGGCTGAAGTTTACGGCGGAGAGGTTACGCCACAGAACTATGGTTCCACATTGTATATGCCTTTTGAAGGGTCCAATGTAGATGATAACTCTGGTGCAGAGGCTACCGTTGTAGGTGCTCCCGGTTTTGCAGGCGAAAGCGCTGTAGGCAGCGATGCCTATGCTGGTGCTACGGATTCGTATCTCACTTTCCCGATTGATGGATTATTCAACAATCAATTCAGTGGAGCTTTTTGGTACAAGGTCAATGCTGACCCGGACAGAGCTGGTATTTTAACGGTAAGTCCACCAATGAACGGTACGGACAACGACCTTTCTGCAGGCTTTAGGCTTATTAGGGAAGGTACCGCCGATGAGCAGCGTATCAAATTACATTTGGGTACCGATGCTGGAGACGTCTGGAACGATGGGGATGTTATCGATGCCACTGTAGATGAGTGGGTACACGTGGCGTTTACGGTAACGGAAACCCAAACACTTATATACTTGAACGGCGAGCCGGTGGTCAATACCGGCGATATGGATGGAAAGACCATAAGCTGGGAAAACTGTTCCATCCTATCAATAGGTTCAGGAGCACCTAACTTTATTGGTTGGAACCACCTGTCCGATTTAAGTTATATCGATGACCTATACTTATTTGATAGGACATTGACCCAAGAGGAGATTCAAGAAATCATGAACAATTAAGGTGTTTTTAATGAACACTTCACAATATTTGAGTTAGTTAGTTTAGTTTATATGAGGTTAATTATGTTGCCATTGGCCATTGCCGCGCTACTTATAGGGTGCAATGGCCAAAAAACTAAGGAAGAGGCAAAAAAAACATCGGAAATAAATACGGATAGCTTGGCCAATGCCGACAAGGCTCTATTGGACTCCGTGCAGTACCAAACCTTCAACTATTTTTGGGATGGGGCGGAACCAGTTTCAGGATTGGCCAGAGAGCGTATCCATTTGGATGGAATTTATCCTAACCACGACAAGGATATTATAACCACAGGAGGTTCTGGATTTGGCCTTATGGCCATTTTAGTAGGAGTGGAAAGGGATTTTATCTCCCGCGAGGAAGCTTTGGAGCGCTACGAGCGTATTGTGGACTTTTTGGAAAAAGCAGATCGTTTCCATGGAGCATGGCCGCATTGGTTGTTACCATCGGGAAAAGTGACCCCGTTCAGTAAAAAGGACAACGGAGGGGATTTAGTGGAGACGGCCTTTTTGGTCCAAGGGTTGTTAACGGTCCAAGCCTATTTTAAAGATGGAAATGAGCGTGAACAGCAATTGGCGGAAAAAATCCAAGAGCTCTGGGAAGGCGTAGAATGGGATTGGTACACCAAAAATGGCGAAGATGTACTGTATTGGCATTGGAGTCCCGAATACCAATGGGAAATGAACTTTCCCGTAGGAGGCTACAACGAGGCCTTGATTATGTACATTCTGGCGGCGGCATCCCCAACACACTCCATAGACAAATCGGTTTATGAAAAAGGATGGGCCTTGGACGGACAGATTGCAAAGGACACCACCTACTACGGTCTGGAAACGGAACTAAACCATTATGAGCATAGCGATGCACCCGTAGGACCCCTGTTCTGGGCACATTATTCCTATTTGGGTTTGAACCCAAAAGGGCTAAAAGATCAGTTCGGTAATTATTGGAAACTGAACCAGAACCATGCAATGATTCATTATAAATATGCTGTGGACAATCCAAAGGATTATGAAGGCTATGGAGAAGATTGTTGGGGCTTGACCTCCAGCTACTCCATAAAAGGCTATGCCGGACACCGCCCAGGAGAAGATTTGGGCGTAATATCCCCAACAGCTGCACTTTCCTCAATGCCCTACACTCCCGAAGAGAGCAAACAGTTTTTACGGTTCATGTATAACGAACAGGATAGCTTAATAGGTAAATACGGACCATACGATGCCTTTAGTTTGGAGGATGATTGGTATTTGCCACGGTATTTGGCCATTGACCAAGGACCAATTCCTGTAATGATAGAAAATTACCGAAGTGGCCTATTCTGGAAATTGTTCATGGACAATGAAGAAGTACAAAATGGCTTGATGAAATTGGGTTTTGAAAGCCCGAACATGGAACTTACAAATGATTAAAAAAGTATTATATCCAGTTTTCTTTGCCGCACTGATTACATCCTGCGGGGGAGGGGACGATTACACTTACGTACCCACAACACCGGAACTTCCCGGTAATGGCTCCGATGATGATGACGATGAGGAACCAACAATTACGGATGAGGAATTATTGGACCTGACCCAGGCAACCACCTTTAAATACTTTTGGGATTTTGCCGATGCCGATTCCGGTGGGGCAAGGGAAAGATATCACCCGAACGACCCAGGCAATAGTGAAGGCGTTGTAACTGCCGGAGGCACGGGATTTGGCCTCATGGCCATTTTGGTCGGAATGGAAAGAGGATATATCTCCAGAACCGAAGGGTTCGAACGGTTGACGACCCTCTTGGATTTCTTGGAAAATGCCGATCGCTTTCACGGAGCATGGTCGCATTGGATCAATGGTTCCACAGGGGCTGTGATTCCCTTTAGTGATTTGGATGATGGAGGGGATTTGGTGGAAACCGCTTTTTTGGCACAAGGACTTATTTGCATCAAAGAATACTTTAAAAATGGTTCTGATGCTGAGCAGGCTTTGGCCCAACAGGCAGATGAGCTTTGGAAAGGAGTGGAGTGGGATTGGTATACCCAAAACCAAAATGTGTTGTACTGGCATTGGAGCCCAAATCATGGTTTCGATATCAACCTTCAACTAAAGGGCTATAATGAGGTATTGATTACGTATGTGATGGCCGCGGCCTCGCCGGAATTTGGTATAGAAAAAGAAGTATATTCCAATGGCTGGGCCTCGGGTGGAGGAATCCAATCGGCAAACACGCAATACGGTTATCCGCTTTTGGTTAGGCACAATGGCTCTGAACAGTTTGGTGGACCCCTGTTCTGGGCACACTATTCCTATTTAGGGCTGGACCCTCGAAATCTTTCCGATGATTATGTGGATTACTGGGATGTAAATGTCAACCATACCATGATCAATTACGAATACTGCGTGGACAATCCCGATTTTTATCAAGATTATGGTGAAGATTGTTGGGGATTAACGGCGAGTTACTCCCGAAACAACGATGGAAGCATCGGATACAACGCCCATAGTCCCAGCAACGATACCGGGGTCATATCTCCCACTGCAGCTATCAGTTCTATTCCCTACGCGCCCGAAGAATCTTTGGATGCAATGCATTACTTTTATAGAAATAGAGATGATTTGTTGGGCCCGGCAGGGTTTTACGATGCCTTCAGCCCAGAATACGATTGGGTAGCAGAAGCATATCTGGCCATAGACCAGGGACCGCAGATCATCATGATTGAAAACTATCGGACTGGTTTGCTTTGGAACTTGTTTATGGGTAACGAAGATGTTCAAGCTGGTTTGACCAAACTTGGATTTTAATATGACAAAACAATTATCATTTTTTCTTTTGTTCTTGGCTTGTAATTTGGTCGCTGCACAATGGCAATCAAAATACGAAGCCAAAATGCTTATTGATGGGAACGATACCTTGCGATATCGTATTATGTATCCCAAGAATTTTAAAGAGGACGGAAACTATCCCGTAGTACTTTTTCTTCATGGGGCAGGAGAGCGTGGAAACGACAACGAAAAACAACTATGGAATGGTGGCAAACTGTTCGCTACCGATTATTTACAAGAACGATATCCTGCAGTTGTTATTTTCCCGCAATGCCCTAGGGAAAGTTATTGGGCCAGTGTGGATGTGGATAGAAGTTCCTATCCCATCAATTTGGACTTTACCTACAGCGAAGGACCAACAAAACCGTTGGAAATGGTAATGGATTTGCTCGAGACCACCATAGCGGAACCTTATACCAAGGACGATCAAGTCTATTTGATGGGACTTTCCATGGGAGGCATGGGAACATTTGAATTATTGAGTAGAAAACCGAACACGTTTGCGGCCGCCGTACCCATCTGTGGTGGTGGAGAGCCGGGATCTGTTTCAGTTTACGCCAAAAACACGCCATTATGGGTGTTCCATGGAGCCCGAGACAATGTAGTACATCCATTGAAATCCGTGGAAATGGTCTCGGCCTTGTTGAAAGCAGGGGTACATCCAAAGTTCACGATGTACGATTTTGCCAATCACAATAGCTGGGACCCAGCATTCGCAGAACCCGATTTGTTGCCTTGGTTGTTCGCACACACTAAAAAAACAGCACAGGAAACATCAGAATAAAAAGCATACAGAAAACAACCTGATCATGAACTATAGAAAATCACTCTTCGCCATTTTGGCCCTCGTTTTGGGAAGTGCCAATGCCCAGCAGCAAATTCCAGAAGTAGAGGAATTGCTGCAAAAAATGACCATTGATGAAAAAATTGGTCAATTAAATCTGTTGACGCCCGGAGGCGGGGTGGCAACGGGTGAGGTAGTGAGTGAAAATGTAGGAACCAAGATCAAAGAAGGGCAAGTAGGCGGACTTTTTGGTGTTGCCGGTCCCGATAGGGTAAGAAAAGCCCAGGAATTGGCGGTAGAAGCAAGTCGATTGGGCATTCCTTTGCTCATTGGTTCCGATGTCATCCATGGGTACAAGACCACTTATCCCATTCCGCTGGGCCTTTCGTCCAGTTGGGATATGGACATGGTGGAACAAGCTGCACAAATGGCAGCCAGGGAGGCTACGGCAGATGGTATCAACTGGAATTTTTCTCCAATGGTCGATATTGCTCGTGACCCACGTTGGGGGCGAATTGCCGAAGGGGCCGGAGAGGACCCATACCTTGGTTCCAAAGTTGCCGAAGCCATGGTGAAAGGATATCAAGGCGATGATTTGGCCGCGGCACATACCATGTTGGCCTGTGTGAAACATTTTGCGCTATACGGGGCGGCTGAGGCAGGCCGTGATTACCACTCGGTGGATATGAGCAAAATCAAAATGTTCAACCAATACATGCAACCGTACAAAGCGGCTATTGATGCTGGCGCCGCCAGTGTGATGAGCTCTTTTAACGATGTGGATGGTGTACCTGCAACAGGAAACAAATGGTTGTTGACCGATGTGCTTCGTGACCAATGGGGGTTTGATGGTTTCGTGGTATCCGATTATACATCGCTCAACGAAATGATTCCTCACGGATTGGGAGATCTTCAAGCAGTTTCGGCCTTAGCTTTGAAAGCAGGATTGGATATGGATATGGTGGGCGAAGGCTTTCTGACCACATTGAGGAAATCCTTGGAGGAAGGCAAAGTTACCGAAGCAGATATTACCAATGCTTGCCGAAGGGTATTGGAAGCCAAATATATTTCTGGACTTTTTGATGATCCCTACAAATACTTGGACTCCAAACGCCCTGAAAAGGATATTTTAACGGACGGAAATAGGGCGTTGTCGCGGAAATTGGCGACCCGTTCCTTCGTGTTGCTCAAAAACCATAACAATATACTTCCGTTGGCCAAGGAAGGTAAGATCGCCTTGGTCGGTCCATTGGCGGATAGCAGGGAAAATATGCTCGGAACTTGGGCGCCCACAGGGGATTTTAATCTGGCAGTGACAATTTTGGAAGGGTTTAACAATGTGGCTTCTGGAGCAACAATACAATATGCAAGAGGAGCCAATATTTCTGATGATGCCGATTTTGCCAAGAATGTGAATTCTTTGGGAGAACGAATCCTAATCGACGAGCGTTCCCCGGAAACCATGCTCCAAGAAGCGGTGGATTTGGCCAAAACTTCTGATGTTGTAGTGGCAGTCGTCGGCGAAGCCACAGAAATGAGCGGAGAATCCTCCAGTCGTACCGATATTTCCATACCGGAGAGTCAAAAGAAATTGATCAGGGCATTGGTGGCAACAGGCAAACCTGTGGCCTTGGTCTTGATGAGCGGTAGACCCTTGACCATTCCTGATGAATTTGATATGCCCGTGTCCATCTTGCAAGTATGGCACCCAGGTGTGGAAGCAGGAAATGCCATTGCCGATGTTGTTTTTGGCGATTACAACCCATCAGGAAAATTAACAGCTACATGGCCTGTGAACGTGGGGCAGATCCCAGTGTATCACAGTGCAAAAGTTACAGGTAGACCTGCTCCTGAAAGCGGGGAGTTCCAAAAATTCAGGTCGAATTACTTGGATGCGCCAAACGCACCTTTATTGCCATTTGGTTATGGGTTGAGCTATACCACTTTTGAGTATTCAAATCTTAAATTGGACAAGAAGGAGTTCAATCAGGGTGAAACAGTATCCGCCACGGTAACCCTTACCAATACGGGGAATTATGATGGTGAAGAAGTGGTTCAATTGTACCTGCGGGATGTGGTCAGAAGCATTACACCCCCAAAACGTCAATTGAAAGGTTTTCAGAAAGTCATGTTGAAGAAAGGGGAGAGCAAGGAGGTTACGATTACCCTTTCGGCAGACGATTTAAAATTCTACAATGCACAACTCGAATTCGTTTCGGAACCTGGTGACTTTGAAGTATATGTTGGGACCAATTCGGATGCCGAGTTGTCCGAAACCTTCACCCTGAAATAAAATATTATACTATGCGCATTGGATTAACGCTTCTTGTATTGCTCTTAATCGTTTCTTGTAAGCAAAAAGAGAAGTCTAAAGAAGAAGTTGCTCAAGGTCCTCCAAACATTATCTTTATTATGTCGGATGACCATGCATTTCAGGCAATCAGTGCTTATACTCATGAATTGGGCAAGTTGGCTCCGACCCCGAATATTGATAGGATTGCCAAGAATGGTGCCATTTTTCAGAATAACTTTTGCACCAACTCCATTTGCGGCCCCAGTAGAGCCGTGATTTTAACAGGAAAGCATAGCCATATCAATGGGTTTCGGATGAACGGCGAACGGTTTGACAACAGTCAGCCAACTTTGCCTAAACACTTGAAAAAGCTAGGGTACGAGACTGCTATTGTCGGTAAATGGCATTTGCACGGAGAACCCACGGGGTTCGATTATTGGGACATTCTCAATGATCAAGGTAATTATTACAACCCTGAATTCATTCGAGGCGAAGATACCACTGTGGTCGAAGGATATGCCACGGACTTGATCACCGATAAAAGTTTGGAGTGGTTGCAACAACGAGAAGATGGTCATAAACCTTTCTATTTGATGGTGCACCATAAAGCTCCACACCGAAATTGGATGCCAGCTTTGCGTCATTTGAACGTTTACGATTCCATCACTTTTCCATTGCCCGACACCTATTTTCCGGAATTTGAGAATCAAACTGCGGCTGCAGAACAACAACAGACCATTTACGAGGATATGTATGAAGGGCACGATCTAAAAATGAGCGATGGATATGGTAGTACGGATTTGGCCCATAATCCTTGGACCACCGATTTTGAACGTATGACCCCAGAACAACGAAGGGTTTGGGATGAGGCCTATCTACCAAAGAACAATGCCTTTTACAAAGCTGATCTACATGGAAAGGAATTGGCTGAATGGAAGGGACAGCGGTATCTGCATGAATATTTGGCCACCGTCAAATCCGTTGATGAGGGGATTGGACGTATTTTGGATTATTTAGAGGAGACAGGTTTGGACGAGAACACCTTGGTGGTCTATACCTCCGACCAAGGTTTCTATTTGGGTGAGCACGGTTGGTTCGATAAACGATTCATGTACGAGGAATCGATGAAAATGCCATTGTTGATGCAATTGCCTGGTGTAATCGAACCCGGAACCACTATAGACGCTTTAGTGCAGAACTTGGATTTTGCCCCGACTTTTTTGGATTTGGCAGGAGGACAGCAATATGCCGCCCATATGCAAGGGGAATCGTTCAGAGGTCTCTTGGAAGGCACCCAAGATGATTTTAAGGATGCGGTATATTATCATTATTACGACTTTCCAGCATTTCATATGGTCAAGCGGCAGTACGGGGTTCGAACGGATAGGTACAAGCTCATCCACTTTTATGATGATATTGATGAATGGGAGTTCTACGATTTGGAGAAGGACCCAAAGGAATTGCACAATGCCATCAACGATGAAGAATATAAAGATATCATAACCTTGATGCACAAAAAATTGGATAGTTTGCAGACGTATTACAAAGTAACTGACAAAGAGTTCGAGACCACTCCTAAGGAAAAGGTGGATAGAACGTATGAGGCCTTTGAAAAATTAAGAGGAACACCTATTCAATAAGCCAACTGGCTCCTTTTGTCCTTACGAATCGAGGAGAAAAGGAATAAAGCGAAAAAAGGAAAGCCGGAAAATCAATGTTTTCCGGCTTTTTGTTGGCATCCATGGATGAGGATGCGCCCTTTTGCAATGTGATTCTATGCGCTGGTTAAATGGGTTCAGGAACCATTGGGCCCAACCCTAAAGAACCTTGGTCTGCCCCGGTATCGGTACAGGGTAGTTGCCATTGGCATCTGGGCTTGTCGGTGTCGGTGAATCCCAGTTGACCTCTTCGGGCATCAGCTGAAGATCGGATGCCAGGGCCTGGTCCCAGTCAATGACCTTTCCACTATAGGTCGCCATCCGGCCCATTATCGCTGTCATTGTGCTCTTGGCCCCATTAAAGGCATCGTTGATGACCCCTTTGTTACGAATGGAGGCAAAAAGCGCATTGTGTTCCTCTTGATAGGGGTTGTGCCCCATGGAATTGCTCACGGTTTGGATCTCATTCCCGGATAGATCGTGGATTTTCGCCACCCCTGCATCGTTGGTGTCCACTCTTCCGTTGGTCAATTGAAAGGCCTCTCCGACCCTGTACATCGTGTTGGGTTGATGGCGGCATTGACTGGATATCACTGCACCACTTGGATAGGTGAACTCGACGAAATGGTGGTCAAAGATCTCACCGTGGTCGGGCCCTTTTCGGACCATCCGTCCTCCCATACCTTGGGCGGAAACGGGATATTCCCCGATGTACCAGTTGGCCACATCGATATTATGGATGTGCTGTTCCAGTATATGGTCCCCACAGATCCAATTAAAGTAGTACCAGTTCCTCATCTGATATTCAAGCTCGGACTGTCCGGGTTTCCGTGGGCGTACCCATACACCCGCACTGTTCCAATAGACCTGCCCCGAGACGATTTTTCCCAAGCTGCCATTTTGGATGAGCGAATTGACCTTGATGTAATTTTCTTGGTAATGTCGTTGGAGCCCGACCACCACGTTCAGTTTCTTCTGCTCGGCCAACTTCGCTGTTTCAAGCACTTTGCGGATGCCTGGGGCATCGGTTGCCACAGGCTTTTCCATGAAAACGTGTTTGTCGTTCTCAATGGCGTATGTGAAATGGTAGGGCCTGAATCCCGGTGGGGTGGTAAGGATTACGACATCGGCTTGGTCAATGGCCTTTCGATAGCCATCAAAACCAACATATTTATGTTTTTCCTTTACATTGATTTTGCCGGTGTCCTTGTACTTTTCGTACAAATGGCCATAGCTCGAGTTCAATTGATCTTCGAACAGGTCGGCCATGGCGACCAATTCCACATGGTCATCGGCTTCAAGAGCCTGGTTTGCGGCACCGGTCCCACGTCCGCCGCATCCCACCAAGGCGATTTTCAGTTTTTTCTCGTTGAAGATATGTGCCATGGGGTTGGATCCCAGGTTCGGCATCAGTAATGCACCAGAGGCCAAAGAGGTGTTTTTGATGAACTTCCTTCTTGACTTGGTATTCGATTGGTCTTTCATTGTGTTGTGATTTTAAAATTTCAGTATTAGTCTTTTATCCAATAATCATAATAGTTTTCAGGTGTGGGAGGCGTCATTGGGCGAACGATCCGGAAACCCACGAATCCTGCATCGGTAAACCACCATTTACTTTTGGGAAACTGCGGATCCCTTTCTTTCCAGATGGGATTGGAGGCCAGTCTAGAGGCACTTCGCAGTTCCAATGGCCCATCCCTGAAGGAACCACCCCTGATAGCGATCGGATATTCATGTACCACAGGTTCGAAAGGAAGTCTGGCTTCTTTGTACCCATCTTCATGGTATTGGTCCAAGGTCCATTCGGCAACATTGCCGTGGATGTCGTAAAGTCCCCAGGGGTTTGGTTGTTTCATTCCCACCTTATGGTAGGTCCCTTCGCTGTTTTCGTCGAACCATGCATGGTCCTTGAGTCGTGATACCTCCGACCCAAAATGGTATGGGCCCGAACTTCCCGCACGTGCGGCGTATTCCCATTCCGCTTCCGTCGGTAAACGGTAATAATGCCCCGTAACCGCGGAGAGCCACTCACAGAATTTGGATGCCGCCCTTTGGGTAATGTTCACTGCAGGGTAGTCTTTGTCCCGTCCCATGCCCAAGCTCATATCCACATAGGGGGTGGTGGCCCCCGATATGGCATCGGTCGACAGATTTACCTCTTGGGCCCGGTTGTCATTTTCAATGTCGTCCAAGGCCCTTTCAACAAAAAGGTTGTACAGGCCCCAGCTTATTTCATACTTGGACATCCAAAACCTTTCCATATCGATGTTCCGGACAGGTCCTTCGTCGGCTTTTCTTCCCAACTCATCACTTGGGCTTCCCATCAGGAATGAACCAGCGGGTAGGGCCACCATTTCCAGTTCAACATCAACTCCTGGAAGTCCTTGGGTATAGTCGGATGCCTTTTCTTGCCCATATCCCATCACGATGGTGCCCAAAAGAGCATGGATGATTCCAATTTTTCTCATGTTCGTCATATTAAAGATCAAAAGGAGTCACTGGTTTTGTAGGCATCGATTACAGCTTTCTCGCCTGCTTTGCCCTTTTTGGAATTGCCATGTTCCATTCCCACGATACCCTGGTATCCCTTGGAATGGATATGTTTGAATACATTCAAATAATTTATCTCGCCCGTGGTGGGTTCATTCCTTCCTGGATTGTCGCCTACCTGGAAATAGGCAATCTCTTCCCAAGCGGCATCTATGTTTGGTATGAGGTTGCCTTCCTGGATCTGTTGGTGGTATATGTCAAAAAGTATTTTACAGGATGGACTGTCGACCGCCTTGCAAATTTCATAGGCTTGGGGACTATCGGTAAGGAATAGCCCAGGGTGGTTCCTGAAGTTCAACGGCTCCAATACCATCGTCAATCCATGGGGTTCCAATAGTGCACTTGCGCGTTTCAGTGATTCCACCACATGGGCCGTTTGATACCCTTTGCGCAATCTAAGGTCCACATGGCCTGGCACCACGGTCATCCATTTGGCGTTCACTCGTTTGGCAACAGCAATGGATTCCTCTATCTCCTTTAGGAATTTTTCACGCAACGCCTTATCGCCATTGGTAAGATTGGGTTTGGCCCAGGAAATTTCATGGGCCACAAAAACCCCCATGGAGATACCTCTTTTTTCCATGGTGCCGGCCATCTTTTTCTGTAATTCCACGGGACGTTGCTTCATATTGTTGTCCTCAAAGGCCGTAAAACCCATATCCGCCATGAAATTGAGTTGGTCAATGGGGTCTTCCCCCGCGGATTCCTTGAACATCCCCAAGTGTGGGGCGTACTTGAGGTTAAAGGTGGGAGGGGAATCGAACATGTGGTCTTTCTTATTGGTATGGTGTGCAAACACGCTTGGTATCCCTAGGCTCAAAGCTCCGGAGAGCATTAAATTGTCCTTTAAAAAATGTCTTCGTTTCATCATTGGTTTTTATCGTTTTGTTTGTGTCAATCCCGTTTTGTGGATGTGGTTTCCAAGACATGGCTTGGGTATATGTCAAAAGTGAAGGATGCTTTGTAAACATCCAGTTTATAGGCGTCGTTGGCCAATCCGTCCATGCTCCAGCTATTATCCCCACCAACGCCTGTTTGGCCATAATCCACATGGAGGTATATGGCTTCCCTAGGTTGTATATCACTGGTGTGCCGTTGAGCCTTGGCATTGGTCCCGGAATCAAAATCGGACATCGGGTTGTGATGTGCCGAAAAGGAAAAGGGGGCGTTTTTTGCAACGAATTTCAGGCCATTCCCCAATTCATTGGTAAACGATACATGGCGGACGTCGGTCCTATTTCCGTTTTCCTGGGGCCTTATATAGGGCACGTAAAAATCCGAAACCTTGGATTTGTATAGCCCCACAAATGAAGCTGTTTTTCGATCGGTGTAATTTTCCCATGGTCCCCTGCCGTAATACACTGTATTTTGGTATTGGCCGTCCAACACGAAGATCATTCCATAGCGGGGCATGTATTTATGGTTTTCAGGATGTTCGGCCGTCAATCTGCTCGACACCGTCAGGCCACCACTTGTGCCGACGGTATATGTAATGGTGTTTGTTGCCTGAAGCTCATCGTAGTGGAACTGGTAGGTCAGGGTATGGGATCCATCTTTGTTTTTTTTATGGTCTAATGAGACGAGTTCCTTTTTGTCCGCGGCATTTCTATAGCTGAAGTAATCCACATCCTTGGGGGCATCCCAAGAGTTCCACGCACCGAAATCATTGTCCGTGGGAGCCCGCCAAAAGGTCATTTTTGCCGGTTCGAGCAATAGGTTTGTGCCCTCCTTTTTTATGGCATCCAGGCCAAATCCCCTATCGCTGAATTCATACCTGTAATCCCCAACAGATAGAGTGTAAGATCCTTGTTTCATGGTACTTTTTATTTTATGTGGTTCATTGAGGGCATGGAACCTTACGCTACCATCCTGTAGTTTAAACTGTTCCGAGGCCAGGACTTCGCCTTTGTCCAACAAAGGGGTGTCTTGGTTCAGGACGCCCAACACATTGAGGTAATATTCTTTTCCAGGGTCCATATCGTAATCAAAGTCTATGGATGTCCTGTGTTTTTGTTGTGGACCGATAGGGGAAAGGGCAAGTATCTTGGAGGCTACTTCAATCCCATTTTCAATCAAAACAGCCTTGAAGTCATAGGTTGCGGTCGATGTGAAAAAGTGCTCGTTGAAGATTTCGTAGGTATCGCCATCAAGTTGGGCAAACCCTATGTTCTGATAGACCTTTTTCACTTCAAAAAGACCGGGATGTGGGGTCATGTCGGATGCCATGAGTCCATTGGCACAGAAGTTCTCATCGGTATGGACTTCCTTGGGTTCAAAATCCCCGCCATACGCATAGTACTTTTCCCCATCCGGTGTTATCTGTTCCAAACCTTGGTCCATCCAATCCCAAATAAAGCCACCTTGGGCCCTTGGTCGACTTCGGACCCAGTCCCAATAATCCTTGAAGTTTCCCGTACTGTTTCCCATGGCATGGCCATATTCACACCAGATGAAGGGACGCTGCTCATCCAAAGGCCTTTGGTCATCCAGTTCAAAATACCTTTTATCCAGATCGTTTTGGTCATGGTACATCCAGCTGATGATGTCGGTAATCCTTCCTTGGTAATGAATGCTGTCATTGGCCCTTCCCGCCCTTTCATAGTGTACCGGTCGATTGGGGTCGAATTCATGTACCCAATTGTAGGAGGTCACAAAACTGTTTCCGCTCCCGGCTTCATTGCCCATGGACCATATGATGATGGAGGGGTGGTTGATGTCCCGTTTTACCATTCGTTGGATGCGGTTCAGGTGCATTTTCTCAAACTGTGGGTCTTGCGCCAAGGTTTCCCCTTTGTTATAGCCGTAGCCATGTGATTCGATGTTCGCTTCATCTATGACATAGATGCCGTATTTATCACATAATTGGTACCACAGTGGGTCATTGGGATAATGTGAGGTACGGACGGCATTGATGTTGTATTTTTTAAAATTTTCGATGTCCTTTATCATGGACTCCTTGCTCACGACATGCCCATTGATGGGGTCGTGTTCATGTCTATTTACCCCCTTGAGCAGGATGGGCTGGCCATTGACCAGTAATTGTCCGTTTTTTATCTCACTGGTACGGAAACCAATGTTCAATAGGGTCCCGTCCAACTGATGGCCGCTAGGGTCCTTGAGCCGGATTTCAAGCTGGTACAGTTTTGGGTTTTCCGAGGACCATGGGGTAATGCCGAGATTTGCTTTTTTCAGGATCAGTGTATCCACGCTGCCTTTGCTTGTGTTAAATGTCTTTTCAAAGGTGGCGATTTCCCTAACTCCATCAAGTAATGTGGCCTCTAGGGTTAAATCCGTCGATTTCTCAGTGGTATTTACCCAAGCTTCGATTTCAAGCTCTCCCTTGGCATAGGTCTCATGGTCCAAGGTGGCTCGGGAGATGATATTCTGAAATCCCAGGGGATTGGTGGCATAGAGGGTAATGTCCCGTTCAATACCGCTCAGTCGCCAGAAATCCTGATCCTCCAAATACGAACCGTCGCACCAACGGTAGACCTCCACGGCAATGTCGTTTTCCCCATGTCTGATATAGGGTGTGACATTGAATTCGGCTGGTGTCTTGGAACCTTCGCTATACCCCACCCTCTGTCCGTTGATCCATAGGTAAAATGCCGAATTGACACCTCCAAAATGGATGAGGACCTGCTTACCGTCCCAATCCTTGTCTATGTTGAACTTTCTCTTATAGCTCCCTACCGGGTTATTGTCATGGGGGATAAATGGTGCGTTTTTTGGGAAAGGGTACTCGATATTGGTGTAAATGGGGTATCCATACCCCTTCATTTGCCAGTCGGAAGGAACTTGGATATCGTCCCAATCCGATACATTATGGTCCTCGGTATAAAAACCCTTTGGTCTATCCGAGGGTTTGGCCGACCAATGAAATTTCCAGACCCCATTCAGGGATTTGTAATTGGGAAGTGCCTCCTGTCGGGTCTCCAATGAGTTGCTGTTGTAATGATAAAAGGAAGCATGGGGTTCCTCCGTATTGATTGAAATGATTGCTGGGTTTTCCCATTCAGGCATCTTGTCCTGACCGATGAGGATGCAGTTGGGCAGCAAGGTAATTAATATGATTGTCAGTTTGTTCATCATCTTTCCGTTGAGCTTGTTCATTTTTTTGTATTAGAGGGAATTACGTCTGATTAGGTTGGTTGGCATAATGGATCTTACGCCATGTCCGTCCATGACATATTTTGCGGCCATTTTGCCCATTTCCTTGAAATCCGTGGATATGGTGGTAATGCCCCCCATGATTATTTCCTTTAGAACATTGTCATCATAGGACAGGATACCGATGTCCTTTCCCAACACGCAATGTCCTTTGGAGCAGTCCTTCAGGAATTTCCAAAGGATTGAATCGTTCTTGATAAAATAAAGGGTGTTTTTTTCGAGTGTTTCCGAGGTGTATTGCTCTTCGATAGTGCCTTCCATCCCATGGTCTTCCAGAAACCTTTCATAGGCGTTCCTTATGCCCAATGGGGAGTAATCGTTTTTGGAATCGAAGAAGAGCACCGTTCTCCCATATTGCCTTATCTCGGGCAATAGGCTTTCAAGGGCGTTGTATGTGGCATTTTCAAACTCCTGTGCAATGAACGAATATTCCGGTCCCAGATCGAGATACCGGTCCACCAATAGCAATTTGTTGGGAGCTATGGTCTGTAATAGTGGCTTTATCGAGTCGTCCTGTATCGGGGCTACCACATACATTCCATATTTGCCCCTGATGTTGGTGATCATGGTCTCGAACATGGAGATGTTGTTGTGGTGGAAGAACACATCGACTTGAAAATTTTTTCCAAGCTCCTTTCTCAGGGTGTTGTAGAAATCCTCTTGGAAACTTTGAAAGGCGAACAACAACAGTGCCACCCTGAGTACGACCCCGGTTTCTTGGCTGATGACAAAGTAACCTTGCTTGTTCTTTGACTCCACTAGTCCCCTGTCCTTCAGCTCTTCGTAGGCTCTTACTATGGTCTTTCGGGCATATCCCACGTCATGGACCATTTTGTTGATCGATGGCAGCTTGTCCCCGATAAGAAGGTCCCCCTCGCCGATGCCCTCTATCACGCTTTGCACCAATATCTCATGTTTGGACAGTAAATGACTGTCCTGTAACTCCAAAATCCTATTTATCAATAACATGTTTTGATCACTATTTAATTTGGGTGTCCACTGTGTGAGATACTTTGTAAATACCCCGTTCCCCCGCAATAGTGCCCTCGCTCTTTTTTACCATATGATAAATACGCAACGACAACTGGTCTAAATTACTGAATTGTCAAAAAAACACTTACAAATTTTTTGATATTCCAAATTTAACACTAATTTAGCAACAGTAGCACAGAGTATCATAGATTTTTTAAATTTTTCTGGATTTATGTGCCAATGGGCTACTTGTATAAGCGCATAACTAATAACTAACACTCATTTTATGAACAACCATTTGTCATTGAACAGGGGGTATGTGGGTAAACCTCGCATCTTCTTGGCCTTTGTCCTGTTTTTTGCAGTTGTATTATTCTCAACTGCCCAGGCACAAGGTATCACTGTAACTGGAACGGTAACGGCCACTTCGGATGGCCAACCCCTGCCAGGTGTCACGATTGTTGACATGAACGACTCAACAAAGGGTACCATAACGGATTTTGATGGGAATTACACGATTTCTGGAATCCAGGGTTCCACCTCCTTGAGATTTAGCTCTATAGGATTTAAACCCGTAGTGGTGGCCGTGAACAACCAAACCACCTTGAACCTGGAGATGCAGGAGGATTTGGCTTCTTTGGATGAAGTTGTGGTCGTAGGGTACGGTACCCAGAAAAAAGCAACGGTAACGGGAGCGGTCGCAGCTGTTAAAGGTGAGGTACTGGAAACCTCGCCAACAATCAGTGTGTCCAATTCACTTTCTGGGCGATTGCCCGGACTGGTGGTGATCCAGACAAGCGGCGAGCCGGGAAGCGATGCCGCCAGTATAAGTATCAGGGGTACCAATACCTTGGGGAACAGCAGTCCCTTGATCGTGATCGACGGAATTCCCGATCGTGATGGGGGAATTGGACGATTGAATGGAAACGATATCGAAAATATCTCGGTGCTTAAGGATGCTTCCGCGGCCATTTATGGTGCAAGGGCGGCCAATGGAGCCATAATCGTTACGACAAAACAAGGTAGGGCAGGTAAGCCTGAAGTGACCTATACCGCCGATTTTGGTATGTCCCAACCCACCAAGGTGCCTGATATGGCCGGTGCTGTGGAGTATGCCAACATTATGAACGAGGTCACTATTTTCAATAGTAATATCCCAGTTGGGGAATGGGGGGACGCTTGGAATGCATTTGGTAATTCGGGCAGTTATACCATTCCTTCAACTGACGAGACCGTGAACGCATCATTTTCCCCACAGGCGGTACAGGGCTATGCCCAGGCTTCCGACCCTTGGCTATACCCCAATACAGATTGGTTTGATTCAACATTCAAGGATTGGTCCATGCAAAGTAGGCACAACCTTTCCATAAGGGGAGGGGGAGAGAATGTAAAGTACTTTTCTTCCATTGGTTATTTTGATCAGGATGCTTACTATAAGAACTCATCCACTCGTTACCAACAGTACAATTTCAGGATTAATTCCGATATCAAGGTAACAGATTACATTCAGACAAAATTGGGTTTTGCCTACCGTAAGGAAGATCGGCGTTACCCCACGGAAGGGTCAGGTGCCATTTTCCGTATGTTGATGAGGGGACGTCCGACAGACCCCGCTATTTGGCCTACGGGAGAACCGGGTCCCGATATCGAAAACGGACAGCAACCAGTGGTTATTACCACCAATGCCACTGGCTATGATAGCCAGCCTACCGATTACCTGCAGTTTACTGGCTCGGTGGATATCACACAGCCATGGGTAGAGGGCTTGAAGCTGACATTATTGGCAGGAATCGACCAAAGCCAGATAAGAAGGAAACTTTGGCAAGTACCATGGGAATTGTATTCCTTGGATAGGGAAACCTATATCAATACGGGGGAGCCCATACTTACAGCAAACGTACGATCTAGTTTTACCGATCCACGATTGACACAGTCATCGGCCAATAACCTCAATACCAACCTGACGGCCTTGCTCAACTATGACCGTGTTTTCAATGATGTTCATTCCGTCAATGTAATGGCCGGCGTGACACGCGAGCGTTTTCAAAATGAATTCTTTTCAGCTTTTAGTAGAAATTTCATTTCCTCTTCGATCGACCAACTTTTCTTTGGAGGTTCCGATGGTCAGGAGGTTGATGGTAGGGCTTTCAATAGAACCCGTTTGGGCTATTATGGCCGTGTCCAGTATGATTACAAGCAAAAGTATCTGGCCGAATTCATATGGAGGTATGATGGATCCTATATTTTTCCAGGTGATGACAGGTTCGGTTTCTTCCCAGGATTCTTGGTGGGTTGGAACGTTTCCAATGAGGATTGGTTTAATGTCGAAGCGATTAATTATCTTAAGTTGAGAGGATCCTATGGACAAATGGGTAACGACCAAGTGTTCTTTGATGGATCGTTGCAGGAATACGCGTATTTGTCAACCTATTCGCCAAATCAGTTCCCCATAAACGGGGCGGTGGCGAACACTCTGGAAGAGGCATTGCTGGCCAACCCCAACTTTACTTGGGAGCGGGCCAATAACTTCAATGCAGGTTTGGACACCTATCTTTTTGATAATTCCTTGAGCGTTAGTTTGGAATATTTCTATAATAAGAGGGATCAAATCCTGATTCGCGAAACGGGTTCCACACCAGGTTCATCCGGTATATCCGATAAACTTCCCCCAGTGAACGCAGGGGAAGTGGCCAACAAAGGTTTTGAATTTGCCGTGAACTACTATGGAGGTCATGAAGATGGCATCAAATGGGACGTGGGAATCAATGGTGGCTATGCCAAGAATGAAGTGGTCTTTATGGATGAGATTCCAGGAGCCCCGGAATATCAACGCCAAGAGGGTAAACCTATCGGAGCCTATTTTGTCTATGAATACGATGGTGTGTTCAGGGATGAGGCGGATATAGCTTCCAACACTTTGGACTATAGTGAGGTAACACCCAATCTAAGACCGGGTGATATGAAATTCAAGGATATCGATGGAAATGGGATCATCAATGGCGATGATCAGGTAAGATTGGAGGAGAACATTGTGCCCAAATTCAACTTTGGTGCCACCTTCAACGCAGAATACAAGAACTTTAAATTGGCAGTGCTTTTTCAAGGGGCCACGGGCGCTTCACTTCCGATTCAGACAGAATCCGGTGACATCGGTAATTATTTACAGTATTCCTATGATAACCGCTGGAGCATAAACAACCCAAGTAGTGTCCACCCACGATTGGCGACAAGAGGGGATACTTACTATACAGGAGGAAGTTATGGAAACAATACGTACTATCTCTTCAGTAAGGATTACATTAGGCTCAAGAACATACAATTGGCCTATAATTTCCCAGACAAGCTACTGGCTCCATTTGGACTTTCAGGCTTTAGCATATATGTAAGTGCCAATAATGTGCTTACATGGGCGAAAAATGATATTTATGACCCGGAATCCACGGTGAACAGTGGGCAGTTTTATCCACAAGCTAGGGTTATAAACACTGGATTTACAGTAAAATTTTAATTTAATTGTTATGAAAAATATCAAACATTATATTCTATTGATGGCTGTAATGGCCATTGTACCCATATCCTGTTCGGAAGATTATCTGGAGACCAAACCTTTGGATAAGGTATCCTCGGATGCGACCTGGGCGGATGGAGCACTTTCGGAGGCATTTGTCTATGGAGTATATTCCCATCTGAATTACGGGGGATTTGAGGAAGAAGGCCTTGCCTCCTTGACGGATGAGGCCATGTTCACCCATTCGGGAAGGGGTATCAACGTGATCACAGAAGGAACACTCTCTCCAACAGGAACGGGAAATACGAACATTATCCCACAATGGGACGAGCTCTTTTCAGCTATCAGACAAGCGAACATCGCCATAGCGGAACTCCCAGAGGCAACTTTTGACAATGGGGATTTAAGGGATAGATTGTTGGGGGAATCCTACTTTCTCAGGGCCTATTATTACCACCAAGTGGTTAGGTTCTATGGAGGTGCCCCGATCATAGACCAACCTTACGGACTGGATGATGATTATTCGGTGGCACGTAGCACTTATGAAGAATGCATCAACTTCATCATAAGTGATCTCGATCAGGCAATTACATTGTTGGAAGGTAAGGGAGAGACCCCCGGGAGGGCATCGAACCTCAGTGCAATGGGCTTGAAGTCAAGGGTATTGCTCTATGCTGCCAGTGACCTAAGAGATGGTCCTACAGTATCATCCCAATCTTCCGCGCACGGGAGTTATTCCGATCTAGGATTGGTAGCCTACACCGCAGGTGACAGAACTTCCAGATGGAATGCCGCAAAAACGGCCTCAAAAGCATTGTTGGATGCTACAACAGGCTATAAATTGGATTTGACAACACCTGTGAGCCCCGAAGAAGGAGAGGCGAATTATATAGCCCTCTCCATGGGTGGAGGAAGTGGGGCCGCAGATGCAGCTGCCCATTCCGATATACTTTTCGAACGGACCCACAGTGCACTGTACACGGTGGAAAACGATTGGCCACTGGGAGGGATACACCAAGGAATCAACAATGGTCCCAATGGGTACCACAACTGGGCGGGCAATACCCCGATCCAACAGTTGGTGGATGACTATGAAATGATGGATGGTTCCAAATTTGACTGGGACAACCCAGACCACGCTTCGGCACCATACACCGATCGTGACCCAAGATTCTATGCCACTATACTTTATGATGGTGCAGATTGGAAGCCTCGACCAAGTGATGTGGTTTCCATAGATCCTTACGATCAGATTCAGACCGGAACATACGATGATGGATCTGGAGGAACGATTCCAGGAGTCGACACCAGAAGTTCGTCCATCGAGAATTGGAATGGCTCAAGGTCAGGTTATTATGTAAGGAAGTTTATAGACCCAGATCCATCTTTGCCCGATAATATATCAAATGCCCAATTGGTGCCATGGCCCTTTATCCGTTATACGGAGATCGCATTGAACTATGTGGAGGCCTGTTTGGAAACCGATGATGAGGCAGAAGCGCTCCTATGGTTGAACAGGATAAGGTATAGGGCGGGAATGCCAGCCATATCGGCAACCGGCAGTGAACTTGTGGAACTCTACCGAAACGAACGTAGAATAGAGCTTGCCTACGAGGAGCATCGTTATTTTGATGCCCGTAGATGGTTGATAGCTCCAGAAACCCTCGGTAGGGGTATTAAGGTCATTAAGGTAACGGCCACCTTGAAAACAGGGGCCACACCACATGTGCCCTATCGATATGATCCCGAAGTCTACGATTACACATACAATGTGGTGGACAATACAGAGAACGAAACCCGTACTTGGGAAGATAAAATGTACTTTATGCCCATTAGCAGGGACGAAATAAACCGTAATGAACTATTGGTTCAAAACCCTGGATATTGATTATATGGTTTTTGAATTTGTTCGATCGGTTATAGTTTGTTAGTTTTAATTTTTATCGAGTCCTGCCCCCGATTGGTAGGACTCTTTTTTTTAAGGACTTCTTTACAAAAACAAATCCAATGAGGTATTGTCCACTATGTTTATTGTTGCTCATCCTCCTTTTTGTCGGCTGTAACGAAAAGGCAGGGAAAGATGCCACGGCATCAAAGACAGAAGAAGGCCCCAAGCTCTTCCAATCCATTTCCCCGAGTACTTCAGGGGTATATTTCCAAAATACCATTGAGGAAGGCCCAAACCTGAATGTTTTGATGTACGAATACCTATATAATGGAGGTGGCGTGGCAACAGCTGACCTCAACAATGATGGATTGATGGATTTGTACTTTAGCTCCAATGTGGGGGAGAACAAATGCTACCTTAATCTGGGTGGTATGAAATTCAAGGACATAACCCAGGAGGCTAAGGTAGGGGGAAGAACAGGGCCTTGGAAAACCGGTATTACGGCCGCCGATGTCAATGGTGATGGCCGTATGGACTTGTATCTCTGTTATTCCGGTGCATTGCCCCCCGAAAAAAGAACCAACCAATTGTTCATCAACATGGGGAACAATCCCGATGGGACACCTGTCTTTGAGGAACGGGCCGAAACATACGGATTGGACAGCAGTGCATTCAGCAATCAAGGTTATTTTTTCGATTATGACCGTGATGGAGACCTTGATATGGTCCTGCTCAACCACAACCCGAAATCCTTGCCGGTACTCAACGTGGCCAATACCAAAAAGTTTCTGGAAATCGATGATCCCTTGCAGGGCATCAGGTTGTACCGTCAGGACAAAGGGCGTTTTGAGGATATAACCGTCAAGGCAGGTATCAGTGGTTCCGCTCTGACCTATGGTCTGGGAATCGGCATTGGGGATTTCAATAATGATGGTTGGTCGGACTTTTATGTTTCCAATGATTATGCTGTACCGGATTATCTCTATATCAATCAAAAAGATGGGACCTTTGTCAATGAACTAAGGCAACAGTTGGGGCATACCAGTCATTTTTCCATGGGCAATGATATAGCGGATATCAACAATGATGGCCTTCAGGACATTTTTACCCTGGATATGTTACCCGAGGACAACCGCAGACAGAAGTTATTGCTCTCCCCTGATAATTATGACAAATTCGACCTGAACGTTCGCAGTGGTTTCCACTACCAATATATGCGCAATATGTTGCAGGTGAACAACGGTAATGGAAGCTTTAGTGAAATTGGCCAATTGGCGGGGATATCCAATACCGATTGGAGTTGGGCGGCCCTTTGGGCCGATTACGACAATGATGGTTGGAAAGACCTCTTTGTGACCAATGGATATTTACGCGATTACACCAATTTGGACTTCATAGATTACATGGACAGTCAAATAAAATCAAAAGGACGGTTTGAGCGCAAGGATGTATTGGAGCTTATCAAGGAAATGCCTTCCTCCAAACTCAGTAATTACCTCTTTACCCATACAGGGAAGAACAGCTATACCAACAGTACCGAACAATATGGGTTGGACGAACCTGCCAATAGCAATGGGGCCGCCTATGCCGATCTGGACAATGACGGGGATTTGGACCTGGTGATCAACAACATCAATAAGCCCGCTTCCATCTACCGAAACGATGTACAGCGGAAGAACGCCCATTTCTTACAGGTAAAACTGGAGGGAGAGCAGGGAAATACCCAAGGGATAGGAGCCAAGGTGACGGTACACCAAAGTGATTCGAAACAAACCTTGTTCCAAATGCCCACCAGAGGATATTTGTCCACCGTTTCCCCGGTCCTGCATTTTGGATTGGGTCAGAACCAGACCATTGATTCCATAGTGGTACATTGGAACAGGGGGAAGAAGGAAACGATAGCTCAAGTCCCTGTGGACGAATTGATGGTTCTCAATGAAGGGAATGCCCGTAAAAGCAGTGGGGATCTTTCCAGTCCAACAACCCTTTTCAGTGAGATGGACGCTCCAGTGGATCATGTTGACGAACCATCGACCATCAATGACTTTAAGCGCCAATCATTGCTTGTCTCGCAATTTTCCCATAATGTCCCGTGCATGGTCAAGGGGGATTTCAACAACGACTCCATCGAGGATCTTTTCGCAGGAGGTGCCAAAGGGGAAAAAGGGCGCTTGTATTTACAACAGCGCAATGGTGAATTCAAGGAACGTTCCGTACCTGCCCTTTCCCAAGATGCTGCCTATCATGACAGTGCTGTTCAAGTGTTTGATGCTAACCGTGATGGTCACCTGGATATGTATGTGGCCAGTGGGGGATACCATGATTTCCAAGCCGCTGACCCCTTGTTGCAGGACCGCTTGTACTTGGGCAATGGTAAGGGGGATTTTTTCAAAAGTGCCGATGGTCTGCCCCAAATGTACGCTAATGGCGAAACTGTTGAGGTCTCCGATATCGATGGTGATGGGGACCTGGATGTTTTCGTGGGGGGCAGGGTAGTGCCCGGAAGATACCCGGAAACCCCAAGAAGCTATATCTTGGAAAATGACGGTGCTGGACATTTTGTGGATGCCACACAGAGACTGGCCCCGGAACTTCAAGCAGTGGGCATGGTATCAGATGCTATTTGGGTGGACCTGAATCGTGATGAGATCGAGGATTTGGTTGTGGTCGGGGAGTGGATGCCCATCATGTTTTTCATGAATAGGTCGGGTGTGCTGAAGAACGAAACAACATCATTTTTGGAAAAGACATACAGAGGATTGTGGAATTCCATTGATATGGGCGATTTCAACGAGGATGGTAGGCCCGATTTCATCGTGGGCAACCTTGGAACGAATTCACAGCTCAAAGCCTCCATTAAGGAACCCGCAGAACTGTACTATGCCGATTTTGATCGAAATGGCTCAGTGGATCCCATCCTCAACTTTTACATCCAAGGAAAGAAATATCCGTATGTTACCAGAAACGAACTTTTGGGGCAGTTGGCCTATCTGCGCTCTAAATTTACCACTTATGAGAGTTTTGCCGATGCCACCATGGAGGATATCTTCGAACCGGAAGAGTTGGAAGAGGCCAAGATACTGACCGCTGATCATATGCGGACCTCTTTGGTATTGAGTTCCCCTGATGGCGGATACACTGTGGTCGATTTACCGGAGCAGGTCCAATACTCCTGTGTGTATATAACCGTGGTGGATGATTTTGATCAAGATGGTCATCTCGATGCCTTACTGTTGGGAAACAATCAGTTTTTTAAGCTCCGTTTGGGAAAGTTCGATGCCAATTATGGAATGCTTCTTACAGGGGATGGTCAAGGGAACTTTACCTATGTTCCACAATCCTTGTCCGGTCTGCAGATCAAAGGGGATGTCAGAAGTACCGTCCAAATGGGTAAACAGTTGTTGATGGGTATCTCAGGGAAAGAAGTCAAAGCTTATAAATTGAACCGATAGCCTCCCATTGGAACACTAAGCCAGCCTTTTAAGAGCGATAGGATAATAGCTTGGCTCCGACTTATCAATCAGTCTTGTCCTTCAAGGCCACTGTGCCTTTACTGGGCAAGGTTTGATAGTAATCGAGCTTTCTGGAAAATGTACTTTCGTAGGCTTTGCCAATATCTTCGGTAAAATCCGTTATGGCATCCTCATGTATGATGTTGAGGGTACAACCGCCAAATCCTCCCCCCATCATTCGTGCCCCGAGCACTTCCTTTCTTTCTTTTGAAAAATCGACCAAAAAATCAAGTTCTGGACAACTCACCTCATATTTTTGGCTTAACCCCAGATGTGTTTCGTACAATAAACTACCGAATTGTACAATGTCCTTTTCCTTTAAGGCCTTGACCGCTCGAAGTACTCTTGAGTTCTCTTCGATTACATAACGGCACCTATTATAAATGGTCTTGCCCATGGTTTCCTTACACTGAACTAGCATCGATGGAGTAACGTCCCTCAAACTGATGTCCCGTCCAAAGTGTTCCTGGAGGATGGCCAGACCTTTCTCGCATTGGGCCCTACGGTCATTGTATTCGCTGGACGCCAAATTATGGGCTACGTTGGTGTTCAACAACAAGATCCTGTAAGGGGCCAGATCCATTGGGATATAATCAAAATCCAAGGTCATGCAATCCAATAACATCACATGGTTCATCTTTCCCATGACCGATGCAAATTGGTCCATGATACCACATTTGGTACCCACGAAATCATGTTCCGCTTTTTGGGAGAGTTTGATGATCTCCCATTTGCTCAGACCGAGGTCGAACAATTCGTTCAATCCAAAAGCAAGCCCACATTCAAGTGCGGCCGAGGAACTCATTCCCGATCCAATGGGGATGTGGCTTTCTATGGTACAGTCAAAACCCCTTAGCTTACCGGTACGCTGCAACATTTCATGAAGAACCCCGAGAACATAGTTTTTCCATCCGGTATGGGTCCGTTCGATGCAGTCCAATTCAAATTCAAACATATCGGCATATTCCATACTATATACCTTACAGCTTTTTTCGGAATCGTTCTTTCCCAGTTTCAAAGTAATGGTCTTGTCAATGGCGGCAGGAAGTACATAACCGCCGTTGTAATCGGTATGCTCACCTATCATGTTGATTCTTCCTGGAGATGTGACTGTTACGTCGGATTTAAGTCGATTTGAAAGTATTTGTCTTTGTATCAAAATAGTATAAATAAAAAAGTCACTTTGACCACTTTTCTTTTTTGATTTGAACCAACAAAAGGAGTTCAGCGAAAGTGAGCTTAAAATTTCCCTGTAACCAACTGTATTACATCTTGTTAAAAGGTTTGTGGGAAATCTTGTATAAGTATAGGCAAAATTACAAAATACTTACTTTTTTATCAGTAAATAACCAACAAAACTTCCAATATATAATAAGGTTTGACCTTTTTTGTAAAATTGAATACACCTGTATCCAAAAATGACACCAAAAAGAGTTGTGAGAATCTCCTTTGAATAAAAAATAAAGGATAAATTGGGCATTGGTGTTCCATCTGCATAGCTGTGGACGGGAAAATTCAAAAAACAAACTAACCTTATTATGAAACCAACAACAATCCATACCTCTACTTTTGTCAAACCATTGATATGTATCCCTTTGATCATGGGCCTTATTTTCTTCTCAAATTGTGCCCCTAAGGGGAATGACCCGTATAGGGAAGAATGGATTTCACTTTTTGATGGATCCAATTACCAGGACTGGACCCCTAAGTTCACGGGCTATCCCTTAGGGGAAAACCACAATGCTTCCTTTGTGTTCCAGGACAGTCTTTTGAGTGTAAGGTACCAGGAGAAGGACAGCTTCAACGGTGGCTTTGGCCATTTGTTCCATAAAAAGAAGTTTTCCCATTACAGGTTGAAAGCAACCTACCGTTTTGTTGGGAAGCAAATGACCGGTGGACCAGCATGGGCCATCCGGAACAATGGTCTGATGCTTCATAGTCAAGACCCAAAGACCATGGGGATTGATCAGGATTTTCCCATTTCCTTGGAAATGCAATTGCTCGGGGGCGATGGAGAACATGAGCGGACCAATGGGAACCTCTGTACCCCGGGGACCAATGTGGTCATCAAGGATTCATTGATCATGGACCATTGCGTCACATCCACTTCAAAGACCTATCATGGTAATGGTTGGGTAACCATTGAGGCTTTGGTTCTGGGCGATTCCTTGATGCAGCATATCCTGGACGACAAAGTAGTGATGGAATACAGTAAGCCAACCATTGGTGGGGGTATGGTCGAGGGGTATCTTGATAGCGCATATGAAGAGGGCAAACCCATAAAGGAAGGTTATATTTCAATTCAGGCCGAGACAGCCCCCATCGATTTCAAATCCATAGAAGTATTGGATTTGTGTGGCTGTACTGACAAAAAAGCCAAAAATTATAAATCGTATTATGTGAAATCCGACAACTCGGAATGTATTTATTGAGTGATGCCCTATCCATCAAGGATGAAATAAGTGATGAAATCCAATTCATTATGGACTGTTACAAAAATAGATGACTCCACCCAATCCCAGCATGTAATGGCTTCATTCTTGGTGAATTGAAAGACATGCCACTGGATTCATTGAAAATAGAAACGGTTATTGAGTTGTTTCTAGGTGGGCAGTAATCCTAAAAACCAAGAGAAGACCACTGCGACGGAAGTACTTTTTTTGAACTGGAAAACTTACTCCATTACCTTTTCAATGCCATGTTTCATAACCATAGACGCACTGAATCAGAAAGATAACATTGCGGATCTAGGGGACGGCCTGATTCGGTTAACTTTTACTTAATTCACTTTTTGCATTTTGGTCACATTCCGATCTAGGGGTAATTCTACCTTTTGGCCCTCCTACAGGTAAAGAACACCATATGAAAATATCCAAAGAGGATATCAAATGTGCACGAAAGCTGTCGGGCAATTTGGATACGGACCAGGAGCGGTCCATGTTCGAAATAAGCCTGATGCTCGAAGATAGTCTTCGAGAAAAACACGAGGACTATAAACGGATATGGGATTGCTATCCCAGCCCTTCACTGCCCTTACAAAAAGAGAAAAATGCAAAACGCATTTTCAAGGGAGTATCAGCGGAAAAAGAAAAACCGAACTTCTTTAAGGACAGCTATAAACTGTTGCTTCCAATAGCTGCCGTATTATTGGTGGGGCTTTTCCTATATATGGGCTATCCCAGCAGTGATTCACGGTATACCAACCATATCATCACGGCAGAAGGGGAGCGTACCCAAGTAAACTTACCGGATGGTTCTCAGGTAACGGTAAATTCCGGTTCAGAACTCAAATACCCAGAAACATTTTCCGAGGAAGATCGAGAGGTCTGGATCAGTGGCGAAGCCTATTTCGATATCAAAAAGGATGAGGGGCGCCCCTTTCGGGTCAAGTCTGATGGATTTACCGTACAGGTGCTGGGTACCAAGTTCAATATCAATGAAAGAGGGGACAAAAAAGCGGTTTCTCTGGAAAGTGGCGAGGTACAGGTCACCTTAAAGGATTCAGGAGATAGAATACGGTTGGATCCCAAAGAGGAATTGGTGTGGAACATTGCCACAGGTGAGGTGGTCAAACGAAATTTTGATGTTTCCAAGACCACGGCCTGGAAGGACAATATCCTTTTGTTGGACAATCTGACGCTGAGAGAGGCCCTGGGCCCGATCAACCAATTTTATGGGACGGAATTTGTCATTGCCGATAGTTTGACGGCCAATAAAAAAATCAGTGGCGCTTTCGAAGACCAGGATCTGGATCGCTTTATCGAGACCATGGAGTTCATTGCGGATGTGAAAATAGTCCCTTTGTCTCCCCGTGAATTTTCAATAACCCCCAACCATGAAGACTAAAACTTTCAAAGCGCATAAAGAATTTGATCGGATGAGCGATCTGGAATTGTTCCAACGGATCAAGAAGAGGGACAAAGGTGCCTTGGAAGCCGTCTTTGAACGCTATTACGAAAGCCTGTGCCGTTTTGGGTTGACCTTTGAACCCAATCTGGACATTGTGGAGGAAAAGGTTTCCGATGTGTTTATCCAGTTATGGGATTCCAAAGAGCGAATCGTGGAGGTTAGAAATCCAAGGCCCTATCTCTTTGTGGTGGTAAAGAACAAAATGCTGGAAACAGTGGCGCATCGAGGAATCAACCAATCCTTGGATCAGAACCTGGAGGATCAGCAATTGTCCAGTCCCAGTGTGGAACAGGATATCATCGATCAAGAGCAGCGAGAATTGTATGCCCAAAGAATCAAGGAAGTGTTGGAGTGCATACCTAAAAGATCCCGTCAAATATTTGAAATGAGCAGGCTGGACGAACTCAAGTACAAAGAGATATCGGAAATCCTTGGGGTGTCCATCAAAACGGTTGAGAACCATATGGCCATTGCCCTTAAAACCATTAGGAACATGGTGGTAAAGAACAGACAATATTAACCCTACAAACGATACTGTATGAAAAGACCCCTCTACTGAAATGATGTGAAATTTTTAAAAAAACAACTGAGAACCAATAATTAAACTACGCTTTAACAAATGAAAAAAGTAAACTTTTTAGCACTATTGCTGTGCTTGCCCCTACTGGTAAGGGGTGGGGAAGTTCCCATCACAACCACAATGATGGTAAACTCCCAGAATTTTGAAGTCATCAACCTGAACCTCAAAAGTGTTTCCCTGGAAAAGGTTTTTGAACTTATTGAAAAACAAACGGGAAAACGATTCATCTACGCGGCAAACAATGAATACCTACAGCAGCGTATCAGCTTGGATGTCAACAAGGAGAATCTGGATACAGTACTGGATTCGCTAAAGAACATGGCCAATGTTGACTTCAGGGTAACCGAACAAGGCATTTTGGTAAAGTTCATCCAAGAACAACGAACCATTTCCGGATCAGTCATCGATGAGGGCGGCAACCCCATTCCCGGGGCCAATGTCTTTGTGGAAGGTACCGATTATGGTGCTGTTTCCGATTTTGACGGAAACTTCAGCCTGGACATCCCATCCAATTTCACGGTGTTGTCCGTAACCTATATCGGTTATAAGCGGCAAGATGTGAACATAGCTGGGACGGATAACGTGACGGTGACCCTTTTGGAAAGTGCTTCCCAATTGGAGGAAATCGTGGTCGTTGGGTATGGCACCGAATCAAGAAAGAACATTACAGGTTCCATTTCATCCATAGCCCCGGAAGACATCAATACCCAACCCAAGGCCAATGTCGTGGAAATGCTGGATGGCCGTTTGCCCGGCGTACAGGTCATGAGCGATAATTCCCCTGGAGGTGGTACTTCCATACGTGTAAGGGGATTCAGTACCATCAACAGTAACGATCCCTTGGTGATCATCGATGGGGTTCCCGCATCCAATGGACTCAATGGGGTCAATCCCACCGACATTGAAACAATCCAGGTATTGAAGGATGCCGCTTCAGCTTCCATTTACGGTTCAAGGGCGGCCAATGGTGTGGTCATCATAACCACAAAGAAAGGTTCGGATACCGAGGGTGGCTATACGGTTTCCTTTGATAGTTATGCGGGGCTGCAGTCGAGCTATAATCTACCCACGATGCTCAATGCCCAAGAGTATGGCGATCTATTATGGCAGGCGACCATTAATGATGGGGGTACGCCATCCCATGATATTTATGGGGATGGAGCGCAACCTGTGGTACCACAATGGTTGGATGCCGACCAGACCATTCCAAGTGCCGATGTGGATTGGGTTGACGAAATCATGCAGACCGCGGCCGTACAGTCCTACAATCTTTCCCTTTCCAAAGGAAACTCCAAAGGACAGCATATGTTCTCCCTTGGGTATTTCAAACAAGAGGGACTTATTAAGTTCACTGGGTTTGAAAGATATTCGGCCCGTTTCAATTCCTCCTATAATATTGGAGACTTTTTAACCATTGGTGAGAACTTCACGGCAAACTATAAGGAGCAAGTATCCGTTCAGACCAATAGGGCATTGGGGAGTGTTGTTTTGGATGCCATGCAGTTCCCTTCCATTGTTCCGGTAAAGGACATAAACGGTGAGTACGCAGGCAACCCCATCAATGACACCGGAAACCCTTTGGGTAGATTGTACAGAGGTAAGGACAACAAGCAAAAGAGGATTCAGGCCTTAGGCAATGTGTATGCCAATCTTTACATTTCAGACTTTACCTTCAAGACCTCTTTCGGTCTGGATTACCAGAATTACAACATCAGAAGTTTTTCGCCGACCTACGATGAGATTCTTGCCACTAATCTGACCAATTCATTGTCTACCTCAAATGACTTTAATTATCAGTTTTCCTTTACCAATACGCTAAACTATAAAAAAAGGTTCGGTGATCACAATGTTGATGTTTTGGTGGGACAGGAAGCCATTGAATATTATGCCGAAGGCTTCAATGCATCGGTGAGTGAATTTTTGTACGAGGACGAGAACTTCAGATACTTGGGCTTTGGTACGGAGAACATGCTTAATTCGGGCAATGCTTCAGGATGGTCTTTGAACTCGTACTTTGGACGATTGAACTATAACTTTGATGAACGGTATTTGGTAACCGCTACGCTGAGAC
Organism: Flagellimonas oceanensis; assembly: GCF_003992595.1. Lineage (GTDB taxonomy): Bacteria > Bacteroidota > Bacteroidia > Flavobacteriales > Flavobacteriaceae > Flagellimonas > Flagellimonas oceanensis. The sequence goes on from NZ_RZNA01000044.1 coordinate 108,219, forward strand.
GTGATGGTAGTTCAAGGTTCAACAAGGACAATCGTTGGGGTACTTTCCCAGCCTTCTCTTTGGGATGGCGTATGGATAGGGAGGACTTCTTCAATCCTGATGGCGCGGTCTCATCACTTTTATTGCGCGGAAGCTGGGGACAGACAGGTAACCAACAGATTTCCAATTACGCTACTGTGGACAGTTACAGAAACAACAACGCCAACTCCAATTACGCTATCGATGGGGCGCAGGAATCCGTTTACATCGGACTTACACAGTCCCGAATCCCCAATGCGGACTTGAAATGGGAGACCACGACCCAAACCTCCTTCGGTATGGATTTGGGATTGTTGCAGGACCGTTTGAACATTAGCGCGGACTACTATATCAAAAAGACAGATGATATCTTGGTGTACAATACCGTGCCCTTGACCTATGGAGGTACCAATGATGGACAATGGGTAAACGACGGTAAAATGAAGAACACCGGTTTTGAATTGGATATCAACTACGTAGATCAAGTAGGAGAGCTGGGGTATCAAATCGGATTGAACCTGACAGGTTCCAAAAATGAACTCACCGAATTGAATACCTCGGATTACTTGGGCATACCAAGCTCATCGTTGCACAGTGTCAACTTTGACCAAGAGATTTCCAGAAGTGCCGTGGGGCAGCCCATAGCCTCTTTTTATGGACACGTGGCAGAGGGACTCTTCCAAAGCCAAGCAGAAATTGATAGCTATGGATTGCAGCCCAACGCCAGCCCGGGCGATATCAGGTTCAAGGATGTGGATGGGGATGGAGACGTGGATGCCGATGATAGAACCTTTATCGGTTCCCCGCACCCTGACCTTATGGTGGGGCTTAACCTACAGTTCAACTATAAGAATTTTGACCTGGGATTGTTTTTCAACGGAAGTTTCGGGAATGACACCTATAACTTCACGAAGTACAAAAACCACTTTTTCAATCAGGCGGCATACAATAAGGAAGATGTACTCTTGAATGCATGGTCAGAAACCAATACAGGGTCCAGCATTCCGCGTTTGTCCCTTGATGATCCCAACAACAACATCAGACCATCCTCATATTATGTGGAGAACGGTTCCTACGTCCGATTGACCAATATGCAATTGGGGTACAATTTTGAACCGGAATTGCTAGGAGGTGTCAGTCTAAGGGTCTATGCACAGGCCAGTAACCTGTTTACCATCACCGACTATAGCGGTATGAACCCTCAAGTGGGATTGCAGAACTATTCCGGAAGCAACCGAAACCTGGATATCGGGATCGATAGGGGACTCTATCCCCCTAGCAGGACCTTTGTAATTGGATGTAACCTTAAACTTTAAAAAAAGCATGAAAAATATAGCTAAAATAAGTTCAAAACTATTCTTGATGGGATCGGCCACAATACTTACCCTAGTGGGATCCTGTTCCGATGACTACCTGGAAGAGGTGACCTACGGGGAAGTATCCCCCGAGGAAATGACACGGGCCGACAATGTGGAAAAAGCCATAATTTCAGCATACAGTGTGCTCAATGGTCAAATAGATGGAGCCAGTAATGCCTACAATTCACCCGCATCCAACTGGAGTTTTGGTGATGTGGTATCTGATGACTGCTATAAAGGTGGGGGAGGTACCGGTGACCAGAACCAGATTCACCAGATGGAGCTTTACAACACCACACCCACAACCTACGATGTGGAACGTAAATGGATGGCACTCTATGAAGGCGTAAAACGAACCAATGAGGCCATGAAACTTTTGTCCCTTTCCGAAGATTTTGATGCTGACCTCAAGACACAGCGCAATGCGGAGCTGAGGTTTCTTAGGGGACATTATTATTTTGAGCTGAAGAAAATCTACAATCAAATCCCGTACATCGATGATGCTGCCGAAACCGTGAACGATTATGCGCGTTCCAATACCGAGTTTACCTCTGAGGAACTGTGGAGCAGGATTGAGAGCGATTTTCAAGCGGCCTATGATGTTCTTCCTGCAACACAGGAAGAACAAGGTCGACCAACTCGACTTGCGGCCATGGCCTATTTGGCCAAGACCTACTTGTTCCAGGAAAAATGGCAGGATGCATTTGATGCTACCACTTTGGTCATGGGAGGAAACTATGATTTGATGGATGATTTCCAATCCGTCTTTTTGCCAGAGAACGACAACGGTCCGGAAGTGATCTTTGCGGTTCAGTACTCAGTAAATGATGGCCAAGCGGATAACTACAATGGGAGCATCGGCGACCGTTTGACCGCACCTGGTGGGCCTTACTATTCCCAGTACGGTTTCCACCGTCCATCACAGAACTTGGTCAATGCCTTTAAAACGAATGCTGACGGTCTTCCCGTACAGGACAATGTGGATGTTACCGAAACGGACAATGTGGACCCAAGGTTGGATATTACCATCGGTCGTCCGGGAATTCCATATAAGGATTTGGATATCATTTACGAAGCCAATTGGGCGAGGGATTTGGCCACTTACGGACCCTTTGGTCCCAAAAAGAGAATCCTGTCCGCCAATTCCCCGTACCATGTTACCATTTGGCCCTATGTGGATGCGTTGAACTATTACATCATCCGCTATGCGGAAGTATTGTTGTGGAGAGCGGAAGCTGCTGTGGAGTTGGGTAACTTGGAAGAGGCCCGTGGTTTAGTGAACCAAATCAGGGAACGTGCCGCAAACTCACAGTATGTGCAGACCCTTGATGGTTCGGCCGATGCAGCCAATTATAACATCGCCACTTATGAGGGGCCTTGGACAGATCCCCAAGAGGCCATGGAACTGGTTCGATTGGAGACACGATTGGAGTTGGCCATGGAAGGACACCGCTTCTTTAACCTGGTGCGATGGGGCATTGCCAAAGAGGTTATCGACGATTACCTAGAGGTTGAAAAAACCAGAAGGAGCCACTTGACCAATGCGGCCTTTACTGAAGGAAAAAACGAGTACTGGCCCATTCCACAAGAGTATATCGATAGCGTGGAAGAAGGACTTGTGACCCAGAACGATGGATATTGATATATAATTGATATAACAACAAGGGTAGCTTCCATGTGGGGCTACCCTTTTTATCATATGAACATGAAAAAAACACTTCTTTTTCTGTATGTACTTACCCATGCAATCGCAGGCACGGTACATGCTCAAAAGACATTACACCCCAACCAAAGTCTTCAGCGCTTACAGGATAAAAACTATCATCTGTTCACGGCCTTTGCCAAGGACACCACCGTGTTGCACCTTTTAAGGGAAGAAACTGAATTGAAGTCGTATTTGAATAAGTTTCAAAACAGTGGACTGCAAGCGGAGAACATGGATTTGGAAGAGGTCATGGCCCCTTTCCTGTTGAATGAAAAAGCGATAGCATCCATCGGAAAACGTCTGGCAAGGATGTCCAAGACAAATCCAGCGTTCACGGGATTGATACAACAGCTGAGAAAATCCAATAACTATGCTGATTTTGAAAAGTATCCCGATGATGAATTCCTGTCCAAAGCCTGGGAACTATGTGCTAAGGGACTGGATACTGTACTGGAAGTATATGGCACAGGAAAAAAAACATTGTACCCAAAGATTGATTCGGTATCCTTTGATGTGAAATCAAGACGCTATCAATATGCGGTTTCCGTGTTACGGTGGCAAGTCGTTCAAGACATTGATACGGAGGTGTTCTACGGTCCCAGTCTCAAGATGGCTCTATCACTGTTGTATGCCAATCATAAGGACGAGGCCGTGCGCTACGATCCTTTGGAAGAAAATGAGAATGCCAAAGCAAAACAGGCTATCAAGACCATTGATTTTGAAGCTTATGACTACGCTTCCATCTTGGTGTTGGGAGGCGGTCCCGAAAACTATAGGGACAGGCTCTCCATTGCCGGAAAGATAAACCTACAGTTGGCCATGAAGGAATATCGAGCCAAAAAAGCACCGTTTATCATCGTATCGGGCGGTCATGTACATCCTTATATGACACCTTATTGTGAGGCCGTGGAAATGAAAAAGGAACTGATGGAGGAATATGGTGTGCCTGAGGAACGCATCATAATAGAGCCCTATGCAAGGCATACCACGACCAATATGCGAAATGCCACACGTCTGATGATGGACTATGGGATTCCTTTGGAGAAGAAGAGCTTGGTGGTTACCAATCCATCACATAGCACTTATGTGGAAAGTGAGACTTTTAAGCAACGATGTGCCGATGAACTCGGGTACCAGCCCATGCAATGCCACAATAGGCTGTCGCCATCGACTTTGGAATTCAAGGGGAGACCGGTTTCCCAGCATCAAAATCCCTACCAGCCTTTGGACCCATAACACTGGTAAATCATATTGGCTACGATTGGTATAAAACAGTAGTTAGTTTAGTTTGTTTAATTGGAAATTGGCGCAGCGATCAGGTATATTTAAGCTGCGCCTTTTTTTAATCTATGTTGTTGCTCAGGTACCACACTGTATGGAATCGCTGGCCTATCTCCCTATCCAAGAATCCAAAATGGCCTTTTGGGAAGCAGAGGGATTCTCAATGGGCACAAGGGAGTAAGCATCCATCGATTTTTCAATGGGGTTTCCATCACGATCTTTAAAGGATCTGGTTTGCTGCTCCTTGACCAATTTCAAGCCCGCATATCCCAAATAAGTGTCATAATCCAAGGGTTTCGGGGTGTATATGTATTGAAACAGTTCGGTCAAAGGGGTTCCGGCCATATCGGTACATACAGTCCTGAACTCGGCATCAGTAAACCCTCTTCCCAATCCCAAGTAGTATTTATGGTATAATTCGCGCATTACATCATCCAGGGATTTTTCATTATTGGTGGCCTCCCTGATTCCAAAGTCCATCAAAAGACCGACAACGGGCCCTTTTACATAATAGGAAATGCTTTTATTGGGGTCTTTGCCACTTTTGCCAAAAGGTCCTTCGTGCCAGGTTTCAAAACTGGACTCGATAAGGGATTGGTATTCCTTTCCCGGGTTGTTCTCAAACTGTGTGATGCCAGAGGCGACCCCTTTAAGGAAATCGGATTCCGAGGAGATTCCAGCACGGCGTACCATGATACGGGCATAGTATGAGGTAAGTCCCTCACTGATCCATAATTGGGTGGTCTTGCTTCCATTTTGATAATCGAATGGACCAAGTTCGAAAGGTCTTATGCGTTTTACATTGTAGTGGTGAAAATATTCATGGGACAAAAAGTTTATCATGCCCAGATACCCCTGAGGTGATTGCAACTGGTCGCCATTGAAGCTTACGGTGGAACTGTTCAAATGCTCGATTCCGCCGCGTCCGGGACCAATTCCGATAAAGGTATACTCATTGTAAGGAATGTGATCGATGATTCCGGAAGCCACTTTTATTGCGGATTGTAGGTCTTTTACCAACTTTCCCTCATCGAATTCACCCATCTTATAACCCCAGAACCTATGGTTGATACCATTGACCTCAAAATCAGGGAGCTTCTTTAAATTGCCCATCAAAAGTGGGGAATCGAGGAACGAATCAAAATCAGTGGACTTGAAAACGGCTTCTTGGGCGTTCTCGGATACAAGTTCTAGTCCCGTGGCCACATCGCTCCATCCGTTCGATTTTTTTACTGTGACCGTTATCGGGACGTTCATATAACCATCCACATACAAAAAGGAGTTGACAGGGATGATATAGGCCCTATCCGCATCCACATAGCTGTTTGCCACAAAGGTGCGATCCGTGAAAATATCGTATGCCACTTGTATTTTCTGTCCCTTCACACCACTCAGTGTCCATGTCATTGGCTTGGAGTCGTCCAAAGCTTGCCCGGAAAGAACTTCGAAATTCCGTACGCCCTTGTAATAATCCATCATTTGGTAATAGCCCGGCATCCAATTGGGCAACCGTAAGTCCACCGTATCCGTTGGCCAGTTCCTTAGCTCTAGGGAAACATGGTAGGCGTGGCTATCAGGGTTTGGCACCGATACCTCGTATCCAAAAGAAGGAACGGGGGCTTGGGCAATTAAGGCCAAAGGGAAAAAGATGTTTTGGAACAGGAAAACGGTCAGACGTCGGTTCATTGTTTTTAGGTTGATTTACCTTGTAAATATAATCCATAATTGCCTTTAAATCCTTTAAAAATGCATGGTTTCTGGTGTCGATTTCTCATTTGAACCCACCTAAATTGCTAAAAGTTTAAATACGGAAAAGGCCCATGTGAAGGGATGTTTTATGGAATTGAAAGAATCATAACCGTAAAAAATTAGGAAAAAGTGGTCAAGGAACTTTAAAACCTGTTATTGGTCAGAGAGTTAAGTGTGTATTTTGCGTCCAAAATCGATGCCTACCAAAAAAGTGTCCTACCGGAATAGGGTGTGTTTTTTAATTAATGATTTATTTTAGTATCATTAAAAACAACAAATCAATTCATGGAATTTGGAAAACAAAGCCGTTAACATATTCAGGTCCAAATATTTCATTTGGCCGTTGGCATTGGTAACGGCCGCCCTTATCGGCATATTGGTTTATTTTTCCAGTATAGGGGAGAAGGTCATCTTTCCCAATACAGGGAATTATTCCATTGAGCACTATACGGATGAACCCAATGGGGGAAATTCACAGGTAACGGGCTATGAGGTTTCCGACTCCATTATAAAACTGGATTTTGTGCTTAAGGACGGTTTCCAAAGCCCTTATGTTGGATTGGACATCATCCCGACGGAAGATGGATATATCGATGTGAGAAAGTACAATCAATTGGATGTAAAGGTGTTGGGGGAAAATGTCGACAGAATAGGTATTTCCCTGTATACTCCACCATTGGTGGATGATGAAGTGGACAGCATTGACGAAAGACTCTTCAATGCAAACCTGAACATTTCAAACCATGCACAGGTGTACCATATCCCCATTGATCAATTTCAGCACCCCGACTGGTGGGAAGATCAACACCATATATCAGCAACTAAGGAAAACAGTCCGGATTTAGGGAAAATACTGCATATGAATTTGGGTTCCGCCTATTCATCAAAAGCGGGTAACCGGAAAACCTTGAAAATATATGCAATAGCCTTCTCCAGGAACAACAACACATTATATGTCTTCCTCGTTCTGTTATATGTTGCCTACATCCTGTTGAGTTTTGGTGCCCTATACTTTTTAAGGTACGGTACCAAGAAAACAAAGAATGTCATGGTTACCTACAACCCATTGAAAATTGATAACAAGGAAGAAGGGAATGGTGAGAAATGCATTGAATATATCAATGAACATTATGACAACGGGGATCTAACCCTCGAAGTGGTATCCAAAGAAACAGGAACCACTACCCGATGGATCACACATGTCATTCACGAGAAGTTCGGCTGTAACTTTAAAACCTATATCAATCAAATCAGAATCAATGAATCCAAAAGATTCTTGACCCAGACTGATTTGAACATTGGGGAAATTGCGTACAAAGTGGGATTCAACAACCAGAGTCATTTCAATAGGGTCTTCAAAAAAGAGTTGGGCATCAGCCCATCGGAATTTAGAAACGACCATAAGGGCGAAGTGCAATAAGGATCCAACATTTTCAGTAACCTTCTTTAGTCTTTCCGGGTTGGGCAGTTTCAACCCAACAAGCACATTTTTGATATATGTGCGATAGGTGCAAGTTGTAAAAACTTCCTCAATCAAGTACATCCTAGCCCATAAAGATGATATTTGTCATCCCCGCGAGCCCCCATTTTAACAACTTTCAACAGAACATTGGCCCAGTACAGGATAAATGTGTGTTTTTTACATTTATGTAAAAAGAATTTCAGTTTTTGTAAAAAGGAATATCCTCTTCAAAATTAATTTTATGGCAAATTATCAATAAGAAAAATCAATAATCAGTATTGGTTTTAGTCGAAAAATAAGAAAACGGCATTTTGTTGATAATCAGCTCTGATCCTTAGCACGGGACATTGCCGCATTGCAATCTAACTATTGAATGCATAACTAATTATTAACTATATTAAACTATCTTCCATGTTTATTCTGAATTTTAAGGATAGGCGGTGTCATAAATGGTATGCCACTATCTTGTTTTTGTTTCTTTCCGTTTCCTATGGGTTTTCCCAAGAAGTAGAGGTAAGCGGTACAGTCACAGATGTACAGAACGGAACACCGATTCCCGGAGTATCTGTTTTCGCGAAGGACACCTCAATAGGAACTTCAACGGATTTTGATGGTAACTATACCCTGAGTGTCCCTGAGGATGCTGTTTTGGTATTCAGTTACATCGGTTTTAACACCCAGGAAATTCCCGTAGGGGACAGTTCGGTCATCAATGTCCGTCTAGAGGAAAGTCTGGAGCAGCTCAGTGAGGTCGTTGTGATCGGATACGGAGTGCAAAAGAAAGAATTGGTCACGGGGGCCAACCTTCAGGTTGAGGGAGAGTCACTGGAGAAACAAAACACCACCAATGCCTTGCAGGCCTTGCAAGGACAGGCCGCGGGTGTACAGATTACCTCGACCACGGGTCAACCTGGCGGGGGCATCAATGTAAACATTCGGGGTTTAGGGTCGACCGGTAACAACTCACCATTATATATTGTGGATGGTGTCCAAACAGGGGACATTACCTACCTCAACAATGCCGACATCGAAAATATCTCGGTACTGAAAGATGCCGCTTCAGCTGCCATATATGGTGCACAGGCATCCAATGGGGTTATTTTGGTAACCACCAAAAAGGGAAAATCCGGAAGGTCGCAAATTACCTTCGACTCCTTTTATGGTGTACAGACCTTGGCCAAGGAACACGATTTGTTGAATGCCCGTGAGTACATGACCATTTTGAATGAGTCGGCCATCAATTCCGCTCAGCCCCGGTTTTTTTCTGAAGAGGAAATCAATGTGGCGCAAGACGGTACCAATTGGTTGGACGAGGCCTTCCAAAATGCCTATACGGAAAACTATGTGATTGGGATAACAGGGGGTAGTGAAAAATCCACCTATTCCTCTTCCATATCCTATCTCAACCAAGAGGGAATCGTAGGGGGAAAGGACCTCTCTTACTACGAACGTTATAATTTCCGCTTCAATTCTGAACATAAACTCTACGAGGACATCATCACTTTTGGTGAGAACCTCAGTTTGGCATGGACCAATAATAATGGTATAGCCGTAGGAAACACCTACAACAACTCTCTGAGAGAGGCGTTCCAAGCAAATCCATTGCTGCCAGTATATGATGCCAACGGAAATTATTTTAGCACTGTTGGACAGACAGATCCCTGGCTTCAGAACCAGACCAACCCTTATGCCGCAATGGTATATAGCAACCAGAATGAAAATTCAAGCCAAAAGCTGTTGGGGAATGTCTATTTTGATTTTGCACTGGCCGAGAACCTGAGTTTCAGGTCCAGCCTTGGTATCGATTACTATGCTAATCAGGGACACTCTTTCAGTCCCATATACGCTTTGTCTGCCAATTCACAACGATTGTTCAGTGAAGTTTATCAAAGTCAAAGTCAAGGGAAGACATTGATTTGGGACAATATTTTGACCTATTCCTTTGATTTGGGCGAGGCCCATAACTTTGAGGCTATGTTGGGTACATCATCGTTCAAGCACGATGGTTCTTGGATGAATGGTTCCAATAGTCAATTGGTGTTCGATGATTTGAAACACGCATGGTTGAGCAATGCCACCAATACCGATGGTGCCCAGATGAGCTTGAATGGAGGTCCAAATGTGATCATAAAAAGGATGTCCTATTTTGGAAGGCTGCAATACAACTTCAAGGAAAAATACTTGTTGAATGCTACCTTTAGGGCAGACGGTACTTCACAATTTGCCAGTGGTAACCGCTGGGGATACTTTCCATCCTTTTCCGCTGGATGGGTCGTTACGAACGAATCCTTTATGGAAAACAGAGGTGATTGGCTGAATCAGTTCAAATTACGAGCCAGTTGGGGACAAGTGGGTAACCAAAACGTAGGGAACTTTCAGTATTTGGCGCCTGTATCCTTCAACAATGTCAACTATATATTTGGCAACGAGGAAGGTGCCGATGCATTGGTCAATGGTGCTTACCCAAGTCGTTTGGCAAATCCCGATTTACAATGGGAAACATCCGAACAGTTGGATTTAGGTTTTGACGCAAGGCTGTTTGATTACAAATTGAACATAGGGTTCGATTATTACCATAAAACCACCAAGGATTGGCTTATTCAAGCACCCGTATTGGCAACGGCAGGAGCTGAAGGCCCTTGGATAAACGGTGGGGATGTTACCAATAAAGGGGTGGAGCTATCCCTTAATTTCAGTGACTCCATTGGAGATGACTTTAATTATGGTTTCACATTGAACGGTGCTTTCAACGAAAATAACGTGGGTGAGATACCTACAGAAGATGGAATCGTCCACGGGGAACCCAATCAAATTTGGAACAACTCCCCAGAATTTTACCGTGCCGAAGATGGGCATGCCCTTGGGTATTTTTGGGGGTATCAAACAGCAGGGGTATTCCAGAATCAAGAGGAAATCGATGCCTACGGTGTACAGCCAGATGCATCCCCGGGTGACATCAAATATGTGGACATAACCGGCGACGGACAAATCAGTGAAGCTGACAAAACCGATATTGGAGACCCCAACCCAAATTGGACCTACGGTCTTTCTTTTAACGCCGACTACAAGGGTTTCGACTTTTTTGTACAGACCAACGGAGTTGGTGGCAATCAGATTGTACAAGTGTACAGAGACCCTGGGTCCCAAGTGCAAAACTGGTCAGCTGAGTTTTTGGATCGCTGGCATGGGGAAGGTACCTCCAATACAGTGCCTAGGATAACCTTGGATGGTAGGAACTTTTCCGAGTTCTCCGATTACTACGTTGAGGACGGTGACTTTTTCCGAATCAGTAATGTGACCTTGGGTTACGATTTGGTCAAATCCATGAAGAAGGACTTTTTGTTCAGTCAGTTCAGACTCTATTTCACAGTACAGAACCTATATACATTTACCAAATACTCTGGAATGGATCCAGAAGTGGGATACGGAATTTCCACGGACGATTACAACTTCTCTTCAGGAGTTGATGTGGGGTACTACCCAAGACCTAGGACATATATGATGGGATTGAATGTAAAATTTTAAAAAAGAGGAAATGAAAAATATATTAAAATATACCGCCATAGTTTTGGGACTGCTTCAATTGAGTAGTTGCGGGGAGGATTTTTTAAATACCGAGCCCATCACAGAGCTAACGGATGAAAGTTTTTATTCCACAGAAAACCAAATTTATACCGCCCTCATTGGATGCTATGATGGTCTGCAAGTGGCAACCGGGACCTCAGGGGACAGCGGAGTGAGTTTTTACGCCGCCTCAGAGGTAATGAGCGATGATTGTTTTGGTGGCGTGGGCAATGCCGATGGTTATAATTATCAGGCCATTGATGAATTTGACGGTAGCAGAGCACCGAGTTATAGCAATTTGTTCAACGATACATGGGTTTCCTATTACGGGGCAATTCATAGATGTAACGTGCTCATCAACAGAATAGATCAAGTGGATTGGACAGGAAATGAAGACACGCGTAACCAATATCTTGGTGAAGCTCGTTTTATTCGTGCATACCTATATTTTGAAATGGCACGTCTATGGGGAGGTATTCCTTTGTTGACTGAGCCCTCTTCCGAGAATCTGCCAAGATCATCAGCCGAGGAGGTTTATGCCGTAATTGCCGAGGATTTGGTTTATGCAGCAAATAATATGCCTGATATATCCTATGATACGGTACCCAATGGTCGAGTGACCCGATGGGCGGCCAAATCACTTTTGGCCCGCGTCTATCTGTTCTATACGGGATACTACGGACAATCCAATTTGGTCGGAATGGTATCACAAGCCCAAGCTTTGGAACATTTGGAAGACGTAATCCAAGGAAGCGGACATAGTTTGGTGCCAGAGTTCAAGGATTTGTGGCCTGCTGCCTCAACCACGGAAAGCGGTACTACCTATGCAGGTGAGGATAACCCCGAGGTGGTCTTTTCAGTCAAATATACTTTCACAAGTGATTATAATGGCAATACGGACGGTAACCATTGGATGGTCATGTTCGGGCTTAGAAACTTGGACCACTTCCCTTATGGAAGGGGATGGGGTATTACAGTAAATCCGAAACTGTACAACCTTTATGATGAAAACGATACCAGACGTGATGCTTCGGTAATTTCCATCGAGGAAGAAGAAATAGATTTTGGAAGTGACCTTTTGTTGGATCAGCGTGAATACACCGGGTATACGAACAAAAAATACACCCCTATGAGTGCGTATGACGAGGAAGGAAACCTAAACAGTGCCGCGGAACTACTGGGAGCGACAAACTTCCAGATTGGACAATTCCAGGATTATACGGTAATCCGTTACGCCGATGTACTGCTGATGGCGGCCGAGCTCGGTAGTGCAAGTGCCCAGGCCTATTTTGATCAAGTGAGGCAACGTGCCTACGGAGATAACTTCTCGTCCCTGTCAGCAACCCCGAATAACATTATGATAGAGCGTCACAAGGAGTTTGCCTTGGAAGGTATCCGTTATTGGGATCTGCTAAGACAAGGAATTGGCGTCGCTGCCAATGAAATAGCGGAGAACACAACCGTTTTGAGCGGAAATGTGGAAACTAACAAACAGATCAGTGCCTCACAAATTCAAGAGACACAAGGATTATCACAAATTCCTAACACACAAATCACATTATCGGATGGAGTATTGACCCAAAATCCAGGATGGTAATCAAACTATAAAAATTAACTGCAATGAAGACAATTGATTATATATTAAAGATAAGCCTCATAGGGGTTCTCCTGTTCGGAGCTTATTCGTGTGAGGACGAATATGAACTGGAGGATAAACCTGCAGTGGAACAACTTCAGTTTTCAATCGTTCAAGATTACGACATCGACCCGGGAGGGAATACGGTAATCGTAACCAACAATACCCCAGGTACCACAGCGGTCTGGGATTATGGAACAGGAAAATCATATAAAGTGCACGATACCATTCAATATGCATTTGCCGGTGATTACACAATCCAGTTTACAGCCGTTACCGATGGTGGTTTAGTGGATGCCGATCCAGTGAATGTATCCGTTACCGATGACAATTTGAGTTATGTCAGTGATCCCCTTTGGATAATGCTTTCTGGGGGTCCTGGTAACTCTAAAACATGGGTCTTGGATGTGGATGAGAATGGGCAGTCCAAATATTTTACCGGTCCTATGTTCTTTTTTGGAACTGACAATGGTTGGTTACAGGAAGGCGAACCCTTTGCCACTTTTGATGGAGGATGCTACGGGGAAGACTGCTGGAACTGGTCTCCCGATCTAGGTGGAATCCAAGGATGGGGTTTTTCTGGACCTGGTGATTTTGGAGAAATGACCTTCAGTTTGGAAGGAGGACCTTACTTGACCGTTGAACATTTGATGCAACCGGAATATGGTTCACAATCGGGAACCTATTACTTGGATAAGGACAATCATACCTTAACCACAAGTGGGGCAACCATCATACATGATTCCGCTTACGAGGATTGCGTTGAGGATTGGAACAATATTGTGGTACTTTCCCTGACAGAGGATTATATGCAACTTGGAGTAATTCGAGGCTGCGGAGACCCAGCCTTGCTTTCCTATAACTTCATCTCCAAGGAGTATGCGGATAATTGGACGCCTCCTGAGCCAGAAGAGCCAGAGCCAGATGAAGGTTTCCAGCCAACTTTCGAAGAGGGGGAACTGCTTCAAATCCTTACTGGAGGTCCTGCGGCAGGAAGATATTGGAAATTGGATGGGACTGGAAACCCCGTGGATTGGATAATAGGAGGAATCGGTTGGACCACGGATGCTTCCAGCTCCTACAACTGGGGATGGAATGACGACTGGACCGCTACAGCGGAAAATTCATATATACGTTTTGACCAATACGGAGGCACCCAGAATTATTTTAAAAATGAAAATGGTGTAGAGAGTTCAGGTACGTTTACCATCGATCAATCGGAATCGGGTGATTATGCCACGATAACCTTGAGTGATGGTGGAACCCTGATACAAAGCGAAGGAAGTTGGTTGAGCCCTACCACAAGTACCCTTACCGTGGTAAAAGCTGTCCCGGATGATTTTGAAAGCTTTGGGCTATGGTTTGGAACAAGTTACAACCCGGACAATGACGAATGGTTATCCTTCCATTATATCATCAACAATAATGTTTCCGGTGGAGGAGGTGGCAACGTAACACCTCCGGGAGGAACGGAAGTAGTCGTTGATAATTCATTGATTGACTACGGTGACCTTGAAATGAATGGAAATTTGCGAATAGAGCTGTACAATGATTTCGGAAGTACTGCAGCAAATCCACCATTGGATACCAGTGAATTGATGTTTGGCGATCGAGTGGAAGTGACATTTACATTAAGTGGCACCGGCCTGGCAGGAAACTATGATGCATCCGTCTATTATGCAGATGCCGATTGGAGTCCTAATGGTAACGGAGAAACGATTAATGTCACAGGTGATGGTACTTACACAGTGACTTTCGACCCTGATTCCGCAGTGGAGGGTAATGTGGTATTTGTGATTGATATCGTTGGTATGGGTACTGATATTGCTGATATGAATGCGGTAACGGCCACCATAGACAGTGTTTATATGTTCGATTAGTTGAAAAAAATCTTTATAGATAGAGTTAGTTAGTTTAGTGGCAAGGAGCAGGAAAGGCAAAAATCTGCTCCTTGCTTTTAATCGCACATAAAACATTCCCTTCAAAAAAATCACTATAGCTTGTTGCTGGGACATGGTTCCCAGTTCATGAGCATGATTTCAATGAATGATGAAAAAATTTATCATGAATAAACGAATAGCAATTTACATCGCCCTGGCTTCCCTTTTTGCATGCAAACAGGAACCAAAGAATATTTCATACGAATTGGCTTCCCCAAATGGCACCAATAAAATTGTTTTTGAATTATCGGAAACAAGTCCATCGTATAGTGTGGGCCACGGAGATAAAAAAGTGGTGGAACCCTCAGCTTTGGGTTTTGTTCTCAAGGAAAACGATTCCTTGAGCCACAATCTGGAAGTGGTCAATATAGAGCGCTCATCCTTTAATGAAACCTGGGAACAGGTTTGGGGGGAAAAGCATTTGGTAGAGAACAATTACAATCAACTCACTGTCCAATTGCAGGAAAAGGCAGATACCAAGCGAAAGTTGAATATCGAATTCCGTGCCTTTGATGATGGCGTGGCATTTCGATATGTATTTCCAGAACAAGGAGTCAAGGACAGTATTTTCATCATGAACGAGTTGACGGAGTTCAACCTCACAAATGATGGAGAGGCTTGGTGGATTCCCGCATACAAAGCGAATCGCTACGAGCATTTGTTTACCAAGACCAAGCTCAGTGAGATTGATACCGTCCACACACCTTTTACCATCAAAAGTGATGATGGATTGTACCTAAGTCTTCATGAAGCTGACCTGAAAAACTTTGCCAGCTATACCGTGGCCAAAAAAGAAGGCACTCAATTGGATCTCGATTTGATGCCATGGAGCGATGGCGTAAAAGTACGTACCGTCAACAGTTTCCAAACACCCTGGAGAACGCTTCAAATTGGGGAAAAACCTGGAGAACTTATAGAGTCCTCACTGATATTGAATCTTAATGAACCCAATAAGTTGGAGGACCTAAGTTATATAGAAACCTACAAATACACAGGGATTTGGTGGGGCATGCACATTAGCAAATACACCTTTTGGGAAGGTCCCAAGCATGGGGCCACCACGGAGAATGCAATCGCGGACATTGATAGAACCCATGAATTGGGCATACATCATATGTTGATTGAAGGCTGGAACAAAGGATGGACCCCGGCCTGGTACGAAAATAGAATGCACGAGTTCAGTTTTACAGAGTCAACCCCTGATTTTGATTACCAAAAAGTTGTGGATTACGGTAGGGAAAAAGGTGTGAACATCATTGGCTATCACGAAACAGGTTCCAATATCATCAACTACAAAAAACAGATTGATGCCGGGATGCAGTTGTACAAAGATTTAGGTATCCATGATATCAAAATTGGACAAGTGGGCGATAAACTCAACATGAAGGAATGGCACGGAAGCCAATTTGGAGTGGAATATTATCGCTGGGTGTTGGAAAAGGCCGCTGAATATGAATTGACGGTAAACTTTCACGAACCCATCAAGGATACGGGAGAACGTAGAACCTACCCCAATATGATGGCTAGGGAAGGGGCCCGAGGACAAGAATACAACGCTTGGAGCGAAGGGAATCCACCAAGCTTTACCGTTATTTTACCATTTACCAGAATGCTGTCCGGTCCAATGGATTTTACACCCGGTGTATTGGATATTATGGAAACCAAGGGATTCAATAATAGACGGGTTAATACAACGGCCGCCAAACAATTGGCGTTGTACGTGGTGTTGTATTCCCCAATTCAAATGTTGGCCGATTTGCCAGAAAATTATATTGGTCATCCAGCATTCCCGTTTCTTGCGGATGTACCCACGGATTGGGAAACCACCAAAGTGATCAATGGGGAAATAGGAGAATACATTACAACCGTTAGGAAAGATTTGAATTCCGAAGATTGGTATTTGGGCAGTATTACCAATGAGGAAGCAAGGGATTTTGAAATCGAGCTTTCCTTTCTTTCCGATGGACCATACGAAGCACAGATTTATGCGGATGCCGAGGGCACCGATTTAGAGAACAGCCCTGAAAAAGTTGGTATTTCCAAACAAGAGGTTTCTTCAAAAGACACCTTGGGGATTCATCTTGCTGCAGGGGGAGGTACTGCCATACGTTTCAAAAAATTATAGGAATCATGAAAAATAAACCGATATCCACAGCTTTGGCCTTTGTGGCCATTATCGGGATATCCTGTAAGAGGGAGGGAGCCGTGAACAAGGGAGAAATGGACCTTGCCATGGAAGAGTCCTATCAAGGAACACCGGTATCCATGCAGTACGATGAAAAAATCGATAGCCTGATTGCCCAAATGACCTTGGAGGAAAAAGTAGGCATGTTGCATGGCAGCAGTATGTTTGCCACCGCTGCAGTAGAACGATTGGGCATTCCTGAGTTTACCATGGCCGATGGGCCTTTGGGGGTGCGGGAAGAGATTTCCCGTGATTCTTGGGCCCCAGCGGGTTGGGACAATGATTTTGCCACCTATTATCCAGCAGGGGGTGGATTGGCCGCGACCTGGAACCCGGAAATGGCATATCGTTTTGGGAACAGTGTAGGCGCGGAAGCCCGCGCTAGGGATAAGGACATGCTTCTCTCTCCCGCAATAAACATCATTCGAACCCCTTTGGGCGGTAGAACCTACGAGTATTTTACCGAAGACCCTTTTTTGAACAAAAAAATGACCGTTCCTTTTGTGGTCGGTGTACAGGAAAATGATGTTGCCGTCAGTGAAAAACATTATGCAGCGAACAATCAGGAAACCCATCGCGATTATGTTGATGTTCAAATAGATGAGCGAACCCTCAGGGAAATTTATCTTCCAGCCTTTAAAGCGGCCGTGACGGAAGGACAAGCCTACGGTTTTATGGGAGCCTATAACAAGTTCAGGGGGGATTACCTCTGTGAGAACGAGTATATGCTTCAAACCGTGTTGCGCGACCAATGGGGGTTTGATGGAATCGTTGTCTCCGATTGGGCTGCTGTACACGATACAAAAAAAGCATTGGAGAGCGGTACGGATATTGAAATGGGAACACCAAAACCTTTCGATGAATTCTACTTTGCCGATGCATTGATCAAGGCCGTGAAGGAAGGAAAAATAGAGGAAAGGTATGTGGATCGAGCGGTCAAGCGTGTGCTTCAGGTCATGTTCACTATAAAGGCCATTGATGATGAAGGACGTAAAAAAGGGGAATTGAGCACCGAGAAACATTTTCAGGATGCTTATGACATCGCTTCAGAATCCATTGTACTGTTGAAAAACGACGGTGGTCTTTTGCCCATAAACCTGGACAATATCAAAAGCGTGGCCGTAATAGGAAACAACGCCACTAAGAAAAATGCATTGGGCGGATTTGGAGCAGGGGTCAAGACCAAAAGGGAAGTAACACCCCTAGAAGGACTCAAAAACCGCTTGCCCGAATCAGTACAGATCAATTATGCCGAAGGATACCGTGAAGGCTATTCCGAAAACGAGAAGGCGAAATTAGGCGATATCACGCTGAACGGTCCCGTGACTTTGGACGAACTCGACCCCATGTTGGTGGAGGAGGCGGTAAATGCGGCCAAAAATTCGGATGTAGCCATCATTTTTGCAGGATCGAACCGTGATTATGAAACGGAAGCTTCGGACAGGGCCAGTTTGGCACTACCTTTTGGTCAGGAAGCATTGATTGAAAAAGTTATGGTAGCCAACCCTAACACCATCGTGGTCATGATTGCTGGAGCCCCCTTTGACCTGGAACAGATCAGTGAAAAATCATCAGCTCTCGTGTGGAGCTGGTTCAATGGTTCCGAAGGTGGAAATGCCTTGGCCGATGTATTGCTCGGGGATGTAAATCCATCGGGTAAATTACCTTGGACCATGCCCAAAAAATTGGAGGATTCTCCCGCTCACGCCATTGATGCCTTTCCGGGCGATAGCACCGTGGTCTATAAAGAAGGGATCTTGGTGGGCTATCGATGGTTCGACACCAAGGAAATAGAGCCCTTGTATCCGTTTGGGTATGGACTTTCCTATACGGAATTTGAATTCTTGGATGTCCAGACCGATAAAGCCACCTATCAGGAAGATGAGATGATAAAAATCGATGTCAATGTAAAAAACATAGGAAACATAACTGGTAAGGAAACGGTCCAAGTGTATGTTTCCAAACCAAACTCAACTGTGGAAAGAGCCAATAAAGAACTAAAAGGCTTTGGAAAAGCAGAACTGAAATCAGGAGAAACCAAAACAATTTCTATCCCTATTCCAATCAAGGAGTTGGGCTATTATAATGTAGCAAACAATAGTTGGGAAGTGGAAAAGGGCGATTACCACATCAAAGTTGGTAATTCATCCAGAAACATATTATCCAACATAAAAATCACCATTAACTAAATAAATATTATGAAGACGAAAAGTTTACTGAAACTACCACTGATGCTTGTGCTGATTTTCGGATTGGCCATATCATGTGATGGAGATAATGATAGCCTGCCCGATGAGATTGCGGTCGATACGCGGGGCATGAACTTTTTTACCAGTGGGGGAAGTAATTCCTTTACCATTACGGCACCCACTTATGTGGCTTGGGCAATAGATACGGATGCAGATTGGTTGACACTTACATCTGAGGCAGGAGACCCGATAGAGTCCGGATTAGCCTCTGCGACCATCAATGTAAATGCTGATGCCAACCTGAACGAATCCGAAAAAACGGCACTAATCACGGTTTACACCACAACAACACAAATTGATATAGAGGTCACACAGGATTTCAGATTGTCCACTATTGATGCAGATGCGAGTGAAATGAGCGACTTTACAGCTGTTCAGCTCACCGGTGAAATGGGAGTCGGCTGGAATATCGGAAACTCCTTGGACGCAGTGGGAGGGGAGACCGCATGGGGGAACCCACCCGTCAACAAGGATTTGATCGATGCCGTAAAAGAAGCAGGGTTCAATACCGTGAGAATACCCATTGCATGGAGTAACTATATTGAAGAAGGAGATCCCAACTATACCATCAGCCATGAAGGGCTGACCCGCGTGGAGGAAGTGATAAATTATGTGTTGGAGAATGATATGTTCGCCATAATAAACATACATTATGATGGGGGTTGGATGAACGAACCCACCTACGAACGCCAAGATTACATCAATGACCGCCTTGACAAAATGTGGAAGCAAATCGCCATATATTTCAGGGATTACGACTATCATTTGGTTTTTGCAGGAACCAATGAGGTACTCTATGAAGGGGACTATTCCGAGCCCACCGAAGAGTATTACACCGTTCAAAATTCCTTTAATGAGACCTTCATCAATACGGTAAGGGAGACGGGAGGAAGAAATGCCTACAGGTTCTTGACCATTCAGGGTTTCAACACCAATATAGACCATGCTGTAAATTATGCGGTAATCCCTGAGGATACCGTGGAAGACCGTATGCTCATGGAAGTACATTATTATGATCCCTATGATTTCACCTTGAATGTGGAGAATGATGATATTTGGCAATGGGGGTCAACGGCCACTGACCCATCAGCTACAGCAGGTTGGGGCGAAGAGGATCACTTGGAGACACAGTTCCAAAAAGTTGAAGATGCCTTTGTCGCCAATGGTCTGGGTGTGATTTTGGGTGAGTACGGCGCAAGTGCCCGTTTGAATGTGGAAGGACACAAGGCCTATCGCGAAGATTACGTTCAAAAAGTAACTGCTTCAGCCCTTTCACACGGTATGGTTCCCGTAATATGGGACAATGGTTATACCGACGACCATAACATGGGCCTTTTCAGAAGGAGTACAGGAGAAGAAATTTTTCCTGACCTAATTGATGCTGTCACTGAGAATTAACAGATAGTTTTACCAATAGCATAAAATGTTCAGTCATACTGCATTTCACAAACTGGTTTTTGTCCTGGCCCTTTGGTGTCACTGCCATGGCATCATGGCCCAGGACAGGACCATTACCATTGATGTCCAAAAGGAAAAAGGCCCCATGACCACCATGTTCAACAAGTGCATTGGTGCAGGAAGGGCCAACGAAGGCCTTCGGGCCGACTGGCAACAGCAATTGAAAATGCTAAAGCGGGATTGTGGTTTTGAGTACATTCGGATGCACGGCCTTTTCAATGAGGATATGGCCATTTATAAACACGATAGGGAAGGAAACCCGGTCTACAACTATCAATACGTGGATGTATTGTATGATTATATTTTGGAGATTGGGATGAAACCCTTCGTGGAATTGGGCTTTATGCCACCGGCATTGGCCAGTGGTGATCAAACCATCTTTTGGTGGAAGGGCAATGTTACCCCGCCAAACGATTATGGAAAATGGGCTGATTTAATCCGTAATATTGTCCAACATTGGACCGACCGATATGGGGAAGAAGAGGTGGAAACCTGGTACTTTGAAGTATGGAACGAACCCAATTTATCCCCAGGTTTTTGGACAGGCACCCAAGAGGAATATTTTAAACTCTATAAATATGCCGCAGAAGCGGTAAAAAGTGTGGATGTGGATTATTTTGTGGGTGGACCGGCCACCGCAGGAGCATCATGGGAACCCGAAATGATCGCATTTTGTGAGGACAACCAAGTGCCGTTGGATTTTATAAGTACACACTCCTACGGAGTGGATGTAGGTTTTTTGGATGAATTTGGCGGAACAGGTACAGTTTTGAGCCCCAATGAGTGGAGTGTCAGTCAGGATGTGATTCAGTCCCGTAAGGAAATCTCGGAATCGTCCAAGCCCGATCTCGAACTGCACTATACCGAATGGAGCTCATCCTATACCCCGGCAGACCCTTTTCACGATAGTTACCATAGTGCATCCTTTATCCTCAACAAAATGAAGCAGATTGGCAATGCAGCGACCTCCATGTCCTATTGGGTGTTTACCGATATTTTTGAGGAGCCCGGCCCTAGATACACCCCGTTCCATGGCGGCTTCGGACTGCTCAATACCCAAGGCATCAAAAAATCGGCCTACCATGCCTACGCCCTGATGAACAAATTGGGACCCATTGAACTGGAAAACAAGGATGGGAAATCCGTTGCCACAACAAATCGGAAAGGGGATGTCCAATTGTTGTTCTGGGACTATACCTATACACTGCCCGAGGAAACGAACAATCAGGACTACTACAATCAGGATCATCCAGCAAAAGTGAAAAACAATGTGCTGGTAGATCTTTCAGGAATGCCCGATGGAGCTTATCAGCTCGAGGTGTATAAAATTGGCTATAAGCAAAACGACCCATATTCAGTATATTGTCAGATGGGAAAACCCGACCAACTTTCAAAAAAGCAAGTGGCTTTTTTAAAGGAAACCAGCAAGGGCGACCCCATATCAACGATCTTGGTGCAAATAACCGACGGGAAATTTACCAGGGAATACCCCATCCGTGAAAATGAAGTGGCCCTGTTAAGTTTCAAGAAACTATAAATCAATCTCAAAAAAAATCAACATATGTTAAGGCATGCGGTTTCCCTGATCATCCTTATAAGTCTTATTTCTTGTTCTGAAAAGGAAAAATCAACTCAAAAGAATGAGGAAAGCAGTAATACGGCCATGACTTTCACCAACCCCATTTTTCCCGGAGATCATCCCGACCCGAGCATATTGCGAGATGGCGACGATTTTTATATGGTGCATTCGTCCTTTGAATATTACCCGGGGCTATTGATATGGCATTCCACCGATCTCATCAACTGGGAACCTGTGGGACCTGCGCTTACGGAGTACGTTGGTTCGGTATGGGCACCGGACTTGGTAAAATATGAGGATAAATACTACGTCTATTTTCCGGCTGACAATAAAAACTATGTTGTTTCAGCCGACAATATAGAAGGTCCATGGAGCGATCCAGTATTGATCGATATTACGATGATCGATCCAGGGCATGTGGTGGACGAGCAGGGCAATCGCTATCTCTACTTTAGCAGTGGCAGTTATGTGCCCCTGTCCAAAGATGGTCTTACCGTGACCGGGGAACCGAAAAACGTGTACGATGGCTGGGAAATCCCAAGGGAGTGGTCCATAGAGTGTTTTTGTATGGAAGGCCCAAAACTCTTCAAAAGGGGCGATTATTATTACCTGACCGTTGCCGAAGGGGGAACGGCGGGACCAGCGACAGGGCATATGGTGATTTCAGCACGATCGAAATCCCCACTTGGACCTTGGGAGAATGCCCCTCACAATCCCATACTGCGCACAGCCTCACAAGACGAAAGATGGTGGTCCGTTGGGCACGGTACCGTTTTTGACGATGCCGAAGGGAACTGGTATATGATTTTTCACGGCTACGAAAAAGACCATTACAATATGGGTAGACAGACCATGTTGGTACCTTTGGAATGGTCCGAGGATGATTGGTACCGGATTCCCGAAAATATCGCTATCAATGAAGCCATTCCTCTACCAGACCTTGAAAATACGATTGAGCAACCTTTTACATTGGATGATGATTTTTCAGGAAACAGCTTGAAACCACAATGGCGGTTTTTTGGAGGGGTGGATGAGGAGAGATATCATTTTGAGGATGATGACTTGGTGCTAGATGGAAAAGGAAATTCCGTGGCCGATGCATCTCCCATGCTTACGGTTCCCCTTGATCATTCCTATACTGCACAAGTGGAAATGGAGATTGGGGAAAATGCGATTGGCGGATTGGTGCTTTTTTATAATGAGAGGGCTTTTTCAGGCATCTTGACAGACGGACAAAACATCTTATCGAACCTTAGGGGATGGCAATTCCCAACCGAAGAAAATGTTGTGGAAAGTAATAGCGTTTACCTCCGTTTGAAGAATACGGAGAATATAGTGGATATGTACTATAGCCTTGATGGCCAGAAGTGGATAAAAACAGCCAACTCCTTCGATGTCTCTGGATATCATCATAATGTGCTGAGCGGCTTTATGAGTGTGCAGATTGGCCTATGTGCCATTGGTGAGGGACAAGTTACCCTCAAAGACTTTGAATATATTCCACACTAAAAGGTCTGAACGATTTTTTTTAAAAACCGATACAAGGTAAACCCAAATAGTGGAGCATCATGAAAAAAGGAATCTTACTTATATTTTTCTTCAGTTGCTTTTTTACCAGAGCACAAACAATGGAATCGGCTATGCCCCGAATTGAAAAGAAAAATGACCGCTATGCGTTGATGGTGGACGATGAACCCTTTTTGATCCTGGGTGCCCAGGCCAACAATTCCAGTGCTTGGCCCTCCGTGCTTCCCAAAGTTTGGTCCGCCATGGAGAAGTTGGATGCCAATACCTTGGAAATCCCCATCTATTGGGAGCAGTTCGAACCCAGTCCGGGAGCTTATGATTATAGTGTCGTGGATGAGATCATCGAACAAGCACGCCAACACGATCTGAAAGTGGTGCTTTTGTGGTTTGCTACATGGAAAAACGGGTCAAACCATTATATGCCCACTTGGATGAAACTCCAACGCCAAAAATACCCGAATATGATTGGGAAGGATGGTAAGGCCATAGATTCGCCCTCTCCCCATGCACAAGCTACTTTGGACGCTGATAAAAAGGCTTTTGTGGCTTTTATGAAGCATTTGAAGGAATTTGATAAAGCGCATACGGTGATCATTGTTCAAGTACAGAATGAACCTGGAACTTGGGGCTCCGTACGTGATTACTCACCTGTGGCCCAAAAACTTTTTGAACAGCCAGTGCCCAAAGCAGCCCTGAAGGCGATGGATGTCAAATCGGGGGGGCAAGGAAATTGGAGCGAAGTTTTCGGAAAGAACGCGGACGAATATTTCCATGTTTGGCATGTGGCATCTTATATAGGGGAAGTCGCTGCGGCAGGAAAGGAAATTTATCCTCTTCCGCTGATGGTCAATGCCGCGGTCCGTGATCCCATAGATGCAGGGTGGCCACCCAAATACCAAGTCGGCGGGCCCAACGATAATGTTTTTGAACTTTGGAAAGCGGCAGCTCCCGCTATTGACATCCTAGCACCGGACATCTATACCACGGACACCGAAAAATACCTGAAGTTAATCGAACTCTACAGTAGAAGCGATAACCCTTTGTTGATACCCGAAACCCATTGGAGGTCTCCTTTTCCGAGGTTCTTTTATACGGCACTGGGAAATGGTGCCATCGGATACGCACCCTTTGGGTTGGATGACAAGCGAGTTCGGTTTGGAGCCAATGGCAACCGATTGACCGATGAGGAAATGTACGCGCCAACGGCCCGTAATTTTGAGCTTTTCAGGCCCATGCAAAGGGAAATCGCCAAGTTGAACCTTGACGGAAAGATAAAGACAGCTGTGCAACTGGAACCAATTGATAAAGATGACGATCGAGGCTCACCATGGGACCGGGAGAACTATATCACCGACACTACCCTTACCTTTAGGGGGTGGGACATTGATGTTGCTTTTGGCACCTTTGACCGACTTGCCAGAACCGAGCATCAGCCCGAAGATCCCGATGGACGCATTTTGGTGGCGGAATTGGAAAAAGGGACATTCTTGATCACCGGTTACCACAGTCGTGTTATGGTACGGCCCACTGGACAAAAAGCGGATAATCATTGGAACTATCTCGTGGTGGAGGAAGGACATTATGAGGACGGGGCTTTTGTCGTAGATCGAATCTTGAACGGAGATCAGACCGATTTCGGACTTCGTTTCAATCTACCAAAGGTATTGCGGGTAAAACTATATGAAAGGCAGTAGCTTTCAGTGAGATTGTCTCGTAATCTTCAATAAACAGTAATGTCAATCTATTCCTTTGATTGGACGAAACATTTTTTCATGTTGTCGTTCAAAAAATTATTGTCGGCAATCTTCACTTGACAAAACAAAGAATCCCTGGGCCATGATATCCTAAATGGTTTGCAGATTGGATAGAGTTAAACATAAAATCAATAGGATAACACATAATCGGACATCCTCTTTAAATTCCCTTGTTAATTATAAGAAGGAAAAGTCAATGGGAAGCCTATGTTTTATCCGATCGGGTTTCTCAATAGTATCATAGTCGAATCTATCCTATTGGAATCGGAAACATTGTCCTGGCTCCGTTGACCTTCCTTGCCTAAACCATTTAAATCTGTCTATGACAAAATCTTTCAAGCTTACGTTCTGGAGGCAAGGCCTCCTGTCCATCAGTTTACTTTTTTGTGCTTCCTGTGCTACTTTTAAATTGCAGCAGACCGCTGAAACCAAAGAGACTGATGGTAACAAAGAGCTTAGCCATACTTTTTTCATTGCAGGCGGATTGGGCAATGTTTCCGATTTGGACAATAGTTCCGTTTGGGAAAGTTTAGGTGACCAATTAAATAAGGCCAATGAAAACAGTACCTTGATTTTTACAGGTGACAATGTTACCAAAAAACAGGATAATTGGGATTTTGACAAGCAACTTTTGGACAAACAAGTGGACCTGACAAAGGGGTTTAGAGGGCGAACGTTTTTTATTCCCGGAAACAATGAGTGGAAGTCCAAGAATACGGAAGATGTTGAAGAGATTGAAAATTATGTGAAAGACATGGATTTGGAAAATGTCGACTTTTTTCCAGAAAATGCATGCCCCATAGAACGTATACAACTCAGCGATAAATTGATTTTGGTCTTGGTGGATTCCAGATGGTTTGTTTCCAATTGGTCAAGGGTAAAGAATATCAACAAGAAGTGTACGGATATAGTAACCAGACAACGGTTTGTTGAGGAACTCGAGGATGCCATCGACGACAATCTGGACAAGAACATTGTAATTGCCATGCACCACCCCGTATTCAGTAACGGACAATATGCGGGTAAAAAGACATTTAAGGACCATATGACCCCTATTCCCGTGCTAGGGACGCTTACCGAAGGGTTTAAAGATTTAGCAGCGTACGACCCAGAGCATTTAAATTCAAGACGTTATAATTATCTCAGGGTTTTCGTGACCACGCAGGCTCAAAAATCCGACCGTATTACCATTGTATCGGGCCATGAAGAAAATTTACAATATCTGGTCGGTAAAAATGTGCGTCAGATCATTAGTGGGGCCTTGGCCACAAAATCGGCCACCCATCTTTCAGAGGATGAATTGGTCTCTCTGGGAGGCGCTTTGACCTATGAAGGTAAGTTTTCACATGGGGCTCTGGGATTCGCCAAATTGGAATACTTTAAAGACGGATCGTCAAGTGTATCATTCTACAGTTTTGATAAGGAAGAAACAAGGACCACAATGGATGTTCTTTCAAAGTTTCCGGAGGAACGACCGATTGTCAAAATAGATTCCAACCTACCTGAAAAAGTGACCGAACAAGTATTGGACGACTCCGACGCCTATCATAAAACGGGCTTTTACCAATTTTTGTGGGGGAAACGTTACCGCACATATTTTGGAAAAAAGGTTACGGCGCCAACAGTGGATTTGGATACCCTGTATGGTGGTGTAAAGGTGACCAAGGAAGGCGGTGGGCACCAATCCTTTTCCCTGCGGCTCGAAGATAGCGATGGGGGCGAATATGCCATGCGGTCCTTACGGAAAAGTGCTATGAAATACTTGAAGTTCAAGTTGCCGGGCATAGCATACAATGAGGACAAATACCGGGATTCATGGCCCGAAGAGCTGGTGTCCGATTTTTTTGCCAGTGCACATCCTTATATGCAACTGGTCATGAACCCCTTGGCGAAAGGGGTAGGAGTGAACCATTCCGATAATGATCTATACTTTGTTCCAAAGCAAGAAACCTTGGGAGATTTCAACAAGGATTATGGAGACGAACTTTACTTTATTGAAAGGCGTCCATCCGAGGAGCAGGTCAATTATAAGGGGTATCGTAGGACCATTGATAAAAATGGTAAAGTAACCGATATGGAAAGTACTACGGATATGCTCGAGAAAATCAAGGAAGATGAGGAATATATCGTCGACCAAAGGGCCTATGTGCGTGCACGAGTGTTCGATATGCTTGTTGGGGATTGGGACCGTCACCAGGATCAGTGGAGGTGGATCGAATATGAGGGTGAGAGGGGTATTAAAGAGTTTATGCCCATTCCCCGGGACAGGGACAATATTTTTCCGCGTTTTGATGGTTTTGCCCTGAAACTCATCAAAATGTTTGTGCCCAACTCCCGAAGATGGCAAACTTTTGACGAAGATATCGACGATGTGAATTGGCTGAACCTTTCAGGAAGTAAGCTGGATAAAGTACTGGTTACCGATTTGGGCGCTGAGTCTTGGGTAGAGGAAGCAAAATACATTCAAAAGAATTTAACCGAGCAGGAAATTGAAGAGGCTTTCCAAAGGCTTCCTTTGGAAGTACAGGACAGTGTTTCCGGTTTCATTAAAAAATCATTGAAGGCCAGATTGAAACAGCTGGACCAATGGGCATTGGAGTATGGTGCTTATTTGAACAAAGTGGTTATCGTTAGGGGAACGGAAAAGGATGATAAATTTGAGTTTACCAGAGAGGCCAATGGAAAAACCACGGTTGTTGTAAAACGGATACTTACCGATGAACCCAATCCAGAAATATATCGCAGGATCTTGGATAAATCCACCACGAAAGAAATTTGGGTGTATGGACTGGGCGATGATGATGTTTATGAGCTAACAGGGGAGGGAGACAAGTTCATTAAGATAAGGATAGTAGGAGGATATGGGAAAGACATATACGATATCGAAAATAAGAAAAAGGTAAAAGTATACGATTGGAAACACGAGGAGCTCAAATTTGAAGCGGATAAACCTAGTACACATCTAACCGATTCATACGAGGCCAATACCTTGCACTGGCGTTATTTTTTGCCCAACAGCAATGTTTTGGCACCAAATCTTGGGTTTAGGTCCGATGACAATGTTTTTTTGGGTCTCAGGGAACGATTTACCAAAAATGGACTCAATGGAGTTCCGTATAAGCAGCAGCATTCTTTTGGAGCCAACTATTATTTTTCTTTTGGCGCTTTTGAACTGCAATACGATGGCATATTTGCCAATGTTACCCCAGGTTGGGATTTTGAAATGGGCGCTTATTACAGTAACGACCGTTACGTAAGGAACTTTTTTGGATATGGCAATGAAACCGCAAACCAAGAAGATCAACTTGATATTGATTTTTACAGAGGGCGTGTACGTCAATTTAAATCCTATGTCGGTATGGCATATTACCACCTAAGGCCTAGATTGATTTTTGAGTCTTTTCAAGTAAAGGAAATGGACAATCGTTTCTTCAATGCACAGAACTTGGATTCTGAAGCCTTCACTACACAGAATTATGTGGGTGCTGAAATCTCTGGATACTACGATCGAGACAATGCTGGGGATTTTCCGACCAAGGCTATGTATGTAGGACTATCGGCAGGTTATAAAGCCAATCTGAATATCGAAAACAATCGGTTTGGCTATGCCTCCATTAAAGCTGGTTTTGACCATAAGCTTATCCCATCCGGCGACCTGGTGTTTTCTACCATGGCCGAGTATAAAACCAATATTGGGGACAATACCTATTTCTTTTATCATGCACCGTCCATTGGCGGGGAGAACGGTTTGCGTGGATTTCGGGACCAGCGGTTTACTGGTCGATCCTACTTTTATCAGAATACCGATCTAAAATATCGTATCAAGGAATACACCACTGCATTTACCCCTGTGACCATTGGGGTTTTTGGAGGGTTTGATTATGGTCGGGTCTGGGTCAAAAATGACACTTCCAATGTATGGCATACTTCCCAAGGCGGAGGATTGTGGATCGGTAGTTTAAAGGAATTTACCCTGAAACTGGGGTATTTCAATTCCAAGGAGAACAATTTGTTTCAAGTAAGTCTGAACGTTCCATTCTAATTGCCGCTTCCAAAACCCAGGATTTGAATTTTACCCGTACTGATTTTTGAAACCCCGGTTCCTTGATTTGAATCAAGGATTCAAGGTATTGAGCAAAGAAAAACCATAAAACTGTAGTAGCTTGATATTGTTCGATTGAAAATCAAAACAAGATTTAAACTAATACAGATATGCAGATAATTTTTGAATATGATGAAGTTGCCCAGAGCGACCGTCTGGAAGCGATGGCCAAAGAAAAATTGGAAAAGCTTTCCAACAAATATGATATGGTCATCAGGGCAGACGTCTTTTTCAAGGAAGAGAACACCTCTTCTGACGAAACTGGAAAAATATGTAACATTCGATTGAGTCTTCCCGGACCTCGTCTGTTTGCAGAATCCAGTGAAGAAAACTTCGTTAAATCCATTGGTGAATCCGTGGATAATCTGGAGCGACAGCTACGGAAGCAAAAAGAGAAAATGAATCATTAATAACCCTAAATATAAATTGAAATATGAAATTGAAAGATAGCAAAATAGCGATATTGGCCACGAATGGCTTTGAAAAATCAGAATTGTTTGAACCCCTCGACGCTTTAAAGAAAGAAGGTGCTGAAGTACATGTGGTATCTCCCGAAAGTGGTTCCATCAAGAGTTGGGACAACAGGGATTGGGGGGAAAGCGTAACGGTGGATTTGACCATTGACAATGCGAACCCAGCAGATTATGATAGTCTTGTGCTTCCAGGTGGAGTAATCAACCCCGATCTGCTAAGAATCAACGATGATGCGATAGCTTTTATCCGGTCATTTTTCAAGAGAAGCAAACCGGTTGCCGCAATTTGCCACGCACCATGGTTGTTGATCAGTGCCGATGTTATTGAAAATAGAAACGTAACATCCTACAAGAGCATTAAAGACGATGTTGTAAATGCGGGAGCGCATTGGGAGGACAAGGAAGTTGTTGTGGACCAAGGTCTGGTAACCAGTAGAAACCCTAACGATCTACCTGCTTTTATCTCTAAAATCATTGAGGAGACCTTGGAAGGTAAGCATAAAGGACAAACGGTGGACGCCTAATTGTACCATACTTTTGAACAAAATCAAGCCCCTTTTTTAGGGGCTTTTTTATGGGATAATTGTCAGGACCTTATTAATTGTTTTGATTACTTTTTTGTTCGCCGGTCTTTTCATCTTCACTTATGGTAAGGTAGTGGTCCGTCTGTCCCAGCCCAACTATTTTGATGATGTTCACCACGGTATTGTACAACATCAGTACCACTACGATCAGCGCTGCACTTAAAATGCTGGATATGCCCAAACTGGAGTAATAAATTATGGTGTACCAATTGCTGGGTACATTTTCCGATTCGGTGATGGGCAAATTGAACAAAAGAAACGACATCAAAGCGGCAATAAAAACCACCGTATCAAATTTGGCAATTTGCAGTACATGTAGATAGTGGTCGTTTTTAAGTTTGGATTTGGTTCCAGAACTCAAACCCAATAAGGTCAATAATAAGGTCAGGGTGGTAGCAGAGGCAAGCACAATGGTGTTGCACAGCATATTGAGGCCAGAAAGTGATTTATTGATGAGTACCTTGGCCTCATAGCCGCTTAGTTCTCCCATCATAAAGGACCCCGCCAATATGACGATCATGGAAATCACTCCTCCCGTAATGGCTCTTTTGGTATATGTACTTAGTTTAAAATTCATTGGTCATAGGTTTTAAATAACACATTTAAAATTACCGTGTTTCAAGAAGGCGGCTTAACCCTATTCGGATTAACATTGATTCTTAAAGGATTAATGAAGACATGGCAGTTATACTATCTTTTCAAAAAACATTATGGACACTGGCCCAACATTAATATGTATTCCCGATATCAGCGGATTTACCCGTTTTATGGGGGAGATAGACTTTGAATTGAGTACCAAAATTATCCCTTCCCTCCTGAACAAGATTATTTATTCAAACGAAATAGGACTCAAAATTTCTGAAATTGAGGGGGATGCGGTACTATTTTATCGTAGTGGCGAACTTCCAACTTTAAAAGACTTGATTGATCAATGTATTTATTTCTACACCGAGTTTTATAATCAAATGGATGTGTTGCGAAGTAAAAACAATGGTCATCAGGGGGCGGATAAGATTCCTGAACTTTTGGGTCTTAAAATCATCCTGCATTTTGGGGAAGAGGTAGGTCTGGTTCCTATTGGCAAAAACATAAAGCTGATGGGGGAAGATATCATCGTGGCCCATCGCCTTTTAAAAAATACGATTTCGGCCGATGAGTATATTTTGTTCTCCAACGAGATACTTTCCAACTTCAGTGAGGAGGAGCGTAAGGAACTCCAAGAGAGTACCGATTTAATAGCTGGCGGTATCAACGTGGACCATTTGGGAAGGATTGATTATAAATACATCGATCTATTGCCATTTCGTCCCGAACAGTAGTTTCTCCATATTCCATTTCTTTTTGATGGATCAAATAGGGTTGTACCGGCCCTGGAATGAATCCCAATTGTGATTATAAAGGGATTTTATCAGTTGTAAAACCATAAAACCAATAGAGTCCATAAGTTCATCCATTGCATCAATAAAGCTCAAGTTTTGAGGGTATTTTTAATCAAATGCCAAACGGTAGGCAGATTAGTTACCGCAAAATCCATATATAATGAATAACGATATCAAAGGGATAGAGAGCAATTTAAACGACATTGTGCAGAAAAATGAAGATGCCATAAAAGGCTATAAAAAAGCAGCGGAAAACGCAAAGGAAACAGGTCTTCAAAACTACTTCCTGAACAAAGCCAGAGAACGTAGAAATTTTTTAAATGAACT
The DNA here is from genome assembly GCF_003992595.1 of Flagellimonas oceanensis. GTDB lineage: Bacteria > Bacteroidota > Bacteroidia > Flavobacteriales > Flavobacteriaceae > Flagellimonas > Flagellimonas oceanensis. The sequence continues at coordinate 140,549 of NZ_RZNA01000044.1, forward strand.
TAAAGCCTCTACACCGGCATTGGATATTGGAAACGATATGGATGGCACCGCGAAAGGGGCAATGCATAGAACTTGGATGGACATAAAGGCTTTCTTTTCCGGCGAAAACGATGAATCCATGTTGGAAGAGGCCATTCGTGGAGATAAGGCTGCTGTAGAAGAATACGACGAAGTGCTGGCTGATACACACTTGCCCATCAATGCCGCAAGCGTAATAAGAAAGCAAAGAAATTGGATTGTACAGGACATGGAAGCCAATAAAAAATTGGAGGATGTCATCTAATCGGTTGAGAAGCATTGGAAATCAAAATAGAAAGTCGGCAATTCGCCGACTTTTTTTATGATGTAAATATAAATTGCGACGCTTATGGTTCTGGGGTTACCGCATCGATAATTTCTTGTTCCATTCCAAAATAATTGAGAGCTATGGCAAATGCCAAGACCGATAAAATGATACCCACCATAAAAATGGTATAAGTCCATCTAAGCAATTGGTATTTTGACTTCAACACCTTACCTAAATAGTAGAGATCCAGTGTCAGGGAGTCGTAAATGGTTTCCTTACTCTCTATAATATCCCTCATCTTTTCCTTAAAAGCTTGGGAATCCAACATGTGGAAGTTACCAAAGAACAAATGATTGGTGTTCTTGGCCTGTATTTGTCCTTCCACCACGGTCTTGTTCTCTATCTTGGGACGTGTGGCCAGAACGGACATGATCATGGATGCAATACTGAATACGACAAAAATGACGGTAGGATATATTAAGTAGAAGTTGGAAGGTAATCCTAATTTGGGAATCAAATTTGCCAATAGCAGGGATATGATGATGGCGTTGACCGATAGCAGGATATTGGCTTTGGTATCTGCAATGTCACTTAACTTTAAATGGTTTCTCAACTGGGTCCGGTACAACGATTGAATAGCTCTTTCCGGACTTTGGTTCTTGAGCTTTACCTTTAATTTTTCCTTGTTTTCGGTCTTTACAATTTTGGCTGTTCTTTTGATAAGGGATATGATGTTATCCTCCTTGTCGGATTGCCAGTTTTCTTTGGCGTAGGCCGAATAGTATCTGTGCTGGGTCCTTAAAATTTCAAGGTGTTCTTTTTGCCATTCGTGCTGGGAAGGTGGATGTTGTCCTAAATTCTCCAGTTCCATGCGTTCCAATTCCAACAACTCTTTAAAATCACCAGAAGCGTAACGGAATGTTCTAATATCTTTTATAGCGGCTTCTTCCAAAGTTTTGGGCACTTCGTCGCTCCATGCGGCACCTATTAACGAGACTATGCCCTCAATCCCGGTGGTGGAATGCTTTTGTTCCATTAGGAATTGTGCCGCTAAATCCTGGCTTTTCTCAATATGATTGTCGTACCCCTTGGAAAAACCCGCATACAAAAACCAAGACGCAATCAGTACTTCTTCAGAATTTAGTGCAACTTCGGAGCCCTCCAGCAGCGCTTCAGCATGTTTTACTGTGTTTTTGGTCAAGCCAAGATTATGAAACAGATAGTTATTGCTTATCTGTTCCGACATCAGCTCGGAAACAAAGGATTTACAACGTTTTATTAGGGTTGTCATTTAAATATAGTAGGGTTAATGGTTATTTTCACTTTAATGGGAAACCTTACGAAACCGCAAGCACTTTGTCGATAAATAATCGGTGCTCCAGGGCTGCACAGAGGTTTCTTTTTTTCATCTCTCAAAGACATGAAAAAGATAAGGGTAATGGTACTGACAGCTTAACTTATATGATTGAAAAAGTGCTTCAATTAAAAAGATGGAGCATCAGTTTTACATAATTCTTCTCCTTGGATTTTAGGAAAGTAAATTGATTGTGTTTTTTGTCTTTCCGCGGAGCTGGGCGAACATTACTTGTCGGCTTGAACTGCAAGCGCTTCTTTTACAATAATTTATTCAGACCTGGCGTATACCTGAACTATTTTATTTTTATTCAAAACTTGCTGTTAATTCGAAATTTGTAAATTGCAGGGGTAAAATATTTGCATTTCCCCAAAATGAAGCCAGAATATTCACATAACCTCAAAACGAATCCAGTCTCCGATATGGGCGTGGACAGCGATTTTGGCATCATGTACGACTTCTATAAACCAAAATTGTTCGTCATAGTCAATGCATATATTCCATCCAAAGAAGATGCAGAGGAGATTGTCCATGATGTGTTGATCAAGATTTGGGAAAAGCGGGACACCTTGGAGATAACATCCAATTTTACGGGATATGTCTATAGTATGACCCGAAATGCATCCTTGGATTACCTGCGTAAGCAAAAAAACAAGCTGACCAAGGACATGTCCACCGAACAACAAGAGTTTTGGTTGAACCACGGGGCATTGGCGGATGATGCCGCATCTTCCATCTTGGCAAAGGAACTGGAATCCTTGGTTGATTCGGCCATCGAAAAGCTACCTGAAAAATGTCGGGTGGTTTTCAAGAAAAGCCGTTTGGATGGACTTTGCCACAAAGAAATCTCCGAAGAATTGGATATTTCCTCCAAAACAGTGGAGAACCATATTTCCAGGGCCTTGAGGCAGCTTAGGACAGTCCTTGCCGATTACCTTCCATCACTGTTCCTGTAATTTTTTAAATCCCGACTAGGGGATACCTTTCTTTTTTGCGTCCTGTTAGTGAATACTGTTCCTAAAACACAATGAACAACAAGGATATTATCGCATTGGTAGAAGGCCGGCTATCAGATGAAAGAAAGGCTGAGGTGGTAAAGTGGTTGCTCAAGAACCCTAAGCAACAACAACGGTACCATGTATTGAAAGCCCGCCATGTGGCCAAAATGCTCAAGGAAAACGAGCATGGGGAATCCAGTAGGCCAAGTACCTATGCAAAATGGTTCCAATATGTGGGGTATGCAGCTTGTCTGGTACTGATGTTTGCATTGGCCTACACCTTGACTTCCCCTGAAGAGCAATTGGTAGTGGAAACTTCAAACATTACCATGACGACCTCCATCGGTGAGAACAAGACACTGACCCTCTCAGATGGCACCCAAGTGACCCTAAATGCCAATACGACGATTTCCTATCCCGAAACCTTCTCGGGGGATTCGAGGGAAGTCAGTTTAAATGGAGAAGCCTTTTTTGATGTGACCCATAATCCAGATAGGCCTTTTATGGTGGCAACTGGCAATGGAATGAAGATTCAGGTTTTGGGAACCGTCTTCAATGTAAAATCTTACCCAGAGGATCTTAATGTGGAAACCACTTTGGTCTCAGGAAAGGTCAAAGTAATGGAAGAGCATAAAAAGAAGACCGTTGTTTTGACACCTTCCCAGAGGGCCACCTATGTAAAGGATGCGGACAAACTTATTGTGGATAACGTGGAGACCAAAAATCTGACCGCTTGGCGCGAGGGAAAATTGATTTATGATGAGACACCAATACGGCAAGTGATTGGCGACCTAAAGCGAAAGTACAAAGTGGATATATCCGTTGAGTCTCCAGGAATCATGGATTACAAATACACAGGGGAGTTCGACAATCTTGATATTGAACATATTTTGGACCTCTTTGAGGTTTCATCTCCTATACTCTACAAAATGAACAACAACCAAATAACACTATATATGAAGAAATGACCCTAAAAAAAGAGAGGAAGGTGTTCCCGCACCCTCCTCTCAGAAACTATTTAACCACATAAAAATGTAATTAAACATCGTAAACTCATCAAAATTATGGAAAAAAAGGAACTTTTTTTACCAAAGGTCCCAATTATCAGGATAATGAAAATCTATTTAATCTTAGTGGCACTTACTTTGGCCAAGTTATTCGCATCCGAGGCAAACGCCCAAAGTATTTCCTTAGAGGCAAATAACGTTAGATTAAAGAGAATTCTGAACGAGATAGAGCGCAAGAGCGACTATAGTTTTTTCTACAATAACAGTATTGTGGATGTGTATTCCAGAAAATCGCTGAAGGTTGAAAATAAAACTTTGGATGCCGTATTGAACGAGTTGTTCTCGGAATCCGATATCGCCTTTAGCTATGTCCGCAATCAAATCATCCTTTTTCCAAAGGACAATCCGGAAATCAAAAGTAAAATCGAGAACCTTTTGAACAAGCATGTCGACAAAGCACCGACGGCTTTGACCCCGGACAGGATCAACGAACTTATCCGAACCACGGTACAGTTCACTGTCAATGGAAAGGTCACGGATAAAGCGGGAACCCCCATACCAGGCGTTTCCATTTTGGTAAAAGGCACATCAAAAGGAACCACCACCGATTTTGACGGGAATTATAGCATCATGGCCGACACAGGCGATGTCCTTATGTTCAGTTACATTGGCTTTGTTACCCAGGAAATCGAGATTACCGACCAACAGGCAGTGGATGTAGTGCTGGAAGAAAATGTGGCAGCACTGGAGGAAGTTGTTGTTGTGGGGTACGGTACACAGAAGAAATCCGATCTTACCGGTGCCGTTGGTGCCGTGGACAGCGAAACACTTTTAAAAGCACCCGTTAGCAACGCCCTGCAAGGAATGCGCGGTAAGGTGGCCGGTGTAAATGTATTCTTGAATTCAGGCTCGCCAACAGGCTCTCCCAGAATTGTGATTCGTGGTGTGGGAACCATTAATTCGTCTACTGATCCCCTTTATGTTGTTGATGGAGTGGTCATGGACGATATTCAATTCATCAACCCTAACGATATTGAGCGTATGGAAGTGTTGAAAGATGCATCTTCCGCAGCGATTTATGGTGCAAGGGGTGCCAATGGTGTGGTATTGATCACCACCAAAAGAGGGTCTCAGGATGAAAAGATATCCATAGGATATGATGGATTTTTGAGTGTTGGAAGCATCCGTAAGAAAATGGATTTGCTCAACGCGGAAGAATGGTTGGAAGTAGTTAGGACAGGTATGGAAAACACACCAAAGTATCGTCCAAACGATCCAGCCCCCGTATTTACCACCAATGACCCCAATCTATTTGATGCACAGGGTAATCCTTTGTACGATACCGATTGGCAAGATGAAGCCACACGTACTGCCTATTCCAATAACCATCAGCTATCCATTCAACAAGGAAATGAAAAATCATCCATAGGAGTGTTCTTGAATTATTCCCATATCGAGGGGATCATGTTGAACAACGAGTTGGATAGGATCAGCGGAAAAATCGCCTATGATGTGACACCGAAGGATTGGTTGAAATTGGGCGTGAACCTTTTGGTGAACGACGTTAAGGACACCGAGTTTGAAGAAGGCGGAGGCGGTCAATCGCCAAGAAGGACCATGATAGAAATGCCACCGATCTTTCCCGTGAAATTTCCTGATGGAACTTGGAGCAATAGCCAAATGATCAGCGATGCTTACAATCTGGAATCCATGTCCAATCCAGTGCATGTTTTGGAGACTCAAGAACGTTTCTGGGAAAGAAATCAACTTTTCGGAAACTTCTACGCCAGTTTCAACATCATGCCCGGTCTGGAATTTAGAACCCAGTTCGGTTTCGATAAAAATATCAGAAATAAAAAGGAATACTCGCCAAGGGATTTGGTCAATATTTCAGCTCCCAATGGTTACGCGCGTATTTTCAATGAAAGAAGTACTTATTGGCAACAGGAAAATTACCTGACCTATAACAAGGAATTCGGAGATCACAGGATCAATACCATGTTGGGATTGAGTTGGCAAGAACGCAAGTATGAGTCCTCCAATATTTTTGCCAGAGGATTCAGCGACGATTTTTTCCGTTATAACAATATCGGTTCTGCCAGTAATCCAAGTGCACCGGAATCCACCACCAACGAGTGGGCCTTGAATTCTTATTTTGTGCGTGCAGGCTATACTTACAAAGACAAATATTTATTGACCTTGACAGGAAGGGTCGATGGTTCCTCAAGATTTGGGGAGGACAACAAATACGGGTTTTTCCCATCGATCGGGGCAGGTTGGAATATCAGTGAAGAGGCCTTTATGGAGGATGTGACCGCTATCAACCGATTGAAATTGCGTGGTAGCTACGGTATCACGGGTAATACGGAGATTGCTCCGTACAGTTCATTGGCCACGGTATCATCCGGTACGGTTTTACTGAACGGGACAAGGGTAAGTTCCAGTTCCGTTAATCGTTTGTCCAATCCAGGCTTGGAATGGGAGAAAACCAGTCAATTTGATATAGGATTGGATTTGGCCGCCTTTGATTTCAGGTTGCGTTTTGAGTTCGATTACTACGATAAGTTGACCAAGGATTTGTTGTTGGATAGACCAGTACCTTACACAACCGGATTTACTTCGGTAAGGGATAATATCGGTTCCGTTTCCAATAAAGGTATCGAGGCCATGGTCACGGGAGAGATCATCCGTAAAGCCGATTTCGGTTGGGAAACCTCTTTCAACATGAACTACAACAAGAACAGGATCGAAAGTTTGGGTGAGAACGATGAGGACATCGAACCAGGACCATTCTGGGTATCCGGCAGTCAGACGATTTTGCGTGTAGGGGAATCCTTGAGCTCCTTCTGGGGGTATGAGCGTTTGGGAACTTGGGGTACCGATGAAGCAGCGGAAGCCGCTGAAGTAGGTGCAGTTCCAGGTGAGGCCAAACGATCTGCGGACAAGAAGATCCTCGGAAAAGGTCTGCCGGATATCACGGGAAGTTTCATCAATACCTTCCGATATAAGAATTTTGATTTCACGGCGGATATCCAATTTGTGGCAGGTGTCGAGATCATGCAACAATTCTATCACTCCACCGAAGACCGTTCAGGTATTGCCAACGGATTGTCCACCATACTGTATGATGGTTGGACCGAGAACAATCAGAACACCATGGTGCAGGAAATCAGGAACCAAGCCTACGCGGGACAAAACAGTCAAGTGGACAGCAGATGGGTAGTGGATGGTTCCTATATCAGGGGGAACCTATTCTCCTTGGGCTACAACTTCAACCAACAATTTTTGGATTTGATGGGCTTGAACCGTTTGAGGGTCTATGCCAGTTTGGAAAACGCTTTCGTGATCCATTCCAAAGACTTTCAAGGGTACGATCCCGAAGCAACTTCATGGGGTGGAAACCAATGGGGACAGAACATTTTCTTCTTCCAATACCCCAAGCCTAGGACATTTACCATAGGATGTAGCCTCAAATTTTAATCCATAAAAAAAATATCATGAAAATTAAATATATAGTTTTTCTCTTAGGAATGATTGTATTGGGCTCTTGTTCAGACTTTTTGGAAGAACAACCCCTTGCAGAACTTGATTCCAACCAGTTCTTTTCAGAACCGGACCAAGCATATAGTGCCGTGAACTCCTTGTATAGAACTGGGGCTCCCAATATGACGGATGGTGGGGTCTACAGCGGTACCCCCTTAATGTTGGGCGGATATATGTCAGGTTATTTTTATAATGAATATGCAGGTCAGGAATTGCATGTGAGCAATTCACAGGAGTTGACCCTGAACGGGGACAACATCGGAGGTTATTTACAGGACAGATGGAGGGAACTTTACTTGGGAATCTCCAGAGCCAATAATGCCATCAAATATATTCCCGAAACCCCGGGATTGAGTGATTCGGAAAGAACGCAATTGCTGGCAGAGGCCAAATTCTTCAGGGCATTTGCTTACTATTATTTAGTAAGATGGTTCGGCCCGGTTCCATTGACTACCGAACCCTACGAATCTTTGGAGAACCTGTACCTGGAGCGAAGCCCTATAGCCGATATCTATACCTTGATCGAGCAAGACCTGACGGATGCGCTGGACGGAGGATTGCCAACAGTGAGTATGGTGGACAATGGAAAACGGGTTACTGCGGGAGCAGTAGCGACCTTATTGGCCGATGTGTACCTGACCATGAGCGGTAACCCATTGAACGCCGATCGATATGCAGAGGCGGCAGCATTGTCGCAGGATATCATCAATGGAACCTACGGTTCTTATGAATTGGTTCAGCATGATGAGGTTTCTCCAGGAGTGATCGATCCAGAAAACTCAGCGTACAACAAGATCAGAAAAGGGGATGCATCAGCAGTGGAACACATTTATATCAAGGAATACGATCCAGAAATCGGTACTTCTGTATATCCGAGATATTCCTATCCTGTGGCACTCGCTTCGGATGTGTTGTATGATATTACCAATGGTGGATACCTGCCTTCAGATGGCTTTTTGGATCTGTATGATCCTGCCGATGACCTTAGAATACAGGAAAAGCAATACTTCCATTCCACCTTTCAGGATACAGAGCAGACCTTTGCCACGGCACCTTACGTTTGGCATGATGATACAGCGGTATTTGAAACAGCCAACTCAGGAAAGGATTTTGTGGTCTACGGTTATGCCGATGTACTTTTGATCGCTGCCGAGGCAATAGCCAGATCAAGTGGGGTTAATGCTGATGCAGTCAACTATTTGGCCCAAGTAAGGTCAAGGGCCTATTGGGAATCCGATATGACCGCCATTGAAACAGAGCTGTCCGGGTTGGGAACTGATGCTTTTGTGCAAGAAGTATGGAAAGAAAGACATAAAGAACTGGTATTTGAATTCAAAACATGGTTCGACATTGTTCGTACCGGACAATTTCCAGTGGCAGATGCTCCAGGATCCATATCTTTTGTAAATGCAGTGGGCCATACCACGGAAAGAGGTAAACAGATTGAAGCTAAGCACATGTTGTTGCCTTTGCCAGGTCCTGAACTTCAACGTAACCCAAGCTTGGGTACGGATAACAACGGCTATTAAGCATTTTAAAAAACTCAGAGGCCCTTGCCATTTACAGACAATGGGCCTCTTTTTTTATTTCAAAGATTTTGTGATAATCCGCTTAATCACATTCAAGTGGTTCCATTTCAGCGGTTTTCAATTAAGATCGATTCATTTTACTCATATATAATTAAACCAAACACAGACAATGCAGATAATAGAGAACGGCACGGTCTACGATGCGATCATCGTGGGATCGGGAGCTGGTGGCGGGATGTCGGCCAAGGTGCTCTCGGAGGCGGGCCTGAAGGTCGCGGTCGTCGAGGCGGGCCCATTTTTCGATCCGGCCAAACCGGAGCACCAGACCCAGTTGAAGTGGCCCTATGAAAGTCCAAGAAGGGGCAAGAGCACCCGTTTCCGCCCTTTTGGCGATTTCGATGCCGCCTACGGTGGCTGGGACATCGAGGGGGAGCCCTACACCCAAAAGGACGGGACGCAATTTGAATGGTTCCGCTCTCGGATGCTGGGGGGACGCACGAACCACTGGGGGAGGATCTCCCTGCGCTTCGGCCCGAAGGACTTCAAGCACAAGGACGAGGACGGCCACGGGGACAACTGGCCGATAAGCTATGACGATGTAAAGCCCTATTACGACAAGGTGGACAAGATGATCGGGGTGTTCGGCACCAATGAGGGGCTGCCCAACGATCCCGACGGTTTCTTTCTGCCACCGCCAAAACCACGTTTGCACGAACTCTTCTACATCAAGGGGGCCCGGAAGAGCAATGTCCCGGTGTACCCATCGCGTCTGTCGATGTTGACCAAGAAGATCAACAACGACCGTGGGGTTTGTTTCTACTGCGGGCAATGTAACCGCGCCTGTCAGGTGTACGCCGATTTCTCGGCGGGGACCTGTCTGATCTTCCCGGCACAGAAGAACGGGGGACAGATCGACCTCTTCGTGAACTGCATGGTCCGCGAAGTGACCACCGATCAGGAGGGCAGGGCCACGGGGGTGTCCTATATCAACAAAGAAGACAGAAAAGAATATAAACTGAAAGGGAAAGTGGTGGTGCTCGGTGCCTCGGCCTGTAGCTCGGCCCGTATCCTTTTGAACTCGAAAAGCAAGCAGCACCCGAACGGACTTGGGAACAGCAGCGATGTGGTGGGCAGGTACCTGCACGATTCCACGGGGGCCGATAGAGCGGCCTTTGTCCCTGGGCTGATGAACCGAAAGGTCTCCTACAACGAGGATGGGGTAGGGGGAATGCACGTGTACTCACCGTGGTGGGGCGACAATTCAAAGTTGGACTTCCCAAGGGGCTACCATATCGAGGTGTGGGGCGGCATGGGCATGCCGAGTTACGGTTTCGGCTTCAACGTGAACGAGTTCAACAAGTTCTTCGGGACCAAGGTTGGCGGCTACGGTGACATGCTGCGCAGCGATGCCAAGAAGTACTATGGAGCTGTCGTGGGGATGGCCGGCCGTGGGGAATCCATTGCCAGAAGGGACAATTATTGCGAGATAGACCCGACCAAGGTGGATGAATTCGGTATTCCCGTATTGCGTTTCCATTACAAATGGAGCCAGTTCGAGATCAACCAGGCCAAGCACATGCAGGATACTTTTGAAGAAATATTGATCAACATGGGCGGTGAGCCCTTGGGCAAAAAGCCGGGCAAGGACACCAACTACGGACTGCACAACCCTGGAAACATCATCCACGAGGTGGGCACCACGAGAATGGGGGACGACCCGAAGACCTCTGTGACGAACAAGTACCAGCAATTGCACGATGTGGACAATGTGTTCATCGTGGATGCCGGGCCGTTTACCTCACAGGCGGACAAGAACTGTACATGGACCATATTGGCGCTCTCGATGAGGGCCTCGGAATATATCGTGGAACAACTCAAACAGCAAAACATTTAAGGAGATGGACAGAAGAAAGAGTTTAAAGTCGATAGTACTGGGCTCGGTGGCGGGCGGACTGGCCATACATGGCTGCAAGCCTTCGACGGAAGGTACGGAACTGACGGAGGCCCCGAAGATCACCTACCCGGGCCGGGTGCCCCAGGAGATCGAACTGATCGACGAGCTACAGGACGAACAGTTCTTGAACCCGCACGAAGTGGAGACACTGACGATACTGTGCGACCTTATCCTGCCCCCTTCAGAGGAATACAAAGGGGCATCGGATGCGGACGTTGTGGGCTTCATCGAGTTCATGTCCAAGGACGTGGAGACGCTACAGCCGGATATCCGCGGAGGGATCATGTGGCTGGACCACAAGAGCAACACGGAGTACGGCACGGAGTTCAAGAAGGCGGGCGAGGAACAACAAAAGGGGATACTGGACGGGATCGCATACTACGACCCGGAGACACCGGGCAGTGAACGCCCTTTTGAAGTGAACTTCTTCTCCTTGGTGCGGAACCTGACCATGACGGGCTTCTACACGAGCAAGATCGGGATAGAGGAGATCGGATACAAGGGGAACCAGCCCAATGTATGGGACGGAGTACCGGACGATGTACTGGAACAGCACGGGGTGTCCTACGACGAGGAATGGCTCGCCAAGTGTGTGGACCAGAGTAAGCGTGGCGTTATCGCCGAATGGGA
>NZ_RZNA01000045.1:0-40263 GCF_003992595.1 Flagellimonas oceanensis
ATGTCTCCCAACGAGTACATTGAAATGAATGAAAACAGCCCCGATTCCCTAGTTATGACCGGCGCCTAATTTTGGGAGGAGGTCAGGATATATTTGGTGGGTCTTAATTGGTTTGAAGAATGTGAAGTAGGTCTTATTTACGGTTTAGTTTAGCCCTATTACAATATTTATTGGCAGATGGTCCGAACCTAGGTCATTGCCCACAGATCTATCCTGAACTATTATCTTGGATGATACTAGACAATGGTCCAACGTGGTCTGCATTGGCCATATGTTGGTGGGCCATGTAGGTAATAGGCCAAAACCTTTTCTACTATCCCTTAAATCTTTTTTGGTCAGTTGAACAAAATGATTCGTAAAAGAAGACATGTTAAAATCGCCGATAATGACTAAGTTTTCATGAAAAATATTTCGATTCTCAATAATGTTTTTTAACTGGGAATTCCTTTTTCTAAAAGCAGTTTGACCCATCGGAGGTACAGGATGTGTGGCTACTAGAGATAAATTTTCAGCACCAATTTTCAAACCACCAACTATAGAAGGCATTTGGCTGTCACCAAAATATTTTATCGAAACAGCCATTTCCTGTTTGCTTAACAGGGCTATGCCAAAATTGTCCGTTCTAGTTACAAACTCGTGGAACGAATATTGATTTTTTAATCTTGATAATTCCTGTTCCCATTGTGGGGTAACTTCCATTAATACTATAATATCCGCATCTTCTTTTTTTATATAGGTTTTGACTTCCTCGGGTTTTGAGTTGCTGGATAACAAATTAATACTTGAAACCTTTAAGGTTTCCTTGTTTAATCGGGGTTGCTCAGGTAACGAAAAATAATATGGCAATACAAAATAGCAATTCCATAATATGGACACGACAAGTAAAAATAACGCTATCCGTTTTTCCTTCAAGAATAAAAAAACAAAAGCAACCAAGATTGTGGAAACCACGATGTATTGAACTTTGAAGTGTGCAAACAAGTCTATAAACCAATAACTGATAAAAAGGTTTGGTAGAACTGAAGCAGCAAAAACGGAAACTATCGAAAACCAGATAAAACGATTCAGAAACTTTGTCATAAGCGGAAATATTCAAATGCGAACCAGGAAAGCTATCGACATTTTGTTGAAATAAAGCTCAAGAAATTATTTGATGTATAAAAATTACCGATTAAACCAATATGTAAACTTGAGTGTCAGCGACCACAAATTTCCTTCGAGTGGAGATAATTGCTCATTGTTGTTGAATACAAGGAACAGGTCAGAAGCAGGGGCGTAGCGCCATTGTAATCGGGAGTTGATGCCAAAATTGTTGCTCTGTTCGTTGTATTGGAACAGGGTGTTCCAAAACAGCTTGTTGGTAAAGGTAATGTCCGCCTCAGTACCCACAAGCCAAAAATCCGTGGTGTACCATGGTTGGGGCAAATCCAGATTATTGTAACTTAATCTAGCGCCCAAACTCACATAGGGTTGAAAACGATAGCCCAATTCTGCGTTGATATTGGTACGGTACCCTCCTGAGAAATAACGCCCTAATCGGGAAGTTAAGTTGTAGGTGAACAAATTTTTGGGCCGGGAATCGTACGAAATATAAATCCCGTTCCAATGGTGGCGTGTGCCTGCCGCCAACTCCTCTTTGCCCGTGTTTGTAGGGTCAAACGGAGCCAAAAGTTGCACATACTCGTTAAAAACATCAACACTCAAAGAGCTACGGTCTAGAAAATTCAATGCATACCCAACAATGGATACGTAATCCGTGGAGTTCATGTTCGGGTCAAAATAGTAGAAACCCGTGTATTTGGGACCATGGCTCACTATCTTATCACTTGCGGGCAGAAAAAGGTATCCTACCGAACCTTCCAGTTTGATGTAATTGTTCCGTGGTACAAAACCCACTTCGGAGGTGAAGTTTTCAGAAATATATTCTTGTTGAACACGCCAGTTCCACTTTCGACTACTGTAAGCCAAGTGGGCACCTTGTGCAATTCCGTTATAAGAAGAATCAGGCCCAAAGGATTTCAACATAAACACCTTTCCATTGTATTTGTTATCCGCTGAGGCCAAATTGTATTCCAATCCAAGGTTTCTATTGAATTTTGTGTATTCCGATTTCAAATCATCGGTCAAGGAGTTGTAATCCAACGACTCCTTGTTCACGAACATCAAACCTATATTGGAACGGGAGAATACCTTTTGCTGCAACGAAAGCACGGCGAAGTTCTGACTGGGCAGACCTGTTTCGTCCATTTTGTCGGTTTGCATGTCCATCAAGCCCAAACGGAGGTTTCGGTTCAGATTTCCGCTCACACGGGCACCCCCAATAATCGGTACGCCCAATCCGATTCTACGCGAAAAGAACGGGCGTATTTCATCGTATCCAAAATTGGCAAAGAGGTCGGCATTTTCAAGGAAAAACTGTCGTCTTTCCGGGAAAAAGAGTTCAAACCTGGTCAAATTGGCCACTTGACGGTCAGCTTCCACCTGTGAAAAATCGGGGTTGATGGTCAGGTCTAAATTCAAAGAAGAAGTAAGCCCCAACTTTACATCACCACCCACCTTAAATTCATTGTCGTAGGTAATATCCTCGATGCTCGAATTGCCCACCGTTCCCAACACATAGGGGATGATGGAGTAGTTGAGCCCTTGTTTTGGCGGCGGATTGTCCCAGACCATGGTACCTGTATAGGCCAAAGATGCGGTTGGGAATTGCCTTGGTATAGGTGTCCAACTCGACTTTTCGTTGGTACTCAAATCCAATCTTGAAAAATTAACACCCCATTCGGTCACATCTTTTTCGTATCGGATGGATTTAAACGGAATGGCCATTTCCACTACCCACTTATCCTCATAATTCTGAACCTCGGATACCCATTTGCTATCCCAATTAAGGTCAATGCTACCTCCGTTCGACATAGTGCCGTCCCATTGGGCGCCATAGGCGTTTGCCCCAAAGCTGAACCCAGTCGTCTGGTTATTGAACGGGTCCATGAACAATAGGAAATTATCGTTGCCCCCGAAGGAGAAATCCCTGCGCAGCGATTCCACTACATAGGTGTTTCCAGGTGTTTTGTAAAAAGTGGCCAAAAGGTAGAGTTGCCTGTGATCGTAGGCCATTTTCACTTCCGAGGGCTGTGTGGCCTTTCGGTCGTCCATGGGCAACACCATAAAAAAATCTTTGGCGGGTTCTGCTTTTTGCCAAGTGGCCTCGTCCCCCTTACCATCTATGGTAAAGGTTTCGTTGGTTTTGAGCAAGTGTATCTTGTAATCGGCATTTTTCTTTTGGGCATAGGAAAGCACACAAAAGAACATAGCAAAAGCTATGGGGACGGGGGTTGAAAAGTATCGGTTGATCATTGTTTGTTTAGTGAGGTAAATGTAATAATTTACCTTGAATTTTAACAATGAATCAAAATGAAGGTGCCTAAAACATTAAATATTTTGATTTTGTGAAAATTATTGGTTTTTGGATGATATAGTTGGAAGAGGATTTTGTGTCGCACTTATATGTAAGCTAAACATGATGTAAGCGTACAATTTCAAAACACGTCTAGACCAATAACTTTGCTGTTTTCTCTTAAAATCCCATTAGGAATGATTTGCCAATGGTTTGAATGAATGGACGAATTCTACATCTCCCCCATATCCTCAAACAAAGTCCATTCGTTCGGGTCCAGCACAATGGAATCGGGTTGGTCTTTGCTCTCCATTTGGATGTTTTGGTCGCCTTGGGTTACCTCAATGGTTTTGATGGTCAGTTTGCCATCTTTTACAATCCCTATTTCCAATGGAAATTGGAAAACATGATGGTCTTGTAATTGTTGTATATTGAGGTTGATGTTTCCATTGTTGTGATTCCAGCTCCATTTGATTTGTGGATGGCCCTTAACAAATAACCATTGCTCAAAAAAGGACTCCAAATCCTCGCCCGATATCTCTTCCATCACATGTCGAAAATCGTCCGTAAGCACATTGCTGTTCTGGTAGGTGGCATAATAGTTTTGGATGCCTTCCCAAAATACCCCATCGCCCAATTGATGACGGAGCATATTCAGCACCCAGCCACCTTTTTGGTAAGTGTTGGTGCTGAGCACCTTCATAGGGTCTTTAATACTGAGGTCGACAATGGGTGCCGGTTTTTTTCTGTAATAATCAAAAATCTCTTTTTTGTCGATGGCCAGTTCCTCTTTTCGGCGTTCATCGCCATACTCACTTTCGAGGTAGAGGATGCTGAAGTACGTGGCAAACCCTTCACTCAACCACACATGGTTCCAGCTTTTCTCCGTTGCGGAATTTCCAAACCATTGATGGGCGATTTCATGGGCAATCAAGGGTTCCACTGTTTTGTTGCCCGTTACGGAGTTTTCAAAATAAGCGATGGTCCCCGCATTTTCCAATCCGCCCCATTGGGTCTTGGCCTGCATGTTGGCCAATTTGGCATAGGAGTATGGGCCTATATGGCCAATGAAATATTCAAGCACATTTCCAGCAACCGTGTAATCGCCAAAACCTTCCAATCGATTTTGAGGATACACCCATGCGGAAACCTCAATATCATCAACCATGCCCACCAATCTAGAGGCGAACTGGGTAACGCCAATCGTCATTACCTTCGTGGCCACAGGGGCAGGTTCATTGTAAATAGTGATTTTATAACCGTTTTCCAGATTACTTTCCTCCACTTTCTTTCCTGTTGCCACCACATCGTAGTGTTCGGGAGCGGTAATTTGAAATTCCACGCTCGCCTTGTCGTAGGGATGGTCCACTGCTGGCAACCAATGTCTCGCCAGGTTGGGCCAGTTGTCGCCAAAAAAGGAGCGCTTGCCAAATTTTGTGGTGGCGATGACCAAGCCTCTTTCGGGAATCCCTTGGTATTTGATGGTATAGGTCTGGATGGAATCCGTAGTGGTTTTTGGAACAATATTGATTTTATTATTGGCATAGGTATAATTCGCTTTGGAGCCATTTTCCAACACACTGTTCACTTCCATACCAAACTCACCTGATTTTTCAATCAGGTCCAAAGCAAAAGGAACTGCATTTTCCTTGAATTGAACGGTTACCTGAGTTTCCCCTTTGATTTCGTTGGAAGCATCATTCAATTGAAGGGCAAAAACATAGTTTTGAATATCGACCGATTCATTTTTTTCATAGATATCCTGAGCGATGGAAATATGGAGTAGACCTAGAAATAGAAATACGCTGAGTGTAGTTTTGGTTGACATAAATTCGAGTTGAGAGCTGATGGGTTAAATTTTCAGCCTAATTTATCCAATTTATGCCAAAACCTTTTCCATTTTTTCTTTTATCTGCTCTAAACACAGGTTGCCCAAACTACCTTCATGGGTATGGTCAATGTCGCGTTTTGGTTTAAAATTGCCATTTTCTATCGCTTTGCCCATGGTTTTATAAGCATCACGGAAGGGCATCCCACTTTTTACCAGCTCATTCAAGGTGTCCACACTAAAGAGGTAATCGTATTTGGGGTCTTCTAAAATGGATTTGTTTACTTTGATTTCCTTCAAGCTGAAGGTCATCATTTCCAAACAAGCGTGCATGTCCTGCAAAGCAGGAACAATCACTTCCTTAACCAATTGAAGGTCCCTGTGATAGCCGCTGGGCAAATTGTTCATGATCATGATCAATTGATTGGGCACCGCTTGAATCTTATTGCATTTGCCTCTGATGAGTTCAAAAACATCGGGATTTTTTTTGTGCGGCATAATGCTGCTTCCCGTGGTCAATTCGTTGGGGAAGGAGATAAAATCAAAATTTTGACTCATGTACAAGCAAATATCCATCGCCATTTTGGATAAGGTAGCGGCCACGCTCGAAATACCGAAAGCAGTGGCTTTTTCCACTTTTCCACGACCCATTTGGGCGGCCACGACATTATATTTTTGTGTGGCAAACTTCATTTCGGCAGTGGTAAAACTTCTATCAATGGGGAAAGAGCTTCCGTAACCTGCTGCGCTTCCCAAGGGATTTTGGTCAGCAACTTTATGGGCGGCCTGTACAAAGTACAGATCATCCACCAAACTCTCGGCATAGGCGGAAAACCATAGCCCAAAAGAAGAGGGCATGGCAATTTGCAAGTGCGTATACCCTGGTAACAATACATTCTTGTGCTTGTCCGCCAGTTTCATCAATAGATCAAACAGGGTTTTGACCTGATTTCTGATTTCAGTCAACTCATCTTTAAGGTACAATTGCATGGCCACCAAAACCTGATCGTTTCTGGAACGGGCGGAATGGATTTTTTTTCCGGTGTCACCCAATTTTTCAGTCAGCATAAACTCGATCTTCGAGTGCATATCCTCAAAATCGTCTTCAATGGTAAACTTTCCTTTTTCGATGTCCTTGGCGATTTCATCCAATGCTTTTACAAGGTCTTTGCCCTCATCTTCGGAAACCAGTCCGACTTTACCCAACATTTTAGCATGTGCCTTGGAAGCGATAACGTCATATTTGGCCAATACCAAATCCAATTCGCGGTCGTTGCCTACGGTAAAGTGGTCTATTTTTTTATCGGTACTGAATCCTTTGTCCCAGAGTTTCATACTATTCAATTATCAGTTGTCAATGAGCAATAAACAATAAATGAATGTAAATTGCTGATTGGTCATTGTTTATTGTAAAAATCCCGTTAGGGTTTTGATGTAAATATCTATTCCTTCCTCTATTTCGTTCACAAAAATAAATTCGTTCGCAGAGTGTGATCGTGTACTGTCACCAGGCCCTAATTTTACTGATTGACAGCTTAGAGCTGCCTGATCGGACAATGTTGGCGAACCATAGGTTTTTCGACCAAGGGCCAATCCGCTTTTCACCAAATCATGATCAGGATCAATGCAGGATGAATTCAAACGCAAAGAGCGTGGTGTCATTTTACAAGGTGCTTCTTTTTGAAGGATATCGGCAATTTCCTGATTGCTGTAACAATCGTTCACACGTACATCGATTACCAAATCCACATGGCCAGGAACAACGTTATGTTGGTTTCCTGCACTGATTTGGGTCGTGGTCAGTTTGACTTCGCCCAATGCATCAGAAACTTTATCAAATGAATAATCCTTTAGCCATTGTAAAACCTCAATGGTGTTGTAAATAGCGTTGTTGTCGTTGGGGTGTGCCGCATGGGAAGGAGTTCCGTCGACTACTGCATCAAAGACGACCAAGCCTTTTTCCGCAATCGCCAAGTCCATTAAAGTGGGTTCGCCCACAATGGCCACATCTATTTTGGGCAGTATCGGAAGCAAAGCTCGGATACTGTGCTCTCCTGCATCTTCTTCTTCACCCGTGGCAGCCATTATTATATTATGACTGAGACTTTTCTTTTCATAAAAATGGACAAAAGTGGCCAATAGGGATACCAAACATCCACCAGCATCATTACTGCCTAGTCCGTATAGTTTTCCATCCTCTATATGAGCATCAAAAGGATCTTTGGTATACGCGCTGTTCGGTTTAACAGTATCGTGATGTGAGTTGAGCAACAAAGTTGGTTTGCTTTCATCAAAATGTTTGTTGAAGGCGTAAATGTTGTTATGCTGTCTTTTTGTTTCAACGCCAAAACCTTGTAAAAATTCCACTATAGCATCCCCGGTTTTATCCTCTTCACCAGAAAATGAGGGTGTGCTAATGAGTTTTTTCAGTAGTTCAATGGCTTTTTCTGTAAGTATGTCTTGGGTTACTTTCATAAGGTCAATGTCGTATATTCTGGATTGCCCGCTTCGAGCATTTCGGTGTTCCCTACGCAAACTTTGGAAACTTTGTTGCGGAGGGCGTAAAAACAGTTGTGCATTTTTGGTAGCATACCGTCTGCAATGATACTATAGGCCAAAAGTTCGTCATACCCATCGGAATCGATGTGCTGTATCACGGAGTTCTCATCTTCCACATCTTGAAGGACTCCTTTTTTCTCGAAGCAATAATATAAAGTGGTCTCAAATTGGTCGGACATGGCTATGGCCAATTCCGCAGCAATGGTATCGGCATTGGTATTCAACATCTGCCCTTTACCATCATGGGTAAGGGCGCAAAAAATAGGTGTGAACCCTGCCTGTAGTAGTTTAAAAATACCATAAGTGTTGACTGTGTCCACATCACCAACATAGCCAAAGTCAACATTCTTTTTTGGTCTTTTGTGTGCTCTGATAGCATCTGCATCGGCTCCGCTCATTCCAATAGCGTCGGTGCCAAGCGCTTGCAATTTGGCCACTACTTTTTTACTGTACAATCCTCCGTAGACCATAAGGGCGATATCCAAGGTCTCGGTATTGGTAATTCGTCTTCCGTTGACCATTTTGGACTCCACGCCCATTTGGTTGGCCAATTCTGTGGCTTTGTTACCCCCCCCATGGACCAGAATTTTGTTTCCGCTCATTTTAGAGAACAGATCCAACACTCGTTTGCATCTTTCTGAATCCTCAATGAGATTGCCACCTATTTTTACTACGGATAATTTTTGTTTCATTTTATGTATTTATAATCCCTCCATCTATGGTTATGGTGGTTCCTGTAATCCAAGAGCTATCCTCAGAAACCAAAAAGAGTACAAGTTTAGCAATATCTTGAGGCGTGCCCAACCTTTTTAACAACGTAGTCCTTTTCGCATTTTCTACAGCAGTGTCTGGATTGTCAAAAGCTTTTGCGGATTCCCATAATAGAGGGGTGTCCACAGGGCCTGGACAAATAGCATTTACCCTTATTTTTGGTGCGTAATCAACCGCCATTTGCTTCATCAAGGCTACGGATGCCGCTTTGGAAGCACAATAAGCAGGATGGTTTGGAAAACTCTTGAAGGCCGCAATCGATGCATTGATCAAGATGTTGCCCTGTTCTTGTTCCCGTAGGTGGGGAATCGCATATTTACAAAGGTAAAAGATGGAACTCAAATTGGTGTCGAGGGTACTACGCCAAGAATCAATGGATAGTTCTTGAACACTTCCCAATCCAAGAATCCCCGCATTCAATGACAAGATGTCCAATTTTCCATAAGTTTCCAGAGCGGTATCGACCAATTTTTTGTTGTAGGGTGGGTCTGTGACATCTCCTGGAACAAACACGGCATCGTCAAGATTGTTTTCCAACGCTTCGCCACTTTCCTGATTTCTGCCCGAAAGTATCAACTTGCCTCCTTCGGAAGAAATTCCTTCGGCAATGGATTTTCCCATTCCGCTTGTGGCACCAGTCACTATACAGACCTTATCCTTTAGTTTCATTTGTTCTCCAATATTTTTTTCAGTACGATTTGTGCTGAAAAGACTCTGTTTTTGGCTTGTTCCACTACCAAGGATTGTTCACTGTCCAGTACCGCATCTTCCACAATCATGTTTCTTCGAACGGGTAAGCAATGCATAAACTTGGCTTTTCCTAATTTTTGTTTAGTAATGGTCCAGTTCTTATCCTTGTTCAATACCTTTCCATAGTCTGAATAGCTGCTCCAGTTTTTCACGTAGACGAAATCGGCATCTTCCAATGCTTTATCTTGGTCGTATTCTATTTGACATCCTTCAGTCAATTCTGGATTGAGTTCATATCCTTCGGGATGTGTGATCACAAAATCAGCCTCCTGCATTTTCATCATCTGTACAAACGAATTGGCCACGGCATGCGGTAATGCTTTAGGATGCGGAGCCCAAGAAAGCACGACTTTAGGTTTCTTCTTGGTTTCGTTCTCCTTTAAGGTAATGGCATCCGCCAAAGCCTGGAGGGGATGTCCCACTGAACTTTCCATGTTTACCACGGGAATTGTGGCATATTTGGCAAATCCATTGATGACCTCTTCCGCTTCATCCTTTTCCTTGTCCATCAAACCGGCAAATGCACGAATTGCAACAATGTCCGAATACTGTGAAACCACTTGTGCTGCTTCTTTAATGTGTTCCGAAGTGCCTTGGTCCATTACAGTGCCATCGCCATATTCCAGCGCCCAGCCTTCGTTCCCAAAATTCATGATCATTACTTCCATGCCAAGGTTCATGGCAGCCTTTTGTGTGCTCAAACGTGTCCTAAGACTATTGTTGAAAAACAAAAGGCATATGGTTTTTCGCTTGCCCAAATTCTCAAACTGATAGGGGTCTTTTTTTAGTGTAATCGCTTCGTCTACCCAATCGGGGAGGGATTCTATATCGTTAACTGTTAAGTAATGCTTCATTTATAATGCTTTTTTCAGCGCTTCAAAAAATAGGTCTATATCTTTTTTCGTGATGTTCAAGGCAGGTAGAAACCGTAACAACTTCTTGTTTTTTGCACTTCCTGTGAACATGTGCTGTTCCATGATCATTTTTTTACGGAGGTCGGCTACCTCAAAATCGAATTCCAGTCCAATCATCAATCCTTTGCCTTTCACTTTTTTGATTTCAGGTATCTCCGTGGCTTTTTCTTTGAAATATGACCCGAGTTGAGCTGCGTTTTCTGTCAGATTTTCTTTTTCCAAAACTTCCAAAACGGCCAAACTGGCTGCGCATGCCAAATGGTTGCCACCAAAGGTGGTACCTAAAAGTCCGTACGATGGTTTAAATTTTTCATGAATCAATATGCCACCAACGGGAAAACCATTCCCCATTCCTTTCGCAATGGAAATAATATCAGGTTCGATACCGTGATGCTGGAAAGCAAAGAACTTCCCACTGCGTCCGTAGCCCGATTGCACTTCATCAGCAATGAGGACAATGTTATGTTCTTTACATTTTTCGGCAATAAACCGGAAGAATTCCGAGGTGGGTTCATCCAACCCTCCTACACCTTGAATAGCTTCTATGATCACGGCACAATGCGCATCACTTTCAATAGCTTTTTCAAAGGCATCAAAATCGTTCAATGGCAAGAAAGTGACCTCTTGCTGCTTGTTGATGGGCGCATTGATGCTCGGATTGTCCGTAGCGGCCACCGCAGCTGAGGTTCTTCCGTGAAAGCTATTGGTAAATGCGATCACTTTGGGTTTTCCTGTATGAAAGGAGGCCATTTTCAATGCATTCTCGTTCGCTTCCGCCCCTGAGTTGCACATAAAAAGGTCATAATCTTCACAGCTGGATAGCTCTCCAAGTTTTTGGGCCAATTGCTGCTGAAGCGGATTTTGAACCGAATTACTGTAAAATGCCATGTCATCCAGTTGTTCCTTGATGCGCTTTACATAATGCGGATGGGTGTGGCCGATGGAAATTACGGCATGGCCACCATAAAAATCCAAATATTTCTGCCCTTTGTCATCCCAAACTTCAATGCCCTTGGCCTTTACCGGAGTGACGTCATATAGTGGATATACATCGAATAATTTCATTTTTATCCTTTTCTGATTTGACTGATTTTTTCAAACGAGGATACAATTCCCCTGATCAATGATGAACTCAAGCCTTGGTGCTCCATTTCGTTCAAACCTTCGATGGTACATCCCTTTGGTGTGGTCACACGGTCAATTTCCTCTTCGGGATGGCTTCCAGATTCAATCAAAAGACTCGCGGCTCCGTTGCAGGTATGCATGGCCAGTTCTTGGGCCTCTTTGGCATCAAACCCCAATTGAATGGCTCCTTGGGTCGTGGCACGTATTAAACGCATCCAAAACGCAATTCCACTGGCACAAATCACGGTGGCTGCCTGCATTTGGTCCTCTGGAATTTCCATGGTATGGCCCATTCTGTTGAAAATCGCTTTGGCCAAATCCACACGTTTTTTACCGAGTTCATTACTGCAAATACAGGTCATGGATTTACCAACGGAAATCGCCGTGTTCGGCATACTTCGGATAATGAATTTGTCCGACCCGATAATTTCCTCGATTTTAGGAATGCGGAAACCCGTAATGGTACTGATGACCACATGTTTCTCGGTCAGTAGGTCTTTGGTCTCCTGTAATATGGACGCAAAATGACCTGGCTGTACCGCAAAAATCAGGATATCCGAATTTTTGACCGCTTCCTGATTGTCGGAAGTAACGGTCACATTTCCATATTTCTCAAATTCCTGAATGGATTTGGTGTTTCTTTTGGTTAGGTACATCGTGGTGGCTCCATTGCTGTGCAAAATGCCTTTGGCAATGGCCAATCCCAAATTTCCCGCTCCTATGATGGCTATTTTCATGGTCGATATTTTAAAATACTCCTGCTTTTAACAAAAGACCTTCGGTTTCAGGGAAACCGAACATCAAATTCATGTTCTGTACTGCTTGTCCCGATGCACCTTTCAATAAATTATCAATGGCCGAAGTCACTAAAAGTAAGTCATCGTGCTTATGCAAGTGGATATGGCATTGATTGGTATTGACTACTTGTTTTAGATGCAATTCTTCATCCGACATATGGGTAAAGGCAGCATCTTTATAAAAATCGTTGTAGAGTTCTTTTGCTTCTTCCAAGCTACCGTTGTAGTTGGTGTATGCCGTAGCCAAGATTCCTCGGGTAAAGTTGCCACGATTGGGCAAGAACATCAATTTTCCTACTGACTTTCCGAAGGAATTTAAGCTTTCACCGATTTCTCCCAAATGCTGGTGCGTAAAGGGTTTGTACCAAGAAACATTGTTATTTCTCCAGCTAAAATGAGAGGTAGCGGACAACCCAACGCCTGCGCCGGTACTGCCAGTGACAGCATTGATATGGACATCCTCCCCCAGCAAACCTGCTTTGGCCAATGGCAGCAATGCCAATTGTATGGCAGTCGCAAAACAACCGGGATTGGCAATGGCCTCCGCAGCTTGAATGGCAGATTTGTTCAATTCGGGAAGTCCATAAATGAATCGTTGACCGTTAAACACGGAATCTGCTTGTAACCTGAAATCGTTGCTCAGGTCGATGATTTTTGTCGACGCCGAAAATTTGTTCTCGTTCAAAAATGAGGTCGAATTACCGTGTCCCAAACAAAGAAAAACCGCATCAACTTCTGGATTTATTTCTCCAGAAAACTTCAATTCCGTTTGCCCCAGCAAATCTTGATGGGCAGAAGTAATCGGCTTGCCCGCTCGTGTGGTGCTGAACACAAAGTCGATCTCTGTTTCGGGATGATTGAGCAGCAGCCTGATGAGCTCTCCACCCGTGTACCCCGAACCTCCTATGATTCCAACCTTGATCATAAATCTTGGTTTACGTGGTTGGCTATTTTCCCTGAGTTGGACAAAATTTTGATGAAGCCCTTGGCATCATCGGCAGTCCAACCTTTGTTCATTTCCCCGTAACTTCCAAAGGAAGCATTCATCAAATCGTGTGGCGAAGTGATGCCGTTAAGGTCAAATCGGTACGGATGCAAAGTGACGAACACATCGCCTGAAACATGTTTCTGGGTATCGGTCAAAAAGGCTTCAATGTTTCGCATTACCTCGTCCAGATAGTTTCCTTCATGCAATAGCATTCCGTAAAAGTTGCCCATTTGCTCTTTTTGATATTGTTGCCATTTGCTCAAGGTGTGTTTTTCCAACAAATGGTGTGCTTTTATAATGATCAACGGGGCTGCGGCTTCAAAACCGACCCTTCCTTTGATTCCGATAATGGTGTCGCCCACGTGAATGTCCCTGCCAATGGCATATTTGGATGCAATGGCGGATAATTTCTCGATATTGGCCACAGGGGTGTCCTGCTCTCCGTCCAGCGCCACTAATTCACCATTTTTAAAGGTCAATTTCAACTCTTTGGACAACTCTTTTTCCAACTGGCTGGGGTAGGCACTCTCTGGTAAGGATAGGTGGGAGGTCAACGTCTCATCACCGCCTACGGATGTTCCCCATAACCCTCGGTTCACGGAGTATTTTGCTTTTTCCCAAGAGTAATCGATACCGTTCTGTTGCAGGTAATTGATTTCTTCTTCCCTGGCCAAACTTTTATCTCTGATTGGGGTTATAATTTTTATTTCCGGCGCCAAGATTTGGAAGATCATGTCAAATCTAACTTGATCGTTACCTGCGCCAGTACTACCGTGTGCGATGTATTTTGCGCCAATTTTCTTGGCATGATTCACAATCTCGATAGCCTGAACGATCCGTTCCGCACTTACGGAAAGGGGATAGGTGTTGTTTCGGAGCACATTTCCGAAGATGAGGTATTTGACCACTTTGTCATAAAATGTGGCAACGGCATCGATAGAGGTGTAAGTGGTTGCTCCCAAGGCTAGTGCCTTTTCTTCGATGTCCTCGATTTCAGCTTTGCTGAACCCTCCCGTGTTCACACTTACCGCGTGCACCTCAAAACCTTCCTCTTTCGATAGGTATTTGGCACAGTACGAGGTATCCAATCCGCCACTATAGGCTATAACTAATTTTTCCATTTTTGATTCTTTATGTTGTCACATCGAGCGCAGTCGAGATGTATTTATTTCCGTTTGCACTCGAACTGATATTTATTTGTCTTTCTTTTTTAGAAAAAGGTTTTCTTTTATGCTCTTCAGCCTTTTAAAGGCTTTTTTGTTTACTTTTTCAGGTGTTTGTTTTTGTGCTTTTGGGTCGTGCAGCATTCCTGTGCAGAGACACATTTTTTTGTCGGTACGTGTTAGAATATCAAAGTTCTTACAGGTCTGACAGCCTTTCCAGAATTCAGGATCATCCGTAAGTTCCGAAAAGGTAACGGGTTTGTAGCCCAGCTCGTAGTTCATTTTCATTACGGCAAGGCCTGTAGTGATGCCAAAAATCTTGGCATCGGGGAATTTTTTTCGTGATAGATCAAAAACCGCTTTTTTGATTTTTTTGGCGAGTCCTTGATTTCTGTAATCAGGATGCACAATCAAACCAGAGTTGGCCACAAAGTCCTTGTTTCCCCAGACTTCGATATAGCAGAAACCTGCAAATTTATCTCCATCCAAGGCGATAATAGCGTTTCCATTCTGAAGTCGTTTTATAATGTACTCGGGCGTACGTCTGGCGATACCGGTACCTCGAACTTTGGCCGATTCGGTAATGGTATCACTAATGATCTGCGCGTATTTAAAATGTGATTCGTTAGCAACAATAATTTCCATTGCAAGCGATGATTCTGTAAAAATTGAAAAAATGTATTTGGAAGTTTTGCGGAAATGGACTCACCTATTTCCAATAGATATGATGCACCCTTACGGGCGACGACGGCGGGGAGTAAATGGACTGATGGGAGCAGCGATGCTCAAAGTAGATAATATGTACAGTTGTCCTTTCATTCTGAGGCTAATGTACAAATTAATTCGAATTGTACTATAGTTGTGATTACTTTTTGAAGAAATATAACTTTTTCGGCCTGCTTCCTATCATTTCATAAATAAAGAAGCCGATTACCAAAATGTATTCAACGGATAATAGCCATAGATTCTCTTTGTAACCCGGATTGGAGTAGGCGTAGTAACTCAGAATGATGGTACAAGACCAGACCAAAGGAAATCTATAGTCCGTGAAGATGGCAAAGCCCAATAGGAATACTACGTACCACGGATGGACAGTGCTGGAGAGAAAATAATAAAAGGCCAATGCGAATACCATAGAGGAAATGACACTTTCCAGTTTTTGGTTTTTACGAAGGAAAGCAAGTAACAATACGATGATCACGACCACTTTTTGAATAAAAGAGCCATAGGAGTCGATTAATTCCCAGGGTTTGGCTTCGTAATAGGTTACGGAAATCTTTTTTACCACATTGTATATGCTGGCATTGAACTCAAAATTGGAGAACCAAAGCCCAACGGTATCGGAATAATTATCGATAAAAACAGGGGAGAAAAACGGGATCAATAATGCAGCGCACCCTAAAAACACTAAAGTGTAAAAGCCTGCACTCTTTTTAAATCCGAAGTATTTAATAAAAAGTGGCAGGAACATCAGTGGCATCAGTTTTACCATAATGGAAGTGGCATAAACGGGTGTTGCCCAAATCCATTTGTTTTTTGAGATAAGATACAAGGCCCATACGAAGAAGAAGAGCATTACACCTTCAAAATGTAGGTTGCCTGTGAGTTCAATGATGACCAGTGGATTTAAAAAGTACCAAAAGGCCAAATGGTTGGCTTTGTTCAGGTTTTGCAGCAGTTTTCGTCCGAAATAGAGCATGCCCAAATCAGCAAGGATAATAATTAGGCGCATGACAATGGTGGAGCCCAATACACTTCCGCCTCCTAAAAATGCGGCAAGCGCAAAAAGTATTTGGTTAACGGGCGGGTAGTTGCTGTAGTGCCGGGCATTAAGGTCGCTCATTCCTTCATACAACTCGTTCATGCTAAGAAATGATGCCATACCCTGCTCCATAATTTGGTCTGGGGTATACAAATAAGGATTGATGCCATTCTTGATGAGTTCGCCATCCCAAATAAAACGGTAAAAGTCTTGTGAGAGGTTAGGCTCTGCAATCAAGAAAACCAATCGAAAGAGGATTCCAACAACCAAGAGGAACTTGAAGTTCCATTTTTCAAACTGTATGAGTTTGTAACACAGAAAGAATAGCGCCCCAAAGAGCATAAAAAGCTTTACAGAATCGGTTCGGACCAGATTGTATGCGAAGCTCCAGTAGAATAAAATACAGGCGACAGCAAACAATATCGGGTACCTGTGCAGTCGCCAATAAGATTGCATGGTGGTGGTTTATGCCTTGGAAGTTAAGGATTTAAAAAATACAAATCCAAAACCTAGGAACAACATTAAGTGGAATGGGAACAATCCATAGTCGTTCAATGGTATGGCGCTGTACATTCCGAAAAGGAAATAAATCATCAAGGCGAATTCCAAAATCATGTTGGGCGACAATTTGTTGGTCAAATATTTGTTGCCCTTCCAGGTATCCTTAATACTGTTGATGTTGAATTTTGGAGTTCGTACAAATTCACTTCGTTTCCCCAGATGTCCTTCCAAAACGGCCACGGTATTGTGCAACGAAAAGCCCAATGCCACGGAGAAGAAAGTAAAGAAAAGCTTGATGTAGTCCACAAAATTGTCAAAACTACTGCCCTGAATACTTTTATAGGTAAACCAATAACAAACAAATAGGATAATGGTGCTCAGGATGAAAAAGCTCGTTACCTCGAAGACCCAACCCAAATGCCCGTAGGTGTTTTTAATGTAGAGCATGGGAATGCTCAACAAGGCCACGATGAACACACAAAGGAACATGGAACTGTTCAAGAGATGCATTACCCCGTGGAATTTTGTTTTGAACGGGATGTTTTTCGCCGTGATAACGCTCAATACGGTTTTTCTAAAGTTTTCGGCCCCACCTTTGTTCCAGCGGAACTGTTGTGAGCGGGCGGCACTGATCACTACGGGAAGCTCGGCAGGTGTTTCCACATCTTCCAAATACTTGAACTTCCAGTTTTTCAATTGGGCGCGGTAGCTCAAATCCAAATCTTCGGTAAGGGTATCGCCTTCCCAGTTTCCTGCATCAAGAATACATTGCTTTCTCCAGATACCTGCGGTGCCATTGAAGTTGATAAAGTGCCCTTTTGAGTTTCTTCCCACCTGCTCCAAGGTAAAATGGGCATCCAAGGCAAAGGCCTGGATGCGGGTCAAGGTAGAATAATCTCTGTTGATGTGCCCCCAACGGGTCTGTACCACACCGATTTCTTCATCCTTGAAGTAGGGAACGGTCTTTTTCAACCAATCGCCTTCGGGCAAAAAGTCAGCATCAAAAATGGCGATAAAATCCCCTTTGGCGATTTCGAGTCCTTCTTTTAGGGCTCCCGCTTTAAAACCTTGTCGGTTTTCCCTGCGGATGTGTTGTATGTCCAATCCAGTTTCCTGAAGTTCTTGGACCCTTCGGGCCGTTTCAGCAACAGAATCATCAGTGGAGTCGTCCAGCACCTGGATTTCCAACTTGCTTTTTGGATATTCTATTTTGGCAATGTTGTCCAACAAACGTTCCATCACATATTCCTCGTTGTAGATAGGGAGTTGGATGGTTACGAATGGAATTTCTTTGGGATCGAGAAGGTTGAATTTTGGGGCTTCTTCGTTTCGTTTTTTATAGCCGAGATAGTTAATCAAAAGATTGAGTTGAGCAAGGCTATAAAAGAATATCAATATTAAGGCCGTACTGTAAATAGCAATGATGATGTAAGCAATAGCGAGTCCCATTATTTTAAACTGTATTTAAAGATCCAACCCAATATTTTTATGCCAGCAAATATAGTACCTTTTACCGTACCAGAAACTTTTGAGACGCCAATTCTTCGTTTGTAACGTACTGGTACTTCGATATATGACATTTTTTTTCTTAAAATTTTTAACTGCATTTCCACTGTCCATCCGTAAGTGGTGTCCTGCATTTTTAATTCTTTGAGCTTTTCATATTTTATTGCCCTAAAAGGTCCTAAATCCGTAAATTTTGACCTGAAAAATAATCGCATTAGGAATGTGGCCAATTTGTTCCCAAAAACCTGTTGTGGGGTCATTGATCCTGGTTCGCGAAGTGATTTTTTTCGCGCTCCGACCACAAAATCGATGTCATTTTCCAAAATCGGGGCGATAATCTTATCCAATTCCTCTGGATAATCTGAATAGTCTCCGTCGATAAATACGATAATGTCGGGTGTTTTGGATCGTTCGGATATGTAATTTAATCCCTTTAAGCAGGCGAACCCATAGCCCTTGCGGTCTTCCGTAATTACGGTTGCCCCTGCTTTTGTTGCATTTGCTACGGTATCGTCTTCAGAACCGTTGTCGACCACCACAATTTCGGATACGTGATCGGGGATTTCCGAGACCACCAATCCAATGGAATCTCCTTCGTTGATTGCTGGGATTATTACTCTGATATCCGCCATTGGATGGGAATCAATTTTTAGTTAGTGTTAACAGTTGCCAAAACTAAAATTTTCCACGGATATCCGAGGGGAATGTTGATAAAAGAAAGTCCGTCTACTTTTTGTTGACAAGCGTCAATAGATCTACGTCGTTTCCTAAAAGTACTTGGTTGCTGTCTATTCTACCTTCCAAAGGCCCGTTTTCCAATTTGAGCACGCCTCGTGGACATACCGCCGAGCAAATGCCACAGCCTACGCAACTGGCCCGTACAATGTTCTCGCCTTTTTGGGCATAGGCCCGAACATCGATACCCATCTCGCAATAGGTGGAACAGTTCCCGCAAGAGATGCATTGTCCGCCGTTGGTGGTGATCCTGAATCGGGAGAACAGTTTTTGTTGAAAACCGAGAATGGCGGCCATGGGGCAACCAAACCTGCACCAGACCCTACTACCGAAAATGGGGTAGAAGCCCGTTCCGATAACTCCCGAAAAGATACTTCCGATCAAGAAGGAGTACGATTTACGAAGCGTTCCCGATTTGAACAGAAAGACTTCCCCTTCGCCGCTAAAAAAGTGAAATCCGATCAGGGCAATGATGATTACAAAGTAACCGATGGCCCCGTACTGCGCATCTTTTTGAAGCTGGTCTCTCTTGAAGATCATGGCCCATCCAAAAACTAAGGTAAGTAACACGGCTACGCCAATTAAGAAAGTGCTCTTCGTCAACCAATATTTGCTGGTGTCCGTACCTAAATAGGAATAGATGACAGCAGTGGTCATCAAGGTCACAAATACGACAACGCTGTGCACTACCCAACGCTCCACTTTCCAGGCAAAGGTGGATTTGTCGCTCAACTGCCTAAAGGAATCCCCAGCGGTTTCCGCCAATCCACCACAGCCACAAACCCAGGAGCAATACCATCTTTTACCGTATTTATAGGTAAGGATGGGGGTTATCACAAAAATGGAAAGGATACCAAAAATCAATAGGGCAAAACCAATTTCTCCTGAACTTAAAAAGGCTTTAATGCGATACCCCTCAAAATTGTAATAGTTGAGGGGCCAAATATTTTTGAGGTCGTAATAAGGTAAACTTCCCCCGTCCAAAATTTTATCGCCGTTCAAGCGGGCCATCAATTCTGGGATAATGAAGGCAAAGGCCAATTGGAAAAACATCACGCTCCATGTTCGCAATCTTTCGTAACGGTTATGACGGAATTTCCAAAGGAACTTGATACCAAAAACTAAAATAGCAACCGTGTAAAGAGTCCCGTAAACGAACCATTGACTGGCAGGGTTACCACTCAAAAATTTACTGAGGGGGTCAAAAAGGCCAATAACACCCTTATTGTCACCTTCGCTGACCAGTCCGATATATTCCGGATAAAAATAAAGTACAATATAGAATCCTGTGAGGACCAAACCTAACACCCAGCCCCATAATCCTCGACTGGAAATGGACTTGAACCAAACGCCATCATTTTTAATCCCTGGAATTTTTTGGGAATAGGCATCCCAAGAAAACCAAATGGTTCCAATACTGATGGCCGATAAGGACAAGGTCATCCACAAGGTCTTGTTCGGGAAATTGACATTAAAAGCGGCCAAAATCAAAATTCCCAGTCCGGATAATCCCAAAAGAACCGCAAGTTTTTGACCTATGCTCAAACTCTTTGGTGGTTCGCCCGTTAGGGCCATACTTTTATGATATGTTTGACTGTTCATTGTTTGTTGTTACTTTGTTCTGATATTTTTCAATCGGACATGACCTCTTCGGTCTTTTGTGCAATTTAAACTCTTTAATAAACCGTTAACCCTGAACCATAAACCAATCAACTCAGTTGGAAGATGCGTTTTAGGTTTTTCTTTTTTAGGTTGATCGACTTTCCAAAATCGGAATTGTATTTGGAAACAATTTGAGATTCAAAATTTTTATAAAACTCGGGGTCAAAATTGGCATCCCTAAGATGTTCCATCACAAAATCAATAGTTGTTTTTTCACTCAGCCATCTATCGAACACTTCGTGCCGCAAACGTATGCCAAAGGTATTGATACCCAATAGCGTTTCGGAATCCTTGTCAAATGCAATGGTAATGCACAGTTTTTCTTTGGTGTGCCTCCAATGGAAGTGGGCCTCGTTTTCTTTTTTCCTTCTTTCCGAAAACACCCAACCATAGGTTTGATACTCAATGTCCAAGAATTTGGCAGAGTTGAACCAATGGCCCGGTTTATATTCCATTCGGTGGCCGCAGATGGTTTGGGCCAGGGTTTCGCCCATCATTCGTCCCGTGTACCAAACAGCTTCAATGGGGCGTCGGTTTCCAATGGCTTCGCGCTGTTCGGCGCAGTCGCCAATGGCATATACGTCTTCAACGTTGGTTTCCAAAAACCGGTTCACTTTTACACCACGGCCCAACTCAATGCCCGAATCTTTGAGAAAATCAATATTTGGGGTAACGCCGGCGGTCAATCCAACCAAATTACATTCAATTTCTTCTCCTGTTTCGGCCAAGGTTACGGATTTAACCTTTCCCTTAACATCAGAATTGATCTCCTTTAGAGAAGTGCCCAAGCGCAAATCAATATGATGTTCCCGAATATGTTCATTGATCATTTCCGATTCTCCAGAAGGCAAAACGCTGTTCCAGAAGCTATCTTCACGAACCAAAAAGGTTACGGGAATATCCCGGGTTCGGAGCATCTCGGCCAGTTCAATGCCGATAAGCCCACCACCAATGATGACAGCTCGTTTACATATGTTGTTATTAGGGGCGTTTTGTTGCAATAGTTCCAGGTCCTGCTTGGAATAAAGCCCTTGAACGCCATCCAAATCCTGTCCTGGCCATCCGAATTTGTTGGGTTTTGATCCCGTGGCAATAATCAGTTTGTCGTAATGTAGGTTTGGTACGCCATCAATGTGTAGCAGTTTATCTCGAGTATTAACCTTGGTTACATGCCCTTTAATCAAATCGATTCTGTTCTTTTTCCAGAAATGGTTTTCATAGGGTTGGGTGTGCTCAAACTTCATATGGCCCATGTACACATACATCAAAGCCGTTCGGGAGAAAAAATATTCGGATTCTGCGGAAACAATAGTGATTTTTTTATCGGAAAGCTTTCGAATGTGCCTTGCAGCGGTAACGCCTGCAATTCCATTTCCGATGATGACAATGTGTTCCATGGGTCGGGTTTGATTGTTTTATGTGTCGAGTTTTGCAGAAAGAACTTAACAGTGAAATGAAAATTAATAAGAATTTAGCAGCTTATAGCTGTTTTAAAATTATTATTTTAGAAGGGTTTATCATCATTATGAAGAAGCTGATTTTTTTATGGGTGCTTGTTTTGGCCTCTTGTGCCAGTAGCAAGTTTGACAAGGTCAATGGTGTCAGTTTTGTCTCGTCCAGAGAGGAAGTGGCCCAACATCATATTGACCCGGTTCTCGATGTACAGGCCAACTATGCCGCCATTATGCCCTTTGGGTTTATTCGTGATTTGGATTCCCCGGAATTGGTCTTCAATACGGATAGACAATGGTTCGGGGAGCGAAGGGAAGGTGCGAAGCAGTATATCGAAAAGCTGCATCAAAACGGGGTAAGCGTGATGGTAAAACCTCAAATTTGGATTTTTGATGGTCAATTTACCGGCAATATGAAAATGCCTTCCGAGGAAGATTGGAAAAAGCTGGAGGCCTCCTATGAAGAATTTATTCTACTCTATGCAGGACTGGCCGAAGAGACCCAAAGCGATATTTTTTGTATTGGTACGGAGCTTAAAACCTTCGTTGACGAGCGACCTGAATTTTGGAACGATTTGATTCAAAAAGTGAGGACTGCCTATACGGGAAAAATCACTTATGCGGCCAATTGGGACGAGTATGCAAAAACACCATTTTGGGAGGAGTTGGATTATATCGGAGTAAACGCTTATTTCCCATTGTGTGAAAGGGAAAATCCCACTGTTGAGACACTTACCGAAGGTTGGCAGCCTTGGAAAACCAAAATGCGGGAACTTGCAGAACAAGTTGAAAGGCCCATTTTGTTTACAGAGTTTGGATACCGAAGCATGGATTTTACGGGCAAGAAACCATGGTTGGTGGACCGTAATCAAGAAAATGTAAACCTTGAAGCCCAAGCTCGGGCCACCCAAGTGCTTTTTGAAGAGTTTTGGAACGAGGATTGGTTTGCTGGAGGATTTGTTTGGAAGTGGTTTATGCAGCACGATAGCGTCGGGGGCAATGAGGACAATCGTTTTACACCACAGAACAAGCCTGCAGAATCCGTAATTCGAAGACAATATGCCCAAGTCCGCAAATCAAGTCTTAAAGGGTATTAAATGTTTTGTGGGAATTTTTATCCTAAATCGTAACCAACCTTAGTGTTTTTTCCCCATATTTGTAGCACATCCCACCCAAAACATACAGTAATGAAATTACGATTGACCCTTCTTTTTTGGGTAGGGGCCTTTGCATTCCTTTTGGGGCAGGAGGTCGAGTACTACCATGTGGTTGCTGAGCAAGGAGATGGCATATTTTCCCTGCTTCGCAAACAAGGATTAGACCCTGCCAAACACTACGGAGAATTTTTAGAGCTCAATTCAGATAAAATAAAGGAAGGAACCGCCTTAAAATTGGGCGAGAAATACAAAATACCCTATGCTGACGATTCCTTTAAAAAGAAAGGGGTTTTGGTAGAAGCGGTAAAAGATGCCGAAGCTCCTATTTTTGATAAAGAACTTGGGCAGATGTCTTTAAAGAGCGACCGCCTTAAGGATGCTGTGTATTATCTGATTGCCGAAAACAGTTCTGAAACTGATAAGAGTTTTGTAAAGGATGTTTCACAACGTATTGCTGCAGAATTGATGATGAATGGTGCCCAAGTATATGTAGTAGGGGATGAGATCATGGAAGATTTGGGGGCTGAAAGCGAATCGACCGAGAATGCCATGGGAGATTATATCAAGGTCATCAACAAGAGATACATACAGAACACGGGCAAATACCAACGAGTGCTGTTCATCAGGGCTGAAAATGTATCAGGGTCAGGCAATATGGACGTAGCCGTTTACCATTATAACAAAAGCGCCCAAGGTCAGCGCTTCGCGGAGAATATACAGCATGTGTTCAAGGAGAACAGTATTTCCAATACCACTATTGACGAAGCCAGTCTGATTTTTGAGGATATGAACAGCCTTTATTTGGCTCGGAACATTCTTCCCGCTATCAGTTTACTGACCATTGAGAGTACGAAGAACACTTCAAAAAGTAAGATATCACTCAAACCAAACAAAAAGGAATTTGCCAATCTAATCAGTAATGGCATCATTAATGATTATGTTGATTTAGAATTTGATAATTAAATGAAATCTTTCCGGTTTATCGTATTGTCGAGTGTTTTGTCTTTGGTTCAGGTTACGGTCTGGGCTCAAGAAGAGTACCCCAAAGTAATGGCACAAGAGGGGGACGGAATCTATACCCTGTTGAGAAGGCATGGTGTCAGCCCTACGAAGTACTACAATGATTTTGTGGAAATGAACCAAGAGGATTTGGGAGAAGATGAATCTTTGATTTTAGGTAAGCAATACATTTTGCCAGATACTTTGGTGGCAAAAAGAGTTGAAGTGGTAGAAGAAGGAATTACCTATTCCATTTTTGGAGATGATTTCAAAAAAGTCGATGCAGCCAGCAAGCGCTTGGACAATACGGTCTATTATTTGATTTCAGGGCATGGTGGCCCCGACCCAGGGGCTGTGGAGAAGTACCGCGGTAAATTGATTGCGGAGGATGAATATGCCTATGATGTGACCCTTCGATTGGCTCGTGAGCTCATATCACATGGGGCAGAGGTGCATATCATTGTTCAAGACGCCAACGACGGTATCAGGGACAGTAAAGTATTGGAATTGGATACCGATGAAACCGTATTTTCAAACACTATTCCCTTGGGTCAATTGGAGCGCTTAAAACAACGCACCAAAGCCGTGAATGACCTGTATGTGAAGAATTCAGGAAAATACCAACGCCTATTGGTCACCCATGTGGACAGTAGGGGCGAAGGCACCAATATCGATGTGTTCTTTTATCATCACGAAAAAAGCACCAACGGAAAAAGGCTGGCGGAAAGCATTCATCAGACCTTCTTCAGGAAATACAAAAAATTCCAGCCTAACCGATTGTACAATGGTACGTTTATGGAACGTAGCAGTTTGTATGTGGTTAAAAACACGCTTCCTGCTATGGCCTATATTGAAATTGGCAATATCAGAAACAAAAAAGACCAACGTAGGATCTTGGATCCTGATAACCGACAGGCTCTGGCCAAATGGATTTCCGAGGGAATTCTTTTGGATTATGAATCCTCCAAGGAAGCTCTTGCCAAATAATCTGTTAGCAACATCCACCACCATTGTAGTGGTAGGTACTTTCACTTATATAGATTTCATCCGAAGCGCTTGCCAAAGCTGCCGCTGTTTTATCACATACTGCCAAGGGTTGGTTTTGTTGTAGCACGTGACCTTTTTTATCATCAAAATAAGGCTCATTACCAAAATAGATGGCTGTTTTCCCAGTAAAAACGCAGGGCCCGTCTTCGGGCATCGGGTCTTTTATGGCAGCTATTTCAATGGATTCTATATGAATGAGCTCGTTTGTGGGATAATGGTTCGGCGATAACACCCTGTATGATCTTTTCCCTCTAATTTCAATGGTGCCGAAACCTGCATCGGTCAATACTTTAACGTAATCCTTTAGTGGAATGCTACCACTTAGGCACTGTGCCCTCAGTCTATCATCGTTGCGGAGCTCATCACTCATGGGTTGTTCACAAATGGGGTCGCTCATTACCAATCTTCCGTGGGGCTTTAAAACACGGTACATTTCGGAAACCGCTTTTTTAAGGTCGTCTATTTTAAAAATATTGAAGAGACAGTTTTGGGCAGCTACATCAATACTTTCATCGGCAACGGGAAGGTTGAGGGCATCTCCCTTTACCAAGTTGACAAACTCACTGCTGAACCAATCGTTTTCTTCTTCTGCTATTTTGAAATTTTTTCGGGAGGCCTCCAGCATTTCGTCTACGGAATCCACACCGACAACCCCTGCTTTTTGTCTGGAAAAATAAGAGAATTGCAATAGTTCCATTCCACCGCCGACGCCTACGTAGAGAATCTTGGGATTGTTTACCAAATCCTGTGCGGATACCGTGCTCCCGCAACCATAGTTCATCTCCTGCATGATTTTGGGGATGGACAGCCCTGGGAATTGCCAAATGGGATTGGTAGTACAGCAAAGCCCAACATCTGGGGTCAGTG
Organism: Flagellimonas oceanensis; assembly: GCF_003992595.1. GTDB lineage: Bacteria > Bacteroidota > Bacteroidia > Flavobacteriales > Flavobacteriaceae > Flagellimonas > Flagellimonas oceanensis. The sequence continues at coordinate 25,977 of NZ_RZNA01000045.1, forward strand.
CAGCATCTTTGTATAGGTCTTGGGTGGCATCTAAATAGCTCATAGTTCTTTGATCAGTTCTTTGAATAGTTTAATCATTTTGGGTTCCGCTTGTCCTGCAACCCTCAAAATCTCTTGGACTTCAACGGGTTCAAGGTTATCTGGGTCGCATTCATCGGTCAAAACGGATACCGCTACAATAGGTAGTCGTAAATGATTGGCAACAATTACTTCAGGAACCGTACTCATTCCAACGGCATCGGCACCCATGATCTTGAGCATTCGATATTCCGCCTTGGTCTCCAGTTGAGGGCCCACGACGGAGGCATACACTCCTTTTTTTAGGGAAATATTTTCTCGAGAAGCTATGGCTTCCACTTTTTGGCGCATTTCTGGGTCGTAGGGTTCGCTCATATCCACAAACCTATCCCCGAATTCCGCCACATTCTTAAAGGCCAAAGGCGATCCGCCCTGCAGGTTGATGTGGTCTTCAATCAACATAATGTCCCCTTTTTTGAAATCAAGATTAATGGCTCCCGCAGCATTGGAGACAAATAATTTTTTAATGCCCAATTGATGCATCACACGTATGGGATAGGTAATATCAATAAAATCGTATCCTTCATACAAATGAAAACGTCCTTGCATGACCACGGCTTTTTTTCCTTCAATGGTACCGTAGATCAATTTACCTGTATGAAACTCCACTGTGGCCAAAGGGAAATATGGAATATGGTTGTAATGGGCTTCGATGGGGTCTTCAATATTATCCACCAATTGGCCAAGCCCTGTACCGAGCACAATACCGATTTCAGGAGTTTCAAAACCTCGCTTTTTAAGATATTCAACGGATTCTGCTATCTGTTTTTTCGTCATTCCTTTATATGTTTTAAAAATGGCCCAAAGGCCTCAATATCTTTGATGTCCTCGTAATAATCGACATCGTTTCTTTCTTCCAAAAGGGCAACTTTTTCGTCTTTTAAGTCGGATAAGGTATCATCTAGGACAGTATTGGTTCCCCATTCCTTGTTCTGGAACAATTCCTTTTTTAAGGATTTCATTCCCAAGAGGTAAAATCCACCATCTTCTGCAGGTCCCACAACAAAGTTTTGGTTTTTGAATTTGGAAAAAGCTTCTTCCAAATCCGATTGGTTCAGATGGTACATGTCACTACCAATGATGATAATTTGCTCAAAACCTGCTTGGAACCCTTCGTTGAACGCATTCATCATTCGTTTGCCCAAATCATTTCCGACTTGAAGTTTTTTTTGATATATGTTGTTGTCCCAAATGTCATCTTTCCAAATCTCTTCGGAATAATAGACCCATTTTTCAACCTTTAAATCCTCTGTGAACGATACTGTTTTATCCAACAAAAACTTATAAATATCCAACGCTGCTCGGTCTCCCACTTTGGCCGCCAAACGGGTCTTGCATTTACCAAGTTCTGGGTTACGGGTAAGGATTAAAAGTAGGTCTTTGCTCAATTGCGTTGTTTTGGTAACGAACACTTATACCGTGTTGGTCAACAAGACAATCCAATACTTACTTGCTATTGGGTCATCTTTTGTTCATCTACCCAAATATACTACCATAATGATTTTCTACATGGCCAAACATCGACTTTTTGGTATGGGAAAGTCTAAATTGGAGGAAGCTTTACGATATTTTAATGAGGTAACTGGGCAGGTGCTTTCGAAGCTTGTCAAAAGAGATGGGTTTGGTTAAGTAATCGTTCATGCCAACACCCTTGGCTTCGTCAATGGCCTCCTTTGTTACATCTGCCGACAGGCCTATGATTCCAATGGTCTTATTGAACTTTCTGATTTTTTTAGTAGCTCTCAAACCATCCATTTTCGGCATGTGGATATCCATGAAGACCAAATGATAGTCATTCTTTTTAACGGCTTCGATGGCCTCAATTCCGTTGGAGACCGAATCGGAATGTACGCCCAGATTTTCGAGGGTCTTTTTTAGTACCATTACATTTACTCGATTGTCATCGACAATCAAAACCCTACAGCCACTTAGGTCAATCGATTCTTGCCCCACGCTTTTGGTTGTGCTGTCACTATCCGAAACAGGGAACTTTAGGGACAACTTGAACTCGGTGCCTACATTCTCTTGACTGGTTACATCGATTTTTCCTCCGAGTAGTTCTACCAGTTTATAAGTAATGTACAATCCCAGTCCGCTACCTTCATGGCGTTTGGCTTTCCCAACTTCCACTTGGGTAAATCGGTCAAAAATGGTCTTTAGTTTATCTTTTGGAATACCTATGCCAGAATCTTTTATGAAAATTGTGATGGAAAGATCATTCTCCACAATACGTTCTTCATAGGAGATGGTTATCCCTCCTTTTTCAGTGAATTTCAAGGAGTTCCGTAAAATGTTGGTGATTACTTGGCCGTATTTGCCAATATCCCCAACAGCTTCAATTTGGTTCTGCCCTGTTTGGTCCAAGTCAATATAAAGGCCTTTTTCTTCAGCAGTTCGCCGATAAATCCTAATAATGTTCTTAAGTTCTTCCAGCGGGGAGAAAACATCTTTTCTAAAGGTTGTTTTGCCGGACTCTATCTTGTCGATCTCAAGGATATCGTTTACCAAAAGGAGCAACTTTTTGGAGGAAATATCCATCAATGACAGATATTCTTGTAGTGAATTTTGTATTTCCGAAAGTTTTAAAACCTCAATAAATCCAATAATGGCATTCAGCGGAGTCCTTATCTCGTGGCTCATATTGGAGATGAACTCGGTTTTTGACCTGGAAGCCTTTTCCGCTCTCAACTGTTCCTTTTTCAAAGATGTGTTGAGGTCTTTCAGTTTTAGGTTGGCATCGTGCAAGTGTCTGTTTTTCTTTCTGGACGATATGTAGAAATATATCAGGGAGCTGGTAAGCAAAGAGAGCAAAAGTCCAAATGCGAGATAAATGTAGGTGGACTGCTTTCTTTCTGCCAAGAAGTCAAAATGTGCCGGCATTAAGGAGAATTTCCACTTTTGGCCATCGAGTGTGTCTACTTCAAAAGTGGTGGTAAAAATATATTCTTTTCCGATCTCACTTGCCTTGGGATTGTTTTTAGAGTAAAATATGGTCCCCTTTTCATCCTCCACTTGAATTGCATATTTGTCCAGGTCAGCTACCAATTCATTAAAGGGTACGGTAAAATCCATACCCGCTGTGACCGAGCCTTTGAAAGCACCGTCGAAATAGACTGGAGCATCAACTAAAAAGGCGCTGCCTCCTTGGTACAGTTTGGTCCACGGTGAGATGTTGGTGGTAGAATCCAATACATGGTTTCTCCATTCGGGATATCTCGGATGTTTGGTAAGATTTATCCCAATGGCCGCCCTGTTCCCCTCTAGAGGGGTTACTTTTTTAATGACCATTGAGCTATCCAGCCATTCCACAAACCTAAACGATGCATTTTGTTCCAAAATAAGACCAGCATCCTTTTCCCAATGTCCAAAGTAAGACCCATTGGTCATTTCAATCCGTTGTTTGAGGTTTTCTAAGGATTTGATGTTGTGCTTTACCAAGGAGAAAAACTCCTTTGCTCTCAGACTACCTGTATTCTGTAGTTCCCTGACGTAGTTTGATTTCTGGGTGTTCAGGGAATTGTTCCATAAAATGAAAACAATGGCAATAAGGGCCGAAAATATGGCCAGTGGAAATATGAGTTCTCTCTTTGAGGGTGTCAACGGCATCTTAAGTATCTAATTCGGGGACTTATTGATAATACTTTTCCAACTCATCAGTTCAAAACAATGAACATTTTGCTTTTTCATGCAATTCTCAACGTTGTAAGAAAATACATCCAATAATATTATCAAACATTTTTTGTGTGAAAAAATTGTGTTTTACAGTCTGATTTTGTGGTAAATCACAACAAAATCCATAGAAATAAATCAGCTCTGACCAATATCAGTTTTTGAGAACGGTTTCCTAATGACCTTTGTCATAAAATTTAGGGTATGGGCATTACACGGGAACAGCTGCAAAAAATGGCTTTGCAGATTGATGAAGTCGTTTATTCAATTCAACAACAAGATGTGAATGAGAACATTTTGTTGCAGGATGTGTGTGCTATCTACAGGGAAAGTGCCAAAAACCTGATGCACTATACCGCTTTCCGAAGTTTTGATGCCAGAAAGATGCAAAAAGGGTTGAAACAATTGGGCTTGACCCGTTTGGCCAATGCTGAGGGAAACATTTTGGGAAGTTTGATCAATCTGAAAATCATCCTGCATAGTTTACTTGGGGGCGCCCCTGATTTGAAGAGGGATGGATTTTTGTCCATTGGAGAAGGTTCCGAACTATTGAAAAAGCATACCGACGAACTTTTTGGCGATAATGATAAAACACGAAGAGTCAGGATCATGGTTACGCAGCCCACGGAAGCTGCCACCGATTACGACATGGTTTTGGATATGGTAAGGAGTGGTATGGACTGCGCCAGGGTCAATTGCGCCCACGATGATCCAGAGGTTTGGGAGGCCATCATTGAAAATGTGAGAAGGGCGGCAAATGAGTGTTCCACTACGGTCAAGGTAGCGATGGATTTGGCAGGGTCCAAAGTAAGAACCGGAAAGATTCCTTTGGAAATCCACAAAAAGGGAAAAAGTGGCTCCAAAAAGAAAAGAAAGCCTTTTATCCTTTTGAACAAGGGGGATTACCTTATTGTTTCCTGTAAGGGAAATGATGCTGCCCATCCTGTATATGATAAAAAAGGATTTCTAGTGAAACCGGCCAGGATCGGTTGTGTGCCGCCTCAGATAATCGGCCGAGTGGAGAAAGGGGCTCCCATTTTATTCGATGATGGTAAAATTGAGGGGGAAATCATCGATACAAGCTCAGATTCCTTTCAAGTGAAAATTACACGATCCCAGCCAGGAGGTACTAAGCTCAAGGGAGAAAAAGGGATTAACCTACCTACGTTGGATTTGGGTATTTCAGGACTTACGACAAAGGATAGGGAGGACCTAAAATTTGTGGTGCAACACGCGGACATCGTCAATTATTCTTATGTAAATGATGCAAATGATGTGAACGACCTCTTATTGGAATTGAAAAAGCTTGGAGCGGATGAAGATTTAGGGGTCATCTTAAAAATAGAGACCAATCTGGCCTATAAAAATTTAATCAATATTCTCATTACGGCCATGCAACGCAAACACTTGGGCGTTATGATTGCCCGTGGCGATTTGGCACTTGAGGTAGGGTGGAAAAATATGGGTATGGTGCAGGAAGGGATTTTGTCTTTTTGCAGTGCCGCCCATATTCCTGTGGTGTGGGCTACCCAAGTTTTGGAAGGATTGGCAAAAAAAGGGATGCCGTCCCGATCGGAGATCACCGATATCACTTCCTCAGTCCAAGCGGAATGCGTAATGTTGAACAAAGGCCCGCACATTAACGAGGCCATTGCTTTTTTGGATGAGGTGTTGTTGAATGTGGAAAGTTCACATCATAAAAAGGAAGTATTGCTGCCAAGAATGGAGTGGATTTAAAAAAGGGCGCCTGACCAGGAGCCCTATTAAGACACATTTGTAACTATGGGTGTTTCTAAATTGATGCGTTAGTGTTTAGTATAGCTAACTAATATATAGATAAATGCTGCTTAAAAGAGAGTAAACGGATAGTGCAATTACAACGTACCAAAATAGGTATCCTAGCTTTGCTTCTATAGTGTTCATTTTTCTGAGTGTTTGTTATTTAGTTGAGTTATAACTTACACCCCTAAATTACCTAAATGACACCTTTGGGCAAGCCAGATTTTTATTGGTTGCAATAATTAGGACATAATTGGTCGTAAATGCTATGTAAATGGGAAAAGCCTTGTTTTGGTAAATCAAAGAATGGGCAAATAATACATTATTCGCTGTATAACAAGCACTTGTGATTTTGTGGAAATGGGGATTGAAAGGTTTTTGGAGGGGTGTCGGGAGTTATGAAAGAACCAACACCCTTCCATAAAGGATATGTCATTATAGAAATTAAACCAAAGGAGAACCTTTAAGTCGTTTTTCAATCTTTCGCTTTTTAGCGGTAATGTTCTTCATGGTTTCCATTAATTTGGAATCCTTGGTTTTTTTATAAATCTCATTAATGGAAAGTATCAAACTTTTAGCTTCCCTTGAGGCCTTAACCCTATCGCTGGTGGACATGTGGCTCATTGGCCTTTTTTCAAACTCTTCCGCCTTTTCTAGTAACTCGTGGGTCATTTTTTATTTTTAAAATTATTCGTAATCGGCTAAATATAAGAGTTAGTTTGATATTTTCTGCCTATGGAACCATTTGATTTTCATATTTATGAAAACATTAAGAAGTCGTAAGGATAAAGTGCTAGAGAAATCTAAATAAAAATCGATTTCATGGTTAACAGATTGATTACCTGACTTTACCAAAAGGTTTGAGAAGGGTAATTAAGGTGTGGAACGCGATACTCAATGTTAAATTAACGTAACTTAATTGTAAAATAAATATTATTTAAGCTATTTTTGTTTAAAAATAGGACGTGCAAATCATCTGGAAAAATTTAGGAGGAAAAAACCCATTGAATCATGAGCGAAGCATCAACTTGGAGTATGCTGTCCGACTTCAGGTGGTAAAGATACTCATAAATGAGGCAGAGCACCTCATGGATTACCTTTCTTTGGTGGTTATGGAGATAAATCCGTCAAACGGCCATGTATCCGTCCATCAAGAAACCCCGGAGCCTCTTTTTTCCAAAATCTCCAACAATTTGGAACAGCCCAAAACCAAGGAAAACTCCAAGGTATCCTCCCCTTTTCTCACAGCTGTCAACGTTTAAGATCATTTAAGTCAATCTAAAAATGGATTGAGTAAATCCCGATTGTGGGATATGGGTAATTTTACATAAACAAATTACTCAATATGGCAATAATCGGAAATATCATCAAAGGAGTCATTGAGGCCAGAGAGGCCTTGAGCAAAGAAACAAGCCCCGTAGAAGAGCAGCAGAAGGTCTTGGAAGAACTTCTGGAAAAGGCCAAGGACACCCAATTTGGGAAGCACTACGACTTTGTTTCCATCCTCGAATCCGATGATGTTACAAAAGCATTTTCCGAAGCCATACCCTATCACGATTACAAAAAGATAACCGAAGAATGGTGGAGCAAGACCATAGAGGGCGAGCCCGATGTGGCTTGGCCCGGTAGTCCCGATTTTTTTGCATTGTCCTCTGGAACCACGGGTAAAAAATCCAAACGGATTCCCGTTACATCGGATATGTTGGACTCTATAACAAGGGCGGGACGGCAACAGGTATTTGCCATGAGTAATTTTGATATGCCCGCCGATTTTTTCGAAAAGGAAATTATGATGTTGGGAAGTTCCACAAATCTTCAGGAACGTGATGGGAAAAAGGAGGGCGAAATCAGTGGAATCAGTGCCAGTAACATTCCGTTTTGGTTTAAAAAATATTACAAACCGGGCAATCAAATCGCTAAAATCGATGATTGGGACGAGCGTGTACTGTCCATAGCAAAAAATGCCAAAAACTGGGATATTGGTGCTTTGAGCGGCATCCCTTCTTGGATGGAGCTTATGCTGAAAAAAGTTATCGACTATCATAATGTCGACAACATTCACGAGATATGGCCCAATCTGCAAGCCTATACTTCCGGTGGGGTGGCATTTGATCCCTACGAGAAGAGTTTCAATGCCCTATTGGACCATCCCATTCAGATTATTGACACGTATTTGGCCTCCGAAGGCTTTTTTGCCTGTCAAAATAGGCCGGAGACCACTGCGATGAAACTGATTACTGACAATGGTATTTACTTTGAGTTTGTACCGTTTGAGCCACAATACGTGAATCAAGATGGGTCGTTGACGGATGATGCACCTTCCATAACTTTAAATGAGGTCAAGGAGGATGTTGATTATGTTCTGATTATTTCAACGGTATCCGGAGCTTGGAGATATATTATTGGCGATACCATTGCTTTTACCGATGTGGAACGGGCTGAAACCAAAATTACGGGACGAACCAAGTTTTTCTTGAACACGGTGGGGTCCCAACTTTCAGTAAACAAATTGAACGATGCCGTAAAGCATTTGGAAGAGGAGCTGAACATAAAAGTGCCTGAATATACACTTTGTGCCAAGCGTTTTGATGATGGTTTCTACCATACGTGGTATCTGGGTTCCGATAGCCAATTGGATGAAGAAAAAACAGCAAATGTCCTGGATAGTTATCTAAAAGAGGCCAATAAAAACTACAAGGTGGCCAGAAGCAAAGCTTTGGAAGGGGTAAAGGTCAATTTTGTATCCCAACAAATGTTCGCGGATTGGAACGGGGCCAACAAGAAAAAAGGAGGTCAAGTTAAGATGGAGCGGGTTATGGGCGAAGAACGCTTTGAGGAATGGGAAGAATTTGTGTCCCAGCACTCATAACAGGCCATTGTCTTTTAGGGAATCCTGTTCTTTAACCATTTCCATGATCTCATCAGGAGATAGGTAATATTGTTTGATTCGGGCTTTGTACGTATCATCGATTTTCGAATGGTTGAGTATAAACCGTTTGGTCTTCAAAATATAATCGGACATGCCACGGGATACCGCAAAGGAGTCGGCAGCACGTTCCGCCTTTTTCACGAATTCCTTAAAAAGTACATATCTGATTCCAAATCCCATCATGTTGAGATTACCACGGTTTTGGTAGTCCATCACATGGCCAAGTTCATGGCCTATCCAACCAATCAATACATCTCGGGGTACATCCACGGTTTTAAATTCCGCTCCGGATATTTTAAACTTTTCACTGATCAGAATCACGTAGCTGCGCTTGTTTCTGGGTTTCACCAGTCCGCTCCACGTGGGTTGGGCCTGCATCACTGACTTTTTGATGTTCTTTTTGAACTTGAATTCAATAGGGATGCCCTCGAGTTCTGGAAAATGCCCTAGGGCAATGTCCACCTCTTCTTCTATGCTTTTTGGTATTGTGGTTTTGGGTTCTTTCAAAATAATAGCAACTAAAAATACAGCTATGATGGTTAGAAAAAGTAGTTTTAGTTTTCTTTTCAAAATTAAAGGGTTAAAAAAAGGGCAAATTTTAATTTGCCCTTTTACTTGTGATTATATGTTGTTTAGAACTGGTACCGTAGTCCCAGGGCGATATCCAAATCCAAATCGTCTGAGTAATTATCGTTGAAACCAATTTCGGGTCTCATATCCAGCGAAATCAACAATGGAATATCAAAGTCATATTCAATACCTATATCACCAGCTACAAGCGCAAAGGCCCCGTCGTTTTCACCGGCATCAAAAGAACCTACTCCACCACCGGCACCTACGTACCAGTGAAAGCCTCCGTCAATCGGCATTACCCATTGGTACAAACCTACGAGTTTAAAGGCCTCTACATTATCGGAATCTCTCCAACCAAGGTCAAATTCCAGTCTGTTGTTTTCGTGAAGATAACGTTGATATGAAATCTCACCTCCAAATCCATCGTTATCACCTACTCTTATACCCAATGCGTTCTTTGATATGCTCTGGGCACTCATGGTTGTTGCTCCGATTAAAAATAGAATTAAAATTATGTTTTTCATCATTGTTTTATTTTGATACAAAGATAGCCCTGTGGCAGGCTTGGCTTGTCTCAATAAAAATAATGATTGATGCAAATACAAGATGGAGCTTGCGCCTAGATCAACGGCTTCAAAAACTTGAACAGGCCTTCCAAAAAGCGCAGCCAAATCGTTCTGTTTTCATAGCGTTCCAAGGTCATGGGGTCCGATTTTTCACAAATTTTATCGAACTCTTCGGTCATATCCGTATTGATGGCTTTGTTGTACATCAAAACATTGGTCTCGTAGTTGAGCTCAAAACTCCTAATGTCAAAATTCCCAGAGCCAATGGAAACCAGGTCATCATCCACGATCATGATCTTGCTATGGGCAAAATCGTCACGCAGGTAAATTTTGACACCTACCTGCAACAATTCCTCAAAATGCGAGAACATGGCGAACTTGGCGGCTTTGGAATCTGATTTTTTAGGCACCAGTAGGCTTATCTCCACGCCTTCGAGCGCTGTGATCTTCAAACTTTGTAAAAACGCTTCGCCGGGCACAAAATAGGGATTGGCAATACGAATGCTTCGTTTGGCCTGGTTCATCATGCCAATGTATTGCTGCATGATGGTAGGGTGTTTGGAATCGGGGCCTCCCGCTACAACTTGTGCATCAACGTCTCCCTTTGCGGTTTGTTCCGTGAGGTAATCGGATATATGGAAATCTTCCTTGTTGCTTGCAAAAAAGTAATCCTTTAAGAAGACCAAGTGCAGGTCGTTGACAATGGGGCCTTCCAATCTCAAGTGGACATCTTTCCATTTGCCGAGGCCATTTTTACGCTTTATGTACTTGTCGGAAACATTGACCCCTCCCGTAAAGGCCACCTTGTTGTCGATGATCACAATCTTGCGATGGTTCCTGAAATTCAGGGAGAACAAAAGGTTTTTGAGCCGAATGGGCATTATGGGATAAATTTTCACTCCAACATCCTGAAATTCTTTTCGGGGCTGTCCGCGCAGTTTGTAGCTTCCCAATGAATCGTAGAGGATTCGGATTTCCACACCTTCTTTTATTTTGCGCTCAAAAAGTTCCAGCATTTTGTCCAAGAGGTTGCCCCTTTCCAAAATGTAGTATTGTACATGGATGAATTTTTCAGCTTCCTCCATGGCTTTGAAGAGTACGTTGAAGGTCTCTCCACCATCTTGGAGGGCGGTCACTTTATTGCCCGATTTTGCCGTGGTGTCGGAACTGGCCTTGATCAATCGGTTGAGCCTTTCTTTCCGGATATCGTCATCAAAATGGGTCCAGAATTTTTCTTGGGCGGAGATTTTAGGGTGGGTGTATTGGTTTCTTTTTTCAAACTCTTTGGTATTGAAGAACTTGAATTTTCTCCTGTTCATACCAAAAAGATAATAGAGTACGGCCCCCAATATGGGCAGGGTAATGATGGCCAATGCCCAACTAATGGACCGCGAAGGCCTTCTTCCGTGATAGATGATGGCTCCGATGGCCCACACGGAGGTCAAAATATACAGTATGGTAAAGAGGGTCTTCAAAAAAATGGTGTGTTTACATCTTCTAAGGTAAGAACGAATATTGGTATCTCAACCCTTTAGGGTTGAATTTACAGGAAGGCAATAAAAAAACTCTGGCAATTGGCGCCAGAGTTTTTTGGGTGTTTGTCAATGGTTATCTTATTGAGGATTGTCGTCTGTGGCATCCTCTACTTCGTCTTCGACTTCTTCGGCCGCATCTTCCACGCCATCTCCAACGTCTTCGGCGGTATCTTCAATACCTTCTCCGACATCTTCCGCAGCGTCTTCAACTTCTTCAATGGCTTCTTCGGCCTTGTCTTCTTTTGTTTCTCTGCAACTGGTCACACTTAGTGTAAGTGCCATTGCACAAAATATGGTAAATAAGCTTATTGACTTTCTCATGGGTTCTCTGTTTTTAGGTTAATGATTCTTTTATTTAGTATGTAGGTGTTCTATAATTTTTTTCTTCCGGTTATCAATGAAATGATAAATAGTACAATGAATATGAAGAAAAGTATTTTAGCGATACTTGCTGCTCCTGCGGCTATTCCTCCAAATCCAAATATACCCGCAATGACTGCCAAAATTATAAAGATGACTGTCCAACGTAACATAATAGTAGTGTTTTAAGTTAGTGTCCGATTATCTCTTAATCAGTACATTACAAATGTCGCTCACTTTCTTGTTGAAGCTTGCCGTTTTCAGATCATATATTGACTCAAAAGGATAATATAGCTGCGAATATCCCGGATGAGCGCTGCATCGGTTCACTATTGGGATTGAAACCCTGTCAACAACGAATTTAATCTGCGGTCGGCACCTTGGTTCTGTGAAAAGAACCCGTTGGCCATTCGCTTGGCTTCCAGTTGTATCTTTTTGGGTTGCTGTACCATCTGCTGCAATTCGTTGATGGAAGTACTTTTGTTGAGCCAATCCGAAGCCTGTTCTTTTGGAACGATTACAGGGGCCCTGTTGCTTATATTATGGTAACTTGAGATGAACTTATCCGTTTGCCCTACGGTTATTGCCGTGCAAAGGAAACCATCGTCCAGCATGTTGTAGGTGCCGGCAATGTAAAATGGCTTTTTGGAAGCCTGATAGATGTGGTAGCTGCTGGTATTGCCATTTTCCAGTACGTGGGTGTAAAAACCTGTGACAATGATCAAGCAGCGACGCTGTTTAAACGATTCCTTCATCCAAGCTATGCTTTCCAGTTCTTCCAACTGCACGTTCAAGGTGTTGGCATTGTCCTGAAAGATCTGCCAATCCTCTTTGAAATCTTGAGGCATCAGACCCCAAATGGCCAAACTGATCTCTTTTTGGTTTTCCATGGTCACCACGCTCAGATTGGTCTCGTGAAAACCATTGATCACGGGATTGGGTCGATATAAATTTGGGTATTTAAAGGGAATTTCAAACTCCTTTTCAATCTCTTCTTTGCTAGCTTCATTTGAAAGTTTGTAAATCATAGTCTTTTTGATTCTTGACTACAAGTAAGTGGAAAACATCCGAAAAGGTTGACTCAAACCAATTTAATCGTGTTGCTTTTCATTTTTTTGCCAAAGGCATGGTAAAGGTGGGGCTTAGAATTGTCCAACGGGCAAACAAATACTATCTTTAAGGGTTTGGACCAAGTAATTAAACAAATCATCAAGGAGGGTTATTAATGATCAAAATAAGTGTGGAAGCTCAGGATACCGCGGAATCGGTAGAGCAGATAAAAAATGTAATAGGAGGCGAAATAGAGGAAAGATGGGGGCAGCACACTTTGAATGTTTCCAACGACAAGGCCAATGGAAGCATCCGTTTTATCACTTTTGACTGGGGCGTAAGCCTGTTGGAGCTGGACATTACCTTTTTTGATGAGGTGTTGATCGAGGTGGACACCTCTAATTTTAACCCAATTAGCTTTTACTACTGTCTGGAGGGGTATTGTGGCCATAAGTTCGGCTACCAGCCGGAGGACAAGATCCAGATCATGGAGCAATTCCAGTCCGTAATCCTAACGAATCGCGATGGGGGCGTCACGGATCGCTATTTCCCCAAGGATGTAAAAATAAGCCAGACCGTGATCCAAGTACGGAGAAAACCTTTCTTGCGCAAAAGATTGAATCAAGGCGAGGAACTCAACAAGCAGCTATACAAGGTGTTTTTGGATACCGACCACGAAAAGGTGTTTGCCTACTACGGGTCCTACAATCTTAAGATTGCCGAGGTCATGGGAGACATGAAGAAGATCAAGGCCAAGGGCATGGTACGCATTATGATGATCGAAGGCTACGTGTACCAGATACTTTCCATGCACATGATACAGCACAACAAGGAGGTGCAGAACAAACGCCCGCAGACGAGTTTGCTGAAACGGGAGTTGAAGGCCATTCGCAAGTATGCCAAAAAAATAGAGAAGAACATCGCCAAGGATTTTTCTTTGGAAGAGATTTCGGCAGAAACAGGTTTGACCCAAGCCAAGCTACAGGAAGGGTTCAAATTGCTGTACAACAAAACGGTAACGGAATACATACGCCATGCCCGATTGGAGCTGGCCCGCGATTACATAGCCACTACCGAAATGAACATATCCGAAGTGGTCTACTCCATTGGGTTTACAAGTAGGAGTTATTTTTCCAAGATCTTTAAGGAGAAATATGGCTTGAGCCCCAGTGAGTTCAAAAACAGCAAAAAAAGCGCCCAAGTGGTAAGCTAGATACTAAAGTGCCTTACATATCCTTTGGATTTGCCGCAACGGGGCGCAGCCGTTCCAGATGGCAAATGCCTTGGTACAGATGCGTTACCTCCACGCAAAGTGATGGGTCCGAGGGCATCTATCCTAAAGGATTGTTGTAATTTTTCTTTATCCAAGTACAGCCCGCCACGGTCCAAAGGGCGGGGCAGGGATAGCATTTCCATATCGTGACACTCCCCAACACGGGACAAGCGGAATTGAAAGGAAAAGCTGAACACCAGATTATCGAGTACAGTAAGTTCTGAGTTTGTCCATTCTCAATACTTACCTACTCTGTTGAGTTCGTATTCGTCAGAAAAAGGTAATGAGCAGCATTTCGGGTTAAATGTGTTTGGTTGGGTGGACACAAATGTTGAAAGAGTCTGCTTACGCTCTTTTATGTTTTTCAACCGCTTTTCCATAATATCGCTTTTTAAGGCCATAACCCTCTTTGTCATCCTTGCTCGCATTTGATTCGACCTCTGTGAACAGGGTCTAGGTACTGTCCGGATTCCAA
>NZ_RZNA01000045.1:40313-134991 GCF_003992595.1 Flagellimonas oceanensis
CGGGATTTCTATGAAACGATATCATTCAATGTATCTAGCCGAGACCTCTCTGTCCCTTCTATTCTAGCTCTAATTTATTATTGGGAAACTACTATATTTATAAATAATAGATTGTGTGCGCGTAAACATACGAGCTGGGACCGTTAGCAGAAAGTTGAATGAGCAAACTAATTGAAAAGCCCTATCTGATTTTTTTAACAGCAATTCCGATAATTTTATTAATCGGAATCTTAAGTGGAGATTCTATACTGTACTTTAATGTTCATGGTACCTACTTAGTTATTTTGTATTTTCATTTAACAATCCTGATTTCAATATTTTTTGGAATCATTGGATTTGGATATTGGATTATGCAAAAGGCAATTAGAAAGTTATCAAAGTGGTTATTTTGGACCCATATCGGATTGACTTTTGGAGGAACATTGATCATACTGATTTTAGCTCAACTTTATCGGGAAGAAATCTTGGAATATGATTTTAATGATAATTTGACCCTCATCATCCTATTGATTCTATTGCTAATTGGAATTGGACAAATCTTATTTCCAATTAATATAATTTACGGACTGACAAAAAAGAAAAACTAACACGGGTTGATTTTAATAGGAAGGAACTAAAAACAAAAAACCCACAAACCAAGTTTGCGGGTTTTTTTGTGGTACCTCCAGGAATCGAACCAGGGACACACGGATTTTCAGTCCGTTGCTCTACCAACTGAGCTAAGGTACCATGCTGTATTAAGCGGGTGCAAATATAATTTCAAAATTAGGATATACAAACAAAAACCCGAAAAAAAGCCCTTGATTTTTTCCAATTCCCGATCTTTGTACTATGAACCTGGTCATCGATATAGGCAATACACGCATCAAATACGCTGTTTTCCAGAACAGAAGGTTAATCTACGACCATAGCTTTGAGTCGGGCCTGTTCCTTTCCAAAATCAAGGAACTCTTTGAGCAGTTCCCGCGCATCAACAACGCTATCATATCATCCGTAGGTAAACTGGACCGCAAGGAAAGGGATGTGGTTGCCCTTTTTTGCAAAGTGCACGTGCTTAGCAGTGCCTCCAAGGTGCCGTTCAAGAACAGCTACGCCACACCGAGCACTTTGGGGGTGGATCGATTGGCCCTCGCCGCAGCGGCCTATTACCAAAACCCACGGGGCAACACCTTGGTCATCGATGCCGGCACCTGCATTACCTACGAAATGGTGAACAATGCAGGGGAATACGTTGGCGGTGCCATTTCGCCGGGCATCCAAATGCGGTACAATGCCATGCACAACCAAACGGCGGGCCTGCCCCAACTGGCACCCGACGAACTTTTGGATTTTATTGGCAACTCCACCGAATCCTGCATGCACAGCGGCGTGATCAATGGTGTGGCGCAGGAAGTGGACGGGGTAATCAATCAATATCGGTCTCGTTTTCAACATTTAACAGTTATTTTAACAGGCGGAGACTCCCATTTTTTTGCCAAAAGGCTAAAAAACACCATATTTGCGAACTCCAAATTTCTCTTGGAGGGGCTAAATTGCCTACTGGAATACAACACAAATTGAATGATTAAAAAAATTCTGATCGCTTTTTTTTGCGTGACTGCCCATGGTTTGTTCGCACAAAATGGAACCATTTCGCCATATTCCTATTTCGGGGTCGGCGACCACAGGGACAACGGAAGTGTGGATAATCAAATGATGGGGGGAATAAGTATGCATGGGGATAGCATCCATGTCAACCTATCCAATCCAGCGGCATACTCCAAATTAAGACTGACCGCATACACTGCGGGACTTTCCCATAAAGAGTATAGGCTCAAGAGCTTTACCGAAGAGCAGAACACCTCCGTTACCAATTTGGATTATCTGGCCATTGGCTTTCCCTTGGCCAAGAATGTTGGTTTCGGTTTCGGTATAATGCCTTATTCATCCGTAGGGTATGATCTAAACTCCACCTCGACCAATAGTGGAGGGGCGGAAGTGACCAACTTCTTTTCCGGGCAAGGAGGGCTGAACAGGTTGTATGCCTCCCTTGGTTTTGAGCTTGTCAAGGACCTTAGTTTGGGAGTGACGGCCAATTTCAACTTTGGGACATTGGAATATGAAAGAATCCAAGCTGTGGAAGGAGTGCAGTTTGGAACATTGGACAACCGGGAATCCAAAATCAACGGTTACGACTTCAAGTATGCGTTGAACTACACACCCAAAATCAAAGATAAATATACATTGTACACATCTATATTGGTGCACACGCAGGGCAACTTGGTTTCCAAGAACAAGCAAACCCTTGGTTCTTTTTCCCTAGCCAGCGGCAACAATGTTGAAGTGGTCGATGTGAACCTCGATGCAACCAACCTAAGGAATACGGAATTAAAGATTCCTACTAGAGCAACCCTGGGACTTGGTCTTGGCGAGGATAGAAAATGGTTTTTGGGAGCGGAGTACAGTTTTCAGAAAATGAGTGATTTTGAAAATGCTTTCCTTGGATTGGAGAACGTAACCTATAATGATGCCAGTACCTATGCTTTGGGCGGATACTGGATACCGGATTATCGTTCACTTTCAAGTTATTTTAATCGCATTACCTACCGCGCTGGATTGCGGTATGATGTAAGCGGAATGACAGTCAACAATAAGGACATAAACAATTTTGGCATAACTTTTGGATTAGGTTTACCGATGGGAGGAACTTTTTCCAATCTTAATGTAGGTTTTGAATTGGGAAGAAGAGGGACAACCGATATGAACCTGATCGAGGAAAGTTATTTCAAAGTCAATTTGGGCTTATCCTTAAATGCAAGTTGGTTTCAGAAAACAAAAATAAATTGATAGCCCTTTTTTTTGATAATTTGATAAATAACCACCCATATAAGGTCCTCCAAGAGGATTTTTTAATGAAAATTTGTACTTTAACAGCTTTAAAACTAGTAAGATGAAAAAGAGACACTACTTAACGATGATAATGGTCACCATGTTGACGGGATTAAGTATGGCCCAAGCACAGAACCCCGAGTGTATGACCAATCTGTCCATTTATGCAGAACACGTAAAGGTTAAAAATTATGACGCAGCTTACGAACCATGGAAAATGGTTTACGAAAGTTGCCCGGATATCAATAAGGCAAACTTCTCCTATGGAGAAAGGATTTTGAAATCCAAAATAGATAATTCAACCGGAGCCGATAAGGATGCCTATATTCAGGATTTATTGGCATTGTATGACAATAGCTTGAAATATTTCCCAACAAAATATTCTGAAGCAGGTGTGGCAATCGATAAAGCATTGTTGTTGTATGACAATAAAATGGCTTCCGATGAAGAGATTTTCAGTATGTTGGACAAAGGATTCAAAGAGGATCAAGCCAACTTTAAGAATCCTAAGGCACTTTACCTATACTTCTCAAGTCTAGTTGATTTGCATGATGCAGGTAAAAAGGATCTTCAGGATGTATTTGAGACTTATGATGATGTAACTGGAAAAATTGAAGAGGAAAATCAAGAATTGACTAGTATTGTTACCAAGCTTCTTCCTAAAGATTCATTGGGCACCATGACTACTAAGGAAAAGAGAATGTTTAAGGTTGCTAGTGTGAATTCTGAAAATTACGGTAAAATAGCAAGCAGTATAGATTCCAAATTGGGTGCACTTGCAGATTGTGACAACCTTATCCCATTGTACGAAAAGAATTTTGACGAAAGAAAAGACGATGTGAAGTGGGTAAAGGCGGCCGTAGGAAGAATGTTCTCCAAGGAATGTACGGACGATCCAATGTTTAGAAAATTGTTCGAAGCCCAGTTGGCTCTAGATCCATCTGCCGATGCATACATGTACGGTGGTGTACTTAAGCAAAAATCAGGGGATTTGAACGGTGCCTTGGCGGACTTCAACAAAGCAGTGGAATTGGAAACCGATTCTTACAAGAAATCTGAAATTCTTTATAAGATTGCAACTACTGTTAGGAAAAATAGTTCGTCGCAAGCCAGGAGCTACGCGCTCAAGGCTATTGATGCCAACCCAGCTAACGGTAAAGCATATTTATTGATAGCTACACTTTATGGTAATAGTGCCAACGCATGTGGTGATACACCATTTGAAAAGAGAGCGATTTATTGGAAAGCTGCTGCCATGGCAAGAAAAGCGGCAACTGTAGATCCAGCATTGAGTGGTCGTGCAAGTCAGTTGGCGGCTAACTACGATGCCAAAGCCCCTTCCAAAGAAATGATCTTTAGCTCAGGAAAAGCGGGTCAAACCATTTCTTTCAACTGTTGGGTAGGTGGTAGTGTTACCGTACCTAATTTATAGTGAAGAAAACATCTGAACATATTTTAAAGAGTTTTGCCACGGTTTTTACCGTGGCAATCCTTTTTATATCCTGTGGTGACGACTACGAAAGAGTGGGAGAAGAGGCGGTAAAGCCCTTATTTCCCCAAGGAGTCGCCCAAAATTTCACATTGACTTATACCGAGACCGTTGAGTCAATGAATACCCAGGATTCCGCTACTTCCCGGGTAATAGCCGTACTTAAAAGTCCATTGTCAGAGGATTATGATAATCAAAGGTTTAAGTTCAAAACCTTTCCCGAAGGCCTACAGGTTGATTTTTATGATGATGAGGGAAAAAAAAGTGTAGTAGTATCGGATTATGCAATATATTATTCCCAAACTAATTTGATAGATTTGCAGGGAAATGTGGTCATTGAAACCCATGATGGTAAGAAACTGGAAACGGACCAATTGTTCGTGGATAGAAAGAACAATTGGATTTTTACCGAAGCCACTTTTACTTATACAAATCCAGAAGATGCAACCGTAATGGATGGCGAAGGAATGGATTTCAATACAGAGTTCACGTTTTTCAAGGCCCATAAGACCTACGGATTAATGACGATAAAAGAAGAAGAACAGGATGATTAAGATTTTACGATACACCGAATACCTTTACTTGGCCGTAGCGGCCATTTCCATTTACAAGATAGCCACACTTTGGAGCATAAATCCAAAGGATACCTACATTTTTATCTTCTTTGCCGTGGTGTCCATCGCCATGTTCGTTTTCAGAAGAAGATACCGGAAGCGTTTTGAACAGCGAAAAAAGGATAATCAACAATAACCTTGGACTCCTCTGTAGTAATTATAGTTCTTTCGCTGCTGTTTTCAGCATTTTTTTCAGGAATGGAGATTGCCTTCGTTTCCGCCAATAAGATTCATATTGAAATAGAGAAAAAGCAAGAAGGTTTCTTGGCCAAAGTACTCACTTTGCTCACGGATAAACCTTCAAAGTTTATTGCCACCATGCTTATCGGCAATAATATTGCTTTGGTAATCTACGGTCTTTTTATGGGCGATATGCTTATGGCATGGTTTCAAACCCTGTTACCGACCGACTATCAATTTTTGAATGCATTGCTGACGGATTTCAGTTTACTGTCTCAAACGGTTATTTCAACATTGGTCATCCTATTGACCGCGGAGTTTTTGCCCAAGGTGTTTTTCCAGATATATGCCAATGCACTGATCAAGATTTTTGCTGTTCCGGCCTATTTCTTTTATCTGTTATTTTCGCTAATATCATGGTTTGTTATCAAAGTGTCGGATTTTATCCTGAAGGTGTTTTTCAAGACCGATGGGGACGAGGTGCAGCTATCTTTTACGAAACTGGAATTGGGGGACTACATCAACGAACAAATGGAAACCGTGGAGGAAGAGGATGATGTTGATTCCGAAATACAGATTTTCCAGAACGCTTTGGAGTTTTCAACCGTGAAGGCACGGGAAGTGATGGTGCCGCGAACCGAGATTACAGCAGTGGAACTCAACGAGACCCCTAAAAACCTGGCCAAGCTTTTTACGGAAACAGGTTATTCCAAAATCCTGATTTTTAAGGAAAGCATTGATGAGATCATTGGGTATGTGCATTCCTATGAACTCTTCAAAAAGCCGAAAACCATCAAAAGTATATTGCTTCCCGTGGAATTTGTTCCAGAGACCATGCTCATACAGGATATATTGAACGTACTGACGAAAAAGCGTAAAAGTATGGCCGTTGTTCTTGACGAATATGGAGGAACTTCCGGTATCTTGACCGTGGAGGATATTATCGAAGAACTCTTCGGGGAAATTGAAGATGAACACGATTCCACCGACCTGCATGAGGAACAAGTGAGCGAGAACGAATACAAGTTCTCAGCACGAATGGAAGTGGACTATATCAATGAAAATTATAAACTGGAGCTTCCTGAGGGGGAAGAATATGAAACTTTGGGAGGATTGATCGTCAATCAAACAGGAGAGATACCCGAACAGGATTCAGAAGTAACCGTGGACAATTTTACCTTCAAAATATTGGAGGTGTCCAATACCAAAATCGACCTGGTAAGTGTACGCGTTCATACTGAAGATTAATAATTTCCGCCCCTTATTTAGCTTTCCTATTTGAAAAGAAAGTGGTATTTTCGCCCACTGAATTTAAAGAAAACAAGCAGTAAAATGGCAATATTAGAGAATATTAGAAAACGGACTACAGTTCTTATTCTAATTATTGGTTTGGCGTTGTTCGCATTCGTGATATCAGGAGTGTTCAGCAGCAATAATTTTTCCGGAGGAAAAGTAGGCTCCTCGGTTGCAGAGGTAAATGGAGAGAATATTCCCATCGATGAGTTCCGAGCTCAGGTAGAGACAGCTTCCAGAAGATACGGGCCAAGCGTTACCTCTACCCAGCTGGTGAACATGGTATACGATCAAGAGGTAAGAAAAACCATTTTGGACCAACAGTTCGAAGATTTGGGGATTGATGTGGAAAGCGATCAGATCATTGAATTCGTAAGAACATCAGGCTATGCCCAGATTCCGGATTTTCAGGATGAGAACGGAGTATTCAACGAGCAGGTCTTTAAAAGTGCCATTGCCGATTGGAGAGCCAACGACCCATTGCGTTACGATGCTTGGTTGCAAGATGAAGCCTCCATCATACAAGCCGCCAAAGAGCGTATGTACTTCAACTTGGTAAAAGGAGGGGTTACTGCCACCCTTGCCGAAGGAGAAATGAACTACGATATGGCCAACGACAAAGTGGACATGCAGTACATCCGTATTCCCTACACTTCAATTCCAGATAGTACCATTGAAGTTTCCAAAAGTGATATCCAATCTTACATCAATGATCACAAAGCTTTGTTCGAACAAGACAAAGCCCGTGATATCCGTTTTGTATATTTTGAAGAAAAGCCATCTGCTGAAGATGAGAATAATGTAAAAGCTGCAATTTCGAGCTTGATAGACGACAAAGTTACCAAGGCTACAGATACTACTTATGTAGAAAAGCAATTTAGGAACACCACTGATATGGCCGCGTTCTTGGACAGACATTCAGATGCCAAATTCGATACCATTTACAAAGCCAAGAAAGACCTTCCTTCCGTAGTTGCCGATACATTGATGGCAATGAGCGTAGGGGAAATCTACGGTCCATATAAAGACGGTGACGCTTACAAAGTATCCAAGGTCATGGACAGAAAGGAAAATGGAACAGTAAAGGCAAGCCATATTTTGATTACTTGGGAAGGTGCAGAGCGTGCTAACCCATCTATTACCAGAACCAAAGAAGAGGCCGAAGCCGAAGCAAATAGATTGTTGGCAGAAGCCAGAAAAGAAGACGTTATTTTTAGTGCTTTGGCAAGAGATAATTCAGATGGACCATCCGCACCACGTGGAGGAGATCTTGGATATTTCCAAGAAGGGGTAATGGCCGATGAGTTCAACGATTTCTGTTTTGGTAACCCAACAGGAACCGTTGGATTGGTGGAAACTCAATTTGGATACCACGTCATCAAGGTTGATGATAAGCAAGATGTGATACAACTGGCTACCTTGTCAAGGGAAATCGAGCCATCCGAAGAAACCATCAATACGTTGTTTACCAATGCCACTAAGTACGAAATGGCCGTGATGGATGCAGAGCCAGAAGATTTTGGGGATATTGCCAGGGAAAGTAACTACACGGTCCGACCAGTGAACAAAATCAAGGAAATGGAAGAGAACCTTCCGGGCCTTGGTTCCCAGCGTAGCATTGTGCAATGGGCATTCAATGATGATACCAGCGTAGGCGACATTAGACGCTTCAACGCAAACAACGGTTATGCCGTAGTACAGCTGACCAAAAAGTACAAGAAAGGACTAATGGCCCCTGAGGATGCTTCTGCAACAGCATTGCCAGCCATTAGAAAGGAACTTAAAGCAGAGCAAATCATAGCTGCCAACAAAGGTAAGACCATGGATGCTATTGCTTCGGACAATAATGTGAGCCCAAGCACTGCATCTGCGGTTACTTTGTCATCACCGACCTTGCCCGGAGCCGGTAGAGAACCTTTGGTTGTTGGGACAGCCTTTGCTCTAGAGCAGGATCAAACTTCCGATTTGATTGAAGGCAACACAGGCGTGTTCATGATCAAGGTTACCAATAAAACCGAAGCTGCCGATGTAGAAAATTACAGTACCTATGCACAAAACTTGCAAACAAGTGCAGCAGCAAGGGTAAACGGTGCCGTTTACAACGCTTTGAAGGACAAAGCTGAGATAGAAGATAAGAGAGCTACATTCTACTAGGATATAGCTGTAGCGGATATTGAAAAAGCCTCCCAACTGGGAGGCTTTTTTTGTTGAACTGTTTCGCAGCTTATTTACTTTCGGGTTCTTCCCACTTCATTTTATAGCAGATATGTGTGAT
Source organism: Flagellimonas oceanensis (assembly GCF_003992595.1). Lineage (GTDB taxonomy): Bacteria > Bacteroidota > Bacteroidia > Flavobacteriales > Flavobacteriaceae > Flagellimonas > Flagellimonas oceanensis. Next base: position 49,033 of record NZ_RZNA01000045.1, read on the forward strand.
TTTTCCTTTGGAGTTCACGGTAACTTGAAAACCTTGCTTGGAACGGAAATACGCATCCCGGAGGAAGTACCATTTACCATTTTTAAAAAAGAACTCTCTTTTGTCCGGTTTCCATTCGGCAATGGGATAGATGTAATCCAAAAATACTTGAAAGTGTGGCGCGGCATCTTTGTTCTGAACAAAATCTTCACGGATATTGCTGGTTAGTTTGGGGAGTTCGGTATTGGTTTTAATATGCTCAAACCGATTTACTTCCTGCCCATTGTCAATCACTATAAACCCATTGACTTTTCTTTCCTTTTCTCCATAAATGTTTTTGGTTTCTTGTTTGATATGGAACACATCATACTTCAAAATACGCTGTACCGATTCGGAAGTGATCTTATTATATTGGGTTGTACAACTCTTGCTTAAAAAGTTGTCAAGCCTCTGAGTTCCTTCTATATCATTTTGACAAAATGAAGAAGAAACAGAAAGTAGAAAAATGCCAATCAATGCTTTGCTGACTATGTTTTTACAGATTTGGGACATGTTGCAAATAGTTTGATGAATATTCAAACTTAAAAGCTATGGATGGATTTTTTGGGTGCCAATTGACGGATGATGGGTTTGGGTTTATGGATAAAGTAGTATGATTAATATTACGTATGAATTCTTCTTGGAAAATAAAAGAGACCAGATTGTTGTCCATAGAATTTATCGGGATGTTTAATGCAGAAATAAATAAGAAAACCATAGGGGCACAAAGTGACAGAAAGGGCATAAACAATCAGGTTTTGTGATTGGTTCTCTGATTGAATTATACTGTACAAAATCAGTATTGCATTATATGCAAAGAGAAAGAGCAATTTGTTTTTAAATAGATCTGCCCCTTTTTTAAACATTAAAAAGAGAGTGAAAAGAAAACCGATAACAATAAAAAGACTAAAGTGTACTTCAAAAAAATGATATAATATCTCCTTTTTTTGAAAGACTTATTGAACTAGTTACATTCTTCAAGTGCAAAATGAGAAAAAACATTCAATAAAGTCACAGTCAATTGATGAATAGGACATTTGGGTTCACCAATTAGGTAATTCAACTAACCTGAAAAAAAAGAAAGTTCAGAAAACCAGGTTTTTGAAATGCATTTTTCTGAATGACTTATAGCATCATTCTAGAATACGGAATCACCGTATCGTACCCTTTCGATTTAAAATAAGAAATACTTTTTTCATCGCCGGTCGCCAGAACAAAATCCCCTCCCCAAGCTCCAAGACTTTTTATCATTCCAAAATAATCTGGGAAAAGCTGATGCTTTACGGGCTCAATTTTTAGAATATGGGAAAGTAAGGTTTCATGCTCTTCCATCAGCGATTCAAAACCAGCCATAGTCGGGGCCTGAATCATTTTTTTGGTAATACTGGAAACTTCCTTGACCAGCTCGTGCTTGTCAAACTGTTGTTCTCGATAATTGGAAATGGCTTCCCTGCTACTTTGTTTTTGGTTGAGGTGAACAAAGAATAAGGAATTCTTGAAAATTGGATTGAAATCAATCTGTTCAATGTTCGGTTCTCCATCAACTAGTTGATAGGTGATTGGCGAGTTATGCTGTGCACACGCAATATCATAACCACTGCCCCCAAAGGCATTCGATAAAAGTTGGTAGGCATCAACACGTGCCCATTGCGCTAAATTGTTTATCAGTGTGGAAGACGTTCCAAGACCCCATGATCTAGGAAAAGTAAGGTATGTCTCAATCTGAAAACCATCACTATCCGTCAATAATAATGGATTTTGTGCATTGGCTTCCAAAAGTAAGGACCTCAAGGTCTTTGCCACGGTTTCATCAGAAGCGGAAACCACATGTGAATCGGTAAGGTCAAATTTAGCAGAGAACCATACTTCCTTGTTTTCATCTAAACTGGTCCACTCTATATATCCGGACTTGGTTGGAGTCACATGTAGCGATTGCCCGTAGCTAGTGGGGATGGCCAGTCCCAAGGCTCCATCCAAAATGGCATACTCCCCGGATAACAATAATTTTCCGTTGCTGTAAAACTCCTTCTCCATTAGTTTGATTTAATTCTTTCATAAGCCTCTTTTACCGAGGCATTGGTCACGGTTTGGTCCTTAAAATAAGTAACCAGTTCTTGTTTTTCAGCTTCCGTGGCGCCCAATTGGTTCAACATGTTCAACAAATGCATCTTCATATGTCCTTTTTGAATACCGGTGGTTACCAAACTACGAACTGCCGCAAAATTCTGGGCCAATCCGGCTACAGCAACAATTTGCATCAATTCTTTTGCAGATGGATGTTGAAGGATTTCCAAGGCCAATTTTACCATTGGGTGCAAGGTGGTCAATCCGCCAACGGTTCCGAGAGCAAGGGGAACCTCAATCCAAAACGTGAAAATACCGTCCTCGATTTTGGCATGGGTCAAACTGGAATATTGACCATCTTTGGCCGCATAGGCATGCACACCGGCTTCCACAGCTCTAAAATCATTTCCAGTAGCAAGTACAACCGCATCGATTCCGTTCATGATGCCCTTATTATGGGTAACAGCTCTGTAAGGTTCCGCCTTGGCAATGTTCACTGCCTGAACAAATTTTTCAGCAAATTCCTCGGCAGGCATATCAGCAATACCCAATTCCGAAATGGGACAACTAACCTCGGCCTTAACCAAACAATCTGGCACATAGTTGGATAGAATGCTCATTACCACCTCTATGTTTTTTTCTTCTTCCGTAAAACCATCAAAATCGAGTGCCAGCTCTTTTAAGGTCTTTGCGAATTGTTCCAAGCAGGAGTTGATGAAATTCGCTCCCATGGCATCCAAGGTCTCAAAAGTGCAATGGAGTTGATGATAGCCTTCAATCTTATCCGTTAGATCTCGTAATTCAAGGTTTTTGATGCCTCCGCCCCGCTTTTCCATGCGCTGGGTTATGGTAGCAACACTTTGAAGCAATTCTGGCTTGGCCGAAGTAAAAAAATCGGAAAGCTTTTGCTTGTCTCCCTTATATATAAAGTGTATCTGACCTACTTTCTCAGTACCAATGATCTCTGCTTTAAAGCCACCGCGCTCCAACCAGAATTTCGCCGCTTTGCTTGCTGCCGCGACCACCGAACTTTCCTCAATGGCCATAGGCACGGCGTAGAGCTCATTATTGATTTTAAAATTAGGAGCTACGGCAAAGGGCAAATAGTAATTGGAAACGGTATTCTCAATAAACTCATCGTGTAATTTTTGCACTCTGGGGTCTGTGTTCCAATACTGTTCCAACAGTTGTTTGGTAGCCTTGGGGTCCGTAGTGCAATTGGTGGCTATCCAATCAATTTTTTGGGTTTTGGTAAGTTTGGAAAATCCTTCAACGGGCGTGTTCATAAAGCTGGGTTAAAGCATTCAAATATACGGATATTGCCCATTTAGGCGAGCCTCGGATTTATTTTGAACCCGAAGTGGTACTTCAAAGGTTAAAATTTGTTGCAAACACAACATCAGAATTTATTTTTCCGATAAATATTAGTAAACTTGGGAGTTTTTAATCAATTAAACCTAGCGCATAAATAATATGTAGCTATGTGTGATTTGTAACAAAATATCATGTCGAGCGCAGTCGAGACATTTTTGTTTGACCTTTCGACTGCGCTCAAGATGACAAAAATGTTTTCTTGATAGTTCAGGAACCTATAACCAAACCAAAAATTTATGTCAGATATTGCTAAACCAGCCCACAAAAAAGAATTATTTGGCCATCCAGTAGGATTGTACGTATTGTTCTTTACCGAAATGTGGGAACGATTTTCCTATTACGGGATGCGTGCCCTTCTTACCCTGTATATGACTGCGGAAACATTGAAGAATGACCCACAAAGTGGTTTGGGATGGACAACCACTGAAGCTTTGGCACTCTATGGCTGGTACACCATGTTGGTTTATGTAATGAGTATACCCGGAGGGTTTTTAGCTGACAGATATCTTGGACAGAAAAAAGCAGTGACCATTGGAGCCATTCTCTTGACCATTGGTCATGGCGTCTTGGCTATTGATTATTTATGGGCCTATTACACCGGTTTGGGCTTTGTGATTCTGGGTGTAGGAATGCTCAAGCCCAACATCTCCACCATGGTGGGAGGATTATATAAACAAAACGACATCCGCAGGGATAAAGGCTTTAGTATTTTTTACGTAGGAATAAATCTCGGGTCATTCCTCGCATCCATTACCGTGGGTATCGTAGCTGCGGTTTATGGATGGCATTATGGGTTTGGCCTTGCCGGAATAGGAATGTTTGTGGGATTGTTGGTCTACCTCTACGGACAACGGTTTTTGGTCCATGTGGGCAACCAACCGACTTTGGAGGAAAAAGCCTCCGACATAAGTTTGGGACAATTGTTTTCTCAATTGCTCAAATCCCCGTTGCAATTGACCATAGTGGGAGTTCTTTTGGCGTATTCCATTTATGCCGGATTTACATACGACGGCCCCGATAACTGGGGGTATGGGATATTGTTTATTTTCCTTTCGCTCATCACTGGTATGATGATGATGATCTACAAAAACCTGAACGGAAAAGTCGAAAAGGACAGATACGTTGTTCTGCTCATTTCTCTTTTGATGGTAATTGTTTTTTGGGGAAGTTTTGAGCAGATGGGTGGCCTTATGAATCTATATGCCCAAGAAAAAACAAACAGAATGTTCATGGGGTGGGAAGTGCCCGCAGCATGGTTTCAGGCAGCCAATGCAGGATTCATCATCCTTTTTGCCGTAGCTGTGGCTAATTTCTGGGCGAGAAGAAAATTAAAAGGCAAGGAAGCCACCTCGTTGTTTAAAATGGCAACAGGGGTTATCATCATGGGCGTGGGATTCGTCTACATGGTTTTTGCCTCCTTGCAATATGAAAGTTCAGGTTCTTCGGCTATGTACTGGTTGGTTTTGACCTATCTCTTCCACACCATTGGAGAGTTGTGTCTTTCCCCTGTATCATTGTCCTTCTTCACAAAATTGGCGCCAGCAAGGTACATGGCCTTGATGATGGGCGTATACTGGGCCGCCACAGGTTTAGGAAACAAGGTTGCAGGAATCGTTGGGGAAAGCTCGGTTCAAGCAGGGGAACTAAAAGTATTCGGTGGACTGTTCATTTTTGCCGTATTATTTGGTACCTTGGTATTGCTCCTATTAAAACCATTGAAGCGATTGACGCACGGTGCTGAGGACAATGAGACCGAAATCACTGCAGAAAATGAAGTCGAAACCATCGAAAGAGGTTAGTCTTTCTTCAAACTAAAAACATGATATCCCTTTTCACCCTTGTAGCGTAAAGGGATTTCTTTTTTACTGCACGTTGTCTTCCATGTATTGATCAAGCTTGGGTAATTGCTGCCGTCAGCTAATACTTTTTTGGATTTGATGGAATCCAGAACCCGTTCCAGATTGATTTTCGGGGATTGCGCGAGCAACAGATAATCCAAATGTTTCCAAAGGAAGAATGCCCGTACCATCCATAAAAAATAGTTTTTTGGTGCCAATACCATAACTATTTTGCACTACCATGGTATCTACTTTTTGAATCCGTTCAGTCACAGCATTGTTGGTTGCACTGTTTCCAATATTGGAACTATCCGAAGTGATTATGGAAAGTGAATCACCCAATTGATGCAGTACAACCGTATTCCTGGAACGGTGCACCAAGATGATAGTTTCTTTGTGATGGGTTTGGACTTGGGTCCAGATTATCCAGCTTTGAAAAACAATCAGCCCCCCAAAGAATACCAAAACTGACTTCCATCGGGGCTGGGATAGAAAAATCACTGAGGCAAGGATAATGAAGTATGCTAATATCAGCTGAACTGAATCAAAAGGAATGTTTTTGATGATAAAACCTTCTTGCTGGGCTACCCAACCTATGATTGAATTCATGAGCTGAATGGCTCCATTGAAACCATTGACTAAAAATTGTGGTAAGTAATCAATCAAGGCCAATAGGATGACCAAGATGCCAAAGCCCAAAATCAGTCCTAAAAATGGGATGACTAGCAAATTGGAGACAAAAAACAAAGCAGGGAATTGATGAAAATAAAACAAACTGATGGGTAATACACACAACTGGGCGGCTACACTCACCGATAGTAATTGCCACGTTTTACGAATAATGATGTTTTCGGGGAACCAAAATGTTTGCAGTTTCGGATAGATCCAAACAATGGCGAATACCACAGCATAGCTCATTTGGAAGCCCACTTGAAACAGAAACAATGGCTTTACCAATAAAATGAACAGCATGGAAAGCGCAATAATGTTGAACAAGTTGGTCGGCCGGCTCAGGTAAAGCGCATAGGCCACGAAGGAGAACATGGTCACCGCACGGAAAATGGAAGGTGAAAGCCCGGCCACAAAAGCATAGCCCCAAAGTAGTAAAACAACAACTATAAGCTTGATGGTTTTACCTTTAGGTAAACGTTCCAAAGGAGACAAAATAAACTCCAAAAGGAACAGAATAATCCCGACGTGAAGTCCCGATACCGCCAAAATATGAACGACGCCCGCATTTTTGTAATTGTTATAGTTGGTTTCGGAGATATCGTCCCGTTTTCCCAAGAGCAAAGCTTGTATCACGCTTAGCTCCTCGGCTCTAAAGTTTTTGCTTCTAGCTTGGCAATGATATGTTCTCTGAAATTGCTAGCCACACCGAAAAAGGTTTTAGTGGCATGTTCCTTTTTTACGATACTACCGTAGTTGATTCTTATTTGATGCCAAATACCCTGCTTTTCGAGGTAGCTTTTGTAATCAAATTGGAGTGGATTCAAGGATGGACGAATACCTTCAGGTTTGCCATAAATCAAAAGTTCATCATCAACTTGCAACTGCTTTAGCGTAGAGTCCCCCGAAAGGCTGAAAAGTAATCTTCCAGAAGCTTGTTTGTTATCCGCAGCAATGATTTCCGAAACATATCGGTGCGAAAAAGTGCTGGGTTTGAGTACCTCCTTCACTTTTTGATGCCACGCTTTTTCTTGGTTGAGACGCATTTTTGAGTAATGATGGGGCATACCTCATACCTTTGCCCATGGAAATCCCAACAACGAGCACACCCAAACATAGCGTGACGAGCGTAGTGACCACTTCAAAATACGGGAACCCTGTTCTACACTGCTTTTTACCGACCCAATAAAGAATAGGTGTCAAAACCAACATGGATAATAAGGGCAAAAGTGGCGCTACATCAAAATAAAAGCCGATTGTGATGCCCAAGGCCACCCACACTGTGAGTTTAATGGATGCAAAATTTATCTGACGCACCTTACAGGATACGCATGGCCTTTACAAAAGCGCTGTTCCAGTACCCTTCCCGTAGCGAGGATACCAGCACGCCTCGTGAGGTTGTGGCGTGAATAAATTTGATGTCGTTTCCGTCCACATCGACAACAAGTCCTACATGGTTGATGCGCCTTCCCGTTTTACTGGTCTTAAAAAAAAGCAGGTCCCCTTTTTCCACATGGTTTACCCGCACTTTTTGCCCTTCCATGGCCATTTGATAGGAAGTTCTGGGGAACATGATGTTGTTTTCCTTTAACGAAACATAAATCAGTCCAGAGCAATCCATGCCCCGTTTGGTGGTACCCCCGTATTTGTAACGGGTCCCAGAAAAAGTCAATGCGGTGGAAATGATTTCGTGTGCCTTAGTATTTTTACGCCCCTCTTTTTTGCGTTCCTTTTTGGATTCGTTAGGGGGAGTGTCGGTGGTTGACCCCTCTACCGTAACGGTTCGGGTCTTGCTGTAGGTGCGTCGTTTTTTACCTGGACCGCAAGCGGCAATGGTAAAAAGCAATAGTAAGATTATGGTTTTTCGTAACATCCAAGAATAGATTTACTTTCTTGGATGATAAAACTACGCATTTTTCACAATTAATTGGGCCGTCATTTGACTGGCACCTTTTCCTCCCAATTTTTCCTTGAGCGACTTATAGTCGGAAAGCATGCGTTCCCGTTCAGTTCCTTCGACAACTTTGGAAAGTTCCGCTTTAAGGTTCTTTGGGGTCAGATCGTTCTGGATCAATTCTTTGACAACCTCCCTTTTCATGATGAGGTTCACCAAGGAAATATAATCCAATGTGATGATACGCTTCGCTATTTGATAGGAAATCCAATTTCCTTTATAGCAGACCACTTGAGGGATGCCAAAAAGAGCGGTTTCCAAAGTGGCAGTTCCGCTAGTGACCATTGCAGCGTGGGAATGTTTGAGCAGCGTATAGGTTTTATTGGATACAAACTCCACTTTGTCTCCTTTAAGGAATGGGGCATAAAACGCATTGGGAAGACTGGGGGCCCCAGCGATTACGAATTGATAATCTGGAAAATCTTTTTTTACCGAAAGCATCACATCCAACATCTTTTGCACTTCTTGTTTTCGGCTTCCGGGCAATAATGCGATGATGGGCTTTTTTGGGTCTAAATTGTTTTCTTTTCGAAATGTTTCATTATCCTGAAGCGGAGTGTTCTCAATGGCATCAATCAGTGGGTGCCCTACGAACTGCACAGGAAAACCATGTTTTTTCTCATAAAAATCCTTTTCAAAAGGCAGAATAACGTACATGTTGTCAATGTCCCGCTTTATTTTTTTGATCCTGCCCTCGCGGGATGCCCAAATCTGAGGTGAGATGTAATAATTGGTTTTGAAACCATTTTCTTTGGCCCACTTTGCGATTCTAAGGTTGAAACCTGAGAAATCAATAAAGATAATCTGATCGGGGTTGAACTTTTGGATGTCTTCTTTGCAGTACGAAATGTTTTTGAAGATGGTGGGAATGTTCATCAACACCTCCAAAAAACCCATAAAGGCCATATCCTTGTAATGTTTGGCCAGTTCGCCGCCAGCTTGCTGCATCAAGTCGCCGCCCCAACAACGTATCTCCGCTGAGGTATCCACTTTTTTCAGCGCCTTGATCAAATTGGACCCGTGCAAGTCCCCCGATGCTTCGCCAGCTATAATGTAGTATTTCATGTTCCTGTACTATGACATTACTTTGTATAGCAGTATAACCAAAGCGGTCACCAAGGTTGCCAGCATAACACCCTTGGACCGTTGATCTCTTTTGATTCGTAAAAACCCGAAAAACGCCACTAAGTTCAATATAGCACCCAATGCCAACAAGCTGCCAATATGTCCTTGCTCAATGGCGGCATTAAAGGTTTCCACAATGCCCAGATCGGAAAATAGCAGAATATAGAGCAAAGTCCCAAAGGTATTTGCAATGAGTCCCACGATAAAGCCTATGATGATTTCTTTCTTATTGTTCATTTAAGTTCCAGTTGTTGATTTGTGGTATAGCATGATGCGCCGTAAGGTCGAATTGAGTGGGCACTACCGAAATATAGCCCTTTGCCAAAGCCCATTCGTCGGTGTCCTCGCCTTTGTCCAAAAGTTCGAATTCTCCCGTTAACCAATAATAATTTTTTCCTGAGGGACTTGTGCGTTTATCAAATTCCTCTTTCCAATTACCGCGTGCCTGCCGGCATATTTTTATACCCTTTGGTGCAGTTTCCGTTTTTGGAATGTTCACATTTAAAACAGTTCCCTTGGGAATTCCGTTGGCCAATGCTTCGGAGACAATACTTTTGATGGCTCCCAAAGCAGGTTCAAAATTGGCGTCCCATGAGTAATCGCACAAAGAGAAGCCAATAGCTGGAATGCCTTCGATGCCCGCCTCGATGGCAGCGCTCATGGTTCCCGAATAAATCACGTTGATGGATGAATTGGACCCATGGTTGATGCCGCTCACACAAATATCGGGCTTGCGGTCCAAAATGACCCGAAGGGCCAATTTCACACAATCTGCAGGGGTGCCGCTGCAACTGTACTCGCTGGGAGCACCCTCTTTATGGTCCACGACCACCTTTTTGGAAAACAGGGTGCTATCCACCGTAATGGCATGCCCCATCCCACTTTGCGGACTGTCAGGAGCCACTACGACCACATCTCCAAGCTCTTTCATGGTTCGTATCAGAGCCCTGAGTCCAGGAGCCGTGATTCCATCATCATTGGTTACCAAAATAAGAGGTTTTCCCATATTGGATAATTTAAGCCATAAAAATACGTTTTTCATAAGGATATGAAGCTTTTGCCGTTTAACAAAAAATTAAATGCAGCGGAAAGGACTGGCACGGTTTTTTCTGTATATTAGGGAATTCATACAATTAGAAACGACGGATGACGTAATGAAGATTTGACAGTATGAGGTCAGATTATTTCGCTCCAGAAAAATCACATTATGAAAAAGAACTTTATTTTGGCACTTTTGGTTATTCTTGTTGCAGTAGCCTCCTGCAGTTTTACCAATAAGTCTTTTGATAACGACAACAAGGATAAATTTTTATTGGAATTGATTTCCTACGTATTGGAAAGAGGGCATTACGAGCCCAAAGAAGTTAATGATAGCTTCAGTTCCAATGTTTTTGATGATTTCATCGAAGTCATCGACCCTACCAAAAGATACTTCCTGGAAAGTGATATCAGGGAATTTGAAAAATACAGGTTTATGATCGATGATGAGATCAGAAACACTGATATTGAATTTTTCAACATTGTATATCAACGTTTGATGGTACGTATGGAAGAGGCCAAGGAAATCTACAAGGAAGTCCTCTCCACTCCATTTGATTACACCATTGATGAAACCATTGAAATCGATTATGACGATCAAGAGTTTGCTGCCAACAAAAAGGAGCTTAAAGAACGTTGGAGGAAACAATTGAAATACAATACGTTGGCTGGTTTTGAGAATAAGATAGAAAACAAGTGGCGTGCATCGATAGTGGAGTCGGGAGGATCTCCCCAAGACGATGATGCCCTTGTGAACGTTTCCTATAACGAAATTCCAAGCAGCATAGATAAAGCACTTACAGAAGAAGAAGCCAGAGAAGTCACAAAGAACACTTTGGATGAATTCTTTGATTTTGTGGATGATTTGGAACGTGAAGATTGGTTTGTTCAGTACTTGAACACCATTGTGGAAGAATTTGACCCACATACGTTCTATTTTGCTCCAGAGGAAAAGGAAAAATTCGACATAGGCATGTCAGGTAAGTTTGAAGGAATCGGAGCTAGACTGCAGAAGAAGCCCGAAGGAGCCAAAATCGTTGAGATTATTTCCGGAGGTCCCGTTTGGAGAGACCAAAGCCTTGAGGTTGGAGATCAAATCCTCAAAGTGGGGCAAGAAGGAGAAGAACCCATCAATATTGTGGGAATGCGATTGGAAGACGCCATTAAATTGATCAAAGGCCCCGAAGGAACCGTTGTGGAACTAACAGTGAGAAAGGTTGATGGCACCATCGAAACAGTTTCCATTACCAGAGATGTAGTGGAATTGGAAGAATCCTACGCAAAATCTGCCACAATTAATGCTGGCGATCAAAAATACGGACTTATCAACCTTCCAAAATTCTATGTGGATTTTGAAGATTATGCCGAAAGAAATGCTGCCACGGACGTTGCCAAGGAATTGGAACGCCTCAAAGAAGCTGGAGCAGAGGGTATCATATTGGATTTGCGTGATAATGGGGGAGGATCATTGAAAACCGTTGTGGAAATGGCGGGATTGTTCATCAAAGATGGTCCCATCGTCCAAGTGCGTTCCTCTGGTCAGCGCAAGGAAGTTCATGAGGACAAGGACGAGCGCATTCAATGGGATGGACCATTGGTTATCTTGGTAAACGAACTATCCGCATCCGCATCTGAAATATTGGCCGCGGCCATGCAGGATTATAAGCGAGCCGTAATTATCGGTAGCAAACAAACTTTCGGAAAAGGAACCGTTCAAAACGTGATTCCTTTGGACAACATTGTTCGTGGCAACGACCATGGGGATTTGGGGGCCATTAAATTGACCACCCAAAAATTCTACAGGATCAATGGAGGTTCCACTCAGTTGGAAGGTGTAAAAAGTGATATCGTGGTTCCAGACAGGTACAGCTATATCGATTTGGGCGAACGCGATCAACAAAACCCATTGGGTTGGGATAAAATCACACCTGCCGACTATAAAGTTTGGGATGGGTACATCGATTTTGATGAAGCTGTGAAAAGCAGTAAGGAACGCATGGCAAAAAATGAGCAAATAAGGCTTATTGAAGAAAATGCCAAGTGGCTAAAGGAACAGCAAGATGAAAACTTGATTTCCTTGAATTACGATGCTTACGTAAGCAAGGAAAAAGAAGCCAAAAAACGCTCTGAAAAATTCAAAAGCCTAAGGGATTACGATTCCAGACTTACTTTCAGTTCCTTGCAATACGAACAGGAGTTGTTCACTCAGGATTCTGTGCTCAGGGAAAAAAGAGACAGATGGCACAAAGATTTGGCGCGTGACATTTATGTGGAAGAAGCCGTGAACGTACTCAAAGACCTTCACAAGAACAATATCAAGAAAAAAGAGAACGAATTGGCTAGCGTAAAAGGATAGTCATATCGATAATATATTTAAAAAGCCAACTTGAAAGAGTTGGCTTTTTTTATGCAACTTTGGCCGATGAATTTCCAACAAGTGTGGGATCAAATGAAGAATAGGACCATTTATGCCTTGCTCATGGCGCTATGCATTATAGGGTTTTGGGTGTTCGATAATTTTTATACCCCTGCCACATATTCCAATACCAAAGAGCCGGATATTGACCTGAATGAATCCAACTTTTTACCAAGCTCCACAACTGGGGAAATCGTAAGGCACAACTATTACATACTTTCTTACAGTGAAGCCCATGAACAGGCGGAGTGGGTAGCATACACCCTAAAAAAAGAGCATCTAACTTATGATGACAGGAAACGTCCCTATTTTATCGAAGATCCACAGGTACGGACAAAATCCGCGGATTGGCGTAATTACAGAGGTTCGGGATACGATAGGGGGCACTTGCTCCCCGCCGGCGATAGACGGTTTTCGGAACAGGCTTACAATGAGACTTTTTACACCAGCAACATCAGTCCGCAGGACAAGGACTTCAATGCCGGTATTTGGAACCGTTTGGAGCAGAAAGTGCGGTTTTGGTGCAAAAAATATGGTGATATAATGGTGGTAACAGGAGGTGTACTGGAAAATAACTTGATTGAGATTGGCGATGAAGATGTGGACGTACCCCGATTTTTTTACAAAATAGTGATGAGGGGGAAGGGCGATGATGCCAAGGTCATCTCATTTTTGATGCCTGCTGAAGAAACTCGGGAGGAGCTGGAACATTTTGTGGTCTCCATTGATGAGATCGAGACGAAAACGGGCATTGATTTTTTTGAGAAACAACCTGAAGCCTGGCAATTGGAAATAGAATCTAAAGTAGATGCCAGTGGATGGAAATTCTAAATACCGTCCTTCAAGCGGTTGGAGTCCAGTTTCAGGAAGATGAACAACAGCATCGTGAAGAAAATCAATCCGGAACCACCGTAACTGAAGAAGGGCAAAGGGACCCCGATGGTGGGCAATAGCCCAATTACCATCCCGATATTGATAAAGTAATGGAATACCAAGATCGAAATTACGCCATACCCATACATTCGGCTAAAATCGCTTTTTTGTCGTTCCGCGATGTAAATCAACCGTAAGAAGAACAGGGAGAATAATAGAATCACTGCAGAAGTGCCCAAAAAGCCCCACTCTTCGCCCACAGAACTAAAAATATAATCCGTGTGCTGTTCGGGGACAAAATCCCCTTTGGTCCGTGTGCCCTCCATAAATCCTTTTCCTGCAAACCCACCCGATTCAATGGCTTTTTCCGATTGATAGGTATTGTAACCAATGGTCTTTCGGATTTCATCCAGCTTTTCCTCATCCTTTTCCAAACTCAACCATAGGGCAAAGCGATCCCTATGCCGTTGTTCAAAAACGTTCTCAAAAACAAAGTTCACAGATAGGGAAAAGAGTATGGAAACAGCGATTACTCCCAAAACGGGGGCTATCGGGATTTTTACTGAAGCTTTTTTGAAGGTGTAGATCAGTAAAGTCAGTATGATCAATCCAATGGCGACCCAAACCGTGCCGAACATTAATGTTGTGGCAAATAACACTACGGCAAAAATGAGGATGCCTAAGTAATAAATGGGAAACCCCTCTCTGAACAGTACAAAAAAAAGTGAAAAATAAATGAGCGAACTCCCGGGGTCAGGTTGGGGCAAAATCAATAAAGCCGGCAATAGGATAATGGCCACGGCGTATAATTGATGTTTTCCCGTTCGTATATCGGTTTGGATATCGCTCAAGAACTTGGCAAGTGCCAAGGAGGTACCCACTTTGGCCAACTCAGATGGTTGAAGATTGAAGAATCCAAGGTCGTACCATGACGTTGCGCCTGCTATCGTTTTTCCAAAGACAAACAGACCCAAGAGCAAAACAATGGAAACAATATAAAATATGGAGGCAAAGCGTTCAAAAAAGTGCGATTCCACAAACAGTACAAAGATGATGCCCAATGCAGCAAGGCCTATGAAAAAGAGCTGTTTGCCATACAAAGTTGAAAAATCAAAAATGGAAGTGCTGGTCTCGCCTACGGAGGTGGAGTAAATATTGAGCCATCCGATAAATACCAAAAGTGCATAGAGGATGACACTGATCCAATCCAACCTTCCAAAAGGCCCTTTACCAGTCATATTCGTTTATTTCGAAAGGTTCATCACTATACGGTTTGGCATATTCGTGCTCCAAGGTTTTCTCTAGCATTCGTTTTTCCAAATCTTTTCGTGTAATCTCCCCTTTGATATATTTTTCTATCAAGAGTGAAGCAATATGCCCAGCATAACGTGATCCGTAGTAGCCATTTTCAATATATACTGCCAAGGCTATTTGAGGATTTTCAACAGGGGCAAAGGCCACAAAAACAGAGTGGTCCGTTAGCTGCATCCGTTCTCCATCAATACGTATATAATTTTCTACTGTACCCGTTTTACCTGCAATATCAATCCCTGGGATTTTAACCCATCTGGCCGTACCGTGATTATACACATTGGCCATACCTTGGATTACGGGGTCAAAATGTTTTCTGTCAATGGTGGTATAACGGGGTTCCGTGTATTTCGGGTCTATTTTCCCGTTATTTCCTATACTTTTAATCACATGGGGTGTGTAAAAATATCCACGATTGGCAATGGCAGCTGTCATATTGGCCAATTGTAATGGCGTGGCTGCAATTTCTCCCTGCCCTATGGAATTGGAAATGATGGTGGATGCCGCCCATCTGCCATCTCCGTACCATTTGTCGTAATAGGCTACATCTGGAATTCTCCCAGGAGCACCCGTAGGAAGGTCAGTGCCCAAATAATCACCGAGTCCAAAACTTTTCATATGTTTTTCCCAAACATCCATGCCTTCGTCGGTGGTCTCATATTTATCAAAAATCTT
This sequence comes from Flagellimonas oceanensis, assembly GCF_003992595.1. GTDB lineage: Bacteria > Bacteroidota > Bacteroidia > Flavobacteriales > Flavobacteriaceae > Flagellimonas > Flagellimonas oceanensis. The sequence goes on from NZ_RZNA01000045.1 coordinate 64,388, forward strand.
CCGAAATACCCCGGCGAAATAAGCATTGCAGGATTGATAGATACCGGAGTTCAAGTCCCTGACACCACCACCGCAATGGCATCCTCTCAGGGTGTTCCCCACGTAAAACCCATGATAACACCTGAACTTCGTGTCAGTGTTGATAACTTCTTCTTGTAAACCTATCAAAGCATTTAATGTCTTAAAAGGAGATCCTGGGGAAGGCTGGGCCAAAATGGAACGGTCCCAAGTGGGTTTGGATATAGTATCGTAATGCAGCTTGCTGTAGTTTTTGGATCGTTGTCTACCTACCAAAAGAGCGGGGTCGTAGGTGGGCCCCGAGATCATGGTCAATATCTCGCCTGTTTTTGGCTCAATGGCCACAATGCCACCGCGTTTGCCGTGCATCAATTTTTCTCCGTACTCTTGGAGTGTTTTGTCCAAAGTGATCTGGATTTCCTTGCCTTGTTGTGGAAGGGTGTCCAATTTTCCATCCTTATACGGTCCAATGTCCCTATTGAAACGGTCTTTTTGAATATGTTTTACCCCTTTTTGCCCCCGGAGGATTTCCTCATATTGTTTTTCAATGCCTGTGCGCCCCTTCAATTCCCCCGCAACGTAGTAGGGATTGTTTTTAAGGTCCCATTCGTTGACCTCACTGATATACCCAAGCACATTGGCGGCACTTTTGGTGTTGTAGTAGCGCAACGATCGTTTCTGGATATAAAAGCCCGTAAAATGGCGCATTTTTTCCTGAAGCTTGGCATAGTCTTCCTTGGAAAGCTGCGGCACCAAAACCGAAGGTAATCTGGGGGAATACCGTCTCGCTTTTTCCATTTTGGATAGAAACTCAGGTTTTTCGATTCCCAAGAGGTTACAGAACTCCAAAGTGTCCAAAGGTTTTACTTCCCTTGGGATGACCATCACATCGTATGCCGGTTGATTTCCCACCAATAGCTTGCCGTTGCGATCGTAGATGTAGCCTCTTTCGGGATAATCATAGACTTTTTTTATGGCAGGATCATCCAGTATTTGGTCCGGCGAAAACCGAAACAATTGCAAATAGGATAACCTACCTATGAAGGTGAAACCTATAAGTACAACAACGGATGAGAGCAATAATTTTTTCATGACCAACCTATATTCTTGGACGCTACATATATACCAACGGTAGAAACTACGTTTTTATTCGCTTTTTGGACTAAAAAGTGAACTGAATAATACACAAAGTATTAAAGTTACAATACCTGTGGTAAAAACTTTTTTCAAAATTAACAGGATATGGGCGATACTTAAAATTTCGAACGAAAAGAATATCAAATGGTGGAATAAAATAAGTAAAGCCAAAAAGGTAATGCGCTGCACCTTTGTGGTATTCTTGAAACTGAAATTTTGGAAATCATAGTTTACACCAAAACAAAAGCGCATAATAGCGGGACGTGCGTAAGCAATGGTTACGGATGCCAATGCATTAAGGGCGAGTGTATCCGAGAAAATATCTATGACCACTCCCAACAAAAATGCTGTGAGCATAAAAATGGCCCTGTTTCCTTTGATGGGATACCAATAAAAGAAGACCACATACACGAATGGATTGATGAATCCCAGAAAGTTCAGGTTGTTGAATATGAGAACTTGTGTGATGACCAACAACACAAAACGCAAAATATTTATGATCAGGGTGTTGTTCATTCTATCGTTCTGGATTCTAGTTCCTCGATTTCCTCTTTGTCTTTATTTTCTATCAAGTATACATTTTTGATGTTGGCCATGTCAGAAAACAGTTCCACATCAATATTGTAAAAACTCTGGGCATCATTGAGGTCGTACTTTTTGATGGTGCCGATGGGTACGTTTTCCGGAAAAATACTGGACATTCCCCCTGTAACAATGGTGTCACCTACGACTAAGGGAACCAGTCGGGGGATATCAACCAACTGGACAACGGTATAGTCTTTTGTGTCCCAAATCAAGGAGCCAAAGTATTCGGTACCCTTTATTTTGGCATTGATGTTCGATTTGGTATTGAGTACGCTCTGAACCGTGGCAAAATTGTTGGATACATTTTCCACGATACCCAAAATGCCATCTGTAGTGATTACGCCCATATCTTGGGCCACACCGTCTTTTTCGCCTTTGTCTATCAGGACATAGTTTCGGGGCGAGGTAAAACTGTTCTTGATAAGTTTGGCATCCAAAACCTGATATACCGCCAAAGTGGAGTCCAAGGGTTCAACACTGTCATATTGGGCATTGAACAACATTTTGCGCAACTGCTGATTTTCCTCTACCAATCTATTGTTCTCCTCTTGCAGGTTGAAATAAGAGGACACATCGGAACCAGCACCATAAATGCTTCCCGTGACCCATCGTGAGGAGTTAAAAAACTTGGATTGATGGTAGGTATGCGACCGAATGGTCATCACCAATGCGATAAACGCAAAAAACGCATACAGAAATGCATTTCTATAACGTAAAATAAAATTGATGATGCGTTGCATGCAATCGTATCGTTAAGAAGGTTTTTCAACTCCTTGAAGGTAATAGAACTGCAAGGATTACAGCGCTATTTTATTAAAATACTTTTATAGCGTTCCAGGTTTTTAAGTGCAATACCCGTTCCTCGAACAACCGCTCTCAAAGGGTCTTCGGCAATGTAAACGGGCAAATCGGTTTTTTGGGAAAGCCTTCTGTCCAGTCCACGGAGCATGGACCCTCCACCTGCTAAATAAATACCTGTATTGTAAATATCGGCGGCAAGCTCCGGAGGTGTTTGGGACAAGGTTTCCATAACCGCATCCTCAACACGCAAAATACTTTTATCAAGAGCTTTGGCTATTTCCCGATAAGAAACCTGGACTTGCTTGGGTTTTCCCGTCAATAGATCACGACCTTGGATGGATTTATCTTCGGGTGGGGATTTCAAATCCTCTGTGGCCGAACCAATTTCTATTTTGATGGCTTCCGCAGTACTTTCACCTACATACAAGTTGTGTTGTGTACGCATGTAATAAATGATATCGTTGGTAAACACATCACCCGCAATTTTAACGGATTTATCACAAACAATACCTCCTAGTGCGATGACCGCAATTTCCGTGGTACCACCACCTATATCCACGATCATGTTTCCTTTGGGCTGCATAATATCGAGACCGATACCAATCGCAGCGGCCATGGGTTCATGGATCAGGTAGACCTCTTTACCGTTTACGCGTTCTGCAGACTCTCGAACCGCACGCATTTCCACTTCGGTAATCCCGGATGGGATACAAATGACCATGCGCAAAGCAGGTGGGAACCACTTTTTCTTTAACGCCGGAATGTTTTTGATGAACATGCTGATCATCTTCTCTGACGCATCAAAGTCAGCGATTACACCGTCTTTCAACGGTCGTATGGTTTTGATGTTTTCATGGGTTTTCCCCTGCATCATATTGGCTTCGCGGCCCACCGCGATTATTTTTCCTGATACGCGGTCCCTAGCCACAATGGAAGGACTGTCGACAACCACTTTGTCCAAGTGGATGATCAGGGTATTTGCAGTACCAAGGTCAATGGCAATTTCCTCGGTCATGAAATCAAAAAATCCCATAAAAAAAGCGTCTATTTCGGATTAACGGTAAAATTTATCGGCTAAAGTACTAAAATTAATGTTTAAAATGTCTAGTACCTGTCATCACCATGGCCAATCCGTTTTCGTTGCAATAATCAATGCTCAATTGGTCTTTGATGGAACCTCCTGGTTGAATCACGCTTTTAATGCCAGCTTTATCCGCAATCTCCACACAATCAGGGAATGGGAAGAACGCATCGCTGGCCATAACGGCACCGTCCAAATCAAAATCGAATGACTTTGCTTTGTGGATGGCTTGGTTCAATGCATCAACACGTGAAGTTTGACCTGTTCCGCTGGCACACAATTGTTTGCTCTTGGCCAAAACAATGGTGTTACTCTTGGTGTGCTTGCACAATTTGGAAGCAAAGATCAAATCCTCAATTTCTTCTGGCGTAGCTTGCTTTTCGGTTACAGGGGTCAAATCTTCTTTGGAATCGGTTTTGGAATCCTTATCCTGAACCAAAACACCGTTCAAGCAAGTTCTGACCAAAGTTTCTGGCAATTCAATCTCGTTTTGAATTAAAATGATTCTGTTCTTCTTGCCCTTCAAGATTTCCAAAGCTTCATCTGAATAGCTGGGAGCAATTACCACTTCACAGAACAGTTTGTGGATTTCCTCTGCCGTGGGCCTGTCAATTTCAACATTGGAAATCAGAATACCGCCAAAAGCGGAAACAGGGTCACCGGCCAATGCATCCACATAGGCTTGGTGTATTGTGCTACGCGTAGCCAATCCACACGCATTGTTGTGTTTTAGAATGGCAAAGGTAGGGTCGTCATTTTTGAATTCACCCATTAGGTTTACCGCAGCATCAACATCCAATAGGTTATTGTACGATAGCTCCTTCCCATGAAGTTTTGAGAACATGGCATCAAAATCCCCAAAAAAGAATCCTTTTTGGTGTGGGTTTTCTCCGTAGCGCAACACTTGACCTTTGGTCTCGCTGATCTTCAATACGGTTTCTTCTTTCTCTTTGTTGAAGTAATTGAAGATAGCAGTATCGTAATGTGAAGAAATATTGAAGGCCTTGGTGGCAAAACGTTTACGGTCTTCCAAGGTAGTGGATCCATTTCCTTCGGAAATCACGTTTAAAAAGTCTACGTAATCCTCCATGGATGATACACAAAGTACATCCTTGAAGTTTTTGGCGGCAGCCCTGATCAGGGAAATACCACCGATATCGATTTTCTCGATAATATCCTGTTCGGATGCACCGCTGGCGACGGTTTTCTCGAAAGGATATAGGTCTACAATGACAATGTCCAACTGAGGAATGTCGAATTCCTTCATTTGGGACACATCATTATCATTGTCCTGCCTGTTCAGAATCCCTCCAAAAACCTTGGGGTGCAATGTCTTTACACGACCGCCCAAAATGGATGGGTAGCTGGTCACATCTTCAACAGGTACCACATCGATACCAAGGTCTCGGATAAATTTTTCGGTTCCCCCTGTAGAATAAAGGGTTACACCTAGTTCATCCAATTTTTTCACAATAGGTTCCAATCCGTCTTTGTGGAAAACGGAAATCAATGCAGCGGAGGCTTTTTTGGCAGTACTCATTTCTATCTTAAAAATCAATTTCTTAAACGTACAAAAGTACTTGATCTGTCCCTAAAAAGCAGTACGGTTTATTAACAAAATGGGAGAAGTTTTACAGGATTTCGGCCACTTTCTGATTGATGAATTCCAAAAAGCGCTCATCTTCCTCGGTAAATGGGTCGGGTGTGTTGGAATCGATATCGATTTGGCCCACATTTTCCCCATTGATAAACAAGGGGACTACGATCTCAGATTTGACCGTAATGCTACAAGCGATATAGTTGTCCTGTGCGGCCACATCAGGTACTACAAAGTTCTCGTTGCTCACCGCAACCTGTCCACAAATGCCCTTTCCAAAAGGTATGATGGTGTGGTCGGTAGGAGCGCCAGCGTAGGGTCCCAATTTCAGTTCTTCCTTGTCACCATTCTTAAAATAGAACCCAACCCAATCGTAATGATTCACATTACTGCGCAAAAGTTCACAGATTTCGCCCAAACGGGTATCCACGGATTTGGTTCCGTCCTTTACGATTTCAAGTACCTTGGGTTCCAAAGATTTTAGCATGAGGGTTTTTTTTTGCAAATGTATTGAATCATGGATTTGTACGACAAATTAAATAATGCTTACATGTTGAAAACAGATAAAGTTCTGTTAAGCAAAACAATAAATGTTAATATTTTGTAGTTTTGTAATCGAATGAAACAGTTTTTTCATCAAATAGTGTCCTCTTTAATGGCCCTTTTGGTCTTGGCTTCCACGGTTTCGTGGACGGTGGACAAGCATATTTGCATGGGCCGTGTAATGGATATATCCCTTTTTCGCATGCAGATGATTGCGGAATGGATATGGATATGGAAAAATCCTGTTGCGATGATGAAACTTTCACTGTTCAAGGTCAGGACGACCTAAAAATCTCTTTCGAGAACTTTGATTTGGACCAACAAGTCTTCTTGGTAAGTTTTGTCCAAACCTATTTTCATCTTTTCGAAATTGATTCCGAAGAACCAAGCACTTTCAGTGAGTACAACCCACCACCATTGATACGGGATGTGCAGGTACTTGACCAGACTTTCCTTATTTGATTTAAGCATTGATTGAATTTTCCCGACCCGAATGGTCGGGCAGTTGCGTTTATACGCGTTTTCCTGTCAATCTAATGTTTAAATCAAAGCTTTATGCTGAACAAAAGCATCAAATTTTTAATAGAGAACAAATTGGTAGCCGTGTTGCTCCTGCTGGTTTTTATGGCTTGGGGTATCGTAAGCACACCTTTTAATTGGGATACGGGCGGTGTTTTGCCGAGTAATCCGGTCGCAGTGGATGCCATACCTGACATTGGCGAGAACCAACAGATCGTTTTTACCAAATGGCCCGGTCGCTCTCCTCAAGATATCGAGGATCAAATAACTTATCCATTGACCACTTCCTTATTGGGTATTCCAGGGGTGAAAACCATTCGAAGTTCTTCTATGTTCGGGTTTTCTAGCATCTACATCATTTTTGAGGAAGATGTGGAATTCTACTGGAGCCGAAGCCGTATTTTGGAAAAACTCAATTCACTTCCAAACAACCTATTGCCCGATGGTGTAAATCCAGCTTTGGGACCCGATGCCACTGCTTTGGGCCAGATTTTCTGGTACACCTTGGAAGGTCGCGATAAAGATGGCAATGTCACCGGAGGATGGGATTTGCAAGAGCTTCGTAGTGTGCAGGATTACTATGTAAAATACGCATTGTCATCCGCAGCGGGCGTGTCCGAGGTAGCATCTATTGGAGGATTTGTACAGGAATACCAAATAGATGTAGATCCCGAACTGATGAAGCAGTACAATGTTGGGCTGAAACAAGTTGTAAAAGCTGTAAAGCAAAGTAATCGGGATATTGGGGCACAGACCCTGGAGATCAATAAAGCTGAGTATTTGGTGCGCGGGTTGGGTTACATCAAATCTTTGGACGACATAAAGAACGCCGTAGTTACAGCAACGGATTATACCTCCATTCGCGTTCAGGATGTGGCCCGAGTTTCTTTGGGGCCAGCTGTTCGTCGTGGGATTTTGGACAAGGAAGGTGCTGAAGTAGTTGGAGGTGTGGTCGTGGCCCGTTATGGAGCCAATCCATTGGAAGTCATCAATAACGTAAAAGAGCAGATTAAGGAATTGAGCGCAGGGCTTCCCTCCAAAGAGTTGAAGGATGGAACCACTTCGCAACTCACCATTGTTCCTTTTTACGACAGGACAGAACTTATCCAAGAAACGTTGGGAACGCTCAACGAAGCCTTGACCCTAGAGATTCTAATTACCATTTTAGTGATTGTGGTCATGGTGTTCAATCTAAGGGCCTCTGTTTTAATTTCTGGTTTGCTTCCTGTTGCTGTTTTGATGGTCTTCATTGCCATGAAAATGTTTGGCGTAGATGCCAATATTGTTGCCCTATCAGGTATAGCGATTGCCATAGGAACCATGGTCGATGTCGGAGTGATCCTCTCCGAAAATATCATCCGTCACATGGATGAAAACGATAAAAATTTATCTACAAATGAGGTGGTGTACAACGCGACCTCCGAAGTTTCAGGTGCTATTTTAACTGCAGTGCTGACGACCATCATTAGTTTCATTCCTGTCTTTACCATGGTCGGCGCCGAAGGAAAACTCTTCAGGCCCTTGGCCTTTACCAAAACCATGGCATTGACGGCATCCATTATCGTAGCCCTGTTTTTGATTCCACCTTTTGCCGCTATCATTTTTAGAAAGAAAAGTTCCAATCAAACCATCAAATACATTTGGAATGGGCTTTTGATTGCTTTGGGATTAATTGCCATCGCTTTTGGATATTGGTTGGGCTTGGCCCTGATTGCTTTTGGTGCTACAGGAATCCTCAAATTGAGAGAGGTTATTGATGAAAAGAAAGCAGGAATGCTCAATGTGGGTATCTGCGTTGCAACGATTGTTTTCTTATTGGCCACATATTGGAGGCCTTTGGGCTTTGATCGCAGTATTGGCATCAACTTGCTCTTTGTTGGGTTGGTTTGTGGTGTGTTATTGGGAGTATTCTACTTCTTCAGACAATACTACAGCCGAATTTTGACATGGGCTTTGGAAAACAAATTGTTGTTCCTGTCCATTCCGACCGTCATCGTTGTTTTCGGATTCTTTATTATGCGAAATACAGGTCAAGAGTTCATGCCTTCCTTAAATGAAGGTTCTTTCCTCTTGATGCCGACTTCTTTACCTCATGCTGGAGTTGAAGAAAACAAACGGGTCTTGCAACAGTTGGATATGGCCGTTGCTACTATTCCGGAAATCCAAACCGTAGTAGGGAAAGCTGGAAGAACGGAATCCGCTTTGGATCCTGCACCACTTTCCATGTACGAGAACATTATTCAATACAGGTCGGAATATCAAAAAAATGAAGCGGGAAGTCCACAGCGATTTAAGGTCAATGCTGACGGCTATTTTGAATTGAGCAATGGAAAAGTGCTGGCCAATCCAAATGTGGAGGTAAGTAATGAGCAAAATTATGCCGAAAACCATGTGAGCGAACCATTGCGAATCGATAGAGATCTTTTGATTCCAGATGATGATGGGGAATACTTTAGAAACTGGCGTACCGAGATCAAGAAACCGGACGATATCTGGAACGAAATTGTGAAAGTAGTGAAACTGCCCGGAGTTACTTCGGCTCCCAAATTACAACCCATCGAAACGCGGTTGGTGATGCTTCAAACAGGGATGCGTGCACCCATGGGCATCAAAGTAAAAGGTCAGGACTTGAAAGAAATTGAAAACTTCGGTCTTCAACTGGAACCGATTCTAAAAGAAGCTACCGGGGTTAAAGATGAAGCTGTTTTTGCGGACCGAATCGTTGGAAAGCCCTATCTCCTTATCGATATTGACCGCGAAAAACTCGTTCGATACGGTCTTGTTATCGAAGATGTACAGCAAATCTTGGAGGTTGCCCTTGGTGGGATGACGTTGACCCAAACTGTGGAAGGAAGGGAACGTTATGGTGTTCGGGTTCGTTACCCAAGAGAACTTAGGGAAAATCCCACCGATATCGGGAACATTTATGTTCCTGTACAAAAAGGCAGCCCTGTTCCTTTGAGCGAATTAGTGACCATTCGATACGAGCAAGGTCCACAAGCCATTAAAAGTGAGGATACTTTTTTGGTCGGCTATGTACTGTTTGATAAGCAAGATGGATATGCCGAAGTTGATGTCGTGGAAAATGCCCAAGCCAAGATTTTGGAAAAGATAGAAAGTGGGGAACTGATAGTGCCCAAAGGTATCAGTTATCAGTTTACGGGCTCGTATGAAAACCAGTTGCGGGCAAAGAAAACCTTATCAGTAGTAGTGCCGTTGGCGCTGTTGATCATATTTTTGATTCTGTACTTCCAGTTTAGGTCAGTTCCCACGTCCTTGATGGTCTTTTCAGGGATTATGGTGGCATTTGCCGGCGGATTTTTAATGATATGGTTCTATGGGCAGGATTGGTTCCTCAACTTCAGTTTTATGGGAGAAAACCTGCGGGACCTTTTCCAAATGCACACGATTAATCTTAGTGTGGCGGTCTGGGTAGGTTTTATTGCCTTGTTCGGAATTGCTACGGATGATGGGGTGGTAATGGCCACGTATCTTACCCAAACTTTTGATAAGAACCGACCCGATAGCTTGAAAGGTATTCGCGCTTCGGTTTTGGAAGCAGGAGAAAAACGAATCAGACCTTGTTTGATGACTACAGCGACTACAATTTTAGCGCTATTGCCCGTACTTACCAGTACAGGCAGAGGAAGTGATATAATGATTCCCATGGCCATTCCAAGTTTTGGGGGTATGTTGATTGCCTTGATCACCTTGTTTGTGGTACCCGTACTGTACAGTTGGAAAAGTGAATTGCAACTTAAAATGCAAAACCGATGAGAAAAATATTCATATATGTAGTTTTTGCTTTAGCAGTAATTGGTCTAAAAGCTCAGTCCTTGGAAAGCTATCTTCTGGAAGCGGAATTGAACAGTCCCATGATTCAGGCTTTGGAATTACGCTATAATATTGCCAAGGAAAAAGTGAAAGAGGTAAACACATTGCCCAACACTACAATTGGAGCTGGGTATTTTGTGAGCGAACCAGAGACGAGAACAGGGGCACAACGAGCAAAGTTTTCGGTATCTCAGATGTTGCCTTGGTTTGGTACTATCACAACTCGTGAAAATTATGCAAGTTCCATGGCAGAGACCGAGTATGCCGAAATAGTGATTGCCAAACGAAAATTGGCCCTTTCCGTAGCGCAATCGTATTACAAACTATATGGAATTCAGGCTAAACAACAGGTGCTTCAGGAAAACATCCAATTGCTCAAAACTTACGAAACGTCGGCCCTGACCTCTGTGGAAGTGGGAAAGGCTTCGGCTGTGGATGTGTTGAAACTTCAAATTCGACAAAACGAATTGCAGCAACAGAAAGAAGTATTGGAACAATCCTATATCGCAGAGCAGGCCGTTTTCAATAATCTATTGAATCGTGAGGAAGGTATTTCTGTTGAGGTGGTGAATGAAATGGATATACCCGAAGAAGACCCTATCCTGAACAAGGAAGATTTGAGCCTCAACCCTGAATTGTTGAAATACGATCGGTTGTATGAATCGGTTACCCAATCGGAATTGCTCAACCAAAAAGAGAATGCACCAAGCTTTGGGATTGGGTTGGATTACATTCCTGTCTCGGAACGGGATGACATGGTTTTTAGCGATAATGGGAAGGATATCGTAATGCCGATGGTCACTTTTTCAGTGCCTATTTTCAATAATAAATTTAAATCGACCACCAAACAAAACGAGCTTCGTCAAAAGGAGATTGAACTTCAAAAAGAAGAACGATTGAACGTCTTGGAAAATGCTTATGCCAATGCCATTTCGCAACGAAACCAAGCGAGAATAGCGCATCAAACCCAAACAAAGAATTTAAAACAGGCGAAGGATGCCGAAGAAATCCTGATCAAGAATTATGAAACGGAAACTATTGACTTTAACGATGTGTTGGATATTCAGGAGTTACAGTTAAAGTTCCAGTCCAATCAAATACAATCTGTGCAGTTGTACTACCTGCAATCTGCCATCATCAATTATTTAATTAACAAGTAAATTTAATTTATCAAAAATGAGAACAAACATTAGAACTATTATCGGAATCGCATTCGCTTCAGTATTGGTACTTACCGTATCGTGCAAAGGGAAAACAGAGGAGGTAAAGGAAACTTCCACCGAAGCGACCACGGAGCATGAAGGTCACGATATGGATAATATGGACCATGAAGGACGTGATATGGACAACATGGAAACCGCAGATAAACAAGGTAAGGAGTACACTTCCAAATATGTTTGCCCAATGCACTGCGAAGGTAGTGGTAGTGACGAAGAAGGGAAATGTCCAGTCTGTGGTATGACCTACGTGTTGAACGATGACTTTCAAATGGAAGAACACGACCAACATTAATTAAAAATTCATTTGTACCGAAGATGCGCATTAAAGTAAAAAATATGGTTTGCGATAGATGCAAAGCAATTCTAAAACAAGAGTTTGGCAAGGCTGGTATCGAAGTGGTGCAACTGGAGTTGGGCGAAATTCAGTTTGCTGAAAATGCCCTAATAAAAATGGAAGGGATTCGGGAAATTTTGGTCAAAAATGGTTTTGAATTGATAGAAGATTTGAATGATAGCTACATTGCTGACATTAAAAAATACTTGCTCAATGCCTTGAATGATGATTTGTACCAGAATCTCTCGAAATACCTTTCAGAAAAAATAAACAAAGAGTATTCGTCTCTCAGTAAAATGTTCAGGGCCAAAGAAGGCCTGACCATTGAAAAATATTTCATCCTTTTAAAGGTTGAGAGGGTAAAGGAAGAAATTCAAATGGAGACGAAAACATTTTCGGAGATCGCTTACGATTTGAACTATAAAAGTAGTAGCCATTTGGCCAAACAATTTAAATCGATAACCGGAATGTCGATGAGCGACTATCGAAAAGTACAAGATTGGAATCGGAAGCCTTTGGATGAAATTGTATAAAAGACATCCAGAATTGTAAAAAACTTCCAACTGGTGTTCAGTTAGTTTTGAATAAAAAACAAACAAGATGAAGCATACCTATCACATACACGGAATGAGCTGTAATGGCTGTAGAAAGCATGTAGAAGAAACCTTGTCCAAAGTGGATGGAGTGAATGCGGTTGAAGTGAATTTGGAAAAAGCCGAGGCCTTGATTGAGATGGAGGGGCATATTCCGATCGAAAGGTTCCAAGAAGCTCTGGAAAACGATGGGGGTGGGTACAGTATTCATGCGAACGGTCAACATCATAAACCGGAGAAGAAGGAGAAGAAAGCGGTTTCCAATGGTAACGGTACCTTTTATTGCCCTATGCAATGTGAAGGAGACAAAACCTATGACAAGCCCGGTGATTGTCCTGTCTGTGGCATGGATCTAGTAGAAGAGCAAAATACAGCTGCAAGCTCAAAGCAGCAATGGACCTGTCCCATGCACCCCGAAGTTGTGGAAGATGCTCCAGGTTCCTGTCCAAAATGTGGAATGGATTTGGTGCCAAAAGAACCAGAAGCCAGTGCTGAGGAAAAAACGTATAAAAAACTGCTCAAAAAGTTTTGGATAGCCTTTGCGTTCGCATTGCCCATCTTTTTGATTGCCATGAGCGATATGATGCCCAATAATCCGCTTCATGAAATACTGGCTCCAAAATATTGGAATTGGGTGCAGTTCGCATTGTCGATTCCTGTGGTTTTTTATGCTACTTGGATGTTTTTTGAAAGAGCCTACCGAAGTATCAAAACATGGAACTTGAACATGTTTACCTTAATCGGGATTGGAGCTGGAGTGGCTTTTGTGTTCAGTGTACTTGGATTATTGTTTCCAGATTTTTTCCCTGATCAGTTTAAAGGGGAAACAGGTGCGGTCCATGTTTATTTTGAAGCAGCAACCGTAATCCTTACCCTGGTGCTTTTAGGTCAATTGTTGGAGGCCAGAGCGCATAGCAAAACAAATAATGCGGTAAAGGAATTATTGAAATTGGCACCCAATAAGGCTATCAAAGTAGTCGATGGAGAAGAAGTCGAGGTAAGCATTGATGATATTGAACTTGGTGATGTCTTACGCGTTAAACCCGGAGAAAAAATTCCCGTGGATGGTGTTATAACCGAGGGGGAAACTTCTGTGGATGAATCCATGATCACAGGGGAACCCATTCCCGTTGAGAAGGGAGTAGAGGATAAAGTGAGCAGCGGTACTATCAATGGGAATCAAACGTTTTTGATGAAGGCCGAAAAAGTGGGTAGTGACACCCTGCTTTCGCAAATTATCAGCATGGTAAACGAGGCGAGCCGAAGTCGTGCGCCCATCCAGAATTTAGCCGATAAGGTGTCCGCCTATTTTGTGCCGACTGTTGTTGTTATTTCCATTTTGACCTTTGGAGTATGGGCCATTTGGGGACCGCAGCCAACCTATGTGTTTGCCTTGATCAATGCCATTGCGGTTTTGATCATTGCATGCCCTTGTGCTTTAGGACTTGCCACACCCATGTCCGTAATGGTAGGAGTCGGAAAAGGCGCCCAAAATGGAGTGTTGATCAAAAATGCTGAAGCTCTGGAGAAAATGGCGGATGTGGACACCTTGATTATTGATAAAACGGGAACCATTACCGAAGGAAAACCCACCTTTGGTCACTTGGAAGTTTTTTCGGATGAGTATTCGGAGAAAGATTTACTGCAATACCTAGTTTCGGTCAATGCCAATAGTGAACATCCTTTGGCTCAAGCGACCGTAAAATATGGTCAGGAGCAAGGCATCAAAATGCTAAAAACAAAATACTTTAATGCCGTTACAGGCATGGGGGTGGAAGGAAAGATCAAAGACTCTGAAATTCATTTGGGGAACATCAAACTGATGGAAAAAGCCAATGTGGAGATTTCTGATGAGATGAAGGATAAGGTCAAAAATGCACAAGAAAAAGGAAAAACAGTTTCCTATCTGGCTGTAGACGGTAAATGTCATGGTTTTGTGGCAATCGGGGATAGAATCAAGAAGACCAGTGGTAAGGCCATCAAAGCGATTCAGAATAAGGGAATTTCGGTAATCATGCTGACTGGCGACAATGCAACTACTGCCCAAGCCGTTGCGAATGAGTTAAACTTGAACGATTTCAAAGCAGAGACCCTACCTGAGGACAAAATGAAGGAAGTGGAGCGCTTGCAGAGTGAAGGTAAAGTGGTCGCTATGGCGGGTGATGGTATCAACGATGCACCAGCATTGGCCAAAAGTAACTTGGGTATTGCTATGGGTACCGGTACCGATGTGGCCATAGAAAGTGCCATGATTACTTTAGTAAAAGGGGACTTGCACGGTATTGTAAAAGCACGGAACCTCAGTGAGGCCGTCATGAAAAACATAAAACAAAACTTATTTTTCGCATTGATATACAACACTATCGGTGTACCAGTTGCAGCAGGTGTACTCTATCCCTTTTTCGGGATTTTGCTTTCGCCCATGATAGCTGCCTTGGCGATGAGCTTTAGCTCGGTATCGGTAATAGCCAATGCATTGAGATTGCGAACTAAATCAATCGACTAAAACAAAAATGGTAAAACGGACGACAGCGGTTAAAATTAGAAAGGCCCATAGGTATTTGGGCATATTCTTGGGCATTCAATTCATTATGTGGACAGCAAGTGGTCTCTACTTTAGTTGGACGGATATTGACGAAATCCACGGAGATCATTTCAGGAATATGGACTATGAACCTGTAGCTTTTGATGGACTTATTGGTTTTTCAGAAGTTAATTTGCCCGTTAAAATCAGTTCGTTGAACTTAAAGGAGATTGCAGGAAAGCCTTATTACTGGATCAATAACGACTATTTAGTGGATGCCAAAAATGGCAATCTTAAAGCGGGGATTACAGAAGAGGAAGCGTTGGCAGTGGCGGAGCGTCAAATGTCACCTGAATTAAAAGTGAAAGGAGTTGAGGTAATCAAAGAAACCGATAAGCACCATGAATATCGAGAAAAAAAACTACCTGCCTATGTGATTAGCTACGACTCACCAGAGAATATCAAAGCCTACGTTTCAGTGGCCGATGGGTCGTTTCAAACCGTACGGCATCGTAATTGGAGATGGTTCGATTTTCTCTGGATGACACATACCATGGATTACGAAAGCAGGGATGATTTCAACACAACCGTGCTCCGAGCTTTCTCACTCTTGGGACTGATTACCGTGTTGAGCGGATTTTTACTTTGGTTTACCTCGTCACCCACGATGAGGAAAGTGGTTAAACGAAAAAGATAACGTTATGAAAAAGGAAAACATCATATACATTGGGATAGCCGTTGTGGTTGGATTGTTGGTGGGGTATCTCATATTTGGGGGCAATGCTGAAACTACTTCAATGAATGAACCTGACCACACCGCTGAATCAACTTCGGGGGAAATGTGGACTTGTTCCATGCACCCGCAGATCATGAAGCAAGAGCCAGGCTCATGCCCGATCTGCGGAATGGATTTGATTCCTGCTGATAATGCAGGCGAGGGGCTTATGGCCAATCAAATTAAAATGACGGAGAATGCCATGATTTTGGCAGGGGTGGAGACGGTTCGAGTTGGCGCAGCTAAGGATGGGGAAGAAAACATAAAGGTTTCCGGCAAAGTTGTTGTCAATCAGGAATCGGATGCGGTGCAATCTGCCTACTTTGATGGGCGAATAGAAAACATCTTTGTCAATTTTGAGGGAGAAGAAGTCCGAAAAGGTCAAAAGTTGGCCACGATTTATGCGCCAGCCTTGGTTTCCGCCCAGCAAGAATTATTGACAGCTGCCACTTTAAAGGAATCCCAACCGGAATTGTACAAAGCGGTCCGGAACAAATTAAAGCTTTGGAAATTGTCCGAAGCACAGATTAATCAAATCGAAAGCTCTGGACAGGTACAGGAAAACTTTCCAGTATATGCCAATGTAGGCGGAGTGGTTTCAGAAATTAAGGTGGAAGAAGGTGATTATATCAAGACAGGCTCGCCTTTGGTGAAAGTGGCCGACTTGAATTCCGTTTGGGCCATTTTTGATACTTATGAAAACCAGTTGAGTTTGTTTGAAGAAGGTCAGACGTTGCATGTAACGACAACATCATATCCCAATGAAACATTCCCTGCCAAAGTCTCTTTTGTAGCTCCAACATTGAACAAGAATACAAGAACATTGGAGGTGCGTGCAGAACTTGACAATACAAGAGGGATGCTCAAGCCAGGTATGTTTGTGCAAGCCGAAGTTGAGGTGCGGGACGATCAGGAAGATGGGGTGTTGACCATTCCTGAAAGTGCTGTTTTGTGGACAGGAAAACGGTCTTTGGTCTATGTACAGCCTAATCCAGATAATTCCATTTTTGAAATGCGAGAAGTACAGTTGGGTAACTTACGAAATGGGGATTATGTGGTCAATTCAGGTTTGGAATCTGGGGATTTAGTCGTGGCCAAAGGTACTTTTACGGTGGATGCAGCAGCGCAATTACAAGGAAAAAGATCCATGATGAATCAAGATGGGGAAACCATGCAAATGGGTAATGGAGCTCATTCTAGCATGTCAATGGCGTTTTCCCAAGAAGCACAAGGTAAGTTTGGGGATTTGTTAAAGGTTTATTTGGATTTAAAGGATGCTCTAGTTGCTTCGAATCAGGAACAAACGCAAACATGGGCACAAAAAGGAGCTGGAATGGCTTCAGAAATCAGCAATATGCAAATGGATGACATGGGAAAGACCCATATGTCCAAATTAGCGGAACAATTCAGGGATATGGCTTCAAAAAATAAACTGGAGAATCAACGAGATGTTTTTGTCCGCCTTTCCCAAAATATGATTCAAATAGGGCAGCAAATGCAAAATTTAGATACAAAGCTTTATGTGCAACGTTGTCCGATGGCCAATAATGATAAGGGGGCTGATTGGCTCAGTCTGGAGGAAGAAATCCGGAATCCCTACTATGGTGATGCCATGCTCACTTGTGGCAGTGTAGTGGGAACCATCGACTAGTTTTAGTTAATATTTAGCCAAATAAATGATACGGATTCATTTCTGAAATACATTTACTTCAGTTTTTAAATTATTGACTGATGAAACAAGCAAAGTCAAACGGAAAGTCATCTCCTGCAAAAGCTGTGAAGCCTGTTGCCAAGAAGACTGCCCAAGCTACTGGTAAGAAGAAGTAACTTGTGGTTTTTGGTTCTCTGCAGAACCGTACAACTTAAGAGAAAAGAAAACGCCCCGATTTGCATCGGGGCGTTCCTATTTTTAATCCGAATAAGATTGTTGATTACATCATGCCTGGCATTCCACCACCACCTCCCATTGGAGGCATTGCTGGGGCATCTTCCTTGATATCGGTCAAGGCACACTCTGTGGTCAAGATCATTCCTGAAACAGATGCTGCGTTCTCCAAAGCAATACGGGTCACTTTTTTGGGATCGATGATTCCTGTTTTAAGCATATCCACGTATTTATCGGACTTGGCATCGTAACCGAAGTCTTTCTTGCCTTCCAATACTTTGGCGATAACCACGGAACCTTCACCACCAGCATTCTCTACGATAGTACGCAAAGGAGCTTCAATGGCTTTGGCCACGATCTGTACACCTGTGGTTTCATCCAAAGAGTCGGTTGCCAATTTCTCAAGAACCTTTTTGGCTCTTACCAAGGCAACACCACCACCGGCAACTATACCTTCTTCAACAGCGGCACGGGTTGCGTGCAAGGCATCGTCCACACGGTCTTTTTTCTCTTTCATTTCCACTTCAGAAGCGGCACCAACGTAAAGTACGGCAACACCACCGGCCAATTTGGCCAAACGTTCCTGAAGTTTTTCTTTATCGTAATCAGATGTTGTGGTCTCGATTTGAGCTTTGATCTGGTTTACTCTCGCTTTAATGTCATCTGCATTTCCGTTTCCGTTAACAATGGTCGTATTGTCCTTGTCAATGGTTACGGTCTCAGCAGTACCCAACATATCCAAAGAAGCGTTTTCCAAAGAGAAACCTCTTTCTTCAGAGATTACGGTACCACCGGTCAAGATAGCGATGTCTTCCAACATGGCTTTTCTTCTGTCACCAAAACCTGGAGCTTTCACAGCGGCAATTTTAAGACCACCTCTCAATTTGTTCACTACCAATGTAGCAAGAGCTTGCCCTTCTACGTCTTCAGCAATGATCAAAAGAGGTCTTCCTGATTGCGCTACTGGCTCAAGGATAGGGAGAATTTCCTGTAGGTTGGAGATTTTCTTGTCGAAAAGAAGAATATAAGGGTTCTCCAAATCGGCAATCATTTTATCGGTATCGGTCACGAAGTAAGGAGAAAGATATCCTCTATCAAACTGCATACCTTCTACCACGTCAACATACGTATCGGTACCTTTTGCCTCTTCCACAGTGATCACACCTTCTTTTCCAACTTTGGCGAATGCCTTGGCTATCAAATCACCAATGGCCTCGTCGTTGTTCGCAGAGATGGAAGCTACCTGCTTAATTTTATCTGAGTCGTTACCAACTTCTTTGGTTTGTTTTTGCAGGTCGGCTACCAAAGCTTCTACGGCTTTGTCGATTCCGCGTTTCAAATCCATTGGATTTGCACCTGCTGCAACGTTTTTAAGACCTTCTTTTACGATAGCTTGGGCCAAAACGGTTGCGGTTGTGGTACCGTCACCGGCTTGATCGTTGGTTTTGGAAGCAACTTCCTTTACCATTTGTGCACCCATATCTTCAAGGGCGTCTTCCAATTCAATTTCTTTTGCAACAGATACACCATCTTTGGTTACTTGTGGTGCTCCAAAGGACTTGCTGATGATTACGTTTCTACCTTTTGGTCCCAAGGTTACTTTAACAGCCTCGGCCAATTTATCAACGCCTCTTTTCAGACCGTCACGTGCATCTATGTCAAACTTAATATCTTTTGCCATTTCTTTCTAGTTGATTTTTAGTTATACAATTGCCAAAATATCGCTTTCGCGCATCATCAAATAGTCGGTGCCATCGAACTTTAGTTCGGTGCCGGCATATTTTCCATAAAGAACGGTATCACCGACTTTAACGGTGACCTTTTCGTCCTTGGTTCCAGGTCCAACAGCCACAACAGTTCCCTTTTGTGGTTTTTCTTTTGCGTTGTCCGGAATGATGATACCGGAGGCAGTTTTGGTCTCGGCCTGTAGAGGCTCAATCAAAACCCTGTCTGCCAATGGTTTGATATTTACTTTAGCCATATTTTTAATTTTTAGGTGTTTGTTTTAAAAATTCTTGAATCTAAAAGGCAGAAATTGTGCCATTGCACAAAAACTGACATTCTGGAAAACAAAAATGCCAGCTTGTCATTTCAAGCTGGCATTTTTCTATGCTTTGTCACTTTTTATTATCCAATAGTGTCTACTGGACTTGTAGTGTCGGCTGGTGGAAGTTGTTCTGGTACTTCCTCAGGAACCGTTTCCGGTATTTCCGTATCGTCACCTTGAAGTAGTTTGGAATCTGCTTGGCTATAGTTTCCTTTTAAGGAAACATTGGAAAGCAATATCAAAACAATCAATAGGGTGGCAAGGGTCCAGGTACTCTTATCCAAGAAGTCCCCTGTTTTCTTTACGCCACCAACAACTTGGTTGCCACTTCCTCCGAAGGATGAGGACAAACCACCTCCTTTTGGGTTTTGGACCATAATGACCAAGACCAATAAAAGGCACACGATAATGATCAATACCAAAAAAATTGCAAACGTGCTCATATCTTAAAACTTAATCTTTTTCTTTCTGCAGCTTCTTCACCGCCTGAATTTGATCTGCAAAGAAACCACTTTTTTCTGGATATTTCAAACTCAATATTTTAAACGCTTGAATGGCCTTTTTATACTTTTTCTGCTCCAGATAAACCTTGGCCAACGTCTCTGTCATCAACTCGTTTTTGTCGATTTTTGTCGACTCTTTAATATTGACTTTTGGGTTGGTTTCCTTGGGAACTATCTTGGGGTTGTTCTCGATGAACTTGTCCAACAGCTCAAACTTTTTCTTCCGTTCCAATTCTTCCATGGCATCCACTTCGGGGGTGTCTTGGGGCTCATCGGTATGGGAGGTAAGCTGAAGCCATTCGGTAAAGGAATGCTTCTCTTTTTTTGTGAAGGGAATCGGCTTGCCCAAGTTTAAATCGGAATCTGATTCTTTGATTTCTTCCGTCTCCTTTTCAACTTCTTTATTGGATGTTCGCGATTCAAAAAGTTCTGGATTGAGAATCTGTTCCGCATCGGTTAAATTCTGAGGCAATGCTGGTTCGTTGGATTCCGAGAGCATACTTGCAGCATTCGGGTTGGGCTGAATTTCTTCTGAAACGGCCTCTTGGTCTTCCAGTTTTGCCCCCCTTCCAGCAATGGCATCCGCAATATTGTTCTGTATGAATTCCTTTGATGTGATGTAATCAAAAAGAACATCCCTGTCTGCCGTATGGGCAGCGGTTACTTTTAAGGCACTGTTGTACTTATAGCTGTCCAGATTTTTAAGTCCCTTTAAATGCAAGGCGCGAGCGGCCTGAAAATAGGGGTATTCCTCAATAATGCCTTCCAGTTCCCTAGTTTGATTGGGCGATAGGATGGTATTGGAGTTTTGAAGAATATGTATAAAATCCGAAACGTTCATATACTGCTACCAATTTCCCAAGGAAGCATTGAAAATGTCTTGGGTAAGTCGTTCAAAAATCTCTTCATGGGCGGCTGCCTGTATCGACGGCAAGGCCGCTGCGGCATCAAAATCATAAAAGAAGGAAAATCTCCTTTCAAAATCGGCATCTTCCTTTGTTGTATTGTAGAACCGAACGTTAACGCTCATCGTCAGTCGGTTTTGAGCTGTTCGTTGGTCAGAGGTGGCTGTCATCGGTACCACTTTGTACTCCACGATTTCTCCTTCGTACAACAAATCCCCATTGCTACCTGTCAAGGACAAGCTGGTCAAGTTGTTGATCATGTCCTGCAGTGCCAAGGTAAAATCCCGACCCAGTCCGGGTACAATTACGGAACCGGGCGTTTGATCGGCATAGTTCTGGAAAAAGTTGACTTGAAAACTTTCGGCGGTACCGATATCGGCACCTGAGAAGTTGTAGGCTCCACAGCTCTGTAGGAACAAAACAAGTCCAACCAACCCAACCTTTAAACCATTCTTTTTCATCATTGTTCTCAAACTTTTACTCTTGATTAAAGATCGTACTGTTTTATTTTTCTGTAGAGCGTTCTTTCCGAAATTCCGAGCTCGGCTGCTGCGGCCTTACGTTTTCCCTTATTGCGCTCTAGGGACTTTTTAATCAATTCGATTTCCTTTTCCTGTAAAGATAGGGTTTCTTCCTCTTCGATTTCCTCCGCAAAATGATATCTGTCCTCTGGTGGTTGTTGTGACGGAGCCGGTGTGGTTGGTTCCAACACGGGCTCTGGCAAATGCAACAGTTCAGCAGGGGTCTCCTCGTGTTCTATATCTTCTTCCTGCTCTTGACTGCCATATATTTTGCGAATCAATCCCTCGTTTTCACGCTGTACCTTGTGGGAGTCGTTCTCTTTTAAGATTTCCAGAGTCAATTTTTTAAGGTCGTTCAAATCGCTCTTCATGTCGAAGAGCACTTTGTACAAGATTTCGCGCTCATTGCTGAAATCCCCTTCTTTTTTAGCCTGTCCCACAACGGCAGGCAAGTTGGAACCGCTTGAATCGGGCAAATAACTTTTAAAGGTTGTGGCAGAAATACTTCGTTCCTCTTCAAGTACCGAAATTTGTTCTGCGATGTTCCGTAATTGACGAATGTTTCCAGGCCAACGGTATTGCAACAATAAATTTACCGCATCATCCTCCAAGCGGATCGTAGGCATTTTATATTTCTGTCCAAAATCCGAAGCAAATTTTCTGAACAACAAATGGATGTCTTCCCTTCTGTCGCGAAGCGGTGGCAAATTGATTTCAACCGTGCTCAACCTGTAATACAGATCCTCACGGAATTTTTCTTTTTGAATGGCCTCGAACATATTGATGTTGGTGGCGGCCACAATCCTCACATCCGTTTTTTGCACTTGGGAAGACCCTACTTTAAGAAATTCCCCATTTTCCAGTACACGTAACAAACGAACTTGGGTGGTCAACGGGAGTTCTCCGACCTCGTCCAAGAAAATGGTTCCGCCATCGGCCACTTCAAAATAACCGCTACGGGTTTGGGTGGCTCCGGTAAAGGCTCCTTTTTCGTGTCCGAAGAGTTCGCTGTCAATGGTTCCCTCGGGAATGGCACCGCAGTTTACGGCAATGTATTTGGCGTGCTTTCGGTGGGAGAGTGAGTGAATGATCTTGGGAATGGATTCCTTTCCCACACCACTCTCTCCTGTTACCAATACAGAAATATCGGTGGGAGCGACTTGTATGGCCTTTTCTATGGCACGGTTGAGCTTGACATCGTTCCCGATGAGCTCGAACCGCTGTTTTATGGATTGTACACTTTCCATATATTTTCATTCCTGCGATGGCAGGAATTTTTTTAATTCAACATTGTACTTCAGTTGCGATTGACAGCCGAGCGTAATGCAAATGGTTATTAATTGTTTTCTGAATATTCCACTGCTTCCCCGATAAGGGTTGCCGATGTACATTCATTGATTTTGACGTTGACGAAATCGCCTACCTTGTAATTTTCCTTTGGAAATACCACAACGGTATTTTGGGAATTACGGCCCATCCAGTGAACATCCGATTTTTTGGAAGTTCCCTCGATAAGAACTTCTTCAGTCTTTCCCAAATGTTCTTGGGTACGGTAATGGCTATGCTCTTGCTGCAGTTCGATGATTTCCGTCAGGCGTCTTTTTTTGATAGCTTCAGGAATGTCATCTTCCATTTTACGCTCGGCCAATGTTCCAGGTCTTTCGGAATAAGCGAACATAAAACCGAAATCATATTTTACGTATTCCATCAAACTCAAGGTATCCTGATGGTCCTCCTCTGTTTCTGTTGGGAAGCCGGTAATCATATCTTGACTTATGGCACAATCGGGAATTATTTTTTTGATGTTATCAATCAATTCAAAATATTCCTCACGCGTATGCAAACGATTCATTGCTTTCAGAATACGGTTGCTTCCACTCTGTACGGGCAAGTGAATGTACTTGCAGATATTTCTGTACTTGGCCATGGCCTCGATGACATCCAAGGTCATGTCCTGTGGGTTGGAGGTGGAAAAACGGATGCGCATTTTAGGTTGGGCTTGAGCCACAAGTTCCAACAATCCTGCAAAGTTTACTGAAGTGGCTTTTTGCATGTCCGTGGCCTTGTCAAAATCCTTTTTCAATCCGCCGCCATACCAAAGGTAGCTGTCCACGTTTTGGCCTAAAAGTGTAATTTCCTTGAACCCCCTTTCCCAAAGGTCGTTTACTTCTTCCAGAATGGATTGTGGGTCGCGGCTACGTTCCCTTCCTCGCGTAAAAGGAACCACGCAGAACGTGCACATGTTGTCGCATCCACGTGTAATGGAAACAAAAGCGGAGACTCCGTTGGTGTTCAAACGAACGGGAGCCACATCGCCATAGGTCTCATCTTTGGAAAGGATAACGTTTACCGCATTTCTACCTTCATCAATTTCCTGGATCAGGTTGGGGAGGTCTTTGTAAGCATCTGGTCCCACAACCATGTCCACGATTTTCTCTTCTTCCAAGAACTTGCTCTTCAGGCGTTCGGCCATGCACCCAAGAACACCCACTTTCATGTTGGGCTTGGTTCTTTTTACCGCATTGAACTTTTCCAAACGTTTGCGAACCGTTTGCTCGGCCTTTTCACGAATGGAACAAGTGTTCACCAAAACCAAATCGGCATCGTCCAAGTTTTGGGTGGTATTGAAACCTTCCTTGGCCAAAATGGATGCTACGATTTCGCTATCGGAAAAATTCATTTGGCAGCCATAGCTTTCTATGTACAGCTTTCTGCCGTTCTTTTCATTGTTTTCCAGCGCCAAGGTGCTTCCCTGTTGGCTTTCGTCTATTACTTTTTCCACGCTCTTTTCCTCTATCATAAATGTTTCAATGGGGTGCAAAGATAGTGCTTATTACAATTTAGTGACAATATGGCAGTATTTTTTAATAATATATTGCGATATCCCTTGTTAGTGTTACCTTCAAGCTTAAAACATAACCAATTTAAAAGATGAATTTCACAAACCTTTCCGAAAGAATCAAACAGAGTGCACCAGTAGAGTTTGGAACTGTATTCAATAATTCTGTGGAGCTCTTCAAAAAAGTATGGCTGCAAGGATTTCTTACTCTTGTATTGACCTTCGTGAGCATTTTGCCCTTTTATTTATTGATTTACCTGCCTATGGTCGCTATGGGAATAAGTGATCCCAATGCATTTGATGAACAGGAGATGCCGCCTGCTTTTGCGGGATTGATGAGTTTAATGATGCCAATTTTTTCTGTAGGTGTGATGACAGTTGGTATTTGTTTGAACGCCGCTTTTTTGCGCATTTGTAGAAAATATGATCTCAATGAATCAGGAAAGGATGATTACTTCTATTACTTCAATAAAGAACATTTGATCAAGGCTCTGATTCTTTCCTTGATAATGACAGGTTTGTCCCTGTTGGGATTATTGACCTGTGGATTGGGAATCATTTATTTGGTGGTGCCCATGTCCCTGTTTCCTGCCTTTTTCGCCTTTGACAAGGAACTTACCGCTCTGGAAATCGTAAAAGCGGGCTTTGCGCTGGGTAATAAAAACTGGTTGATGATATTTCTTTTGGTAATCGTAGCTGGATTAGTGTCGCAACTCGGTGTGGTCTTATGTTTGGTTGGGGTTTTATTTACCGCCATGTTCAGTAAAATCCCAATCTACTTTATATATAAGGATGCCGTGGGAATTTCCATGGATGTTTAAATTTTTATAGGTCTTGGGCGCAACGATATTCTCCTGATTGTATCTAAACAATTAAAAAGCAAACTACTATGAAAACCAAGACCATTTTATTTTTATGCATTAATTTTTTGCTCATCACTTCTTGTTCCACTGATGATTCCAACGGACCATCTGAAGAGTATTTGGTAGCTCGTCCACTAACCATGAGCAGGGCGGAATTTTCCAATAGTGTGGATATAATCGCACCACGTCCCATGGATGAATCGGGCAAAGTCTATACTTATGGGGATTACATTTTCATTAACGATAAGTACCAAGGGGTTCATGTCATTGACAACAGTAATCCCAGCCAGCCGGTAAAGGTGGCTTTTATCCAAATCCCGGGGAATGTGGATATTTCGGTAAAGAATGATTATTTGTTTGCCGACAGTTTGATGGATTTGGTGGTACTGGATATTTCAGACCTTGACAATATCACCATAGTGAATCGGTTGGAGAATGTGTTGCAAAGCTACGTAGCCGCTCCTTTTGAGGCAGATGTGGTCGAATATGGCGATTATGACTATGGCTCCAACGACATTTTGATTGGTTGGGAAGTGGTTTCCGAACGTCTAACGGAAGAGCAGTATCGAGCGCGTTTCGGGGATTACGGCATTGCCTTTGGGGAAGTGATGAATAATGCCAGTGATGGAACAGGGGAAGGAGGGTCGTTGGCAAGGTTCAAAATTGTAGAGGATTATCTCTATGCCGTGGACAGTCACAATATCAACGTTTTCAATATATCGGATTTGGACAACCCCCAAGTTTTGGAAGATGTTTATGCAGGATTTGATATCGAAACCATTTTCAATAGAGACAACTATTTGTTCTTGGGAAGCATGAGAGGCATGTACATATATGATATTACATCCCCTGGTACGCCAACATTGGTTTCGGAATTTGAACATGGAACGGCTTGTGATCCCGTTGTGGTCGACGGCGATTATGCCTATGTGACCTTAAGGGGAGGAAATATGTGCGGTGCTACGGAAAGTGGGTTGTTCATTGTCGATATTTCTGATATAGAAAATCCTGAACTGGCCATATCCTATCCGATGGATGGACCTTATGGTTTGGGCATCAAGGATGAAAAAATATTTATCTGTGACGGGGACTCCGGTCTTAAAGTCTACGATAAAACAGATATAAACGACTTGAAAGAGTTAAATCACTTTGAAGATATTGTTACGTTTGATGTCATTCCCATGGAAAACCACTTGATCATGGTCGGCGATGAAATCCTGTACCAATATGAGTATCTCGACAACAGTATTAAGCTCATTAGTCAAATAGGGCTTGAATAATGGCATGAAAAATCAGTTTTTATATCCCACTTTTAGTGGGATATTTTTTTATTGGGACGGGGGTAAAACCCTAAAATCGAAAAATTGATATACTTTTGTTATCACAAAACCCAGTGCATGCCAAAGAATTTAGTTATTGTAGAGTCCCCCGCCAAAGCAAAGACCATTGAACGATTTCTAGGAAAAGAATTTCAAGTAGAGTCAAGTTTTGGGCACATAGCCGACCTTCCCTCAAAAGAGCTCGGTGTTGATGTGGAGAACGATTTTAAGCCAAAATACACCGTAGATAAGGAGAAGAAGGCCTTGGTAAAAAAACTCAAGGACTTGGCAAAGAAAGCAGAGACCATTTGGTTGGCCAGTGATGAGGACCGAGAAGGGGAAGCCATATCCTGGCACTTGGCAGAAGAGTTGGGCTTGGACAAAAACAAGACCAAACGAATCGTTTTCAACTCCATTACCAAATCGGCCATCCAAAAAGCGATTGAGAACCCAAGGGACATTAACTACAATTTGGTCAATGCACAACAGGCACGTAGGGTGTTGGACCGATTGGTGGGCTATGAACTATCACCAGTGCTTTGGAAGAAAATAAAACCGGGACTTTCCGCAGGTAGGGTGCAATCCGTAGCAGTGCGCTTGATTGTGGAACGGGAGCGCGAGATTGAAGGATTTACCCCAGAGGCCTCATTTCGTATCAAAGCGGAATTCAAAACAGATGGTGGCAATGCGTTTGCCGCTAAGCTGAACAAAACATTTCCCACGAAGGACGCAGCAGAGAAATTTCTGAAAGAAAACATTGGGGCGAACTTTTCGGTTTCCGATTTGTCCCAAAAGCCAGCAAAGAAATCGCCAGCTGCACCCTTTACCACATCCACATTACAGCAGGAAGCTTCAAGAAAACTTTATTTTTCGGTAAGCCGAACCATGCAGGTCGCGCAACGGTTGTACGAAGCAGGTCTCATAACCTATATGAGAACGGATAGCGTCAATCTGTCCAACGAAGCTATTGCAGCGGCAAAAGACGCCATTCTGGACAACTATGGCGAAAAGTACAGTCAAACCAGGAACTTTACGGGCAAATCCAAAGGAGCACAAGAAGCTCACGAGGCCATTCGCCCGACCGATATGAAATTACAGTCGCCCCAACTGGAGCGCGACCAAGCAAAATTATACGAACTGATTTGGAAACGTACCCTTGCTTCGCAGATGAGCGATGCCCAATTGGAACGTACCAATGTGAAAATAAAAGCGAGCACCCATAACGAAGAATTCTCTGCAAATGGGGAAGTGGTGAAGTTCGATGGTTTCCTTAAAGTATACCTGGAGGGAACCGATGATGAAGATGGAGAGGAGCAAGAAGGCATGTTGCCGGCCATGAAAGTGGGAGAGCCGCTTCAAAATGTGTTTATTTCCGCCACAGAAAGATTCACACGACCACCTTATAGATATTCCGAAGCCTCTTTGGTAAAGAAACTGGAAGAATTGGGAATTGGTAGACCATCCACCTACGCACCGACCATATCAACCATCCAAAATAGAGGATATGTGGAAAAAGGTACGGTGGAAGGTTCTGAACGCAAGTACGCGCAATTGGTGCTCGAAGAAAGCAAAGTCTCAGACAAGCAACTGACGGAGATGGTCGGTTCAGAAAAAGGAAAAATCGTTCCCACGGATATCGGGATGATCGTGAACGACTTTTTGGTGACCCATTTTACCCAAATACTGGATTATAATTTCACGGCCCAAGTAGAAGAGGATTTTGATGAGATCGCATCCGGTGAGGAGGATTGGCAAGAAATGATGAAAACTTTCTACAAGGATTTTCATCCCAATGTGTTGGAGGTCGAGGAGAATGCTGAGCGTGCCAGTGGAGAGCGTGTGTTGGGTACCGACCCAAAATCAGGCAGGCAAGTATCCGTAAGATTGGGTCGTTTTGGACCGATGGTACAAATTGGTACGGTGGACGATGAGGAAAAACCTGAGTTCGCCAGTTTGTTGCCCGATCAGTCCATAGGTACCATTACATTTGAAGAGGCCATGACGCTTTTTGAACTCCCAAGAAAATTGGGTGTGTACGAAGGTGAGGAAGTGGAGGCCAATGTGGGCCGTTACGGACCCTATGTCCGATTCGGAAAAAAATTCATATCCCTAGCCAAGGGCGAAAGTGCCTTTGATGTGGATATGGACCGAGCCATAGAGCTGATCATTGAAAAGCAAAAGGCCGATGCGCCAATTGCGACCTACGAAGGAAAAGACGTTACCAAAGGGAAAGGTAGGTTTGGACCTTTCATCAAATGGGACGGCATGTTCATCAATGTGAACAAGAAATACGATTTTGACAATCTATCCGAAGGGGATATTGCTGAATTGATCGAGGCCAAAAAGAAGAAGGAAGCTGAAAAGCTCATTCAAGAATGGCCCGAAGAAAAAATCAGGATAGAAAAAGCCCGTTGGGGAAGACACAATATCATAAAAGGTAGGGTAAAGGTGGAGCTCTCCAAGGATGTGGATGCCACAAAGATCACTTTGGAAGAAGCGCAGGCCCTACTGGAAAAGAAATCACCAAAGAAAAAAGCCAAGACAAAAGCAAAAGCTAAGAAATAGCATGAATAAAGTAAGAATCATTGGCCTGCTAATCCTGCTAGTCGGAATTGTAATTCGTTTTGTGCTTAAAAATGATACTATGGATTTTATTTCTGGACTCTTGGTAGGACTTGGAATTGGACTGATCATAGTTGGGAGAATCTGGGGAATAAGTACGAAGAAATAATATCCCTACTTTATAGCATTCATTTAGATTTCGGAATTGAATTCAAAAAAAATATCATAAAGTTCAAATAAAAAGATGGCATTTGATTTTCTGGTTCCGGTCAAGGACAAGGTATTGGCGCATTCCGAATTGTTGCCAGGACAAGCATTGGGAAAAAACGTCCACATGCACACGGAAAAGGACGGACTTCCGGTATTCGCCCATGCCGATGTTGCCATTTTTGGCGTATTGGAATCCAGAAATGCTTTTGAGAAAAAACCAGAAAAATTGGATTTGGACGAAGTCCGTATTCAACTGTACCGCTTAATGATGGGCAACTGGAACTCCACCATTATCGATATCGGGGATGTGGAGGAAGGCGATACCGTTGAGGACACCTATTTTGTGGTAAAGGAAATCGTGGCGGGGTTGCTCGAGGAAAACATCATACCCATAGTATTGGGGCTTACACAAGATATTACTTTTCCTACCTACCGCGCTTTTGATAAAATAAAGAATATGGTGAATCTGGTCTCCATCGATAGTCGGTTCGACTTTGGTGAGGACGATGAACTGATTTCATCACATTCCTATATGAGCAAGATCATCACCGATAAGCCCAACAATCTTTTCAACTTCTCCAATATAGGATACCAGAGTTATTTCAATGCCCAGGAAGAAAAGGATTTGATGGAGCGTCTTTTTTTCGATGCCTATCGATTGGGCGAGATTGCCGCTAACATAGAATTGGCGGAACCCGTATTGCGCAGCAGTGATATTGTAAGCTTGGACTTGCGCGCCATCCGTGCCAGCGAAATGGGGATGACCCGAAATTTTTCCCCCAACGGTTTTACGGGCAGGGAGATATGTGCCATTGCCCGCTATGCGGGAATTAGCGATAAAGTATCCCTTTTTGGCATCTACGAAGGGGAGAATTCCCATCAGGCTTTTCAGATGATAGCACAGATCATTTGGTATTTCATAGAGGGCCTGAGCTATAGGATAAAAGAATACCCAAGCTCTAAGAGCGAAGACTTCACAAAGTTTACTGTACCCACGGACACGGAGGAATTGATCTTCTTTAAAAGCCATGTCACGGAAAGATGGTGGGTGGAAGTACCAACAATTTTAGCTGAACATACTAAAACAAATTCGGTGGCGTTATTACCTTGCACCGAAGAGGACTATTTGGATGCTTGCAACCAGAACATTCCCGAAAGGTGGTTCAAAGCCTATAGAAAGGGCTTGAACTAAATAAATTAAATTTTGATCATTAATTGTTTTTACACAATAATTCATTCAAAAATCAGTTTTGAGAGTAATGAATGTGTGTAGCACAGTTATTTAAATCTTGAATCGAACAATTTAACCTAAAGTATGAGAAAGCTATTCTTTTCATCTCTAGCACTTGTTTTTTTGCTTACCAGTTGTGGCTCTAAATCAAGGTCAAAAGGTGAACTAGTTGGGGTAAAGGGAAAAAAATGGCATCCAGAAAAACCCTATGGAATGGAACTGATTCCCCAAGGCGCCTTTGTTATGGGTAAAGCCGAAGAGGATCAGGCAAAAGTATTGAACGCTCCCACAAGAACGGTTACCGTACGTTCCTTTTATATGGACGATACGGAAATCACCAATAGTGAGTACCGTCAGTTTGTGGAGTGGGTCAAGGATTCCATTGTAAGGACCAGATTGGCCATTTTGGCCGATGAGTTGGGCATAAGCCCAGAGGATGAGGGTATCGGCGAGTACGCCTTCAAGGATACCGACACCACCGAACTTTCCGTTTACGATAAGTACATGCTCGACAATTATGCGGGTATGGGAGATAATTATTATGAAGGCAGGGCCTTGAACAAAGATGTTGACCTTGTATGGGATACTTCCGAATATCCGGATGAGTACTATGCTGAGGTTATGGACTCCATGTATCTTCCGGAAGAGGAGAGCTACAATGGATTGAGAAGCATCGATGTCACAAAAATCAAATACAAGTACAGCTGGATGGATATCGAAGCTGCTGCCAGAGCAAGATCGGGCAGTAGAAAGGACTTCATCAAACAAGAGGAACTGGAAATTTATCCAGATACCACTGTATGGATTCGAGATTTTGAATACAGCTACAACGAGCCAATGCACAACGATTACTTCTGGCACGACGCCTATAGCGACTATCCTGTAGTGGGGGTCAACTGGATGCAGGCCAAGGCTTTCTGTAACTGGAGAACTAAATTCAAGAACGACGACCAGAAAAGTCGTGGAAAGCAATTTGTGAACCAATTCAGATTGCCGACCGAAGCAGAATGGGAATATGCCGCAAGAGGTGGTATTGAAGGAGGTACATATCCTTGGGGTGGTCCGTATGTGATCAGTGACACTGGGTGTTTTATGGCCAACTTTAAACCACAACGTGGGGACTACGCAGCCGATGCAGCCCTATATACGGTAGAGGCAAAATCCTTTGAGCCCAACGAATACAACTTGTACAACATGGCTGGTAACGTATCTGAATGGACCAACTCCAGCTTTGATCAAGGCGCTTACGAATATCTGTCCACTATGAACCCGAACATCGGTTCACAGGACAATCAACGTAAGGTTATCCGTGGAGGTTCTTGGAAAGATGTGGCCTACTTCCTTCAGGTAAGTACCAGGGATTACGAATATCAAGATTCCGCAAGGAGTTACATCGGATTCAGAACCGTTCAAGATTACATGGGCGAGGAAGATGTCAACAGTAGCAGAAGCGGACTATAAAATACAACGAGAGAACATTATATAAACAAGTAAGAGTAGTAACCAAATACTTATTTTTTATATAACTTAATTAAAACTAGAATTATGGCGCAGTCAAAATCAACAAAAAAGCTGTTTAACATGGCCTACGGGCTTGGAGCATCGGTAGTAATTATTGGTGCATTGTTCAAGATCCTTCACTGGGAGTTCGGACCACTTACAGGTGGACTTCTTCTTGCAGTTGGACTTATCACTGAAGCATTGATCTTTGCCATCTCTGCATTTGAACCAGTGGACGATGAATTCGATTGGTCTTTGGTATACCCGGAATTGGCCGGTGGTGAGCAAAACGCTTCCAGAAAACAAGAAGCTAAAGATGCTCAAGAAGCTGAAGGTCTTCTTTCCAAGAAATTGGATAGCCTTCTTAAAGAAGCTAAAATCGATTCCGATCTTTTTGCCAACTTGGGAGAAAGTATCAAGAGTTTTGAAGGTGCCGCTAAGAATATCACTCCTACAACAGACGCTATTCAGCACACTAAAAAATACTCTGAGGAATTGTCTCACGCTGCAGCTCAAATGGAATCTTTGAACAGCTTGTACAAAGTACAATTGGAAAGTGCAAGCAGACAAGCTTCCATCAACGAAGAAGTAGTTCAGAATGCAGGTGCCTTGAAAGACCAAATGGAGTCTTTGGCCACTAACCTATCTTCTTTGAACGGAGTGTACGGAGGTATGCTTACAGCCATGGGCGGAAAAGTCTAATTAGAGGTTTTAAATCAACAGAAAACCAAACCAAATCAAATTAATTATTAAATCTAATTAGAAAAACATGGCAGGAGGAAAACAAACACCACGTCAGAAGATGATCAACCTTATGTACTTGATCTTC
Source organism: Flagellimonas oceanensis (assembly GCF_003992595.1). GTDB lineage: Bacteria > Bacteroidota > Bacteroidia > Flavobacteriales > Flavobacteriaceae > Flagellimonas > Flagellimonas oceanensis. Next base: position 97,163 of record NZ_RZNA01000045.1, read on the forward strand.
ATCGCGATGTTGGCACTTAATATGAGCAAGGAAGTACTTGCCGCTTTCGGACTGATGAACGAAAAGTTGGAAACTTCCAATACAAACATGGACGCCAATAACTCCAGCTTCTTCGCAAGCTTGGAAACCAAAGCTTCGGAAAACGAAGAAGAATACGGCGAACTGTACGAAGATGCTCAGCAGATCAAACAACTTTCAGATTCTTATTATAGCTATTTGGAAGGATTGAAGAAAGAAATGACCGCAGACTTGGAAGACCCAACGGACTATGTGGTTATGGACAAGTCTGACTACTTGGACCAAAAATTCTTTCAGGGCGATAATTTGGGCCCAGAAGGTAAAAAGTTCATGGAGCAGATCAATAATTACCGTGAAGGTGTTGTCAACGCTTTGCCAGCAGAAGGTTTTGAATCTTTGAAATCAGCGGTTAAAGCACGTTTCGCCACAGGTGGTGAAGACGGTAAAGTAGAGAAAAGAGACGGTACACGTCAAGATTGGATCAACTATCACTATGAAGGGTTCCCACTGGTGGCCTCTTTGACAAAGATGACACAGTTGCAGGCCGATATCAAAACTACCGAGCAAGAGGTGTTGAAAACCCTTTTGGAAGGTGAGTTGACAGAGGCTGTATCCTTGACCAACTTTGCAAGTTCTTTGAATGCTCCAAAAACAGCATACTATTCAGGAGAAAAATATGATGGTAAAATCATTGTTAGCAAGACTGACAAGACATCCACTCCTGTAAAAGCTGAATTGACTTTGGACGGAAGACCATTGACAGAAGGTAAGGATTACGAATTGGAAGCTGGTGGTATCAAAATGTTGATCAGTGCTGGTACTCCAGGTGACCACACCATTAAAGGAACCATGACATTTATGCAAGATGGCGAAGAGGTGCCAGTGGAAGTGAACAACACTTTTGCAACAATCTCTATGCCTAACGCAGCAGTTATTTCTGCAGATAAGATGAACGTGGTGTATCGTGGTGTTGCCAACCCAATGACGATTTCCATTCCCGGTATTCCCGATAACAAAGTATCTGCATCCGCTCCCGGTTTGAGCAGAAGAAGCGGAAGCCAGTATATTATGAACCCAGGTACAGGTAGATCGGTTACCATTACCGCTTCAGGAACATTGCCTGATGGTAAAGGAATCCGTACCTCTTCTGAGTTCCGTATCAAGGATATTCCTAGACCAACCGGTACCGTTCGAGGTGAGTCCGGTGGCATTAAAATGCCAAGGAAAAACCTTGAAATTGCAACTGTCAGTGCTATGTTGGAAGACTTTGACTTTGACTTGAACCTTGCTGTTAGCCAGTTCAGTTTCAAAGTGCCAGGTCAGCCTACGGTGGTTGTAAACGGAAACAAATTGAATGATAGAGCCAAATCTGTTCTTAGAAGAGCGGGCCGTGGCGAAACCGTTCAGATATTCGATATCCAAGCTTACATTACAAACAACAAGAGCTACAAGTTGAAGAAAGTCTCTAATGTATTTGTTGAGCTTACAAACTAAGAGTACAAATTAGTATATAAGTAATTATGAATTGGAAAAACGCATTATTAATAGGATTGTTGGGCGTATTGCCGGTATCAATCATGGCGCAGGCAAATATTCTGAATGCCAAGTTGCCCGAAGATATAGGTAAGAAAACCGAAGCTCAGATAGAGCATGATGCCGATGAGCCTTTGGAATACGGTTATGTGGATGACAGGGATATCCTTTGGTCCAAGACCGTATGGGAAATCATCGATCTTGACGAGCGAGTAAACTTTCCATTGTATTACCCAACCGATACCATAGGTATTGGAAAGGACAGAAGGTCGCTGTACCACGTTTTGATGAAGAACATCAAAAACGGAAACCTTACCGAGGTCTATACAGATTCCTACTTTACAGAAAAAAGAAAGTTGGAAGACCTTTCGGCCACTTTGAGCAAAGTGGATACCACCGACTTAGGATACGAGCAAGTAAATGCTGGTGAGCAGGTTTCCCCGGAGTTTATTAACCAAAGGGATATAACCGCTGCCGATATCGAAGAGTTTCGTATTAAAGGAATCTGGTATTTCGACAAACGCCAAGGTGAGCTTAAGTATCGCTTATTGGGAATTGCACCAGTTGCCCCGGACGTTAACTTCATCGATGATGAGTCTATCGATCCAGGACAGAACAAAGTGGAATTGTTCTGGGTATGGTACCCTGCGGCAAGGCAGATTTTGCACGATGCCAAAGTGTATAACCAGCGTAACTCTGCAAGACCGATTTCCTTTGATATGTTGTTGAACGCACGTCGATTCAACGGTGTTATCTACAAAGAGGAAAACGTTCACGAAGATCGTGAGATAAGCGATTATATTTTTGATAATGCATTGTTCCAGCTCTTGGAAGCCCAAAGAATCAAAGAGGGCATAAGAGACAGAGAGCAGGATATGTGGGCCTATTAATGAAGCCCGGTTTTTTCGACTCTTGGCCGTAGAAAACCAAAAGCTGAATTAATCCCGAAGAATTTCGGGATACCACAAAAAAATAATTCCAATTCAATACAGTAAAACGCCGCACTTAGTGCGGCGTTTTTTTTGCATTAAACTAAAGGTTGGATGGTTGATTGATCGTTCAGATGTCTAATTTTGCAGTATGTTGGATTATATAGTAGTAGGTCTTGGTTTAGCAGGAATTTCTTTTTGCGAGGTGTTGGAAAAAGAAGGTAAATCCTTTGTAGTGATTACGGATGAGTCGCAACAAGCCTCACAAGTAGCGGGAGGCTTGTACAACCCTGTGATTCTGAAACGGTTTACCATGGCCTGGAAAGCCAAACAGCAGCTATTGGACGCTAAGCCTTTTTATCAAAGTTTAGAGAATAAATTAGGAGTTAAGTTGGATTATGAACTCCCGGTATTGCGAAAATTCGCCTCTATTGAAGAACAAAACCTATGGTTTGAGGCTGCAGACCGTCCAGATTTGGACTATTTCCTCTCAACCAAATTACTTCCGAACAGCAACCCTGTAATTGATGCCCCGCATGGCTTTGGTCAAGTTAAATATACAGGCAGGATAGACACAGCTGCTCTGGTTCGTTCCTATAAAAGTTATCTAAAGCGGACAGATTCCCTTTTGGAGGAATCCCTTGATTTTGATGAGTTGTCCATATCATCCGAACAGGTAGCGTACAAATCCTTAACAGCCAAAAACATAGTTTTTGCCAGCGGATATGGTCTCAAACAAAACCCATATTTTGGGTATCTGCCCTTGAACGGTACCAAAGGGGAATTGCTGGTCATCCATGCTCCCGATTATAAGGAGGAGAAGGTTATCAAATCATCCGTCTTTACCATTCCCATGGAAAATGACAAGTATTTAGTGGGGGCCACTTACAAATGGAAGGACAAGACCAATGAGCCTACCGAAGCAGCCAAGAATGAACTTTTGGAAAAACTCCAGACTTTTTTAACCTGTGATTTCGAAGTTGTTGGTCATGTGGCGGGAATTCGCCCAACCGTTACGGACCGTCGTCCTTTGGTAGGCAGGCACCCGGAGCATGAAAACTTATATGTGTTGAACGGATTTGGCTCCAGAGGAGTGTTGATTGGCCCGTATGCTTCCAAGCAATTGTTCGATTACATAGAGAATGAATCTGAACTGGACCCCGAAATGAACATCCAGCGATTTACCAAAAAACACTTCCCAAATTAACCCTTTACGGCCTTGTGGTTCTTAACTGAATTGGGGTCGTACTTCACGAAAAAGTTGATCCAAATATTTCTGGACAGCCGTATGATTACAGGCATAAACACCACCAAAGTGCCCACAATGGCAATAAAAGTGGTCGGTAGCGAAGCACCAAGGAACAAAAACGAGATTACAAAAGCCGCAACCGCAAAGGCAATGCCGACAGCGTAGCTTACGTACATGGCCCCATAGAAAAAGGAGGGTTCAATCTTGTACTTCAATCCGCAATGGGAGCATCTTTCGTTCATGCTGAAAATTTTGGACAGTGCGTACGGATTAGAGTTTTCGTACATACTCTCCTCTTGGCATCTTGGACAGTTTCCTGTTAAAATGCTGTAGATTTTGGTTCCTTTTTTTAACATTTGCAGGGCTTTTATGCAAAAGTATAAATTCGCCAATTAAAGTTTTGTAATTAAGGTCACATAAAAATGCTAAATGTCCATAATCTTTCCGTAGCCTTTGGAGGAGAATATCTGTTCGAGGAAATATCGTTTCGTCTCAATGGCGGAGATCGGGTAGGCCTTATTGGAAAGAATGGTGCGGGAAAATCCACTATGCTCAAACTTTTGGCCAAGGAAATGCCCTTGGACGAAGGAGCCATAGCCACCGAAAAGAACATTAAAATCGGGTTCCTAAAACAGGATATTGATTTTGAGGAAGGACGAACCGTATTGGAAGAATCCTATCAAGCCTTTTCCGAAATCAAGGAAATGGAGCTAAGGCTGGATGAGATAAACCGAGCATTGGCGGAACGAACCGATTACCAAAGCGACAGCTACCATCAGTTGATGGTGGATTTGAACGATGTTACCCACCGCTACGAAATATTGGGCGGATACAACTATGAAGGTGATACGGAGAAAGTACTCCTTGGACTGGGTTTTAAGCGGGAGGACTTCAACAAGCTTACCGATACTTTTTCTGGGGGATGGCGAATGCGTATCGAATTGGCCAAATTACTTTTACAAAACAACGATGTGCTTTTGCTGGATGAGCCGACCAACCACTTGGATATCGAGTCCATTATTTGGCTGGAGCAATTCCTTCGAAACTTTACCGGAGCTGTTGTGATCGTATCCCACGATAAAATGTTTTTGGACAACGTGACCAACCGTACCATTGAGATCTCCTTGGGAAGGATTTACGATTACAGTAAGCCCTATTCCCAGTTCTTGGTACACCGGAAGGAAATAAAAGAGCAACAACTCAGTGCTCAAAAGAACCAAGAAAAGCAAATACAGCAGACCGAACGACTCATAGAAAAGTTCAGGGCAAAATCCAGCAAGGCCTCCATGGCCCAATCCCTGATCAAAAAATTGGATAAAATGGATCGTATCGAGGTCGATGAAGAGGACAATAGTGTGATGAACCTTCGTTTCCCAGTTTCAGTGCACCCAGGTAAAGTGGTTGCGGAACTGAACAGCGTATCCAAGAGCTATGGACAAAAAAAGGTGTTGGAAGACATCGATTTAATGGTGGACCGTGGCAGCAAAACGGCTTTTGTGGGGCAAAATGGACAGGGTAAGACCACCTTGGCCAAAATTATGGTTGGAGAACTGGACCATAAAGGCGATTTAAAGATTGGCCATAATGTGCAATTGGGCTATTTTGCCCAGAATCAAGCTGAATACTTGGACGGGAACAAAACCATCCTAGATACCATGATTGATGCTGCCAACGAAAAAAACCGTAGTAGTGTCAGGGATATTTTGGGTTCCTTTTTGTTCAGGGGAGATGATGTGGACAAATACGTGAAAGTATTATCCGGAGGGGAACGGAACCGTTTGGCCTTGGCCAAGATGCTTTTGCAGCCCTTCAACGTATTGGTAATGGATGAGCCTACCAACCACTTGGATATCAAATCCAAAAATGTACTGAAGCAGGCCCTCCAAAATTTTGAAGGAACCTTGATATTGGTTTCTCACGACCGTGATTTTCTTCAAGGGTTGACCGATAGGGTATACGAGTTCAAGGACGGAGGTATCAAGGAATATTTGGGTGATATCGATTTTTACTTGGAGCAACGCAAGATGGAGGATTTCCGCAGCGTGGAAAAGGGAGACCAGAAGAAAGAGGAAAAGGTGCAGGAAAAGCCCAAGGAAAATGATTATCAAATCCAGAAGAAGCAAAAGTCTCTCAAGAACAAACTCAGCGGTGTGGAAAAAAAGATTTCCCAATTGGAAAAAGAAATCGCCAATATCGACCATGACCTTTTGATGGATTACGACGCCACCATTGCAAAACCCAACTTTTTTGATAATTACGAGGGGAAAAAGAAGAGTTTGGAGTCTTTGATGGAGGATTGGGAACAATTGTCCCACGAGTTGGAAACGCTGGATTAGGAGATACACCAATTTATTTACCACACATTTTATCGAATTCACAACATATTGGGGCGTATTCAACGATTATTTTTGTAGGATGTTTCGTATTTTTATTACTTTGTAGGTAAATTCCTTACAACTAAATAAGTAATAAATGAATCGAATAGCCATTTTTTTCTTTTACCTGATGTTTTCTACTGGCATCTCTTTTGCTAGTGGACAGGTATCCCCTAAAGAAAAAGCTGCGTTGGTGGATTTGTACAACAATACCAATGGAAGCGAATGGAATTCTTCTTGGGATTTAACAGCTCCAGTGAACTCTTGGAAAGGCGTGAAAATAGAAAAAGGCCATGTAGTTGGTCTAACACTCTTTATGAACAATTTGGAGGGTACCCTTCCAGAAAGTATCGGGAATTTAGACCATTTGAGCGAGCTGAACCTTGCTTTCAATCAGATTACCGGTGTGCTTCCTGAAGATATTGTAAAGCTTGAAGAATTGAAAATCTTCCGATTGGAGATGAATCGAATCAAGGGTTCGATACCAACTGGTGTGGGAAATTTTGAAAAGTTGGAGGTATTCTCCATGTTCAACAATTTCTTGACCGGACAAATCCCAGAAAGCTTTGGTAAGCTTAAAAACTTGAAGGAACTTAATTTATCGAGTAACAACATCAAGGGTACCATACCTAAATCACTTGGTAACCTCTCCAATTTGGAAGCACTGGGTCTTTTTGAGAATAAACTGGAAGGTCAAATACCGGCCGAAATAGGCAATTTGGCGCAATTAAAGGAATTGGTCTTGTCCAACAACCAATTGGGTGGGGAGATACCCGCTGAATTCGGACAGTTGGCAAGTTTAAAAATATTACAACTTCAAAACAACAGGTTCAATTCGTTCAATGCATTACATGCAATGGATGCCAATCAATTTTTGGTTTTTGATACGGACGATACAACATTGAGCCCGAAATTCAATGATATTCAAATTGACCGTACTCGCATGGCAGATACCAAATTCGAGGACGAGAACGAAAACGAGTAGTTAGTTATTACTTTAGTTTGTTTGGTATGGGGATGCCGTTTGGGGTCCCCTTTTTGCATTTGGCCAAGTTAAAAATGCATTTTATGAAATATTTAACCTTTGAAAAGAAAGTAGGGAATAGATTTGCATTGACTAAACCAACTAACGGATGCGGAAGCTTATAATATCGGCGGTTGCCGGAGGCGTCATCATACTGGCCTCCCTTTATTTTGCAGGACTGATTGCAGATAGCAAAGACAACAGAAGACCACCCTCACAAAAGATAGTGAAAACCGTTTTTGTGGATACGGTAAAGAATACCACTGTACCAATTATGGTTCCTGCCAATGGTAACCTCATGGCAAAAAAGCGCGTGGAACTCTATTCCGAGGTACAAGGTGTTTTTAGGCCAGGAAGCAAATTGTTTAGAACGGGTCAGGAATATAGAGCTGGTCAGACCCTTATCAGAATTGACGCAAGCGAATACTACGCTACGGTACAATCGGCCAAAAGTAACCTCTATAATTTACTTACCTCCATTATGCCCGACCTGAGGTTGGATTATCCAGAAATCTATCCAAAGTGGCAAGCATACCTCAATGGCTTTGATCTGGAGAAAGCCACTCCGGAACTACCTCAATTGGAATCCGAAAAAGAAAAGTTTTTCATCACAGGTAGAGAAATTATCACAACCTATTATAATGTGAAGAATTTGGAGCAACGTTTGTCCAAATACACCATAACCGCACCATTTACAGGAGTACTTACCGAAGCTTTGGTCACTGAAGGAACATTGGTAAGGTCAGGTCAAAAACTTGGGGAATTCATCGATACCGGATTGTACGAGTTGGAAGTATCCGTAAGTAAAACCTATGGGGACTTTTTGCGTGTAGGTCGGAATGTGGAATTGTCCAACCTTGAAAAAACACAGACGTACATGGGCGAAGTGACCCGTGTGAACAGCCGAGTGGATCAAAATTCACAAACCATAACTGTTTACATCGAGGTCAGTGGCGATAACTTAAAGGAAGGCCAATACTTGGAAGCCAATCTAGAAGCCAAGGAAGAACCAGATGCCATTGAGATCAACCGTTCCCTCTTACTGGAAAACAACCAGATTTTTGTGGTTAGGGACTCTATTTTGGATTTAATGGACGTAAAACCTATTTTCTTTACGGACAAGACCGTGGTGCTCAAGGATGTGCCCGATGGAGAAGTGATCGTAGCCAAACCCATGACCGGTGCCTATGCAGGTATGCTGGTAAGGACGTTTGATGAAAGTAAATCCTAAAAACCCGCAGCCATGAGAAAAATAATCTCGTATTTCATTAAATACCACATGGCAGTGAATGTCTTTATTTTGGCATTTTTTGTTTTTGGGATTGTGGGAATATTGTCACTTAAATCATCTTTCTTCCCACTTAATGAAGCGCGGAACATTACCATAACCATTGCCTATCCGGGAGCATCCCCCCAAGAAGTCGAGGAAGGTATCGTACTTAAAATCGAGGATAACCTCAAAGGTCTTGAAGGTGTGGAACGTGTTACTTCCACATCCCGTGAGAACAGCGGTACCATCAATGTGGAGATTGAGAAGGAAAGGAATGTCGACTTTATGCTGTTGGAGGTAAAAAATGCCGTGGACAGGGTGCCCACCTTTCCAACGGGAATGGAACCGCTTATTGTTGCCAAGCAAGAACCGGTAAGACCCACCATTAGTTTTGCCGTAAGTGGAAAGGATATTCCTTTGGCCACTTTGAAGCAGATTGGCCGACAGATAGAAAATGACTTGAGAGCCATTGACGGAATCTCCCAGATTCAAATTGCGGGATATCCTGATGAGGAGATTGAAATCGCGGTGGACGAAAACAGCCTTTTGGCCTATAACATATCCTTTGCGGATGTGGCCCAAGCTGTTTCCAATGCCAATATCTTGGTAACGGGAGGTAACATCAAAACCGTTACCGAAGAATACCTGATTCGAGCAAATAACCGTTCGTACTACGGAGATGAACTCTCCAATATTGTGGTCCGGGGTGATGCCGCAGGACGAACCATTAGGTTGAAGGATGTGGCCACCATTAGGGACAGGTTCTCTGAAACCCCCAATGCTTCCTATTTCAATGGGGAATTGGCGGTAAACATAACCATTACCAGTACCAATACAGAAGACTTGATGGGCTCTGCCGAAAATGTGAGGCAGTACATGAAGGAATTCAACGAAAAATACACCAATGTACAGTTGGACGTCATCGATGACCGATCCACGACCTTGACCCAACGTACCCAGCTTTTGACCGAAAACGCCATTGTGGGTATGATCTTGGTTTTGGTCTTTTTATCACTGTTCTTGAACACCCGTTTGGCATTTTGGGTGGCCTTCGGACTTCCCATTGCATTCTTGGGGATGTTTGTGTTTGCCCCTATGTTCAACGTAACCATTAACGTACTTTCCCTATTTGGGATGATTATCGTCATCGGTATTCTGGTGGACGATGGAATCGTTATCGCAGAAAATATCTATCAGCATTATGAAGATGGAAAACCCCCCGTTAAGGCTGCCTTGGATGGGACCATGGAAGTGATACCACCGATTATATCGGCCATTATCACCACTATTTTGGCTTTTTCCATTTTCCTGTTCCTGGATAGCCGTATCGGGGAATTCTTCGGAGAGGTTTCCGTCATTGTAATTTTGACCCTTGTAGTGTCCTTGGTAGAGGCATTGATCATTCTGCCAGCCCACTTGGCACACTCCAAAGCGCTACATCCGCAGAGTGATAAACCCAAGACGGGCATAGCCAAAGTTTTTGCCGAACTACGTGTCATCAATAAAATGGGCGATAGGCTAATGAATTATATGCGTGACAATTGGTACAGTCCTGCACTTAAATTCATGATGAACTATAAGATGCTCACCTTCGCCTTGTTCTTTATGGCCTTGGCACTCACGCTGGGGTCTATTGGAGGTGGAATCATTCGAACCTCTTTTTTCCCAAGGATTGCCAGTGACCAGATATCCATAGAACTGACCATGCCCAATGGTACCAATGAAATAGTCACGGACTCCATCATCAGCTTGATTCAGGATAAGGCGCATATCGTCAACGAAGAACTTACCGATCAGTATTTGCAAGGCATGGACGAGATGCTATTTGTGAATATGATCAAAAACCTAGGTCCAGGGTCTTCCACGGCCACTTTGGAAATCAATTTGCTGCCGGGAGAAGAACGCCCGGATGGTATTCGTGCCGATATGGTCACCACCCGACTACGAGAACTTGTGGGACCGGTAATTGGTGTGGAAAGCCTGATTTATGGTTCAGGGGGGAATTTCGGGGGTAACCCGGTTTCCGTATCCCTTCTAGGAAACAATATTGCTGAGCTTAAGGCGGCCAAAGAAGAGCTGAAACAAGCCATGGAGAGCAATGCCAACTTAAAGGATGTAACGGACAATGACCCAGCAGGGATCAAGGAAATCCGTTTGGAACTGAAGGAGAATGCTTATTTGCTCGGTTTGGACCTAAGAACGGTCATGAACCAAGTTCGAGGCGGGTTCTTTGGGGCACAAGCACAGCGTTTTCAACGCGGACAAGATGAGATACGCGTTTGGGTTCGCTACGATAGAGAGAATAGGTCGTCCATTTCCGATTTGGATGAAATGCGGATTCTGGCCCCCAGCGGCGATAGAATTCCGTTGAAGGAAATAGCAACATATTCCATTGAAAGAGGGGATGTGGCCATCAATCACTTGGAGGGTAGAAGGGAAATACAAGTATCTTCGGATTTAACGGACCCCGAAACCACAAGTGGGACCGATGCCATGCTTTGGATACGCAATGAAGTAATGCCGGATATCTTGGCAAAGTACCCATCCATAAGCCCATCATACGAAGGGCAGAACAGAGAGGCCAATAAATTGATTGGATCTTTAGGCTTTGTAGGTCCCATCGTCCTGTTCCTCATATTTATAACCATAGCATTCACGTTTAGGAGTATCAGTCAACCGTTGTTGTTGATCTTCATGGTACCCTTTAGCTTAACGGCCGTGGCTTGGGGGCACTGGTTGCACGGATTCCCCATCAACATCCTTTCCATGTTGGGAATTATTGCATTGATAGGGATTATGGTAAACGATGGACTTGTATTGATCGGTAAGTTCAACATTAACCTGCGAAGCGGTATGACTTTCGATGATGCGCTATACGAAGCAGGGCGTTCCCGTTTTAGGGCGATATTCCTGACCTCCGTTACCACCATTGCAGGTTTGGCACCATTGCTTTTGGAAAAGAGCCGTCAGGCACAGTTCCTTAAACCTATGGCGATTTCCATTGCCTACGGAATTGCCTTTGCCACTGTTTTGACCTTGTTGATGCTTCCCTTGCTTCTTTCCTTTGGAAATACTGTGAAAGTGGCCGCAAAAAGATTGTGGACTGGGGAAAAAGTTACACCGGAAGAGGTAGAGAGGGCCATCCGTGAGCAACATGAAGAGGAGGAAATGCAGGCAGACAGTATTGGACATCTGAATGGTACCCAAAGCCAAAATGGATCACAAGACTCAGAAGAAACCTCAAAAGTTGTAGAAGAGACCAGATAATGAAAAGCATTTTTTATACCCTATTCCTGATTTTATTGTTTTTTGCTCCCTTGGCCCATGCCCAAGATCAAGTCCTTTCCAAAGAGGAGGCCATTGAAATGGTGTTGGAAGGTAATTTGGATATTCAGGTGGCCCGCAATACCAAGGTAATCGATGATAACAATGCGGATATCCTTAACTCCGGATATTTACCTTCGGTAACAGGAAACGCCAGTGGAAGTATAGATAAACAGAACTCCGAAGGTGTTTTGGCTAATGGGGATACCCGTACCGCGGAAGGCGCGGAAACCAGAAGGTACAGTGCCTCTGTGAATGTAAATTATACCCTGTTTGATGGTTTGGGGAGGTATTACAACTACAAAAACTTCAAAGAAAGGTCACAACAATCCGAGCTAGAGGTCAGGCAGACTATTGAGAATACGATTTTACAACTGTTCACCGTCTATTACGAAGCGGCTCGACTTACCGAGAATACGGCAACTTTGGAACAAGCTTTGGAGATCTCCAAAGACAGGTTCAAACGGGCACAGTATCAATTCGAGTTTGGACAAAATACCGGTTTGGATGTCTTGAATGCGGAAGTCGATATCAATACGGACAGTATTAATTTATTGAACTCCAGACAGGAACTCAGAAATACCATGCGGGACCTGAACCTGATTCTTAACCGCGATTTATCAGCACAGTTTGCCACTGATACCACTGTTACATTTGTTCCTGGGCTCCAAATGGAGAATATGTACAATGAGGCCCAATTGAACAATGTAAGGCTTCAGATTGTGGAAAAGGACATTAATATGGGGCTCAATGATATCAGAGTGGCCAAAAGCGGTTATTTGCCCACAATTGGCTTAACAGGAACTTATGGATGGAACGAGTCCAACAATAACAGTCCGTTGGCCTTTGCTTTGCAAAACACCTCGACTGGGGTCACGGGAACCGTTAATCTTACATGGAACCTATTCGATGGAGGAACGACCATAACGGGAATCAAGAACGCCAAAATCGCCTATAAAAATCAGGAGATAGCCAAAAAGCAGATACAATTGGAGGTGGAAAGGGATATCCGCAATGCTTGGGACAGCTATACCAATGCGTTATACGTGCTGGAAGTACAGGAGAAAAACCTGCAGACCAACCAAAACAACTTCAAACGTACCGATGAGCGGTATAAACTGGGACAGGTAACCTCCATAGAGTTTCGTCAAGCCCAATTGAACCTGCTGAACGCCGAATTGGCCAAAAGTCAGGCGAAATACAATGCAAAATTGGCCGAACTCCAAATGCTTCAGGTCAGCGGTCAGCTGCTCAATGTGGAATTTTAAGCCATGTACGAGCATTTTTTCCAATGTCCATACTGTTGGGAGGAAATTTCCTTTTTACTGGATAGTTCAGTGCGGGAACAAACCTATGTGGAAGATTGCGAAGTGTGCTGTAACCCTATCGAGGCCACGGCCCAATTCAACAATCAAGAACTTGTGTTTTTCGAGATAAGGGAATTGGGGCAATAAAAAAGCCGAAGACAAAATAGCTCCGGCTTAGGTTGGTTGGAATAAGTTGATGGAACTTTTTCCATGATCTTGAAATAGATTGTGATCAGTAGTCTAACTCTTTTGCACTGGAATTGTACTTTACTGATATATTCTTACGTAATCAATTTCAAAGATATCCTCTGTAAAATTCGCTGGTACATCACCGCCCAAATTCCCACCTATGGCTATGTTAAGGATGAGGTAATGTTCGTGGTTGAACGGTTTGTTGCTGGCATTTTGAAATTCATGGACCAAGGTGTCGTCCACATAGGTCTTAATGCTCTCGCTGTCCCATTCCATGGAGTAAATATGGTATTCGGAAGAAGCGTTTGCAACAGCTGTTTCTCCTCCCTCATCATTGTAGACCTCAGTATTTAAGTCTCCCCAATGAAAATGGGAAATGGTACTGTTTTTGTCCCAGCCCGTTTGTTCCATGATATCGATTTCGCCGGATAGAGGCCATCCAACGCTGCCATATTGGTCTCCAAAGTAGTTGCCCGTTTCGTTGACATTGGCGCCCAAGGTCCAAATGGCCGGCCAAGTGCCCGCTGTACTCGGAAGCTTGGCCCTGACCTCCACACGGCCATAGGTAAAGGCAAACTTTGCATTCAATCTGGCGGAAGTGTACTCTTTCGTACTTCCGTTGTATGAATATTGTTCTTTGATGGCCTTGATTTTCAAGGTTCCATCGCTTACATAGGAGTTGTCTTCCCTATCGGTATAGTGTTGTAATTCATCATTGTGCCAGCTCCCGTTGTTGGGTGGAATCACTTGGTGATGCCATTTTTGATCGTCTGGTGTTCCAGTGTTGTCAAATTCATCGAAAAAGACCAAGGTAGCGAAGGCTTCATCCGACCTGTACACATCCACACTGTAACTTTCATTGATGAAATCCCCCGATTCAGAATAGGCCCATACGGTAATATTGTAGGTGTTTGTGCCATTTTGAAGAAATGTATGCTCAATGGTTCCTGTTTCACTGTCTATTTGGTCTCCAGTCCCAAAACGGAAGGCGTACCTGACAGCATTATTGGCCGAAGCATTTATCTGGATCGTTCCAGAACCATCACCATTGGGATTGTTGTTGTTTGAGCCGATTACCGAGATGTCCACATTCAAATTTGTGGGCACATCGACGGAACCGGAATCCCCAGAACTACATGAAATTGCAAGAACCAAGGATAAAAGGGATATGTTGAAAATGCTCATTTTTATTATTTGATGAATACTCATTTTATTTTTCATAGAAAATCTGACTTGGATTTAGGCTCCTTTCCGATTGTGGAAAGGAGCTTATCCGTTTGCATAACTAACTAACTTAAATCAATTTACGATTTGTTTTTATTCCTTATTTGTGGAAATACACATTGTCCACGAACACGGTCATTGAGCCAGCTGGTTGCCCTGCGTAAATGAGTTGTGCAATGTTGGCCGTGGTGGTCAATCCAGTAAAATCCGAAAGCGGAATGTCCAAGGAAATCCAAGTACCCTGTTCTGGGTTTGCAATGGTTATCTCGTGTTCCACATCATCACCTCCATCATAGGCTCCATCGGCACCAAAATCCACTAGTTTTATTCTTATTTCGGTAGCATCGGCGGTCCATACATCAGTATGGAAATGGGTCATTTCCGTAGCGTCAATTGGGTTGGCCACTGTCTCAATGCCCACAAAATTCAAATCACTGTATTTCTTTACGTCGTTTCCCTCAACCAAAATATCCTCCAGTGTGGCAACAGACCAATCAGTCCTCCAGGTATCCACCGAAACATCAGTGTAGGCATTGCTGAAAAGAGATATCACATCGGCCTCAGCAACCGTTGGTGTGGCAGCGGCCGTTGTTGGCTCGGTTGGTGGAGGTGCGTAGAAGTAGATGTTGTCCAGATAAATGGTTCCGTTTCCATCAAACTTCAATTGAATCACATCTGTTAAATCCACTACATCGGAGAATTCGGTCAAGGGAATATCCACACTTACCCATTCACCATTGGTTATTTCGAAAGCGTATGGAGTTTCCGCCGGGCCTGTACTTATTAGAGACAGATTGAGCGCTGAGGAATCAGGTGTCCAATAATCTACATGAACCATGGTCATGCCCGATACATCCAAAGGATTGGCAAATTGGGTGCCTTGATAGTTCAGGTTTTCGTATTTCAAGGTGTTGTTGCCAGCGATATCTTCTTGTGTCACCACAGTGGCCTGACCCCAATTTGGATTGAAATCAGTGTCAGTAACGTTGGTATAAGCCTCACTGAACACGGATATTACATTCGCCTCGGGCACGGTTGGTGCAGGAGCTCCCGATGTTGGGGTATCTGAAATTCCCGCCTCATTGTAGAAGAATACGTTATCCACATAAACTGTATTTGCTCCGGTAGGGGCGCCCACGAATATCAACTGGGCTATATGTCCCCTTGTGGTCAGTCCTGTGAAATCGGATAACGGAATATCCAAGGTTACCCATTCTTGTTGGGCCGGTGCCTCGAATACCAATTCATGCTCTACGTCATCGCCGCCATCAAATGCACCATCAGCTCCAAAATCAACCAATTTAATTCTGAATTCTGTAGCATCAGCTGTCCAAATATCTGTTCGGAAATGGGTCATGTCCGTAGCGTCAATCGGACTGGAAACGGCTTCTGCCCCCACAAAATTAAGTTCGCTGTATTTTTTAACGGCATTACCATCGATTTCAATGTCTTCCAATGTAGCGGCCGACCAGTCGGTTCTCCACGTGTCCACGTTTTCGTTGGTGTACGTATCGCTGAACAAGGAAATCACTTCTGCCGGATCGATCGTTGGGTCTGAAGCGGGAACAGTAGGTTCTCCAGTTTCGCCAGGCTCTTCCACTTCGCCTCCTTCACTCATCACAATGTCATCAAAGTAATGGACGCTTTCGGCAGCTTTTTCGCCGTTAAAATCAAAGAACAATACCATTCTATCGAATTTGTCGGTATCGCTTGGAGAGAAAACAAAGGATAACTCTTCCCATTCATTGGCCACTGTTGTGGTGGCCTGAACTTCTTTGGCAATGGAATCATCTGTACTGTCCTCAAATTTCAACAGTACAATTTGGTCTGCCGCCGGGGCATACACTTTTATTTTAATGGTCTGCATTTCGGTAAAGTCCACCTTGCTGGCCAAATCAAAAAAGAGACCGGCCCAAGGCTCAACACTTGGTGTTTGTGTGTATTCCACAACAGTCTCCGAGGTATTGATACCTGAAGGGTCTGGGTTTTCCACGTACTCCAGTGCAAATGACCCATCAATTTCCCCGAAAAACTCAACTTCGGGTCCACCACATTCAAAGTCTATACCTTCCGATAATTCGGGTACTATGGTCGTAAACGTACATCCCTCACCTGGTTCGGGCTCTGGTTCCGGTTCTGGCGGAACATAAGCAGAGGGTGGGGGTAGGTCGTCTTCCATTTCGCAGGAAACGATTGTGCCTAAAATACCTATGACCATCAACAGGAACAAGATCGGGAACCTTGTGCTGTTGAGGTTTTTGTTGTTGTTATGCTTTTTCATCTTTCAATGTTATACGTTAATTCTAGTTTGTGCCGACTTAGTTATACCCGTCGTTTTGTGGGTAATTGGGTCCTAAAAGGTCCATTTGTTGTTGTGGAATGGGCCAGTTTTGCATGTACTCCCTAAGAATATCCTTCGGATTCCCTTCTGGATACGATTCGTTCATGTTATCATTGTTCATATGGTCCAAAAGGTAATCGTACAACAATCCGGTACGTTTTAGGGTAAACCAGCGCTGTCCTTCAAAAGCCAGTTCGCGAGCTCTTTCTTCCAATATGGTTTCCAGGTCTATACTGTTTACCGAAGCGGTGTTTGCCCTTGTTCTTACGGCATTGAGATATTCCAATGCTTTGGCGGAATTGTTCAGCATCAAATGTGCTTCGGCACCTATCAAATAGGTCTCGGCCAGACGGTAGATCATTATGTTCTTAAAATGATTTCTATCGGTTGGTTCTACCGTATCGTCAAAAAACTTGATGATACCAGGGTTTTGCCTTCTGTAATAGAGCATAAACTCATTCTGGTCGGTTTCGCTGTTTTCGTATAGATCCAATGGGTCGCCCAATTCACTTCCTGATGGTACTGCGGTCTCATCATTGTAGAGATATTCGAAAATATAGTAAGTGCCATTTTTTCTGTCGTCGTTCGGGTCCTCGTTAAGGAGATCGATGGTGTATTGGTTCAAGGAAATGAATCCGGCACCTGCACCGCCATTTTCCACGGACTGAATCAAACCTGGGGCATCTGCATAGGATGATACCATGTTCCAGTTCATGATGTGAGGACTTCCACCACCAATGGTCTGTCTTTCAAAATTGATGGCAAACAGTGTTTCGGAATGATTCAATTCCCCTGCAAACACTTCCGCTGTGGTCTCGGTCAAACTATGGCTGCCACTTGTGATGATGGCATCAGCTTGGGCAGCAGCTTCGGTCCAGTCGTTTTCCCACATGGCCACTTTGGCTCTCAGATGTCTGGCTGCCCCCTGTGCCCAACGTCCAAATTGAGGGGTCGTGTAATCCAAATTGGCTATTGCAAAGTCCAAATCGGAACGGAGTAGGGAAAATATCTCTTCTACGGAAGATTTGTCCTGTGGTACATCGAACGCATTGTCAGGAGTGGTAGGTTCCGTTGTAATGAAGATATTGTTGAACATACGGTAAAGCGTGAAGTACGCATTGGCCCTCATACATTTTGCTTCTGCAAGAATCTGGTTCCTTCTGCCTTCTTCAATGTCCTCCAAATTCTCGGCACCTTGGATAATGGCATTGGCTCTATCCACAATTCGGTAGTAGTGCACCCAATATGCGTTGATACCCGATGCTGTACCGTAGTCTCCCAAGCTTGCACCCCAAAGTAAACGGCTATAGAGGGAAACCTCTCCGGTTATTCCCACTCCAAGGTCACTTTTCGCTTGTGGAATCAATGGAATGGTACCGTTGAGGCTTAAATCTTGGTAAATGTTTCTGTTAAGGGTATAAAGCCCTACCACTGCATTTTCCAAACCTTCTGGGTTCGTATATAGGAAATCCACAGAGGTGTCGGACAACAATTCGTCTTCCAACAGGTCTTTTTCACACGATGTGAAAGTGGCAAGGACAAGAAGTATGGCCAATGCCTTTTTTGATGTTATGTATTGAAATATATTTTTCATGACAATTTTTTTAGAATCCTAATTTTACACCTAGGGTTATATTTCTGGTCTCTGGGAACGCTGATCCATTTTGATCGTTTGCCAATGGTGTTTGTTCCGGGCTGTATGACCTGAAATCGGTGAAAGTGAACAGATTGGTTCCTGTTAGATATACTTTGGCCCGTTGCAATCCCAATTTGGAAAAGGCATCTTTAGGAATGTTGTATCCCAGTGTGAGGGTTCTCAATCGTAAATAAGAGGCATCCCTGACCGCAAAAGGGAACAGGTGCAGATGCGTATCCGGCTTTGGTCTTGGGTATTCTGTCGATGGGTATTCCGGTGTATAGTATTTGGTCCTGATACCGTTTATCGCACCTTTCCAAAGTTCTCCGTTTGCAAGAACGGGGTTCAATTTTGTAGCACCCTGAACAATGTAGATATCGGCGAACAGATCAAAGTTCTTATAGGTTATGGTATTGGTAATGGAACCGTACCAATCGGGGTCTGTGTTGGTAAAAACATTATCCCTGTCATCAATTTGTCCATTACCGTCCTGATCTATAACACGTACATCGCCTGGTTGTGCCAATGGATTACCAGATCCTGCAATATCATCACCCACTTGATAGATGCCATCGTACTTGGGTAACCAGATGTTGTTGATGGATTGTCCTATGGACAACCTTCTGCCGGAGGTATCGGTGATATCAATCGGGTTTCCATTATCGTCGGTTTCCCCGGTAAGGGAAATTACCTTGTTCCTGTTTCTGGAGAAAACGAGTCCCAAAGACCAGCTAAAATTCTCTTTACGAATAATGTTCGAGGTCAAGGATGCTTCGATACCTTGGTTTTGTAATTCGCCTGAGTTGAAACGAATCACATTGAAACCAGTGGTTCCGGCTATTGACCTGTCCAACAAAAGGTCGGTTGTATTTGCCTTATAGTATTCAAACGTACCTTGGAAAAAATTGTTGAGCAATCTAAAGTCCACACCGGCATTAAGAGTCGTTGTAGTCTCCCATTTAAGATTCGGGTTGGGCAAACGGGAAGATGCTGTGGCACCTGCGACCGTTTCATCGCCAAACACATAGGGTAAATTATCGGCGACCCCTAAAGATTCCAATGGGTTGATTCCCTGATTACCTGTGGCACCGTAGCTTACCCTGAATTTCATCTCGTTGATGACGTCTATATCTTGCATGAATGGTTCCAAGTGCATTTTCCATGCTAAGGATACCGCTGGGAAGAAGCCCCATTTGTTGTTTTCAGCAAATACCGAGGCACCATCGGCACGTGCGGTCGCTTCCAAAAGGTATCTGTTCAAATAACTATATCTAACCCTTCCCAAGAATGACAACAGTCTACGTTGGGAAACATTTCTGACATTGTTAAGTAACTCTGTGGCATCGCCATTGAAGCGCAGTGCGTCATTGGTAAACCCTGATTTATCCAGTTGGGTATACTCGGTACGGCGCTCATCAAATGCCTGCACGGCTGTGAAATCAAGACTGTGGTTGTCGTTGATTTGTGGTGTATAGTTCAAGATGTTTTCTACCAAAACCTGTTTGAACAATGTATTGGAAAGCACCCCTATACCATCAATTCCCTCGTCCCCCGCAGAGTGTAGGGAAGATCTGTAGACTCCTTGATTGGTGTTACGGTTCCTTAAAAAGGTTTTAAGGGTGTAACTTAGGTTGGGAGCGATGTCGTAAATAAGGCTCAAGTTAACATCCGTAAGGTTGATTTTGGTCTCATCAACAGATTCCCTTTGGTCCCATAACGGGTTAACCGCAGTGTTGGATGGGCCCAAGTAAAATTTCTGGAGCTCCCCATCTGCAGTATAAGGTTGTGCAAGCGGGGTAATTGTGGTAAAGTTGATCCCTCCCGTTTCCCGGTCTTGTTTGGCATTTTGATAGTTGATGATTCCACGGAATGTCAATTTATCCGTAATTTCTTGATCTATGTTTAGTTTGAAAGTACCTCTGTCAAAACCTGAGTTTGGAATAATCCCTTCTTGTGAAAAGTAGTTCACACTGGAGAAAACCTTGGTTTTTTCGCTACCCGCAGAGAAGCTTAGGGCATGGCTCTGGATAATTGCATCCTGAAGCACCAAATCTTCCCAATCCACAAAATTTTGGTTGTCTATCGCCTCTAGCTCAAATGGGGAAAAGATGTTCTCATCATTCAAGTAGTCACCTGTAAACCTATTTCTGTTGGCTTCCCTTCTTAAGTCGATAAACTGCTGCCCAGTATATTGATTGAAATTTTTTGTCAGTGTTTGTACCGTGGTGTAGCCATGGTAATTTATGGTGGCTTTGCCAACTTTACCTCGTTTGGTGGTTACCAAGATAACACCGTTGGATGCCCGTGAACCATAAATGGCCGTAGAGGAGGCATCTTTGAGTATTTCGATGTTGGCGATATCGTCTGGCGCCACATCGTTCAAGTTGTCAAAAGGCAATCCGTCCACAATGATCAACGGGGAGTTTCCGCCTGGAGCAACGGACACGTTACCCCTGATTACGATGTTGGAGTTACCACCGGGGCGTGCATCGCCCAAGTTTACTTGGACCCCAGCAGCTCTACCCCGTAACATTTCCGATACGTTTGTTGTGGGTACGTTGGTAGCTTCTTCTACCTCCACACTGGCAACGGAACCGATTACGTTACTTTTCTTTTGGGTACCGTAACCTACGACCACTACTTCGTCGAGGGCTTGGGTGTCCTCTTGTAGAACAATATCGATTTCTTCTTGGGTTCCTACGGGAACTTCCTGAGTTACGAATCCGATATAACTAAAGACCAAAGTGTCTTCATTGGAAACATCGTCGATGGTAAACACACCATCAAAATCTGTGACCACGCCATTGGTGGTTCCTTTTACAAGAACGTTAACACCGGGCATGGGGCCCATATTATCGGACACGGTACCTGTAACGGTCTTTGTTTGTGAATACCCAAATACGGTACATAAAAGTACCATTAAGGTTAAAAATCCATATTTCATTGTTGAGTTAATTTTTATTTGGGATAAATGTAACGGGCTTAACGTCTTCTTAACAAAGGATTTACCTCTATAAAAAACCTACATCATCAATTTAAAAGTGTTAAAATTGATTTTTTGGCATTTAAACCCTTTAAAATATGAGGATTTGCCAATTTTCATTGATTTGTCCGGAAACCTGAAAATGGCGGTGAGATATGGTTTTTACCCTTAATGTAGAGCTATTGTAGTGGTAATTTTAAGATTTGTAGGGTGATGATATGTGAAAGTAGAGTTCTCTAAAAGTTCAAAATATAATCGATAAGGTTATCGTGATGCGGAAGGTCGAACTTTTTGCGAAGTCTATACCGCTTCATTTCCACACTTTTTACCGATATGTTTAACAACGGCGCAATCTCTTTGGAGGAAAGGTTCAATCTTAAATAGGCACATAATCTTAGGTCGTTGTTGGTCAGACTATCGTGTTTGGCCTTGATCCTTTTTAGAAAATCCTTGTCGGCATTATTGAAGGCATCTTCAAAGAATTTCCAATCATCTTCGCTGTTGATGTTCCTGTCTATTTCCTTGATGACTGATTTGATGTTTTTATCTTTGGAAGGAACCTCCTTAAGTTGGGATTTAAGAGCGGACAGGAACTTGTTTTTTTTGACCAAGCTCATGGTTGAAATCGCCAACTCACGGTTTTTGCTGTCTATTTCGTTCTGAAGTTTTTCTGTCTGTATTTGGGCTATGCGTTCCTTTTCTTGCAGCTCTCTTCGTTCTAGCTCTTTTTGATTTTTTCTAATGAGGGATTCTTGTTTTTTCTGGTAAGCTCTATTGTAAAATCGGTGTACAACGATAAATATCAAACCTAAAGTCAAAATATAGACTAAGACAGCCAAATTGGATACATACCAAGGTCGCAATACGACAAAACTGTACGAATCAGTATTCTCACTGATACTGTTTCCTATCTTGGCCCTTATTGTGAAGGTGTATTCTCCAAAGGAGAGATTCTTAAAAGTGGCCTCGGTATTTTCGGACCATTCGCTCCAATCATCGTATAGGCCATCAATTTTGTATTGGTACTGTACCTCGGAGTATTTATCAAATTCGGGTACGCTGAACTCAACACGAATATTGTTGTTGACATATTCAAATTCCCCTTTTTCATCCATCGAAGCCCTAGAGGGCAGTTCTTGATAATCTCCAAAATAGACCGAGTTGATATGGACTTCTTGGCTGGAAGGGGATACTTTAGTAAGATTCAAAGAAACATAGCCATTGGAACTTCCCATTACATATTTGTAATCCGATATTTTGGAAATATTCTCGAAGCCCGAAACGCCCAAATTAGACCGGATATCTTTGGGTATGGATATTTTAGTGGTACTGAGTTTGTTGCTCAAGGTACTTTGGGTAACGTATTGTATGCCATCATTGGTAAAAAACCATAGTCGTTTTTCAGAATTTTCAGGGATAATGATGCTTGTTTGGCCTTCATTGCCATTAAATACCATTTGTGTCAAGGTACTGTCCAACTGAATATCATGTATCCCATTTATCTCGTAAATACCCATGTTGGTCTTATAGTAAAGCTCATCCTGAAAACTGAAAATGTTGGAACTGTGCCCCAGACGCTCCTTATGGGTCAGTTTGTTCACTTTCCTAAGGTTGGAATCCAATTCGATAAAGTACAGTCCTTTTTTCTCGTGGTCTACCACAACTTCCAGGGAATCCATTTCAAAAAACCGACTGGAGATGTTGAATCCACCGATGGTATTTCTAAATCTCCACTGGCCCTGCGCTTTTTCCAGAATGCTCAATCCATTGTAATTTCCCTGAAGAAGCAGGTTCTCACGATTTTCAATGGATTTGACTCCCCAGGTGCCAGGGTAATTTGAAATTAGATCAGCCTTGTTTTCCTCAACAACGAATGTTCCGTTGTTGTGTCCACAAAAAATAGTGCCATCCATTAGTTGAAGGTTCCAAACCTGACCCTCGGTTCCCTCGACCAGTTGAAACGAGTCCTGCGAATTGATTTCTCTGTAGAATAGCCCCTGGTTAGTACCCAAATACAGGTAGTCCTCATGGCTCAAGGCGGCATATACCAAACCAAGATTTCCCAGCTTGTCCACATATTCGTTAAAAGGGGAGTATAGGTTCACAATACTGAGTCCGTTGTCGAGCCCCAGCCACAAATTGTTTTCTGAATCTTCAAATAATGATAGAACCGTATTGTTGTTGAGCCCTTTTTCTTGATCGATATTCTGAATAATCGTTTGTCCGTCCGGAGAAAGGTGGTAAAAGCCGTTTGATATACTTCCCAGTACAAAAGAACCATCCGTCAGTTGTATACTGCTGTATAGCTTCAGATTGATGGAATCCATAACCGTATTCCACGGGGTAATGGTTTCTGATTCATATCTGTAAAATTGGGAGCCTTCGGTAATTACCAGAAGATCGGTGTCGATTCCATAAATACCAATAATGGGATGTTCACTAAAGAGAGGGTCACTGCTGATTAATCTTGGCTCGCCGTTTTGTATGGTAAACAACCCCTTTCTCGCGATTTGAAAATAGACATTGCCATTGACAAGGCTTAGATTTGCTTTATCGGAATTGGCTTCAATTACTTTGAATGTTTCTTCCGAATTATCGTAAATATAAATACGATCCAAACTTTGGAACAGTACCCATTGGTCCAAGACTAGGATATCCCAGAATTCCTCGTCTTCGGCCATAGGAATTTCCATCTTTTGGGACAATGAGGTATAGGTCAATTCCCCAGTCGGATTCTTTGTCCAAAAACCGAATTCGCGGTAGGAACCTGTGTAAATTTTATCGCCAACAGCTTTTACAGAACGGATTATTGGGGATGTAGGCAGTTTATATTGATGCCACTTGGCTCCATCAAACTCCATGAGGCTAGTGTGGTTGGCCACATATATTTTTTTTGAAGCCGATTGTGTTATGCCCCAATTTTGAAACTCCCCATTATATTCTTTTGGGGTGTAATTCCTGATGGGAGGGAGTTCTTGGCCCACTAAATTGCAGCAAAACAACAAAAGGAAATATAAAAAGTAGGGCCTCAAACCGAATGGATTTAATTATGTATCGAAACTTATAAAGATAAAGTTAAGTACTATAATTAAAACGATCTTTCTTATAATGCTCAAAGTAAGACAAGGGGGTTATCGCAAGCCCCCTTGTTTCTTACTGTAGTTCCTTACTTGTGCTTGGGTTCCCAAATAAGTCTCAAGAACGAACTGAACCTCTCGTTTTCCCTGCTTACGGGAATACCGGCTATAATGCCTATCATTACGTTATCTGCAACCCCCAATCGCATCTGAGGTCGCATGGTCATATCAAAGTCACTGTTTTGCCACGTTTTATTAAACTCCACCCCAATAAAGTTACGTGTGCCGGGAATCATATAATGGAGACTGGTGTTCACATCGTACGAAATATGGACTTCCCCGCTTGCGTATTCGTGTCCAATCATGGGTCCTGTGTACACCAAGGAGTGGATGTTGTTGCCCCATCTTTTGGCAACTACCAAAAACGGGTTGTACACATTTCCTGAAATTAAGGGTTTTCCAAAATTTCTAAAATCCGATAGTTCAAATTCATTGATATAGCCGATTGCCATGGAAGTGGCCATGCGTTCATTTACAAAAAATGACCATTGTGTCGCAATCTTGATACTGTTCAATCCGTTGGACGGCATTTCAGCCCCATTACCACCGTTCAATGGGGAGTAAAAAGTAAAGGGCAACTCCACTTCCAGCCCTAATCTATCAATGGGAGCCCATTCGTACTCGATAAGGGCTTCATAGGAGTCATAGGTCAGTTCGTCCGTCAGACCAAGGCCCAGGTTCCATTCCTTTTCGCCCTTTCTTGCGCCGAGATCACGAATCAAGTCTATGTACAAGGGCTCGGCATGCAATACTTTGGCAGGCTGTTTTTTTTCTTCAACCTGAACAATGTATAGGCTGTCTTTTTGTGTGCTGCTAATTTGGGCAATAGTTATTGAGGATGATGCCAATAGCACTATCGGCATCATGTTTTTTATGATGTTTTTCATGTATTTTGATTTGCTTTGTGTTAATATTGAACGACCCGACCTTGCTTCAATACAGGCATGGGTTTATAGGTAAGAGCAAATCAGGCTTCGGGAGGGGGTGTTTCCAGTTTGGTACATCTTTGTGGCAATGATGCCATATGTTGGTGAAACTTCTTCTTTTTCTGAAGAAGCCATATGTTGTTGGAGTCGGTCATCTCATTTTTATGAAATGTCAACTTGATTTTAAAACTGGAGCCGCTATTGTGGTCCTCTTTGTCAGGGTCATCATATTCTTCAAAAACATCACCATAGCCCAAGACCTTCTCCACCAAGATCTCAATCATACTTTCCTGATCGTTGATAGTTAAATCTTCGGGGACAAAGTCGGGATATTGATCAGGGGAATCCACACTGATGTTCAGTAGGTAAAGGCTCATCAGGGCCCAGAATACTCTAAGTGAAACACTATTTCGTAAAAGTCCCATCATGCTATAAAACTAAGACTCTTTTTTTCTTTTCTGTTTCTCCATATAAAGAATGGCCATTCCAATAATGGCCCCGATACAGGCCAAAACACCCCCAACGACACTGGCATAATTGAATCCCAACCCAAAAACCATAGGCAGGCCGCCAAAATAAGCTCCTGAAGCATTCCCCATATTGAAGGCACTTTGGTTCATGGAAGAACCCAACTTTTCCGATCCTTTGGCAGCTTTTATAATGGCTATCTGAATTGGTGCTGAAATCGTAAAAGTAATAACACCTATGATAAAGCTAAGTACATAAATGGCAATGCCATTGCTTGCAAAAATGGAGTTCAAAAGAAGTATGGTTGTCATGCCAAGCATACTTATGACCACGGATTTCACAGGATTGAATATCTCTACCATTCTGGCCCCCAAAAAATTACCGAAGAACATGCCGACGCCTGCAACAATCATTATATAGCCAACATTTTCCTCAGGGAGTTGGGTCACGTTGATGGCCAGGGGTGCAATATAGCTGTACCATGCAAAAAAACCTCCCGTACCTACGGTGGTCAAAACAATCAAAGCCCATAGTTTTTTGTTTTTTATACCAGCTGTGGGACTTGTTGATCGCGAGTTGTCGGCCTCTTCCAATTCCTTTTTGGGCATCCAAAAATATAGGCTGCACAGTGTGGCGATTCCTGCTATGCCCACTAACATGAAGGAATAGCTCCAATGTAGTTCCTGACCAATGTAAGTGCCCAATGGAACCCCTATAATATTGGCCACGGTTAGACCGGAAAACATGATGGCCATAGCTTGGGCGGCTTTTTCTGGCTTGGCCAAATAACCGGATACTACAGCCCCAATACCAAAAAATGCGCCATGGGGCATTCCCGATAGAAAACGGAACAGCATCATTACCCAGTAATTAGGGGAAAACGCGGATAGGGTATTAAAAACGGTAAACCATAGCATAAGGAACAACAGTGTCCTCTTAGGGTTCAAGTTGTTGGCAATGCGAGCCATTGTTGGGGCTCCTATGACCACACCAAGCGCGTAAATGGCGATAAAATGCCCAGCTTTAGGGATGGATATATCCAAGGAACCGGCAATATTGGGAAGAATTCCCATGATGACGAACTCGGTAAGGCCTATGCCAAAACCACCTATGGCGAGAGATAAAAGTGCTTTTTTATTGGGGTAATTTGAAGTATTGCTCAAGTTGATTTCCTTAAGATGCAAAGGTAAGGTCTATTGCAATAACGAAATGCAAGTATATTTACTTTATTCTATTTGGAATTATCAATGGAGCAATAAAAACAGCCTTGAGGATTGGACTAATTCAAATACATTCAAAAAATGAAACAAATACTTTTGAAAAGATATTTTGGGTTCAAGGCTGTTATGGGAATTGCTTTTTACATACACTAAAAGTACATGGATGGGATGTTTTTTTCGGAAATCCTCAACTACCAGTACCCTTCCCGATGCAGTAGAACTGATTTTAGTAAAAAGCAAAAGACCCGCTCCAATGGAAACGGGCCCTTCTGTTGAACAGTAGATAAAAATCAATTGATACAGGGAAGCGGATTCGGCCCGAATGGACCCAATACCTCGCCGTCCGGAGTCTCAATAGTATAAACATGTTCTTCTTCGTAGGACCCACTGGTATATGAGATTACCAGAGAACCTGTTCCTTCTGGCACATCCACATTGAACGTAGCTGCATCCCCGGCAGTAAAGGTGTAGTCTGTGGGCACACCATCAATTTCGAAGGTAACAAAGGCCCCGTCCCAACCATCACCGTAGAGATCCTGCATGTCTATAACCCAAGTTCCGGGCACGGTAGTTCCCGAGATAGGTGAACACTTGACCAGAATAATAAAATTAAAGGCCTGTAATTGCTCGGGTTGTCCTGTTATGGTGGCACTATAGTTTTCAACAGTGGTCACTGTACCATCAACTCCAGTGGATTGTCCCAAGAATCTGATAAAGTCTCCTCCAGAGATATCATCCACAGTTATGCCCAAGGCACCTGCTATATCGGTATAAGGAATGGAAATGTCACTTGGAAATTCTGTTATGGTTGTTAATGGTACGGTATCGGTGGAAACCCCACCAGATTCCAAGGTTACACCTAGTTCCCAGGATGCGACATTGTCGCTAGCATCATCCACGGTTCCTATGAGACTGGAAGTGGCTAAATCGCCCTTGGCCACAATCATCTCCTCCAACAGGATCCTCACATAAGGAGCGGCTGAATCCTCCAATTCGAACACATTGAGCGGGTTTTTGTCATTGTCCTCACAGGCGGCAATAGCCAATGTAAGCAGGACAATGCCCAATATATATTTTAAGTTACTTTTCATCTGTATTTGTTTTTATGGTTTAATCAATCAACGAATCCGTCAGGGTTGGTATCCCAGAACACCGGGGTGCTCGGAGCACTTTTTTGTGTTATGTTCGTATTGCTGTCCGCTGCAGTCTGCGAATACCACATTGACCTTAGGAACGGTCCTGGATCATTGGTGGTAAACGCAGGGGTGAGGTTATCGGGTTGACCTGTTCTACGGTAGGTATTGTACGCTTCGATTCCGTTGCACCACAAGGCTATGAAGTATTGCTCCACGATTATGCGAAGTTTGTCGGTATTGTCTCCCGTATCATAACTGGTCAAGATTTCCGCCACATGATTGTCGATAGCCGTTGAGGTTGCTTCATATCCGGTGCCACTTGCCAGGGGCGCCCCAAAATCAACTACGGTGTTTATTGATTGTCTGATTCCCGTTTCGAGATAGTCCCGGGCATTTCCGGTGGTATTCAAGGTCAATGCTGCTTCGGCCAACATAAAATAGGTGTAGGATGACATCAAAATAGGGGAGATGCCCGCACCTACGTATCCTTCATTGATAGCTCCAGAACCTGATACATTCCTAAAGGAATTATCGTCAAAAGGACCTCCTACGGGATAAGTACCGTGTAATGTCCTAAATGCATCATCTGGGGGAATACCGTCATCATCCAAATGGTTTCTTCCCCAATATCCGCTCAAACCGTTGGTTGCGGGAACCAGGCAATAGGGTTCGGATGAATCCCACCAAGCGGGCAAGGATATTTCGGTAACGCATTCCTTGGTAACCACATCAGCTCCTGAAAAATCTTCCTGTTGCCTATAGAAATAGTACCGAATTCTTGGGTCAGGCTCACTATACTGATTGGCCATCAAGTTCATGTAATAGTTACAGGTGTAAAAATCTGAACTAGGCCCAGCACCGTCGTAGTTGGCATCAAAATAAGGATGTCTACTATCCGGGGAGGCGTTGTTGGTGCCCCACTGAAAGAAGAAATCATCCGAAGCATCCAAAATCAACTGGTTTCCGTTGATCAACTCGTTGATGCGAGAAGTGGATACCGATGCCCCAAAACCCTCTGCGCTGGCCAAACGTGTTTGTAGGTAAAGCTTCAAACGCATGGTGTTGGCCACTTTTCTCCATTGGCCTTCATTGCCATCGTAAAAAAGATCATTGGATGGCAGTACGGTTTCATCCTTGTTCAAATTGGCTATGGCATCGACCAAAAGCTGATCTGCCGCTTGATAAATGGAGGCTCCCGAATCCACAGAGGGATTGAGTATTCCCTCCCCTCCCAAGGCCGCTTCGGAATAAGGGACATCTCCGAAGAAATCCACCATGGACATCATAATATAGGCTTCCAAAATCTGACCTATGGCAATATGAGTGAATTGACCCGCTTCTTCCGCCAGAGGGTTCATGGTTCTGATATCGATCAATGCCCTGGCATAAACATTGTCCCAGACCCTGTCAAAGTCGGAAGGATCATAACTTTCACGATAGGTTGGGCCGAAACCGTGCTGGATTCTTACGGGTTCCATTCCAAATTGGCTAAGGCCATTTTCGGCACGACCTTCTTCGCCGGAATGGATTTGCGCTGTCATCAACTGTATTTGATTCAGAAAGAAATCAACACTCGCCTGCGACGGGTTCAGTGCGTTGGGGCTTTCCACAACATCCAAGGATGTGGTCTCACAGCCCAACATAACTGTCAGTGCAGCGATTACAAGACTTAGTATATTTGATATTTTTTTCATAATATATTTTTTGATTCTAGTTAGCTGCTTTTAAAAAGATGCTCTTACGGTAAGTCCATACCTTCTGGTGGATGGGCCTGTGAAGAAATCAATTCCTTGCCCGTTTCCGACTCCTGTACTGGAGGAGTTGGTATCGTAACGTACATCATCGGGGAAGTTCACTGCTTTGTACCACAGGTTGGAACCAGATAGTGTTAGTGATAAGCTTCCAAAGGGTGTTTTCTCCAACATTTTCTTTGGAATGGAATATCCTAAAGAAGCTTCCTGCAAACGGATGGTCGTACCATCAAACACATTCACTTCGTTGATGTTTCCACCAAAAAAGGTGTTGAATCCGAACTCGGTGGATGAAATGGCCACATTGTTTGGTGTGCCATCTGCAAATACTCCGGGTAAAATGTAGTTGGATTCCCTGTGGATAGGGTCATCGGCATCAACCACTCCACGGCCAATCAAACCTGCCGTGGTTACCGAGTACACATCGCCTCCATGGCGATACTGCAGATTAGCGGATAGGGTAAAGTTTTTGAATGTGATGGTAGGAATCAATGCAGAGGTCCAATCAGGGTTTGGATCACCGATTTCGGTAATGTTATTGTCCACCAAGTAACGACCATTTGGACCTACAACTTTGTTTCCATTGTCATCTCTAAGGATGGTGCTGCCCAACAATACACCAAAGGGCCGTCCTTCCACAGCGTAGTTTGCCGCTTCGCCCGACACCGCAAATGTCAAAAGAATATTATTGGTGCCTTCCGCCAAATCGGTTACCGTAGTTTCACTTGCAGTGAAATTTCCAGCGATGTTAAAGCCGATACCGGCTTCACTTTCCCTGAAAATGTTCAGATTGTAATCAGCTTCGATACCTTTGGTCTCTACTTCACCAATGTTCACAAAAGTAGAGCGGAAGCCTGTGGAGCTATCCAAGGTACGGTTGGTAATCAGGTCTGTTGTGGATTTTTGATACAGACTTACATTGAAGTTAAGTCGGTTGTTGAACAATCGGGTATCCAAACCAACTTCCAATTCCTGTACTCTTTCTGGGGATAGGTCTCGGTTACCGAGTACATCTGATACCGTATTGCCCGACACTACATTACCATTGAAGTCCACAAAGGTCCTTGCGCCCAATGAAAGCACATCCCTTGTATTGAAAGGGGTTGGGAATCCTGCGGAGGATCCATAACCTAATCTCAGTTTTGCATAATTGAGAACATTGCCCTGTAATGCAGGGAATGCTGTTGTAGGGATGAAGGATAAACTGGCCCCAGGGTAGAACAGGGAATTGTTCTCCCTTTCCAAAGTAGAGGACCAATCATTTCTTCCCACGACATTAAGGTATAGTAGGTCCTTATAAGAAAGGGTGGCATCCAGATAAATCCCGACCAGGTTTTCCTCGAAATTTTGGTTGAGGTCAATTCCCGAGAAGGAATTGATGGATGATGGCGTAGTAAAGTTAAAGTGTTCCAGTACACCAAAGACCAATTGGCCTTGACTTTCAATACCATCTTGAGCGTAAGTGTCCCTACGACTGTTTGCTCCCAAAGTGGCCGTGAGATTCAGATCGTCAGATAGATTTTTATCGGCACTTAGAATCAAGTCATGGTTCCAAATGGAGTTTCGAACTGAGGTTGTCCTCAAAATACCCAAGGTGGGTCCATCGATACCTCCCCTGTTCTGTCCGTAGGAGTTTAACTCGGTATAGGTGTCCAGACCGACACGGTAGGTAAGGTTCATCCAATCGTTAATGGCATAGCTCATGGAAACATTTCCTGTGAATCGGTCGGTTTCCTGAGCGGTTTTTGAATTGGCCACGGTCCAATACGGGTTTTGGATATCGTTGCTCGAACGATAGTAAAGGCTTCTACCATCGGCTGCTTGATAAGGGATATTGGATAAATCCACATTTCTTGGTGTGTAAAGAACGTCCCCGAAAATGGCAGAACCGTTAAAAGCGGCACCACTACCAGTACTTACGGCGTTTGGAGGGGATTTATATCCTGTTCTTGCAAAATTAAAGACCCCTGATACAGTAAAGTTGTTGGATAAAGAGGCATTTCCCCCCAAACTGAAGTTGTTTCGCATCAATCTGTTGCCAGGGGTAACACCAATATCTTCGGTACGTCCATAATTGGCATTGAAGTTCACTTTTTCGGACCCTCCCCGAACGTTGATAGAGGTGCTGTATACATATCCGGTTCTAAAAAACTCTTCTACGCCATTATAGGGTTTGTACGGATATTCAAAATTTAATAGGTCTTCGTATCCTGTAATCAACGTTGGGTCTGCAATATAGTTGAAAGGATGTTGTGTAAGTGCCACTCCATTGGGACCGGTACGTATGAATTGTGGTGCCGTTGTTATGCCATCGTCATCGGTACGGTCGAACCGTGGCCCCCAATTACTGAAGAAAAAGCCGAATCCTTGATGGAACCCACTTCCGTAATTATCCTGATATTTTGGGAGTACCGCATTTGACATAAATACGGATTGCGTAACGGATACTTCGGTTTTGGATGGCGTATCGCCAGTGGCGGCACCTTTGGTGGTAATCAATATTACCCCGTTTCGTCCACGGTTACCATAAAGTACCGTTGCGCTCAATCCTTTCAATACACTTACACTTTCTATGTTGTTTGGGTCAAGATCCAAAAAACGACTGGACTCCGTGTTCCCATCCAAAAAGTTGGTCTGTGTATTTGTTCCTGAATCAAAAGGGATGCCATCCACAATAAACAAGGGTTGGTTGGATTGTGTCGCTGAGGTATATCCCCGAATAATGATGTTGGTTCCTGAACCGGACATCCCGTTGTTCGAGGTAATGTTCACACCGGCAACCTTACCGTTCAATACACGGGCCACATCGGCTTCGGGCCTGGATTCCACTTTGTCGGATTCCACTGTGGTTACCGAGTATCCCAGAGAGCGTTTTTCCCTTACAATACCTTGTGCGGTTACCACTACTTCTTCCAATTGGGAAGCATCTTCCTGCATTTGCACGTTAATGGTGTTCGATGCACCGATACGTATTTCTTGTGTTCTTTGCCCCAAATAGGAAAATACGAGTACATCTCCCTCATTGGCTTCAATGACGTAGTTGCCATCAAAATCGGATTGCGTACCTCTTACAGTACCCTGCACCACAATGTTCACGCCGGGCAAGGGCACCCCGTCTTGGTCGGTAACCGTTCCGGTGACCGTTTTTTGTTGAGCATGGGCAAATACTATCGATAGACACATTGCCACCAGTGCTCCAAACAGTTTCTTTACTTTCATACGAATACAGTTTTGTTAGTAATTTGAAATGAGTTAGAGCAACTGAGAAAGGTGGACGGCGCTAGGAAGATGATAGCTAATTCAAACATACTTCTGGGAAGTGAACAAAACTCAATGGATTTGGTCTTTTAAGAAGTAGAACCTCTCACCGTCCTACCTTTACAATTGCATAACAAATCAACCTATAAGCATGGCGGGTCAGGTACTTTTTAAACGGCAAGAACCTCAAATAAAGGGATGCCCAAAGGGAAGTACTGTTTTTAACATATCGTGACGGAAATGATAATTTTTTGATAATGGCAGATAAAAAAACCTCCTGGACTCCAGGAGGTTTTCGCGAGAATAGCTCTAAACGATTCAATGGGTACTGCTATGCCATGCGTATTTCGTGTTGCCTGTCGAAACCGGTATTTGCAGCAGTTCGATAATCGTTGGGGCTAAGCCCGGTAATTTTCTTGAAGGCACTGTAAAAGCTGTTTTTGCTATTGAACCCAACTTCATACATAATGGCCTTCACACTCAATGTGGAGTCAGATAACAAAAGATGTGTGGCCTCTTTTATCCTGTGCTCGTTCAAAAAAGAATAAAAGTTTTTGGAGAAATAAGTGTTGATCACTTGAGAAACCTTGTACCTATTGTCATCGATATGGTCTGAAAGACTATCAAGACAGATAGTGTTGTTCCTGTAGATCTTATCCTCCTCAAAAGCTTTTTTGATTTTGCTCCGAATAGTTAAGGCCTCTTCTTCCGTTAATCCGGACTTCTTGTACTTTTCATGACTGTTCAGGGGGCGGGCTGTCCGGTTCTCCTGCCCCATGTACTTAAAAACGATTTGTTTTAGTAGCCGTTTCATAGTGATTGATGATTTTTGATTGATGACCACTAGTTAGCTATAAAACCCAGGTTTTTGGGTGTTCCCGATAAGAATTTACCCTTGGTTCAGATGGTTGAGGTATTGGCTGGGGGTAAGATGGGTGTCCTTTTTGAAGGCTTTGTTGAAAGAGACCTTATTGTTGTAACCTACCTCGTAGGCAATATCGATAATGTTCAGCTCATTTTCTTTTTCCAAAAGTTCTTTGGCTTCTTGAATACGGTGCGAATTGACAAACTCTCTAAAGCTCATGTTGAAGTGTTCATTGATGAGTTGGGATGCATTGTGCCGAGTGGTATCCAATTTTTCCGCGACCATGTCTAAATTAATGTCACTTTTCCGGTATAATTTTTCTTTTTGAAAAAGGTCGGTCAAGTCTTTCTTCAGCTCTTGGGACAAGCTATCCGTTAATCCGGATTTCACGTATTTTGGGAACAATCGATTCGTATAGGCATAGCGTCCACTGAACACATCGGGTTGTACATTGGCGGCATATCCGACATACAACACCATGGCACTCATCAAAACAATGGGAGTGTAGAGTAATACGCCACTGTCCATACCTGCGATGAGTGAGGAACCATATATGATGTAGAACACTACATAGCTGACATGAATCAAATAGATGTTTTTTTGCCAAACCTGAGTCTTTTTGCCCAAACCTGCTTTGTTCTTGGTCAAAATAGAATGGACAAAAAAGGCATAAACCCCTAGGGAAATTGTTTTCAGGGAAACAATCAATAATAATTTGGTCGAAGTCTCGGGATTAGGTCCTTCCTCCAACTGTTGCAACATTTGATTTACCTTGTAAGAACCTGAAAAACCATACACCGTGAGTATGAGGTATATGGTAAGAATCACAGTTGGTAAAAAGTGCCAAAGGTCTTTTTTGCTGAGGTCTGTTGATTTGGAGACTCGTTTAAAATAAAGGAAAAGCAAAGGGCCGTACAAAAGTGAGGACCAAGTGGTCATTAAGTAAGTATGTGGAAACTCAAACACATAATTGGTCTGATCCACACATATATTTAGAATGAACAATGAATGAATGAAAACAAAAGCAGCTATGAGTATGCTGGCCTGTTTGTCAATTTTTTTGTTGATCAAAAGTAGAAAGGAGACATAGAATCCAATCAGGGAGACAAAAAAGTAAAAAACCGACCAAAGAGTGATTTTAGGTAATACAGAGCCTGATAATTTACTGAAATTCGTATCATTTCGGATGCCGTCAAAATCTTCATGCAAAAGAAAAGTGGGTTGAAAATCTATTTTAAAATAATCGTAAATGTAGGCAACGGATTCCTCTGGAGCGTCCAAAGCTGCTTCACTGAGTGCCAGCTTTTTTAAAATGTGGATTTTTTCTTCTTCATCGTTTACATCAAGGTTCTTTTTATATAGTGGTATTGCTTCTTCAAAACGATGAATATTGAAATAATAATCGGCCCAATCCAAAGAATCCTGAAAAGTTTCGGCAGTAGGCGCAGGAAAACCAGCATAACCACTGTTGTTGGTAATGCCATAGGCAAACGCGAGGTTCAGCCATAGAAAGAGCAAGACAATATTGTTGGTAAATTGTCTCATTTTTGATTGATGATGAATTAGGTCTTAACAATTTATGAATTTAAGCTGTTAAAATTGTTAACAAACTACTAAAGCAGGTAAGCCCCGATAAAAGTTTACCTTTTGTGAAGGCAGTGAAATTGGGCTTTTGGGGATAAAGCATAAAAAAAGCCGACAAAATCTTGTCGGCTTTTTTTCGATTGAGTAGTAGCGGGGACTGTACTACCACCTTGAACCTTTGGAAACCTAGATAAACTAATTGTTTATATTAAATATCAGTTTATCAATAAATTAAATAAAAATTTATTTCTACTCATTTCGATATATTTCTACAAGTTTCGTAGATTTCGGGAAAATATCGGGATAAATGGCCAATGTGAAATTAATAGTAAAAAGTACTAAAAACCCATCCGAAATATATGTAAGATTCTACAGGGGCAAAGAATTGGATATAACTTCTAAATCAGGGTTTTTAATCAACCCTAAGTTTTGGCATAAAAAAGGTTATGTGAAAAATATGGTTGAAAGCCAATCCTCTCGTTTCTTAAATGAGAAGCTACCGAGATTAAAGGAGCATATCATCAATACGTTTAACGAATCTTATAATCAAGGTAAGATAATTAATAAAAAGTGGTTGGATTCAACTGTTATGAGTTTTCACTCTCAGCCTTTAAAAGATGAGGAGAATGAAAAATTTTACTTTACGCCCTTTTTTGAAGTTTTTGTGGATGACAAAGAGAAGGAGGTAAGTATAAAAACTGGGAAAAAGTTGTCAGATAGAACAATAAAAAAGTACAAAGGAACTCTGAATGTTGTTAAAGCATTCGAATCTGAGAGGGACGTTAATTTAAGGTGGCGTGAGTTAGACAGTGAATTTCATAAGTTTTTTTTGGATTACATGACCAATGATTTACTATACAATAGAACCAATGCAAGTAAGCACCTTTCAATTATTAATCAGGTATGCTCCTATGCGAAATCAAAAGGGATTGAACTCAATCCGTATGCAGCCAATAATAAGTTTTCCTTGCCTAGGGATAAAACTTATGACCCTTATTTGAACATTCAGGAAATAAAGAACATTAGTTCATTGGATTTCTCAGATAACCCAAGATTAGATAATGCATGGATAGGGCGGTCAATGTATACCACCTGCGGCGGATGAAAGTGAGCAGTGCAAATCAAGTGCACGAGATCGACTCATTTTGGTGCTGAAGTTAACGTTTATTTTTAATTTTTTTTCTCATTGATTCCCCTTTTATGTCCACCCTGTGAGCCGAGTGCACCAGCCGGTCAAGGATGGCGTCGGCGATCGTTTTTTCACCGATGACATCGTGCCATGCCTCCACGGGCAGTTGTGAGGCTATAATGGTGGACCTTTTGCCGTGCCTGTCCTCTATGATCTCCATCAAAGAGTGCCTGTTGATGTTGTCCAATGGTTTTAGGCCAAAGTCATCCAGTATGAGCAGGTCCTGTTTTTCAAGTTTTCCAATGAATTTTAGATAGGACCCGTCCGCCTTTGAGGTTTTGAGCAAGGTAAAGAGTTTGGCCGTGTTGAAGTACATGGTCCTGTGCCCCATTGAGCAGGCCTGGTGCCCGATGGCGGAGGCCAGATAGCTCTTGCCGACCCCGGTGCTCCCGGTAATGAGCATATTTTCACCCTTGCGTATAAATCCACAGGAGGCGTAGCGCTGTATCCTGTTCCTGTCGATGTTCCTTCCAGGGCCGTAATCGATGGCCTCCATAACGGCACCGTACCTGAACCTTGCGGCCTTTGTCAGGCGCTCGATCTTGCGGTTGTGCCTATCGTCCCATTCGGACTGTACCAGATAGGCCACCAGTTCATCGTTGGTATAGTCCATGCTCTCGGGCGAGAGGCTGGTGTCAAAGGCCCTGAGCATCCCGTGGAGCCTGAGCTGTTTCATCTGTTCCAATGTCTTTGTGTTCATGTTGTCTGTTTTAATGTTTGTCATTTATAATAGTTTCCTCCCCTGATGTTATCGTGGTCCGGGACCTCGGAGGTATCCTCCGGGTCGTCCTCCAGGGTGTCCCACCCTTTTTTCAGTATCCGCTCCACCATGCTGTAATTATAGGCCCCATAGTCCGATGCCCGCCTGCAGGCATTGTCCAGCCGTTGGT
>NZ_RZNA01000046.1:0-1150 GCF_003992595.1 Flagellimonas oceanensis
TGGATAGGGCGGTCAATGTATACCACCTGCGGCGGATGAAAGTGAGCAGTGCAAATCAAGTGCACGAGATCGACTCATTTTGGTGCTGAAGTTAACGTTTATTTTTAATTTTTTTTCTCATTGATTCCCCTTTTATGTCCACCCTGTGAGCCGAGTGCACCAGCCGGTCAAGGATGGCGTCGGCGATCGTTTTTTCACCGATGACATCGTGCCATGCCTCCACGGGCAGTTGTGAGGCTATAATGGTGGACCTTTTGCCGTGCCTGTCCTCTATGATCTCCATCAAAGAGTGCCTGTTGATGTTGTCCAATGGTTTTAGGCCAAAGTCATCCAGTATGAGCAGGTCCTGTTTTTCAAGTTTTCCAATGAATTTTAGATAGGACCCGTCCGCCTTTGAGGTTTTGAGCAAGGTAAAGAGTTTGGCCGTGTTGAAGTACATGGTCCTGTGCCCCATTGAGCAGGCCTGGTGCCCGATGGCGGAGGCCAGATAGCTCTTGCCGACCCCGGTGCTCCCGGTAATGAGCATATTTTCACCCTTGCGTATAAATCCACAGGAGGCGTAGCGCTGTATCCTGTTCCTGTCGATGTTCCTTCCAGGGCCGTAATCGATGGCCTCCATAACGGCACCGTACCTGAACCTTGCGGCCTTTGTCAGGCGCTCGATCTTGCGGTTGTGCCTATCGTCCCATTCGGACTGTACCAGATAGGCCACCAGTTCATCGTTGGTATAGTCCATGCTCTCGGGCGAGAGGCTGGTGTCAAAGGCCCTGAGCATCCCGTGGAGCCTGAGCTGTTTCATCTGTTCCAATGTCTTTGTGTTCATGTTGTCTGTTTTAATGTTTGTCATTTATAATAGTTTCCTCCCCTGATGTTATCGTGGTCCGGGACCTCGGAGGTATCCTCCGGGTCGTCCTCCAGGGTGTCCCACCCTTTTTTCAGTATCCGCTCCACCATGCTGTAATTATAGGCCCCATAGTCCGATGCCCGCCTGCAGGCATTGTCCAGCCGTTGGTTGCCGACCTTCTTGGCCAGGTGCAGTATGCCCATGCAGGATTTATAGGATTGTTCCGGATGTTGTTTCTTGTCGAGTATCCCGATGATGTACCCCTTGCAGTTCTCGCCGATGTGCGCGGCCCAGGAGATGAACTTC
>NZ_RZNA01000046.1:1200-2166 GCF_003992595.1 Flagellimonas oceanensis
TATCCCGATGATGTACCCCTTGCAGTTCTCGCCGATGTGCGCGGCCCAGGAGATGAACTTCTCGCTGCTCCATTCGCTGACGAACCTGTGGTGGGAGGGCATATGTTCCGCTGCGGTGGTATAGCCGTAGCGTTGCCTCTTTCTTTCATGGACGGCCAAACGTTCGTGCCTGTGGTATATCTCCACGAAGCTGTCCGTGTAGACGATCTTCACCTGTTTGCCGATGTGCCTGTAGGGAACACTGTAGTAGTGCTTGTCCCTGCCAAGGTAGATATGGCTGTTCTTGTGGACCGTTCCCTTTGCATAAGATCTTATCTCATATCGTTTCAAGGGAAGGGGACCGAGCTCCGGCACCTCCACTTCCCGGAAGAGGGAACACCTGGAGTATTCCCTTCCCCTGAAGGAAATATTGTTATGGGCCCTTAGCAGTTCCAGGATGGCCCTGTTGATCTCGCCCACACTGTGGAAGGTGCTGTTGCGCAAAGGGGCGAACACCCTGGTATAGACAATGCGCACCGCGTTCTCCACGATGGCCTTGTCCCTTGGCCTGTAGGCCCTTGTCGGCAGCACGGCGGTATCGTAATGCTCCGCAAAATCGGCAAAGGCCTCGTTGACCTTCGGCTCGTAACTGCTGCTCTTGGTGACTGCCGACTTCAGGTTGTCGGTCACCAGGGCACGGGGGACCCCGCCATAGAACCACAGTGCGTTCTCGGTACATCGCATGAAGTCCTCCAGTTTCTGGCTCCGACAGGCCTCCACGTAGGTGTAATGGCTGCTGCCCAGTACGCACAGGTATACCTCGAGTTCCTGGATCTCTCCCGTATATTTGTCCGTTATATGGAGCTTTTTGCCCGTAAAATCGATGAAGAGCTTGTCGCCCGCCTTATGGGTGAAGTGCATCACTGGCGATGTCTCCTTTGTCCATTCACGGTACCAGTACCTGAACTGGGAGAGCTTGAACCCGTC
>NZ_RZNA01000047.1:0-189541 GCF_003992595.1 Flagellimonas oceanensis
TAAACCAAACACAGACAATGCAGATAATAGAGAACGGCACGGTCTACGATGCGATCATCGTGGGATCGGGAGCTGGTGGCGGGATGTCGGCCAAGGTGCTCTCGGAGGCGGGCCTGAAGGTCGCGGTCGTCGAGGCGGGCCCATTTTTCGATCCGGCCAAACCGGAGCACCAGACCCAGTTGAAGTGGCCCTATGAAAGTCCAAGAAGGGGCAAGAGCACCCGTTTCCGCCCTTTTGGCGATTTCGATGCCGCCTACGGTGGCTGGGACATCGAGGGGGAGCCCTACACCCAAAAGGACGGGACGCAATTTGAATGGTTCCGCTCTCGGATGCTGGGGGGACGCACGAACCACTGGGGGAGGATCTCCCTGCGCTTCGGCCCGAAGGACTTCAAGCACAAGGACGAGGACGGCCACGGGGACAACTGGCCGATAAGCTATGACGATGTAAAGCCCTATTACGACAAGGTGGACAAGATGATCGGGGTGTTCGGCACCAATGAGGGGCTGCCCAACGATCCCGACGGTTTCTTTCTGCCACCGCCAAAACCACGTTTGCACGAACTCTTCTACATCAAGGGGGCCCGGAAGAGCAATGTCCCGGTGTACCCATCGCGTCTGTCGATGTTGACCAAGAAGATCAACAACGACCGTGGGGTTTGTTTCTACTGCGGGCAATGTAACCGCGCCTGTCAGGTGTACGCCGATTTCTCGGCGGGGACCTGTCTGATCTTCCCGGCACAGAAGAACGGGGGACAGATCGACCTCTTCGTGAACTGCATGGTCCGCGAAGTGACCACCGATCAGGAGGGCAGGGCCACGGGGGTGTCCTATATCAACAAAGAA
This sequence comes from Flagellimonas oceanensis, assembly GCF_003992595.1. GTDB lineage: Bacteria > Bacteroidota > Bacteroidia > Flavobacteriales > Flavobacteriaceae > Flagellimonas > Flagellimonas oceanensis. The sequence goes on from NZ_RZNA01000047.1 coordinate 846, forward strand.
GACAGAAAAGAATATAAACTGAAAGGGAAAGTGGTGGTGCTCGGTGCCTCGGCCTGTAGCTCGGCCCGTATCCTTTTGAACTCGAAAAGCAAGCAGCACCCGAACGGACTTGGGAACAGCAGCGATGTGGTGGGCAGGTACCTGCACGATTCCACGGGGGCCGATAGAGCGGCCTTTGTCCCTGGGCTGATGAACCGAAAGGTCTCCTACAACGAGGATGGGGTAGGGGGAATGCACGTGTACTCACCGTGGTGGGGCGACAATTCAAAGTTGGACTTCCCAAGGGGCTACCATATCGAGGTGTGGGGCGGCATGGGCATGCCGAGTTACGGTTTCGGCTTCAACGTGAACGAGTTCAACAAGTTCTTCGGGACCAAGGTTGGCGGCTACGGTGACATGCTGCGCAGCGATGCCAAGAAGTACTATGGAGCTGTCGTGGGGATGGCCGGCCGTGGGGAATCCATTGCCAGAAGGGACAATTATTGCGAGATAGACCCGACCAAGGTGGATGAATTCGGTATTCCCGTATTGCGTTTCCATTACAAATGGAGCCAGTTCGAGATCAACCAGGCCAAGCACATGCAGGATACTTTTGAAGAAATATTGATCAACATGGGCGGTGAGCCCTTGGGCAAAAAGCCGGGCAAGGACACCAACTACGGACTGCACAACCCTGGAAACATCATCCACGAGGTGGGCACCACGAGAATGGGGGACGACCCGAAGACCTCTGTGACGAACAAGTACCAGCAATTGCACGATGTGGACAATGTGTTCATCGTGGATGCCGGGCCGTTTACCTCACAGGCGGACAAGAACTGTACATGGACCATATTGGCGCTCTCGATGAGGGCCTCGGAATATATCGTGGAACAACTCAAACAGCAAAACATTTAAGGAGATGGACAGAAGAAAGAGTTTAAAGTCGATAGTACTGGGCTCGGTGGCGGGCGGACTGGCCATACATGGCTGCAAGCCTTCGACGGAAGGTACGGAACTGACGGAGGCCCCGAAGATCACCTACCCGGGCCGGGTGCCCCAGGAGATCGAACTGATCGACGAGCTACAGGACGAACAGTTCTTGAACCCGCACGAAGTGGAGACACTGACGATACTGTGCGACCTTATCCTGCCCCCTTCAGAGGAATACAAAGGGGCATCGGATGCGGACGTTGTGGGCTTCATCGAGTTCATGTCCAAGGACGTGGAGACGCTACAGCCGGATATCCGCGGAGGGATCATGTGGCTGGACCACAAGAGCAACACGGAGTACGGCACGGAGTTCAAGAAGGCGGGCGAGGAACAACAAAAGGGGATACTGGACGGGATCGCATACTACGACCCGGAGACACCGGGCAGTGAACGCCCTTTTGAAGTGAACTTCTTCTCCTTGGTGCGGAACCTGACCATGACGGGCTTCTACACGAGCAAGATCGGGATAGAGGAGATCGGATACAAGGGGAACCAGCCCAATGTATGGGACGGAGTACCGGACGATGTACTGGAACAGCACGGGGTGTCCTACGACGAGGAATGGCTCGCCAAGTGTGTGGACCAGAGTAAGCGTGGCGTTATCGCCGAATGGGACGATGACGGTAACTTACTTACTTAACGTCTTAGGAATTTAAGGTTTTATGGCTCAAGCTTTTTAGGTTTGAGCCTTAATTTTTTTTGAAAGTAGTGGTCATATCCCTTCATAACCCCGAGAAGCCTTTGGACATCTTGTTCAAGGAATGTTATTATATCCATCTTGACCATGAAGGAGGCACGGGACGGATTCCAGTGATTGATGATTGCTGTTATGATCTAGTATTTTTTAAAGAAGCCGCAGGTATATTTTACTATGGGGAAAACCCAAAGAAGGTCGCCATAAAGAACAAGGTGTTCACTATTCATAATGTGACGCCCCCGTATAGGATTGAGGGGGCAGGTGCCCTTACTTTTTTCACGATAAAACTTCAGCCGTGGGTAAATGCACATTTTTTTTCATCATTACAAAATGAAGGAGTAGTGGATATTTCAAAGTTTGATTCACAGTTGCTTCCCTTTTACCAACAAGTTTTTGCAATTGATGAAGTGTCAGGTAAGTTCTCCTTGGCAGATGATTTTATGAATAAAAACCTATTTGAATTAACACCATCCATGGAATTTGTCAAGGAAATCTGTGGTTGTGTTTACGAGAGCCAAGGAAAAATCACAGTAAACCAATTGAGCGAGCATTTTAATCGGTCAAGGCAGTATTTGGGCAAAGTTTTTAAGAAAGAGGTCATGTACAGTCTTAAAAAGTTCATCATAACGGTTAGGATATTGGATTTGGTCAAACACAAAGCCAAAAACCCCGATATTTCACTTACACACCTTAGTTACGACTATGGTTATTTTGATCAACCTCATTTCATCAACGATTTTAAAAAGGTCTGTGGAGTGAATCCGCTTCAGTTTTTCAATAATTTGCCCGAGTTCTTATTGCGTCATCAGTAGGGTTTCCATTTTTACAATTAATTTATTTGGAATTGTTTCTTCTTTGCACAAAACATAAATCATGAAATACGGCTGGATTGTTTTGATACTGATATTGTGCAATGGGTGTGTGAATAAAGATACTGTTGTAAAGAATGGACTTTCACCCGAAATGGTATCGGTAAGGGATTCGTTGGACACTTATTTTTCATCGCTTACGGCGCTTAAAAAATATAATGGAGTGGTTTTGGCCTATAAGCAAGATACTTTACTCTTGGAAAAAGCCTATAATTTAAACGAAGACCCTGAAAGTTCAACCTATGTAACGGCCCATTCGCAATTTGATATCCATTCTGTTTCAAAATTGATGGCCTATTACTTGGTGGCCAAATTGGAGGGCGAAGGGAAACTGTCCGGAAGTCAAAATTTGGATATGTTTTTTAAAGGTTTTCCGAAAGGGAAACAAATCACTTTGAACATGTTATTGGAACATAGTTCGGGCTTGCCAAGGGAATTATCACATATTGACGGAGAGGAATATGATTTAGTGTCTGATGAGATTGTTGTCCTTGCCCAACAGGAGAGACTTTTATTTGAACCTGGAACCGATGTGCAGTATTCCAATGTGGGATATGAGATTCTGTACAACATTGTTTCCAAAATGTACGGTAAACCTTTTTCCCAATGTGTGGTGGACGAAATATTTGTGCCCTTGAAGATGAATGCAAGCGGGGCACATTTTTTTGTCAAAGAGAATAGGCTTAGGAGTTTGGCCCAAAACCATGTGTTGAAAGATAGTGTGGTGGTCAAGGTGGACAATATTCAGCGCGATGAATTTAGAACAGCACGCCTGTTCTCCACAGTAAACGATTTAAAAAAGTTTCTTGATCATGTAAAAAGCGAACCCTATGCGTCTTTTTTAAAAAATGAGCATGGAATTATTGCCAAAGATGGTGGGTCCAAGGGGGTCAGGGCCCAAGTGTACAGTGATTTGGAAAACAGCTTTGACTTTGTGCTATTGGCCAATTATGATGAAATGCCCTTTTTCGATACCATCGAGGATGTGGTGAAACTATTGAAGTCTGAACCTGTGGAGTTTCCAAGGGAAATCAATAGAAAGGCAATTCTATTGGATGAAAAGGTCCTTCAACAATATGTAGGCTCCTATACCTTTGCCGATTTTGATGGATTGGTCTTGGAAGTGAAAGTGGAACAAAATCATCTGGTAATTTTGCAAGACGGCGAAAAAATTGGCGAACTTCTAGCAGAATCTCCGACCGTTTTCTTTGAGAACCCCAAAGCAGCCGAATCTTTCGAGTTCATTAAAAATGATTCGGGAACCTACGATGCGTTAATGGGATGGAAGGGTATTACGGTACAAGGAAAACGTGATTGATAATCAGGTATTGAGTTCCGGAATTAACATCAATTTCCCATTTGTTGTTCTTTTTGAGAATTGTATGGCGAATCTATGTGTGAAGCATAAGTAGTGGATAATGAGAATGTTGTTTTTTTGATGTAATGAGATTGTGGGCTTAAATTGGAAATGAGGTTCCGTAACAATTCCGATAACCATGGGGACGGAATGACGTTGAAAGTTTTTTTGAATAAAAACAGTTATTAAAAATTAAACTTGGAATAAACAAACCTAAATTCTTCCAACAGGTGCACATCCACCTCGCCGGAAACCTGTAACTCATGTCCGGATGAATTATCCTCAGCGGGTATAACAATTGAATAAGAATACTTAGCATGATTGCGGTCGGAGGAATCAAAAGTGAAATTTTCGACGATTGATTCGAAATTGATTGGATTAATGGCATTTGCATTTAGGATAAAATACTTATGGTCTTCACCCACTACAGGATTTTGGCTCGAGCCAAAAGTTTCAAAACTTATTTCCATACCCTCTTCCTGAAAGTTTAAAAGGACTAGACTTAGGTATATATAGGAATTTTGGTAAACATCATCGGGAGCACTTAAATAACCACGGATTTCGAAAGTGTATAAAATGTCGTCGGCAGTAGTCACTTTGCTGTACCCGTCCAGTTCAATGGGGGTAAACTTAAAAGAAGTGGTATCTTGGAAGGCTTGGTTGTCCGATCGGATGCCCTCTATTTCTAAATTAATATAGCCGTATAGGGTAAGCTCATCAAAACCAACGCAATCGGCACCATCTTGTCCGTCCTGTCCGTTAGTACCGTTGATGCCATCTTTACCATCCACGCCATCTATGCCATTAATACCATCTTCCCCGGCTTCCACCAAACGGGAAGTAAAGGAGATGCATAGCATTAGTAATATGCATTTGAATAGGATTTTTGATTTCATAAGTATAAGATTTGGGAGTTAGTTTATCTTAAAAGTAAGGATGCTTTTGGTTGCAGATGCCCAGAATTGACGTTTGCCTTATTTGGATTGATGAATGGGGTGTTTGAGTTGACGGATTGGTGTTGTAGAGCAGGTGATTAATGACCATACTATTGGTTTTTGGAAAATGGAAGCAGACACCTCAAGCATATTTTTTAGGAAATAAAAAAAGAGTAAGGTTCCTATGATGTTCAAATGTGTTAAAAAGCAGTAATCTTATAGGGATGATAAATAATAAATCCAAACATGATTTTATTTTTCAACTCTATTTGTGGCCGGTTCGTAATTTTTTGTTAATAACATGGTAAATCGATAGGCTTTTATCGGGACCGCTTCCTTATTGGCAGTATTTAAAACTTTTTAAAATACAGTTTGTTATTTGGGTTAATTGTGAATTACAATGGGAGATAATATCAATATCACAATAATTAATCTTTATTGATTTTGAGTGTTTCAAATATGATTAAATTGCCAAAAAACTGTTAAATTGTATGTGTTTTTTAATGTTTACTGATTGTTGAAAAACAACCTAACCTTTATAACTAACTTCAAACCTCCCTCATGACCGCAAACAACAACATTATTGTAATTCCCGAAGGAAACAAAAGACATTTTTTTAAGAGCCATGATATTGATTGGATACAGGCCGATAAGTACTATGTTCACATCTATTCGACCAAGGGAAGAGCTTTATTGAGGATAACCTTAAAAAAACTCATGGAATTGCTTCCTTCCAATTTTGTAAGAACCAACAGGTCTACCCTTGTCAATGTGGATTCCATACGTATGATTACCAAAAACAAAGTGAACAGCACGGTTACATTGACCAACGATATGGAAATTAGTATATCCAACCACTATTGCCAAGACTTGGAAGAGCTTCTTTTGGTGTAACACCGATTTTGTTTCAAATAAGCATTATTTCATTGCAAATTAATATTTGCAACTCTTTTCTGTGTTAATTTTCATAGTGAAGGGGGGTGGTAAAAAATATGAATGGCGGTTAGCTCTTGTTTCATTTTTTGAATTAGTTCTTCAATCCCCCCCTTTTTTTTATTTCAAATTATCAATGTTCCGTTGCAAATAAAAATACACCTCCATTTTTTGGGCTTACTTGAAGGTTCAAACAAAAGGCATTTTATGCCACTAGCTAATTCATTCATAACTAAAACAAAAATCAATGATTAAAAAGATGTATTCTTTGGTAGCACTGCTATTGTTTTTGATGACGGGTTTTGCCCATGCTCAGGATAAGACAATAACAGGTACAGTTACCGATCAAGATGGCCTACCGTTGCCGGGGGTAAACATTCTGGTTCAGGGTTCTTCAACAGGTACCCAGACCGATTTTGACGGTAATTATTCGATTGAAGCCAGTGAGGGTGCAACCTTACTGTTTACCTACATTGGTCAAAAAGACATGACTGTTGTGGTAGGAGCTTCCAGTACTATTAATGTACAAATGGAAGAAAGTGCGCAGGCCCTTGCGGAAGTGGTTGTAACGGGGCAAGGTATCAAGAGGGAGAAAAAAGCTCTTGGTTTCTCACAACAATCCGTAGAAGGTGAAAAACTTGTGCAGGCAAGGGAGACCGATGTTGCCAATGCTTTGGCAGGTAGGGTTTCCGGTGTGCAGATTGTGGGTAACAGTAGTTCCACATTCGGCGCTTCCAGTATTAGACTTAGAGGTCAGGAAAATCTACTTTATGTGGTAGATGGTATTCGAATTTATTCCTCAAGTGATATCAATACCGATAACGTTGCTAGTATTTCGGTACTTAAAGGTGCTTCCGCTACAGCGATCTATGGTCCTGAAGGAGCAAATGGTGTGGTAATCATCACTAGTAAATCAGGTACTTCTGGAGTGGCCAAATTTGAAATTGACCACTCAATGTCGATCAGTTCGATAACTACATTGCCAGATTATCAAAATGAGTATGGTGGTGGGTATAGCCAAACATTCAATACCTTTACTTATGATCCATCCACAGACCCAGCAGAGTGGGCGTCTTTTGATGGAGACCAATATCCAGATTTCTGGGCAGATGAAAGCTGGGGTCCAAGATTGAACGGTCAAATGATCAGACATTGGGACAGCTGGATTCCTGGTACTCCCGAGTTTGGGGAATTGCGTCCTTGGGTTTCATCTCCAAATGATGTCGATACTTTTTACGAAGATGCACTTACTTCCAATACAACACTTGCGTTTTCTAAGGGAGGCGAAGATTACAATATAAGGGGTAACATGTCTTTCATAGATCAAGACGGGGTTGTTCCCAACTCCAATAGCCAAACAATAAGAGTAGCGTTGAACGCATCATATAATGTAACTGAAAAGCTACAGTTTTTGGCTAATCTTAATATTGAGGACAGAGATAGGTTGAACACACCACAACAAGGATATGGTAACCTAGCTTCCAACTTTAGCCAATGGTGGCAAAGACAATTGGATTTCAATCGTTTGCAAGACTATATGAGAAACGGACAGGCTGTTTCATGGAACATGAGAGGTCCAAGGGATACCCGGCCATTATATTGGGATTCACCTTATTTCCATTCTTATGAAAACCTAGAACATCAAACCAAGAACTCTTATTTTGGTAGGTTGGGTATTGTTTACGAATTCAATGACAAGTTGAACTTTAGCTTTGATGCAAAGAAGACGTTCCATTCTTATAGATTGGATGACAGAGGTACTACCATTAGTTTACTTGACCCTGCTTATTATTATGAAAGATTCAGAAGAAATGAAAGGACGGACTTTTTTGGAATGTTGAACTATAACAACAGATTCTTGGGAGATGACCTTGATGTTGCGTTGACTGCTGGTTTTGAAAGGGTTGACCGTGAGTTTTTTGAATTGGTAGGCGAAACCAACGGTGACTTGACCATTCCGGATTTCTATAATTTAGCTGGTTCTCAAGATCCGGTAACAGCGGAGACCGATGTTGAAAAGAGTAAAAATGACGCTTTGTTCGTTAAAGGGTCATTTGGATACAAGAGTACTGTTTACTTGGATGCGTCCTATAGGTTGGACTGGTCCTCAACGGCAATAGCCAGTGACAACAGGGTCGAAACTTTTGGAGGTTCTTTTAGCTTCTTGGCACACAACCTATTCCCTAAGAACGATGTACTTACTTTTGCAAAGCTAAGGGCAGGTTATGCTAGTGCACCATTTTTTCCAGACCCTTATCTAACTTCAGCGGTATATGATACAGGAGCTTTATATCAAGGAAGTGGAACGCTTTCAGTTTCCAATATACAGGAAAACTCATTGTTGACAGGAGGTATCAGAGATGAGGTTGAGTTTGGTACGGAGCTTCAGTTCTTCAGAAACAGACTTTCTTTGGATCTAACGTATTTTAATAGAACCGATAAAGATCTTCCGATTGATGTGCCATTGGATGGAGCTACTGGTTTTTCAGAAATTACAGTGAACAGTGGTAAACAAACGTCTAGTGGATTTGAGATTGGATTAATCGGAGATGTTTTTAGGGGAGAGGATTTCCAATGGGAATTGGGTGTGAACTTTGCGACCCTAAAAAGAGAAGTAGACGAGCTATATCCAGGTATTGATGCTAGGGACCTTAGTACATATTCCAGTAGTATGAGGTTGCAGGAAAGAGTTGGGTCAGAATGGGGATTGCTCTACGGAACAGGTTGGGCAACCGATGATAATGGCAACACCATATTTACCGAAAATAACGGAGTATACTACTATGCGGTTGAACAAAACAAGTTCTTGGGATCGGTTTTACCTGATTTCACGGGTGGTGTTACTTCAAACATGACCTATAAGAATTTTACCCTTGCAATGGCGTTTGATTTCCAAAAAGGAGGAAAGTACTATTCAAGAACGGAAAGATATTTCGATCACTCTGGACTTTCTGCTAAAACTGCCGGGCTTAACGATATGGGTAATCCAAAAAGGGATCCTGTAAGCCAAGGTGGGGGTGAGCACATTGTTGGTGTACTTCAAACAGGAACCGACGATTTTGGTAACCCGATTAGTGATGGAACAGTTGTGGATGCTTATGTTGACCCACAAGACCTTTATAACTCTGGTAACTTAGGTGCAATTTATGAGAACAATTTGCACGATGCCACGTATATAAAGTTTAGAACATTGCGATTGGGATACAATTTCAACAAAAATGTTGTTGAAAAAATCGGTATGTCTGCTGCAAACATTAGCTTTTTCGCCAACAACCTTTGGCTGATATCTGCTGACATGGATTGGGTAGACCCATCAGAGCTTGAGAAAAGAGGTGGTGTTAACTGGGCTGAAGCAGGTCAGCTTCCGATGACAAGAACTATGGGTTTAAACCTAAAATTAACGTTTTAAAAAAAAATGATGATGAAAAGTTTAAATATAAAAATAGGGTTGATAACCTCTCTTATGGTGTTGTTCACTGCGTGTGAAACCATAGATTATGAGGATACCAATGTAAACCCGAATGGACCGACGGCGGGGATAAGCTCGCAGTTATTGACCAATGCAATGATTTCTATGACCACCATTTTGGTGGATGAGACACCGATATTGTACATGCAACACATTACCCAAGGTCAGTATCCAGGTGCTTCCAGGTATAATATCTTGAATGATTCCTATGACAGCTGGTATACGGGTCCACTAATGGATTTGAATCGAGTAATCGATTTGAACAGTGATCCAGAAACAGCGGAAGACGTCATAGCTTATGGTAGCAATGCCAACCAGATTGCCGTGGCAAGGATTGTCAGAGCATATTTTGTGCACTACATGACGGATAAATGGGGAGCTCTTCCTTGGTCAGAGGCATTTATGGGAATAGATAACCCACAGCCTGTATTTGATACACAAGAGTCGATCTATAATTTCCTGTTCACAGAAATTGATGAAGCGGTAGCTATGGTTGAAATGGGTGAGCCCGGACCAACAGGTGACTACCTTTATGGCGGAGATATGGATACATGGATTACTTTTGCTGCTAACATGAAAATGGTAATGGCACTACGTTTGTCCGATGTAAGTCCAGGACTTGCGCAATCCATGTTCGAGGAAGCAGTAGCTACAGGTAGATTGATTACTGATAACAGTGACAACATCGAATATACCTACGGAACGGATGATGCTAGTGATAGCCCATGGATGGACAACTTTAGAACTCGTGAGGATTACATCCTTTCCAGAACAATGGTTGAATACTTAAGGGACAATCAAGATCCACGTTTGTTCGAATATGCCGAAGAAGCAAGGGATAGTGTGTCTCCAGTGACCAATTTCCCTGGTGATATCGATGCAGGTTACGTAGGGGCGCCTAATGGTCAAGTAAACGGTAACGTGCCAAGTTATTCCTTTATCAGAAGCGAGATTATTTATACTCCCGATTACCCTACGCCAATATTTACAGCTGCCCAAGTATATTTCTCTTTGGCTGAAGCTGCATCCTATGGTTGGAATGTAGGAGGAGGTACTGCTGCAAGCTTGTATGAAGATGGTATCGAAGCTTCCATGGAATACTGGGGCGTGGATGCTACTGGAATTACAGATTACATAGCAGCGCATCCTTATACGGGCATAGATGAGATCGCTTACGAAAAGTGGGTGGCTTTATATCTAAACGGACCTGAAGCATGGGCCGAATGGAGAAGATTGGATGCTCCTTATCTAGAGCCTTCTGCTTTTGCAAGTGACCCTAGAATCCCTGTTCGTATGGCTTATGATCCTTCGATAGCTGATAACAATGAAGCCAATTATAATGCCATGGTTGGTTTCCAAGGACCGGATAACAATTACACCAAACTATGGTGGGACGTTAACTAATCCGTGCCTAAAACAATAACTGAAAAGGTCTACCATTTGGTAGGCCTTTTTTTTATGTTGTGCGAATTAGGAATAAGCTATTTATTTCAATTCGCTGTAAGGGACGAACAAAATGTTGTAAGCCTTTGCGTATACATAGGTGAACTGGGCTCCAAAAAACAAGATGAGACAAGAATAGGATACCCATAGCAACACTAAAACAATAGTACCTGCCGCTCCGTAGGTGGAACCGGGATTGGCCTCCCCAAAATACAGACCCAATAAAAACTTCCCGATCACGAACAGTACGGCGGTGATAAAGGCCCCGAACCAAACGGCCCTCCATTTGATTTTGGCATCGGGCAGAAATTTGAACATGAGTGCAAACATTACGGTAATGATGGCAATGGAAGAAAAGATATCTATCGTGTAGGCGAGATAGACAGCGACTTCGGTAATCAAGCTTTTTAGATAGTCGTTCAGGGCGGCTATGGCTGCCGTTACCATAAAGCTGATCAACAACAAAAAACCGATGACCAAGATAAAGGCAAAGCTTTTGGCCCTTTCCGTAACCAGTTTCCAGAAATCAAAACCGGGCGAACCCTCAATACGCCATATTTCATTCAACGATATTTTTAGTTGATAAAATACCCCCGTAGCACCAAAAAGTAATGTGGCAATACCGATGATAGTTGAAATCAAGTTCTTATCAGTGCTTTGGGTGTCCTGTATAATGCTCTCGATGGTCTGGGCTGCATTTGGACCCAAGGCAATGGCAAATTCATTGGTCAACCTGCCCTGAACGATATCCACGCCCCAGATAGCCCCTACGGCATTAATGATGATGACCAACAGTGCGGGCAGGGACAATACGGCATAATAGGCCACTACGGCACTCAGTCGCCAAGGTCTAGCTTTGCTCCATGCCGCGTAGGTGTCCAAAAGAAGGTATGGGAAATCCTTTAATTTGAAACGTTCAGAATATGTGTGACTTTCTTTCAAAAAAATGGAATTGATGATATATGATTTGGAATTTAATGGTTGTTCGAACTGCAAATTGCTCGAAAAGCATTAAATGTTAACGGAAAAACGGTAAAATAAGAAGTCCATCCATGGTTAGAGTGAAATTAAATTATAACCATTTGAAATACAGTTGAATAATAAAGAATAAGGTTTTGTCGTTATTACAGAAATAGAATTTATAAAAGCTTCCCCAGCATAATATAAACTATTGATTGAATCAAAACCTCAACCCTATGAAAATTCTAAAACTATCGAAATTTGTTTTTTTAATGTTTGGTCTGGCACTGCTTTGGGCGTGTAGTAATGGTGAGGATGGTGCGGCAGGCGCACAAGGCGAACAGGGAATACAAGGGGAGCCAGGGGAAGATGGCAACGCCAATGTCCAAAGTTTTTTGTTCGAGAATCAATCATTCTCCCCAGGCAATGTAGCCTTTGACATACCGGCTATCTCTCAAGATATTTTGGATTATGGAGTTGTATTGGGGTATTTGAAACAGCAGAATGCCACTCACTGGTATAGTATGCCGTTTTATTATGATGGAGGAAGTCAACCTGCTGGCAGTGTTAGAATATACCGAATATCTCTTGGTTCTGTTGTAATTACCAACACGCTCACTATAGGTGGTTATAACTTTAGATTTGTTGTAATCGAGGGGGTCAGTGGTGCGACCTCCAAAGCAATGAGCGTGGAGGAGGAATTAAAACAAGCAGGAGTGGACATCTCGGACTTCTATCAGGTTGCCGAGTACTACGGGCTGGAGTATTAGAAGATAAATCAGTAATAAAAAACCCTATAAACAAAGGGTTTACAGGGTTTTTCTGTACTCGAGGCGGGACTTGAACCCGCACGGGCAATAATGCCCACAGGATTTTAAGTCCGGCGTGTCTACCAATTCCACCACTCGAGCAGGACTTGTATCTAAAAAAAAACTCCACCCGTGGTGACTGAGCGGAGTCGAAGTCGAGCGAAAAACGGGATTCGAACCCGCGACCTCCACCTTGGCAAGGTGATGCTCTACCAGCTGAGCTATTTTCGCATTTTAAATGAACTCTGCACTTTTCCCAAGCGCGGATGCAAATTTATAATATTTCTATTAAAATAAAAGAATTTTTTTAGGAAGATGCCTTTTTCTTTTTACCCAACAATCGCTTGATCTCGTTTAATTTCATCAAAGCCTCCACAGGTGTCAGTGTATCAATGTCCAAGTGCAAAATCTCTTCCTTGATTTCTTCCAATAACGGGTCGTCGAGGTTGAAAAAACTCAACTGCATCTCATCTTGGGAAGCTTGTAACTTGTCGCTTACCTCTTCGCTGGAATGCGATTTTTCTAGTTTTTTCAAGATTTTGTTCGCTTTTTGAATCACTTGTTGGGGCATTCCCGCCATTTTTGCCACATGGATTCCAAAACTGTGTTCACTGCCACCGGGAACCAATTTCCGAAGGAAAAGCACATTGTCTTCCAGCTCCTTTACCGAAACATTGTAGTTTTTGATCCGCGAAAACGTATTGGTCATATCGTTGAGTTCGTGGTAGTGCGTAGCGAACAAGGTCTTTGCCTTCGCTGGGTGTTCGTGAAGGTATTCCGAAATGGCCCAGGCAATGGAGATTCCATCATACGTGCTGGTACCACGGCCAATTTCATCCAACAGGACCAAACTGCGTTCCGAAAGGTTGTTCAAAATGGAAGCGGTCTCGTTCATTTCTACCATAAAGGTCGATTCGCCCATGGAAATATTATCACTTGCACCCACACGAGTGAAAATTTTGTCCACAACACCCAACTGGGCCTCCGTTGCTGGGACAAAACTTCCCATCTGCGCCAACAATACAATAAGCGCAGTCTGTCTCAACAAGGCCGACTTACCACTCATATTGGGTCCCGTGATCATAATAATCTGTTGTTCCTCTCGGTTCAGCAGTACATCGTTGGTCACATAAGCATCGCCAATAGGTAATTGCTTTTCAATAACCGGATGTCTCCCTTCTTTAATATCGATGGTAGTGGAATCGTTTATTGTTGGCTCCACATAATTGTTCTCCTTGGCCAATTGTGCAAATCCACAAAGGCAATCCAATTGTGCGATCAGGTGTGCATTGAGCTGTACGGGTGCGATGTATTCCTGCATCCAGACGAGCAACTGCTCAAAAAGTTGTTGTTCCAGTTGATAGATCCGTTCCTCTGCACCCAGAATCTTGGATTCGTATTCCTTCAATTCCTCTGTGATGTATCGCTCTGCATTCACCAAGGTCTGTTTGCGTATCCAACTTTCGGGAACCTTGTCCTTGTGCGTATTTCGAACTTCAATATAGTATCCAAATACATTGTTCGAAGCGATTTTTAGCGAGGTAATACCCGTTTCCTTTGTTTCACGTTCCAGCATCTTGTCCAGATAGTCCTTGCTGGAAAAAGCGAGGCCGCGTAATTCATCCAATTCTTCGGAATAGCCCTCGGCAATGGTGTTGCCTTTGGCAATGTTCACGGGCGCTTCCTCATTGAGCACTTCTTTTATCTTGGAGCGGAGCGCATCACAATCGTTCAAACGCTCTCCAATGTTTTTGAGGGAATCGTTGGTGCTGTTTTGGGCCGATTGTTTGATGGGGACAATCGCCTCCAGCGAATTTTTAAGTTGAACCACCTCTTTTGGGTTGATTTTACCCGTGGCCAATTTGGATATCAATCGTTCCAAATCCCCCATTTGTTTGATGTGTCCCTGAATCTTGTTCAGTTGTTCATCCTCATCTTTTAAATAGGAGACCACCTGATGCCTCTGTTGGATTTTCTCCACATTTTTCAAAGGAAGGGCCAACCATCTTTTCAATAACCGACCACCCATGGGCGATATGGTCTTATCGATAATGTCCAATAAGGTCACCGCGTTCTGGTGCGAAGAATGGTAAAGCTCAAGATTCCTGATGGTAAAGCGGTCCATCCAAACATATTCCTCTTCGGCAATACGCTGTATTTTGTTGATGTGCTGTAAACGGATATGCTGAGTCTCGGACAGATAGTGCAGCACCGCGCCCGAAGCGATGATGCCGTGGTTGAGATGGTCTATGCCAAATCCTTTCAGGGTTTTTGTCCCAAAATGATTGTTCAAGCTCTCTTGGGCATAATCCTCTTGAAAAATCCAATCTTCCAAAAAGAAACTGTGGAACTGGTTGCCAAAACACGCCACAAAATCCTTTTTATGGCTTTTGGAGACCAGCACTTCGTTTGGAGAGAAATTCTGGAGCAGTTTGTCCACTTGTTCCGAGGAGCCTTCAGAGGTCAAGTATTCCCCAGTGGAAATATCCAAAAAAGCAACCCCCAATTTATTGCGCCCAAAATGTACGGCACATAAAAAGTTGTTGCTCTTGGCGGAAAGAATGTCATCGTTCAGGGCAACACCTGGCGTGACCAACTCTGTTACCCCACGCTTTACAATGCTTTTTGTCTGTTTAGGGTCTTCCAGCTGGTCGCAAATGGCCACCCGTTGCCCTGCTTTTACCAATTTGGGCAAATAGGTGTTCAACGAATGGTGTGGAAACCCGGCCAATTCGGTCTTATCGCCCCCATTGTTTCTGTGGGTAAGGATAATGCCCAAAATTTTGGCGGCCTTTACCGCATCTTCTCCAAAGGTCTCGTAAAAGTCCCCTACGCGGAAGAGTAACAATGCATCAGGGTGTTTTACCTTAATGGCATTGTACTGTTGCATCAACGGGGTTACTTTCTTATTCTTTTTCTTGGCTGCCAAAGCGATTTAATTCTGTTACTTTTGCCCAAAATTGGGATGAAAACGAATATATTGTTTTCATCAGCCATCAGAAATTTTTGTTGATATTTTTACCCCAATGTTTAAAAAATGAGTCGAAAACTGGAAAATAGCGAGTTGGACCGATTGGATGTGACAGGTTTTAAAGAGGCCGAAAAATCGCCGATCATCATCATTTTGGACAATGTTCGCAGTTTGAACAACATAGGTTCTGTATTCCGCACGGCCGATGCTTTTCTGGTTCAGAAAATCTACCTCTGTGGCATCACGGCCACCCCACCCCACAAGGATATCCGTAAAACGGCGTTGGGTGCTACCGAAAGTGTGGAATGGGGATATCGCAAGGATACCTTGGAATTGGTCAATGAATTAAAGGCTGATGGTGTGCACATAGTCTCTGTGGAACAAGCTGAAAACGCTGTTATGTTGAATGACTATCAAGTGAACCCTGAAAAAACTACCGCCCTGATCTTCGGAAACGAGGTTAAAGGGGTTTCGCAGGAAGTGGTCTCTGCCAGCCATACGGTTTTGGAGATTCCCCAGTTCGGTACCAAGCATTCCTTGAACATCTCGGTAAGTACAGGAGTAGTGGTGTGGGATATTTGGTCCAAACAAAATGCCCAAAAATAAAGAGGCCCTGAAAAACAGGGCCCTATGTAAAGTCTGAGTTAGTTAGTTTCTCGTATTGAGGCTGCTAATAAAATAAAACCATTCGTTATATCCAAACATTTTCCAAAAATTCTCTTAAATGTTTGATAAAAGTATATGGTCTTCCAGCTTTTCCAAAATGAATTCATAATCCTTTGGATTCTGCACAAAATCCAGCTCTCCCACATCCAAAATGATACTGTTTTGATTGGGATTCCCCTTGATGAAATCCAAATACCCTCGATTGATTTTCTCCAAATACAAAGGGTCGATGTTCTGTTCATAATCACGCCCCCTTTTTTTGATGTTTTCCAGTAACCGTTCGGTATTTTGATACAAATAAAGGTAGATTTCGGGTTTTCTTACCTCTTTGTACATAAAATTAAAGACCTTTCGGTATAGATTGTACTCCTCTTTCTGTAAGGTCACTTTTGCAAAAATCAACGATTTGAAGATATCGTAATCACTTACCATAAAGTTCTTGAATAGGTCAAACTGTGAGGTGTCGTCCATGAACTGTTGGTACCTGTCGGCCAAAAAGGACATCTCCAAAGGGAATGCATAACGGGCCTGATCCTCATAGAACTTGGGGAGGAACGGATTGTCCGCAAAGCGTTCCAGCACCAATTTGGCATTAAAGTCGTCTGAGATCATTTTGGAAAGCGTTGTTTTTCCAGCGCCGATATTTCCCTCGATGGCAATGAGCTGTAATTGGGAAAACAATCCAGACCTATCCTTAAAGAGTTTGTGCTTGGTCTTGGTCAACTTGTTCTTGTCCCTACATTCCTGCAGTAGGTTGCGGGTATCCTTGAACAGTACAGGGTGATAAAACTGTGGAGCAATATCGCTCAGTGGTTTAAGAACAAAATTGCGGTGCTGCATCTGCGGATGGGGAACCACTAAAGCATCATTGCTGATGGCCTCCGACCCGTAATAAACAATATCAATGTCCAAGGTTCTGGAACTATGGCCCGATGCCAAACGAACCCTACCGAAATCCTGCTCGATCTGCAAAAGGGTGCCCAATAATTCCTTCGGGTCAAGTGGGGTAAGCAGTGAGAGGACGATATTGTAGAAATCATCCCCTTCAAAACCAACGGCAGGGTTTTCATATACCGAAGAAATATCCAGTATTTTCCCAGCCTTTTCCCGAATGCGGAATATGGCTTTTTGGAGGTTCGCAAGGCGATTTCCCAAATTGCTGCCCAGTGAAAGATATACCTTTTGTTTTCTGACCATAATCGAAGAAACAAAGTAAACAAAACAATACTACAATGGTTATATTTGAAGCGTATTAAATTTTATTGAATGAAGTTTTTAAGAAACCTATTGGCCTCGATTTTGGGGAGCTTGGTGGCATTTATGATCATTGTTGGCATGTTCTTCATTTTTATGGCCCTTGTGGGAAACGTGGATGATGGTGTCGTTGTAAAAAAGAACTCTGTACTGGAAATCAGTTTTACATCCCCGGTTTTGGATTATACGGGTAAAGATGAAACCGATCCGTTTGCTGCATTCGGAAGTGAGGAACTCGGTCTGGATGAGATCTTACATGCCATCGAAGTGGCCAAAAACGATAACAATATCGAGGGAATCAGTATTGCCACGGGATATTTGATGGCAGGCGTGGCCCAAACCCGTGAGATACGAAAAGCATTGATCGATTTTAAAACGAGCGGAAAATTTGTGATGGCCCATGCCGATGTCTACACCCAACGTGATTATTATCTGGCAAGTGCAGCCGATGAGGTTTACATTAACCCTGTTGGGGTATTGGATTTTAAGGGATTGGCCACTGAAGTGCTCTTTTATAAGGGGCTTCAGGAAAAGTCTGGAATCAAAATGGAGGTCATTCGCCATGGGAAGTACAAAAGTGCCGTAGAGCCATTTCTGTCCGACACCATGAGCGATGAAAATCGCACCCAGATCAAGGAATTGATCACCTCTATTTGGAGTGTTATCTTGGATGATATTTCGGAGTCCAGAAATATAACCCCACAAAATTTGAACATCATCGCGGATACCCTTGGAGGAAGAACTCCTGATTATGCCGTTGCATCCGGCCTTTTGGATGGAGCTTTGCATTACGATCAATATGAAGGTTTGCTCAAGGATAGAATTGGTGTTTCTCAGGATGAGGAGCTGGACTATGTGGGACTTAGGGATTATATACAAAAAGCCAATAAAGAACGTATCAGAACAGGCTCCGATAAAATCGCGGTCATCTATGCACAGGGAGA
Source organism: Flagellimonas oceanensis (assembly GCF_003992595.1). Classification (GTDB taxonomy): domain Bacteria; phylum Bacteroidota; class Bacteroidia; order Flavobacteriales; family Flavobacteriaceae; genus Flagellimonas; species Flagellimonas oceanensis. The sequence goes on from NZ_RZNA01000047.1 coordinate 19,125, forward strand.
AATTCTGGGTGGTGAAGGCGGAAAGGATTATATCGGGCAAGGCCTTATTCTAGACGCTCTGCACAAAGCTGTTGACAACGAAAGTATAAAGGCCATTGTGCTTCGGGTGGACTCCCCAGGGGGCAGTGCCTTGGTCTCGGATATTATCTGGAGGGAAATGCAATTGGCCAAAAAAGAAAAGCCGTTGGTGGTTTCCTTCGGAAATGTTGCTGCATCGGGCGGTTACTATATTGGGGTAGGGGGCGATAGGATTTTTGCTGAACCAACTACGATCACGGGTTCCATCGGTGTGTTCGGAACCATTCCCAACGTGCACCAATTGGCCGAAAACATGGGTGTTAATGCAGAACAGGTCGGTACCAACAAAAATTCCGTGGATTATTCTTTTTTTGAGCCGATGAACGACACTTTCCGCAATGTAATGCAAGAAAGTATCGAAGAGACCTACCAGACCTTTTTGAACCGAGTGTCCCAAGGAAGGAACATGCCCGTGGAACGTGTAAACCAAATAGCCCAGGGTAGGGTGTGGAGCGGTGTGGACGCACAAGCCCTTGGTCTGGTGGACGAACTGGGGAATTTGGACGACGCCATAGCGGCCGCAGCCGATATGGCCGGTTTGGAATCGTATGGAGTCCGTAAATACCCCAAGTACAAATCCGATTTTGAGCGTTTAATGGAAGACTTTGGGTCGGTAAAGACCAAAATAGGGGAATCCATCATTCAAGAGGAAATAGGCACGGAAGCCTATGAGATTTTGAAGGAATTCAAACAATTTACCAAACAAGAAGGAGTTCAGGCCAAAATGCCTTTCAGTTTGAAAATAAAATAGGACAGTTGCCAATGGTTCCCAGAGGAATTTTTTAATACCATATGACGCAAAAGGACAAGAAGTTAGCATTTTCCATTTACCTGTATCTAGGGGCATTGTTCATTACCTCCTTGGTGGTGTCCAATCTTATCTTCCAAAAGTTTTTCTCTTGGAGTCCCTTTGGGGATGTTTCCGTGTTTGGAGCTCCGCTTTTTGAACTTTCAGTGGGTATTTTGCCCTATCCCATCACGTTTTTGATTACTGACCTGGTCTCAGAGGTTTATGGTCAGAAAAAAGCGAACCAAGTGGTTACCGCTGGAATTTTCGCCTCATTTTTTTCGATGGGCATCATTTTGCTGGCCAATTATTCCTCCGCCATACCAACTTCGCCTGTGGATGACGCTACTTTTACGACCGTATTTGGATTGTCCCCTCTAGGGGTTTTGGCCTCGATGCTGGCCTATTTGGGTGCTCAGTACATTGATATTACCATTTATCATTTCTGGAAACGGATTACCAATGGTAGAATGCTGTGGCTCAGAAACAACTTTTCAACTTTTTCCTCTCAGTTCATTGACACCTTTACCGTGGTGGGGCTCCTGTGCATTTTTGGGGTGCTTCCATGGGATAAATTCTACGGATTGTTGATCAGTGGTGTTATTTTTAAAATAATGATTGCCCTGCTCGACACCCCATTGCTCTATCTTTTCGTAAATCTCATGCGAAAAAGATTTAACTTAAAAATAGGGGAAGAAATTTCTTTGGATTGATAACTTCTCCTTTAATTTGTTGTAAAACACCCAAGTATGAAGAAAAAAGTCCTGAAAATTACCGGTATAACCCTACTTATCCTACTCGCAATTATTATTGCGGTCCCACTGTTTCTTCAAGGTAAGATTGAAGACATCGTCAAGACCAAAGTCAATAACAGCATCAACGCCACTTTGGATTTTGAGGATGCCGATTTGAGCCTCCTTAAGAGTTTTCCTTACGCGAATGTTGGGCTTTCGAAGCTTTCTCTAGTAAACAAAGCTCCCTTCGAAGGAGACACCCTGTTTGCATCTTCTGAAATCGAATTGGCCATGTCCATTAAGGAATTGTTCAAATCCGCGGATGAGGCTATTGTCATCAAAACCTTGAATATTGATGGTGCCAAGTTGCACATCAAGGTAGATGCCGAGGGCAATGCGAACTACGATATTGCCAAAGAAAGCGAAGAAACCACTTCGACGGCCGCGGAAACGGAAGAATCCAGTGGCAACGTTACCTTGAACATGGATTCGTATGCCATTACCAATTCAGAGATCATTTATGAGGATATGGCCAGTGGGATGCTGTTGGACATTACCGAGATGAATCATTCCGGGACGGGTGACCTTTCCTTGGAAAAATCAGAACTGAAAACATTGACGGATGCCTTGGTGTCCTTTGAAATGGATAGTACGCGATATCTGAACAGGAATAAAATCAATCTGGATGCCCTGATTGGAATCGATTTGGGCGAGAACAAATATTCCTTTTTGGAAAACAAAGCTTTGATCAACCAATTACCTTTGGTATTTGATGGTTTTGTAAAGGTGAACGAGGACAATCAGGAAGTGGACATCACGTTTAAAACACCCTCTTCCGACTTCAAAAACTTTTTGGCTGTAATTCCTGAAGCCTATGCTTCGAACATTGAGACTGTGGAAACGACCGGGAATTTTGAAGTGAACGGGGAGTTCAAGGGCGTGGTTGATGAGGAACATATCCCCACTTTCAAGATTGCCATCAATTCGGAAAATGCATCCTTCAAATATCCAGATCTGCCCAAATCGGTGCGCAATGTGTATATCGATACCGAAATCAACAACGTAACAGGCATTACGGAAGATACCTACGTGAACATCAACAGGCTTTCTTTTCTTATTGATGAGGATAAATTCAACCTGAATGCCAAAATCAAGGAGTTGTTGGGGAACACCAAGGTAAATGCCCATATGGACGGAAGAATTAATTTGGCCAATATTTCGCAGGCCTATCCCGTTCCGGAAGACTTTAATCTCAAAGGAATATTGAATGCCGATGTGACCACTGCCTTCGATATGGCTTCATTGGAGAAAAAACAATATCAAAATACCAAGACAAGTGGGAAGGCATCCGTTTCTGGCTTTGAATATGCTTCGGAAGAGCTGAAGAATCCAGTGGCCATCAATACGGCAGCTGTTACCTTCAACCCTAATACCGTAACCCTTGATTCCTTCCAAGGGAAAACTGGAAATACGGACTTCGATGCGAAGGGTACTTTGACCAATTTGTTGGGCTTTATGTTCAACGATGAGAACATCGAGGGTAATTTCACACTCAAATCCAACCAATTTGCCTTGAACGATTTTATGGTCGAGGAGACCGAGGAGGCTGATGGGGAAGAAGCGGTGGAAGAGACCATCTCCACTACGACAGGGGAGGAGCGCATCAAAATACCATCCTTCTTGGATTGTACCATTGATGCCTCTGCCAATACGGTGGTTTACGATGATCTCAACCTTAAAAACGTAAAGGGAACCTTGCTCATCAAAGATGAGACGGCAACGGTCAAAAACCTTACCTCGGATTTGTTTGGAGGTACCTTGGGCATGTCGGGGTCGGTATCCACCAAGGAGGAGGCTGCTACATTTGACATTGACCTTGGAATGAACAATTTTAACATTGGGGAATCCTTTGCAGGCTTGGACTTACTTAAAACACTAACGCCCCTGGCCAGTGCACTGGAGGGAAAACTGAATTCAGACATTAAGATCACAGGTAAACTAAAAGAAGATTTCACCCCAAATCTGGCCACCATATCAGGGAATTTACTGGCAGAATTACTGTCGCCCACGGTAGATACCCAAAAGGCGCCCTTGGTGTCTGCATTGGACAGTAAATTGAACTTTTTGAACACCAAGGAGATCAATTTGGACGGACTTAAAACCGCATTGACCTTTGACAACGGCTCCGTTAAGGTAAAGCCGTTCACTTTGAGGTATAAGGATATCAACATCAATGTGGATGGAAGTCACTCCTTTGACAAACAATTGCAGTACAAAGCTACCTTGGATGTGCCGGCCAAGTATCTCGGTGCCGAGGTGAACAAGTTGATAGCCCAATTGAACGATGACAGCGTAGGGGAGGTAACGGTTCCGGTAACGGCCAATATTGGGGGTAATTTCTCAAACCCTTCGGTAAGCACCGATTTGACTTCCAGTGTAAAGACCTTGACCACTAAATTGGTGGAGATGCAAAAGCAAAAACTGGTCAATCAGGGCAAGGACAAGGTCAAGGACCTTTTGTCCGATGCATTCAAAAAAGATGAATCCGACACCACCAAAACCAAATCTGACGGTGTGAAGCAAGCCATTGGAAATATTCTGGGTGGTAAAAAGGATACGACCGTAACGGACAGTGCAAAGGCGAAAAAAGAGGATGGAGTAAAAGATGCCGCCAAATCCATTTTGGGCGGACTGCTCGGTAAAAAGAAAAAAGATACCGTAAATTAAATACAAAGGGCGATGTTACATCGCCCTTTATTTGTTTTCCAACTCATTATTGATAGTCTCCAAAATGGAATTCAAGCTTACCATTAGGGGATTGTAATGGTCTATTTCGGTGGATTGGCTCGTTATAATGAACAATAGAAGATTGTTTTCAAAAGCAACAGACTCCAATGCACCTAGATTACTGATGGGGTTTTTGCTGGTCGGAATCCCCAACCTTTGGGACATGCCCGTATTGTCCAACAAAGTATGGATGCTATAACCTTCATCCCTGAATACGTTGACCGTATTGTTCCGCTCTTCCCCGAGCATTTTTTCCTGATTGGCTATGTCATCGATAGTAGATATCCAATTGGTTAACCGAATCCGTAAGGTATCATTGGAAATATCCTTTAGACTGCCGGAGTTGATCATTTCATTGAGCAGGGAATTATTCGGGTTGAAAAAAATATCATTGGTAAAGGCATCCGAAAGTAAATTTGAAAATCCTTCCTCTGTGGCAACATGCCCATCGCCCATCAACAAAACAATTTCTTGGGCTGCTTCATAACTTCTCCGATTGATCTTGATGAGCTCTTCCAGTTTTATTTTGCTAATGTCAAATTCCTCCTTTAGTCCTTTGAGGTAAACCTGCTCCTTTTCCCTTTTTAGGCGATTGTCGTTGGCGTTGTCTATAGCCAAGGCAATCAATATACCAACGACTACCAAAGCAATTTCCCCGAAGGCGTACAACAGGTAATTGCTGACCTTTTTTTCCACAATCAATTCCTTCCTGATTTTTCTAAAAAACTTGAGCATACTATGGGTTTTTACTTTTTTCGAGCTTTTTGTACAACCATTCGATCAAAAAACAAGCGCCAATAATAGAGACGGCGACAATGACCCCCATTTTGTTTGTCCCAAACTGTTGTTGCAGGAGAATAATGGTGGCCAGGGAGCATAATACAAACCCGAGCAAGGGTATGGCCTTGATACTGCGGGTTTCCTTTGACATTTTAAATCCAACATAGTTGACCATGGCAAAAATCAACAAAAAGCCTACACTGCCAGCTGTAGAGATACTTTCGAGTTCCAAGGTATTGGTCAAGGTCAATGTTAGAATTGCGGTCATAAGCAGACCAATGGGTTGGTTCCATAGTTGATAAGTGAACTGATGGGGAAGTTCGTCATCTTCGGCAATCTCATAACTTACCCGACTCCCGCCATAAAGGGATGCGTTGATGGCTGAAAATGTTGAAATGAGTGCCGCAATGGTGATTACGGTAAACCCTGTTTGGCCCAACATGGGTTTGGCCGCTTCGGCCAGTACATAATCCTCTGCAGTTTTGATTTTATCAAAGGGAAGGGACCCAACGGTCACCACTGCGATGATAATATAGAGCAGCACCACAAAAATGATGGAAATATAGTAGGCCCTTGGGATGTTCTTCTCGGGATTTTCAATGTCAGGGGCAGAATTGGCTATGAGTTCAAAGCCTTCATAGGCCACAAAGATGACCATGCCCCCGGTCAACAGTTGTAGGGGAGCTTCCCAGTTTTCAGGAGACAATTGCTCCAGATTGGGATTGCCCATCAAACCGTATAATCCAACACAGATAAAAGAAATCAGAATAACCAGTTTGATGATGACGGCATAGGATTCTATCATCCCCACTACCTTAATACTGTAATAATTTATAATGGAGGCTAAAACAATGATGGCACTCGCGTAGATGTGGAAATCCAGTTCGCCGCCAGTTATGGAGAACAGGTTTGGGGCGTAGGAACCGAAAGCCGAAGCATACAGCGACAGCATGATGATGTAACTGACCCAAAGCAAATTGTTGATACCGCCACTGAATATGGTTTTTCCAAAGCCTTGATTGATGAATTTTACCGTACCGCCCCTATCGGCGTATTGCTTGGAAAGTTTCACGTAACTGTAAGAAGTGATCAGGGCCAACATGCCGGCAAAGAGAAAGGCCAGGGGCGTTCCCCCTTTGGATAGGTCAACCGCCAATCCCAAAACGGCGAAAATACCACCCCCCACCATACCTCCGATTCCAATGGAAATTGCTTCGGTAAGTTTGATTTTTTGGCTCATGCTTGTATACGGTTGAGGTGGTTGGTCATAAGGGGGTCAAGTGTAGGGATCAGCTGAAATCCATTCCCACATAATAGCCTTCACTTCCCCTGACGTTGAAAACCGTGTTGTCCTCAAAAATAAGGTATTGTCCTTTGATTCCCTTAAGGGTGCCTTTGTAGCTTGGAGTTTTGTCCAGATTGAGGCTTTTTACCTTGTCAGGGTATCGCAACACCGGAAATTCCAGGTTGGTCTCTTCCCTGTCATTTAAATAATAATCCATGGCCTCTTCGGGGATACTGTCCTTTAATTTGTTCCGCCATTCCACCAAATCCACATCTTCAATATCGTTTTTGAGCATTTTTTGCCAACTCGTCTTATCGCTCACGTGTTCTTTGAGTGCCACTTCGGTAATGCCTGCCAAATATCGGTTGGGCACTTCCACGATTTCGATGGCCTCGTGGGCGCCTTGGTCTATCCAACGGGTGGGCACCTGTGATTTTCTTGTGACCCCGACTTTTATGTTACTGGAGTTGGCCAAATACACAATGTGTGGCTGCAACTGCATCTTTTTCTCGAACTCAAGGTCACGGTCCTCCTTGTCCAAATGGGCGGTGCTCAGTTCGGGTTTCATGATCCAATCGCCTGCAAGGGGAGTTTCAAAAAAACAGGATTTACAAAACCCTTGTCTATAGATAGGTTTGTCCTCTCCACAGTTCAAGCATTGGAACTTGATGAAATCAATTTGAAGCTCTCTGTCCAGTGCTTGGTTCATGTTGATAAAATCGTTTTCAAAAACCAAAAAGTATTGGATGGGGTTTCCGATTTCCGTTCGCATCTTTTTCAGGACTCCTTCGTACAGCATATTAAATTGAATGTGTTTATCTTATTTGAAAATGAGTGTTAGAAAAGTTATTTTAGCAGTTACGCCAAGCTAACTTTCTTTGGTTAAATATACCTAAAATGCCAATACCATTATTCAACTCCATTGCTTCTTGGTTATTAAGAAAGCGCTACCATCAAATAGAGCTTTTTTTAAAGTATCCGTTGGATGTGCAGGATGAGGTGTTGCGCCAACTTATGGACTTTTCCAGGGATACGATGATTGGCAAGCAATATGGTTTCCAAGATCTGCCCAAGTACGAAGAGTTCAGGAACAGGGTGCCCATTGTGACCTATGAGGAAGTGGCCCCGCTCATTGAGCGGACACGTAGGGGGGAGCAGAACCTGTTCTGGCCGACCTCCATTAAATGGTTTGCCAAGAGTAGTGGGACCACCAATGCCAAGAGCAAATTTATTCCCGTGAGTACGGAAGCCTTGGAGGATTGCCACTATAAATCCAGTAAGGATTTGTTGTGCCTTTACCTTAACAATAATGAGAATTCCCAATTGTTCACGGGCAAAAGTTTGAGGTTGGGGGGGAGCAAGGAACTGTATGAGGACAACGGGACCTTTTTCGGCGACCTTTCCGCTATATTGATCGATAATATGCCCCTTTGGGCAGAATATAGTAGTACGCCCAGTAATAAAGTCTCCTTGATGACCGAGTGGGAATCCAAACTGGAGGCCATCATTGAGGAAAGTATTCGAGAGAATGTGACCAGTTTGGCCGGAGTGCCATCATGGATGTTGGTATTGCTCAACCAGGTGTTGGAGAAAACGGGAAAGAACCATCTGTTCGAGATTTGGGAGAACTTGGAAGTATATTTCCACGGAGGAGTAAGCTTTACCCCTTACAAGAATCAATATAAAAAATTATTGCCCCGCAAGAAGTTCAACTTTTATGAAACGTACAATGCCTCGGAAGGTTTTTTCGGAATCCAGGATCAAAATAATTCCGATGAACTGTTGTTGATGTTGGACTATGGTATTTTTTATGAATTCATCCCGATTGATGCACATGGGGAAGGGGACCGGGCGATTCCTCTTTGGGAGGTTCAGTTAGGGGTCAACTACGCCATGATCATTACTACCAATGCGGGTTTGTGGCGTTACAAGATCGGCGACACCATTCGATTTACCTCCAAAAATCCGTATCGAATCAAAATTACGGGACGCACCAAACATCATATCAATGTGTTTGGCGAAGAGTTGATCATTGAAAATGCGGAAGAAGCCTTGAAACAAGTTTGCCTGAAAACCGAGGCGGAAATCATGGATTATACCGCTGCCCCAATTTTTATGACGGGCAAGGAAAAAGGCGCACACGAATGGATCATTGAGTTTAGAAAACTGCCAGGGGACATCGCTTATTTTACCGAAATGTTGGACAACGCACTCAAGGCACTCAACTCGGATTACGAGGCCAAACGATACAACAACATTACCTTGAAGATGCCCAAAGTCCATGTGGCGCGTGAGAATTTGTTCCACCATTGGCTCAAGTCCAAAAACAAGCTCGGTGGGCAGCACAAGATACCTCGATTGTCCAATGATAGGGATTGCTTGGAGGAACTTCTCCGTATGAACACCCTTTAAAAAAGTGTTGGTTATCGTAAGAAATGACCTTTTGTCCTGAGTTTACGAAAACGTTTTCGTAAATTACAGCCATTCATCGTAAAAACGTTTCTTTTGAACAAATAAAAAAGGATTTGCTTCGTTGAATATGGAACTTCCCCGTATCAAATCTTTTTGTAAAAACACAAAACCATTAAAATCATGGCCGAAAAACTTGTAGTGATTTCAGATAAATGGGGCGCGAAAAAGGGGCTTTGGATAGCTTCTTATTTTGGCTACCTGCAGCAATACTACGATATTGTTTTCCACGATTGCCAACAGTTGGGAAATGTCGATGTATCCATATTCTCGGAAGAAAACATCGACAATGCCTTTAACGAAGGAGGGATTGAACGAGCAGTCTCCAACTTGATTCATAAAGAAGCTGAGCCGGCCCATTATTTGGCGTTCGGAACCGGGGCTACGGTTGCTTACAAAGCATTATTGCAAGGCTTAGCTGCTAAGTCCGTCACGGCTATTTCCGCTTCAGGAATCGAAAATGAAAACCAAATGGCACCTTCTTCAGATGTGGAACTGATCTATGGGGAGTGCGATAAATCCAAACCGGGACTGAAATGGGCCAAAAGCATTGGAGTCAATTTAAGGATTGTTCCAAATTTTGGGCATAGCCTGTATTCGGATGAGAAAATAATCTCCAAAGTAAGTCTGGAACTATTGGAAAAAGTAACTAAAAAAGCAGTCTGATTAAGAGACTGCTTTTAGTTTTTTCACTGTCTCGTAGGACAATTTCTTCTCGGCGTAGCTTTTCGTTACCTTAAACTCTGTTTCATCACTGCTCGGTAAAGTGAACATGGCATCGGTAAATACGGCTTCGCACAATGAGCGCAACCCACGTGCACCGAGTTTGTACTCTACCGCCTTTTCCACAATATAATCCAATGCCTGATCGGTAATGGAAAACTTGATGTCGTCCATGGCAAACAGTTTTTCGTACTGTTTGATGATGGCGTTCTTTGGTTCCGTTAGAATGGCACGAAGTGTCTTGGCGTCCAAGGGATTCATGTGTGTGAGCACAGGTAGCCTTCCTATGATTTCAGGGATAAGGCCGAATTCCTTCAAATCCCTTGGGATGATGTATTGCAGAATATTCTCTTGATCTAGATTCTCCTCGGCTTTGGAAGCACTGTACCCTACCGCTTGCATGTTCAAACGTTTGGTGATGATACGTTCGATACCGTCAAATGCCCCACCTGCCACAAACAAAATGTTTTCGGTGTTGACCTCGATGAATTTTTGATCGGGGTGCTTACGACCACCTTTTGGTGGTACGTTCACAGTGGTTCCCTCCAAAAGTTTCAATAGTCCTTGCTGAACCCCTTCTCCTGATACATCACGGGTAATGGATGGATTATCGCTTTTACGGGCGATCTTGTCTATTTCATCAATAAAGACAATCCCGCGTTCCGCTTTTTCCAAATTGTAGTCGGCCGCTTGTAAAAGTCGGGTGAGAATACTTTCCACATCCTCGCCCACGTAACCTGCTTCGGTCAAAACGGTGGCGTCCACAATGGCCAATGGCACGTTCAACATTTTGGCAATGGTCTTGGCGATAAGGGTTTTACCCGTACCTGTTTGCCCGACCATAACAATGTTGCTCTTTTGGATTTCTATATCCTCGTCCTTGCCTTTGGGCTGCAACAATCTTTTGTAGTGGTTATATACCGCTACGGACATTACTTTTTTGGTTCTTTCCTGTCCAATTACGAAAGTGTCCAAGAAATCATGAATCTCCATGGGTTTTTTCAAAACCAGTTCGGAGGACAAATCTTGGTTTTTGGACTGTTTGGACTCCTCGGCTACAATGCTATGGGCCTGTTCTATGCATCTATCGCAAATATGCGCATCCAAACCGGCAATCAATAAATTGGTTTCCGGCTTTTTTCTACCACAAAAAGAACATTCCAAATTTTCTTTTGCCATAAAATTTTAATCTTCAACCAACAATAACGTAAAAAAATTGGATTTGTTCTACCTTAAGTGGTTGTTTTTTAATCAATTGGTTTGCGTTATGACTTATCTCTCTCTAATATTTCGTCAATCATTCCGTACTCCTTGGCCTCTGGTGCCTTCATCCAGTAATCACGGTCACTGTCTTCGTAAACCTTATCAAAAGATTGACCTGAATGTTTGGAGATGATCTGGTAAAGTTCATCTTTAATCTTAAGAACTTCTTGGGCCGCAATTTCGATATCACTTGCCTGGCCTTGTGCTCCTGAGAGCGGTTGGTGTATCATTACCCTGGAGTGAGGCAAACCACTGCGTTTTCCTTCGTGTCCCGCACAAAGCAATACTGCTGCCATGGAGGCGGCAATACCCGTACAAATGGTGGCCACATCGGGTTTTATGAACTGCATGGTATCGTAAATGCCCAAACCTGCATACACGCTTCCGCCCGGGGAGTTGATGTAGATCTGGATATCCTTGGAGGCATCTGCACTTTCCAAAAAGAGCAACTGTGCCTGTACAATGTTGGCCACCTGGTCATTGATCCCGGTTCCCATAAAAATAATCCTGTCCATCATCAAACGAGAGAAAACATCCATCGCAACAGCGTTCAACTGTCGCTCTTCGATAATGTTAGGTGTCATGTTCATGGGGTACATGGTACTCATGAGTTTATCATAGTACATGCTGTTGATACCATGGTGTTGGGTAGCGTATTTTTTAAATTCTTTTCCGTAATCCATAGGAATTGACTCGATTTATCTTAAAAAAAAGGTGCCGAAAAATTAGCTTTTCGGCACCGTAAAGATACTTAATTTTCTTTTAGCGAAGCCTTAGCTGTATGCTTCCTTGATGAAGTCATCGTAAGAGACTTCCTTTACCTTAAGGTTAGCCTTTTCTTTGTAAAGGTCCAAAAGTTTTTGGCTCATCAATTGTTCGGACAACCTTTTTACCTCGTCTTGGTTGCTCATTACCCTTGCGGCAACGCTTTCCAATTCTTCGTCTTTTGGGTCCATGTGGCCGTATTGTGCCATTTGGGATTTGATGAATCCTTTGGCGAATTCCTTCAATTCATCAAACTGGACTTGAAGTTCGTTTTCTTGGATGATCTTGCCCTCTATCAATTGGTAACGAAGTCCTTTTTCGGATTTTTCAAACTCTTCTTTGGCCTCGTCCTCGGTCAATGGATTCTCTCCACTGATCTGAATCCACTTTTTCAAAAACTCGGATGGAAGTTCGAATTTGGTCTCGTCAATCAATTTTTCAGTAATGTCGTTCAACAATTTTTGATCGGATTGTTGTTCGAACTGTTTTTCTGAATCTTCTTTGATTTTATCCTTCAATTCTTTCTCTGAAGTTACTTTGCCCTCTCCGAACAATTTATCGAAAAGTTCTTGGTCCAAAGCGGCTGGCTCTCTTTCGTTGATTTCCTCGATGGTAAAGGTAACATCGATTTTAAGCCCTTCGGCCTTGTCTTTGGCAATACCCAGGGCGCTGGGTAATAGGTAGTCTTCTTTGAAAAGTCCCTTGGAATTGAGGGTAACGCTATCGCCCACTTTTTTGCCTACAAGTGCATCAATGGCTTTTTTGCTCTTGATCTTGTCCATTTCAAGGGTGGTCTTGTGGTCGATTTCCTCTTCTTCATTGGCAAAGAAACCAGTGATTTCATCTTTTTTGCCCACTTCGGTCTTGGAAATCAATTTCCCGTATTGCTTTTGAATACGCTCCACTTGCTCCTCGATCATTTTTTTATCGGCAACGATCTTATATTGCGTAACGGCTTTTTTGGTTTTCAGGTCAACGTCGAAGCTCGGTGCCAATCCCAATTCAAATTCGAAATCAAGGTTGTCCTTGTCCCAGTCGAAATCGTCTTGTTGTTTGGGAAGTGGATTTCCCAGAACATCCAATTTTTCTTCGGTAAGGTATTTGTTCAGATTGTCTTGAAGCAATTTGTTCACTTCATCCACCAAAACGGCCTTGCCATACTGCTTTTTGATAAGTCCCATGGGAACCTGTCCTTTTCTGAAACCAGGAATGTTGGCCTGCTTTCTGTAATCCTTAAGGATTTTCTCTACTTTGTCCTGATAGTCTTCTTTGCTTATGGCAACCTTTACTACTGCATTAAGATCGTCAATCTGCTCTTTGGTTATATTCATTTCCTACCTAATTTGCTTTCTAAAAATGGGATGCAAAAGTAACTCTTTTTTGATTTGCTGCCAAGTTTTTAAACCGTTGACTTTCAAACCATATGATTTCTACTGGTCTTCCTTTAAAATGGATTGCAAAATGGCTTGTAAAAAAGAGAGCAACAGACTGAAGATAATGGCCCACCAAAAACTGCTCACATGGAAGCCGTCGATCAAATTGGCCGCCAAAAGAATGATTATGGCATTGATGACCAAAAGGAAGAGTCCCAGGGTCAATATGGTAATGGGCAAGGTAAAGATGACCAAAATGGGTTTTACCAAGAAGTTGAGCAAGCTGAGCACTACGGCTACGATTATAGCGGTAAACATGGAATCGACACCGACCCCCGGCAATACATAGCTGAGCAATACAACGGCAAGGGCGTTCAACAATAATCTTAGAATAAGTTTCATACGTTCTATCTATTGATGTTATAAATAAAAAGGCACCGAATTTCGGTGCCTTTAAGATAAAGAAAATAATGTTTGTTTAGTCAATATATAGTCCAGTGTAATCCAAAGGATTAACGCCGGGCAAATTCGAATTGTACTTTGCATTAATGGCTTCGATAAAGGCATTGGCCACAATGGCATATCCTCTAGGTGCAGGGTGAACCCCATCCAAAGAGAAGCCTCCACCTGTGGCAAATGTGGCATCCACGATGCTTCCATCAGCTTGTTGGAACCCATTGGCGTTTAGCTCGGCCAATAACGCATTGGCATCAACAAGGGCCAAATCATATTGAGCGGCCAAAGCGGAAATGGTTTGGTTGTAAGATTCCAATGCCGTTTCCACTAGGTCTTGCTCATCAACTGTAAGTACCCATTTGTCCGCTAAAGGAACGGCAACCCCGTTAATGGAAGTTGGGTTGTTCGGGTCAGCAAGTGTACCGATGTGGTTTCTTGCGGTAAGGACTAAAAGATTTTCTTCAGTTGCTTGTCTCATATTGGTCAAAGCAGGGTTGAATCCTGTCAAATCCGTTAAATCTTCATCCATAATGACCACGGCATTTCCTTCTCCTGGGGTAAAAGTGATGGTTCTGGCAGCCAACTCTTCCTCCGTTATTATATTTAATTGTTGTAACTGGGCCAAGCCAGCGTTGTATGCCCCATATGCATCGGCACTGTTCAAAAAGGCCGCTGTGGCCTCGTCCAAAGGAATGGGATTGTGAGGTACTGTTGTAAAGTAAGGTATGTCGGTCAAGTTCGGCAAATTGGCGATGGCTCCTTCGGCTCCATTGGCTGTCATGGCTTCAAGAATCCCGTTCAGGGCACCTGCGAAAACATTTGTGTCGGTAATATCGTTTCTGGAGTAGGAACTTGGATCTAGGTTACCTTCTTGGTCAACTCCTGTTCCACCCCCCGTAGCGTATACCAAAATATCGTTGGCCCCGGCCCATACCGTGAAAAAGGTTGCGTTTTGAGCGGCCGCATCTCCGATTACCGTTGCGGATTCCGATGATGAAAACCGTGCAAAATATGGATTTGCGGTTCCGTTGGCCACCCCAGCTACGCTTCCGTATCCAGGTGCCAATAATTCGTAACTTTTAGCTCCGGGAACACCCATGTTATTGTATGTCCCTGTCAGTTTTTGTGAAACTTCCGTGGTGCCCTGTCCTTCAATTACCTCGGGACTTGGGCTTTCCCCCAAAAATGAAAGTATGTATCTATTGTCCGCGATTTTGTTTCCACCAAGGGTCATGCCTCCAAGATTGTCCGCCATAAATGGGATTTCAAAACTTCCACCGCCCGCAAGGGCAAAATTGGAAGCGAGCATATTCGGAAATGATGCTTCTTGCCCATCAATGAACAGGGCGTTGTCGGAGAAACCGGCGGTCAATGAGTTTCCAATGGCTACGTAATTGGAAAAATCAGCTGTTCCAGAAGTATATTCCATGGGTTCTGGACCCGGTGTTTCAGGTAGGGTTGTATCATCTTCGCATGCAATCAAGAATAAGCCTAGAAAGGGGAGTAGGGCATAAAACTTTTTCATATCAAAAAATCTGTTATAGTTAGTTTATGTTAATTCTTATGGTAAGAATCTGAATTAACCAAATCTATATCAAATTTGTCATACAGACAATTAAATGGGTAAAAAAATTATGCATGCATAATAAAAAGGGGTAAATTTTAAGAATTCAGAAAGCTAAAACTCTTCTCGTAAAACTGTTTTGGGTTTTCGGCATGTAACCAATGCCCAGCCTTATCAATGGTTTCAATTTGGGCATTGGGAAAGTGCCTTTTGATTTCGGCAAAGTCATTGGGTTGTATGTATTCCGAGCGGTCGCCACGTAGAAAAAGGGTGGGGCCATCATAGATGGCATTGGGGAATATGTTCTCGCCAATTTCTTCCATACGGTCTTTGAGCACATCAAAATTAAAGCGGAACCCCAGCTTTTCTTTTTTCACCCAATAGAGGTTTTTGAGCAAGAACTGTCGAATCCCTTTTACCTTTATATATTTGGCAAGTTCGTCATCGGCCTCACGTCTATCGGAAATTTGGTCAAAATCCAAATGGGAAAGCCCGTTGAAAATGAAATCGTGATGCGGGGGATAATATTTCGGTGCGATATCGGCCACAATCAGTTTGGTGACCCGTTCTGGATGCGAAGTCGCCAGTTGCATGGCCGTTTTCCCTCCCATGGAATGTCCCATCACATAAGCGGAATCTATATTATGGTGGTCCATGTAGTTGATGACGTCGTCACTCAATAGATCATAATTGAACTCTTCGGAATGAAAACTTTTTCCGTGGTTACGTTGGTCTATCAAATGAACCTGAAATCCGTTTTCGGAATATTGGGTGCCCAGGGTTTTCCAGTTGTCGGACATGCCCAAAAATCCATGTAGGATGATGAAAGGCTGTCCTTCGCCCAATATTTTAGAATGTAATATCTCCATTATTTTAATCGGTGTAAGTACATGTTTACCACATTTTCGAGACCAAGGTAGAGGGACTCGCAAATCAGGGCATGTCCAATGGATACCTCTAAAAGATGTGGAACGTGTTCTTTGAAAAATTTGATGTTGTCCAGACTAAGGTCATGTCCCGCATTAAGGCCAAGACCAACTTGGTGTGCCATTTTGGCTGCCTCAACAAACGGGGCAATGCCACTTTCTTTGTTGCCTTTGGCAAATTCATCCGCAAAACTTTCGGTGTAGAGCTCCACACGATCGGTCCCCGTTTCCGCTGCTCCTTTTACCATTTCTACATCAGGGTCCACGAAAATGGAAGTGCGGATGCCATTTTCCTTGAAGGTTTTGATTACATCAATCAAAAAATCTTTGTGTTTTATAGTGTCCCAACCCGCGTTGGAGGTAATGGCATCTTCGGCATCGGGCACTAGGGTAACCTGCGTGGGCTTTACTTCGAGCACCAGATCGATGAATTTTGGAACTGGGTTGCCCTCAATGTTGAATTCGGTGGTCACCACCTTTTTGAGGTCACGTGCATCTTGATAGCGGATGTGTCTTTCGTCCGGTCTCGGGTGAACGGTAATGCCCTGCGCACCAAAAGATTCAATGTCCTTGGTGGAATTGATCAGGTTGGGCATGTTGCCGCCTCTGGAATTTCGCAATGTGGCCAGTTTATTTATGTTGACACTCAACTTTGTCATGGAGTTCTTTTTTAGATCGTCAAAAATAAGAATTCGGCATGCCTTTTGCCATTTTAAATTAGTATTTTGCACCTAATAGAAGTGATATGCAGATTCAAGACAAAATAACGAACACGGTCCCGGTTTTTGAAGTGTCGGAAACTTTGAAAGATGTGATCGCATTTTTTGAGGAGACCACATTTTCCCATGTTGGAGTTACCGAGAACGGAGCGTATTTGGGATTGCTTTCCGAGAACGACTTGGCCTGTTTTGAACCTGAAAAGAAGGTTGATGATTTCAGGTTTGAGATGGAAGACTTTTTTGTGACCAAGGAAACCGCTTGGTTGGATGTGTTGGAAATGTTCTCGCGGAATGAGGCCAACGTGCTTCCTGTTTTGGATGAAGACCGTTTGATCATTGGGTATTATGACCTTGAGGATGTGGTGGATGTCTTTATAGATACCCCGTTCTTTAGGGAGCCAGGAGCCATTTTGGTGGTGTCCATTGGAATCAAGGATTACTCTTTCAGCGAGATTGCCCAAATTGTGGAGGGCAATAATGCTCGCTTGTTGGGCGCATTTATAACGGATTCGCAAAACGATATCGTTGAAATTACCTTGAAGGTAGGAACACAGAGCTTGAACGAAGTCGCACAGACGTTTAGGAGATACAACTACACCATTGTGTTCGGAAACAGCGACGATCAGTTCTTGGAAGATTTGAAGCAGCGTTCCGACTATCTAGAAAAATATCTTAACGTTTAGTATGAAGGTAGCCATTTACGGTCAGTCCTTTCAGAAAGAGGACCAGCTTTGTGTAGAAGAGCTTTTGGATGAATTAAAGAAGCTTGATGCCATTGTCTATGTGGAAGAGAACTTCAATAAACTGGTTGCAACCATTACCGAAGAACAGGTAAAGGGAACATTTACACAATCCGAAGGATTGGATTCCTCCTTTGATATGTTCGTGAGCTTTGGAGGTGATGGTACCATGCTGCGTGCCGTTACCTATATAAAGGACTATGATATTCCCATTGTTGGGGTCAATACGGGCCGATTGGGATTTTTGTCCACTTTCAAAAAGGAGAATGTCCGAAAACTGGTAACCGAATTTGAAGCGGGCCATTATACCATTGAAGAGCGGACTTTGGTGGAGGTTGAGCTCAATTCCGATCTCAATGAGTTCCATGGAATCAATTTCGCCTTGAATGAAATCACGGTAAGCCGCAAGGATACCACTTCCATGATTACAGTGGAAACTTGGCTGGATGATGAATATTTGACCTCTTACTGGTCCGATGGTCTCATTGTTTCCACTCCCACTGGTTCAACGGGCTATTCCCTGAGCTGCGGAGGCCCTGTGATCGCCCCTTCGGCAAAATCACTGGTGCTGACCCCCATTGCACCGCACAACCTGAATGCCCGCCCTTTGGTGATTTCCGATAAAACGGAGATTAGACTGAAGGTGTCTGGTCGGGAACAGACACACTTGGTGTCCCTGGACTCACGGATTGCCGATATCCCAAATGGGAAAGAGATTCGTATCAAAAAAGCGGACTTTACCATCAAAATGATCGAGTATAAATCCGAAAGCTTCTTGAAAACCTTGCGCAACAAATTACTTTGGGGAGAAGATAGGCGCAATTGATACCATCAAAAACAATAAAAGGAGTGAAAAACTGTTTAACAAGGGAGAACAACTTTAAATATAAATCTATAGACCTTCCTTTACTCTTAATTCTTGAAACTTTTTGGATAGTATGCGGATAGTTTTGGCAGTTTTTCTATGCTGTGTGATCAAGGTGAGTGCACAGACCTACGAAATAGGTGTGTTTGCCGGCGGTGCCAATATGATAGGTGATGTGGGAAGGACCAATTATATTTTGCCTTCTGGCCCTGCCTTTGGTGGGATATTTAAATGGAACAAGGGAAAACGCTATGCGTGGAGGGCCAGTGCCCTCTATGGTAAGGTAACCGCTGACGACAATAAATCGCACATGCAGTCCAGGCAACAAAGGGGGTATGTGGTCGATAATTCCATCTTGGAGTTCTCCGCTGGACTGGAAATCAACTTTGTTGAATACAATCTTCATAAGCTCGGACCCGCCTTCACGCCTTACTTATACACGGGTGTAACCTACTTTAGGTATGATTTTAATTATATTGATGCCCTTCAGATGCAGGATATTAACCAAAAAGACGGTAGTTTTGCAATTCCAATGACGGTTGGGGCTAAGTATCGTTTAAATCAATTCTTGATTCTTGGTGCCGAAATTGGGGCCAGATATACTTTTACGGACAATTTGGACGCAAGTAACCCAGAAGGTTCCAATTTTGAGCAATTTCGATTCGGGAACATATTGAGCGACGACTGGTACGTTTTTTCAGGTATAACATTAACGTATACCTTTGGACGTAAGCCCTGCCAGGATTGTTTTCAATAAAATGCACACACTAGAGGACGTAGACAAAGAAAAACTACCGCAGCACGTGGCCATCATCATGGATGGTAATGGCAGATGGGCCAAGCAGCGTGGAAAAATACGCATGTTCGGGCACGAGAACGGAGTGGAATCCGTGAACCAAACTGTAGAGAACTGTGCCAAACTCCAAATTCCTTTTTTGACCCTTTATGCCTTTTCCACCGAAAATTGGAATCGCCCAAAAACCGAGATCGATACGTTGATGAGGCTTTTGGTCAACGCCCTAAAAAGGGAACTGAAGACCTTGAACAAGCACGATATAAGGTTAAAGGCCATTGGTAAGATCGACACATTGCCCAAAAAGGTCCACAAAGAGCTTACCGAAGTGATGTCAAAAACAGAGAACAATTCTGGGATGACCCTTACGCTGGCATTGAGCTATGGCTCACGAGAAGAGATAAAAACAGCGGTTCAGGAGATTGCGGTCAAAGTTAAAAATAACATAATTTCGCCCGAAAATATTGATGAAACAGTTATAAATACACATCTTTACGCGCACTTTTTGCCTGATGTAGACCTACTTATCCGCACAAGTGGCGAATGCAGGATAAGTAATTTTCTACTTTGGCAGATTGCATACGCGGAATTATATTTTATTGATGTATTTTGGCCCGACTTTAGAGAAAACCATTTGGTAGAGGCCATATTAAGTTACCAAAATAGAGAACGACGATTTGGAAAAACGAGCGAACAACTTAACTAAGGGTATCACAAATTCCATACTTGCCGCCCTTATTATCCCACTATTTTTATTTTCAACCCAAGGTATTGCCCAGGAGACTGATTTTGAAGAAGGCAAGCAATACATTTTGGGAGGCTTGACAGTAACAGGCTTACAAAGCTACAATGAGCAAACCGTGAAGAGTTACACGGGCTTGCGTGTGGGCCAGCCCATTAAGGTGCCCGGCGATGAAATAAGTGCCGTGATCAAAAAGTTGTGGAACCTTGATCTGTTCAGTAATGTGGAAATGTATTACACCAACATCGAGGATGACAAAATATTTTTGGAACTGAGCATCACGGAACGCCCCACCTTGAACAACGTTACTGTTTACGGTGTCAAGAAAAGAAAGGTTGAGGATATTATCGATGACACTGACCTGAAGAAAGGAAAGAAAATAACGGAGAGTTTAATAGCCAACACCAAGAATTACCTTCAGAACAAGTATAAGAAACAAGGGTTCTTGAATGCCAAAGTAAATATCGCCACCGCTGCGGACACATCAGGTACCAATGTGCAGAACATGGTGATCAATGTGAACAAGGGCGATAAAGTAAAGATCAAGGACATCAACTTTGTTGGTAACGAAAAGCTGTCCAACAAAAGACTGAGAAAATCCCTTAAAAACACCAAGAAGAAAAAATTCTATCGTTTCTGGAAAAAGTCAAAATACATTGAGGCCGACTACGAGGAAGATCTTGATAACCTTGTCGATGCCTATGCTGAAAGAGGGTACAGGGATGCCAGGATATTATCGGATACTTTCGTGAAACTGGATGAGAAAAACATCGAGTTGACCATCAAGGTGGAGGAAGGGGACAGATACTATTTTGGCGACATCGATTTTGTTGGTAACACCGTATATACCGATAGGATGTTGAGCCAGTACTTGGGCATCAAAAAAGGGGATACGTATAATGGTGTATTGCTCAAAGAGCGTATAGCGGATGCATCCAAACCAGATGCCGAAGATTTGACCAACCTGTATCAGAACAACGGGTATTTGTTTTCATCGATCAACCCTGTTGAGGTTTCCGCTGTAAACGATACCATCGATTTTGAAATAAGGATTATTGAAGGTAAGGAAACTTTCTTGGATCATGTGACGGTCTCAGGTAATGACAAGACCAATGACCATGTGATATTTAGGGAAATCAGGACAAGGCCTGGCCAAAAATACAGTAAGGCCAATATTGTAAGGACAATCAGGGAATTGGGCCAACTTGGCTATTTTGATGCCGAGCAAATCGTACCGGACATCCAAAATCCAAACCCGAATGAGGGGACGGTTGACGTGAATTATAGCCTTGTGGAATCCGGTTCCAGCCAAATTCAGCTCCAGGGAGGTTTTGGTGGAGGTGGTTTCATCGGGACTTTGGGGCTTTCGTTCAGTAACTTCTCCTTTAGGAACATCTTTAACAAAGAAGCCTATAAGCCCGTGCCCATGGGGGATGGTCAAACATTCGCGTTGCGTTTGCAGGCCAGTAGGACCTTTAGGGTATATAGTCTGAATTTCTCCGAACCATGGCTGGGGGGTAAAAAACCAGTCAGGTTCAATCTGTCCCTATCTAGAACGCAACAGTTCGGAACCAGTTATGGTAGCAATGGGAGATTGGATGTGGACAAGTCCAGGGGTTTCGCCATTACAGGTGTTACTGCCGGTTTGGCAAAAAGGGTGCAATGGCCCGATGATTTCTTTACGATTTCACATTCCTTGAGCTATCAGTTGTATGATTTTGACAACTACAATAGTGGACTGTTCAACTTCGGTAACGGTAGTTCCAATTCCTTGAGTTATACATTTGGTATCTCTAGAAGTTCTCAAGGACCGAGTAGGATCTTCCCAACTTCCGGTTCCAACTTTGAACTGACCGCCAAATTCACACCACCGTACTCGCTTTTCAGTAGTAAGGATTTTGCACAGTTGAAGGATGATATAGATGAAGTGAACACCAGGCTAAGGGAAATAAGGGAACCTACGACTGTAGAGGAGCAGCTTGAGTTCAGTCGACTTCGCGCGGACTTGGAAAGCTTGGAGGAAGAGCGGTTCAAGTTGTTGGAATACTATAAGGTAAAGTTCAAAGGAGATTGGTATCAAGCGATCATAGGTAAACTTACTTTGCGCACCAATGCCGAGTTTGGGTTCCTGGGGGCCTACAACCATGATATCGGCGATGTGCCTTTCGAGCGCTTCTATGTTGGGGGCGATGGACTGGGTAACTTTACCCTGGATGGCAGGGACGTGGTTCAATTGCGAGGTTATGAGAACCAATCATTGACACCTTACTCCGTAAATGCCGTGACCAATAGACTGGAACAGGAAGGGGGAACCATTTACAATAAATTCTCATTGGAAATGCGTTATCCACTGACTTTAAAGCCAACAGCTTCCATATATGCACTAACATTTTTGGAAGCAGGTAACGCCTTCAACAATTTTAATGACTATAATCCGTTTGAGTTAAAAAGATCTGCCGGAGTGGGGCTACGTATTTTTATGCCGGCATTCGGACTCTTGGGAATTGATTTTGGTTATGGCTTCGACAGCGATGCCCGTCCAGGATCTGTAGGGCCAAGTGGATGGCAAACGCACTTCATCATCGGGCAGCAGTTTTAATTTATGGGAAATCGTGTGTTGCTAATTTGTAAATAGTTCATTTTAAATAAATTAGTAATTTTGGCACGATATTTTCTATGTAAAATGCGGAATCAAAGATGAATACCAAAGTTCTTTTATCAGTAGTTGTTTTGATGTCATCCCTTTATGGGTTTTCCCAACGGGGAGTGCGCATAGGATATGTGGATATGGAATATATCCTCGAAAATGTGGAGGAGTACAGGGATGCTACTGAACAGTTGAATGCCAAGGCCCAAAAATGGAAGCAGGAAATCGAGCTGAAGCAAAGCGTCATCGAACAAATGAAAAAGGATTTGATGGCCGAAAAGGTGCTGTTGACCGATGAACTTATTTTGGAGCGTGAAGAGGAAATCCAGTTGCTCGAAAAGGAAATGTTGGACTATCAACAAGACCGTTTTGGTCCACAAGGGGATTTGGTGCTGCAAAAACAAGTGTTGATACAGCCCATACAAGACCAAGTGTTCAACGAAGTACAAAAAATCGGAGCCAATAAAAGATACGATTTTATTTTTGATAAATCCGCAGATGTTGTAATGTTGTACTCCGAAAAAAGACACGATATCAGTGACTTGGTTTTAAGGGAGATAGGGCGCACCAGAAAAATCAGTGCATCCAACAAAAAGCAGCAGGAGCAAAGCCGTCTTGAGCAGTTCAAAGAGGAAGAGGACCAAATCAGTGACGCGCTCAAGGAAAGACAGGAGCAAGCGGCTGAAGCCCAAGAAGAGCGGGAAAAGGCGGCAGAGGAACGAAGGTCGGAAAAGCTGAAAGAACGCGAAGAGCGTAAAAAAGCATACGAAGAACGAAGAAAAAAATTATTGGAAGAGCGCGAAGCCAAGAGAAAAGCCAAATTGGAAGAACGAAAAAAAGCGCAGGAACAACAAAAGGATTCAATAGGATAGATTATATTGAAACACTAAATTTAAAAGTCAAAAAGTAACGTTGAGAATCATGAAAAATGTAAAAAGGATTGCTGTAGCCCTAGTATTGTTTGTTGCGGCTACGGGTTTTGTAAATGCACAGAGCAAGGTTGCACATATCAATGTCCAGCAACTATTGTCTGAAATGCCGGAGATGAAGGCTGCACAAGCTGAATTGAAGAAATTACAGGAAACGTACCAAGCGGATATCCAAGGCTCCATGACAGAGCTTCAAAACAAGTATACCCAATACGAAAACGAAGCAACTTCCAAAACAAGGGAGGAAAACGAACAAAGAGCCATTGAGCTTCAGGGATTCCAGAAAAACATCGAAGACGCCCAACAAAAGGCTATGCAGGATATGCAAAAGAAACAGCAGGAATTGTTCGCTCCAATTTCTGATAAAGCCAAAGCAGCCATCGAAAAAGTGGCGGCAGCCGAAGGGTATGACTATGTTATCGATGCCAGCCCAGGGTTGAGCTTGATCGTGGCCAAAGGAAAAGACCTTTTGCCAGCTGTAAAGCAAGAGCTTGGTTTCTAAACCGCGATTTACAATATGCAAAAAGCCGCTTTTATTAAAAGCGGCTTTTTTTTATGCCATAAAAATTCAAGGCACTATTTTTAATCATGCAAAAACCAATAGGCATTTTTGACTCGGGAGTTGGGGGTACATCCATTTGGAAGGAAGTGGCCAAGATGCTCCCCCATGAGCATACCATTTATCTGGCCGATAGTGCCAATGCCCCTTATGGGGAAAAATCAAAAGAAGAGATTCTACGCCTTAGTATAAAGAACACGGAGCATCTGCTCGGTCGTGGGTGTAAAATTGTTCTGGTGGCCTGTAACACTGCCACAACAAACGCCATAGACCATCTCCGTTCCCATTACGATGTACCGTTCATTGGCATCGAGCCCGCTATAAAGCCTGCCGCATTGCATACCAAAACAAAAAAAGTCGGAGTGTTGGCCACCAAGGGCACCCTCTCCAGTGGTTTGTTCCACAATACCTCTAAACTTTATGCGGAAGGAATTACCGTATTGGAACAAGAAGGTAAGGGATTGGTGGAACTTATTGAAGCGGGTAAGGTTCAATCCGAAAAGATGAAACAGCTATTGAGCGGTTTCTTACAACCGATGCTTGATGAAAATATGGATTGTCTGGTGCTTGGGTGTACCCATTACCCATACTTGATGCCTGTTTTGAAAGAGATACTTCCGGAACACATCAACATTATAGATTCAGGGGAGGCCGTAGCGCGACAGACCAAAGCCGTATTGGAGCAAAACAACATGCTTTCGGATTTTCATGGCGAACCAGAACATATCTTTTGCACCAATGCCGATGTTGTGGTCCTCAAAGATTTGATCAATCGATCCACCGCAAAAGTATCTTATCTGGATTTCTAGTGGAATGAACTGTCTTTTCCGTGAAAACGGGAATCCAAAACCTATTTTCTTCGGTAAGTCAGGTACGTAAAGTCATATTTGTGCCTATCATCCTTTGGATGATGTTCCTCATTTACCAATTCCCACTGTTCCTCATCGATTTCAGGGAAAAAGGCATCTGCTTCAAAACTCCCATGGACACGGGTCAATTCAATGTCCGTAGCCCGGTCCATCGACTGTTTGTAGATTTCCCCACCACCGATGATAAATGCCGTCTCGTTGTTTTCCACCAAAGCAATGGCATCCGCCAATGAGTGTACAATGGTGCAGGGGAACTTAGGGGTGTAATCCTCGTCCCGGGTTATGGCAATGTGAGAACGGTTGGGCAATGGTTTGGGAAAGCTCTCCAAGGTCTTTCTGCCCATAATGATCTTATGCCCCGAAGTAAGGCTTTTAAAGCGTTTGAAATCATCAGGCAGATGCCAAACCAAGTCGTTGTCCTTGCCAAGGGCATTGTTTTCGGCCGCAGCCGCAATAATGATCAATTTTCTCATTGATCTTTTTTTTTATTGATCTTGGAAAGGGGAAAGTCTGTTTCTATTTCCTTTTGGATCTCGCCGATGCGTTCTTTTTGCAACTTTACCAATCGCTCACGTTGTTCACGCTCCCAATTTTGCCCCATAAACTTGTGGGTCACAAAAACATTGACCAGGTGGAGAATCAGTAAAAAGGCCCAGCCCAGTACGATCCAAATGGACCAATCATAGGTTTCCCCGTACTTGAGGACCTTATTGGCGAGAATCAAAAAAATACTACCGATCAAGAAAATCACAAAGTGGGAGAACAGCCTTTTCTTTTGTTTGATGCGTTTATGGGCATTCTCCAAAAGTTCGTGCTGCTGCAAATCTATTTCCGACTTCTTCTTTTTACCAAATGACAACATGGAATGGCTATCTTTATCAACAAAGATAACTGAATTGTATCCAAAAATCCCGATATGCAAACCCTAAGAAAAAAATTCCCCGTGCTCAATCAATCCATATATGCCAATACCGCATCCGCGGGACTTTTGAGCGAAGATCTGATGGAGTGGCGCCAAGGGCACGACCTGGATTACCTTGTTGGCGGAAGTGAGATGAAAAACAAAGGGTTCGCCCATATGCCCGAGATCAAGAAAACCGTTGGGAAGTTCTTCAATTGCAAAGCGGAAAATGTGGCCTTGGTGCCCAATTTCAGTTTGGGGTTCAATCTGCTCTTGGAAGGATTGCCAAAGGATAAAAAGGTACTGCTCGTTAATAAGGACTATCCAAGTGTCAACTGGCCATTTGAGACGCGGAATTTTAAGCGGGACTATGTGGATGCCGATCAGCACATGGAAGCAAATATCCATGCCAAGGTTAAAAAAGGAGACATTGATATACTCGCACTCAGTCTGGTGCAGTGGGTGGATGGGGTTCGAATTGACTTTGACTTCCTGAAAGATTTGAAAAAGGAATTCCCCGACCTGATGATTCTTGCCGATGGCACCCAGTATTGTGGTACGGAGCCGTTTGATTTTGAAGCTTCGGGAATCGATATCTTGGGAACCAGTGCCTACAAATGGATGCTGGCCGGTTATGGGAACGGTTTTTTTATGGTAAAGGAAGGGGTAAAGGGGCAGTTTGAACTTCGGGGTATCGGAAATGGCTCTGTGGACAACGATGCATCCAAGCGTAACAGCATCACTTTTTGTAAGTTTTTGGAACCAGGTCATCTGGATTCCCTCAATTTTGGAAGCTTGGAGTTCGCCGTTAAATTTCTGGATGAGATAGGGGTGGACAATGTACAGGCACAACTCCAAAAACTATCAAAAAAGGCGCTATCTGCTTTTTCGGAACTCGATTTATTGCAGCCCGCTGTTACCAAAAGAAAACAACATAGCACCATATTTAATGTTAAGGGAGACGATAAGCTCTTCAATAAACTTGCCGAGGAAAATGTGGTGGCCTCGCCACGGGGCGGAGGTATTCGGTTAAGCTTTCATTTTTACAATACCGAAGAGGAAATAGATGTTGTTGCAACACTTCTAAAACGCTGGGGTTCAAACTAATAATTGGCAAAAAACACTGATTTTATTTACTAAAAGTGATCTTGGGGTTAGGTGGATTTTATCAAATTGATAAATCGATTCTAACTTATTGTAAATAAATGGTTTTATGTATTGTTTTGTACTGAAATTAAAATTTTTGGTACCATGGCAATTAAAAAACAATACCTGAAAAGCAAGCCTGTTTGCAAAGTTACTTTTACAGTTCCTGCAGATGAGGCCAAAACGGTTGCTGTAGTGGGGGACTTCAACAAATGGAACCCTAAAAAGAGCACATTGAAGAAATTGAAGAACGGAACCTTTAAGGGAACCTTCGACTTACCTGTGGAGAACAGTTACGAGTTTAGATATTTGATTGACGGCAATTATACCAATGATGGTGAGGCGGATCGTTACCAATGGAACGACTACGCTGGCACCGAAAATGCCGTATTGGAAGTTTAAAAACACAATTCGCCATCAGTTAGTCCCAAAGCTGGTGGCGGTTTTTTCATGACTTTGCCAGTTTATCAATCCTCTACCAAAGAAATACTGAGCTGTCCATATTCCCAACCACCGTCCTCGGCATCTATTTGATAGGTGTAATAACCGCTGCCCAGGGTTGATTCTCCAACATAATCTATAGGTTGGAGAATATACATTTTGCCATTTATTTCCAGTTCAACATAGGCATACCGATAAGCTTTTGTGACCATTTGGTATTCCGAAACCTTACCGGTACCCAAGTTCCCATAGTCTAAAGGATCGTTCGAAATACGAACGATGATATTTTCATAGTTGTGGGCACTCACATTTTCCAATCGGATATAAACTTCAGCATCATCGCCTGAAGAACATCCAACGGCCAACAAAAGCATTAGGAAGAACAGTTTTTTCATGGCATCGCTTTTCTGTTAGATGATTTCTTGATGCAATGGTTGCTCTGACTATCTACGGTTTAGGCATCGATCGAATCATTTGGTCCAATAATCCACAACCGTTACATCCGCAATGTGGGGGCCTGCAATGTCCCCAAATGCAACATGGTCTGGGTGGGTAAGATAGGTGTCACGGTCTTCTTCGCTGCTAAAGGTTAAAAAGAAACAATGGGTAAGTCCTTTGTTCAGGTTTTCAGGGCTGTTGTTCGTGCCCCATTCGTAACCCTTGATTTCGGAAATTTTTGATGGCAGGGCATTGAAAGCCTCTTCCACTTGCTGAATATCTTCTTCGGAAGAAGTCTCCTTGAATTTGAACAATACCACATGGCGTAGTTGAGGTCGTGCTGTTTCTTCTGATTTTTCCGTGCTTGCTACCTCCTGTTTTACGGTGGTTTCTTTTTTGGGTTGTTCGCCGCAGCTGGCGAATAATAGTGTGGCGAATATTCCGATGATGGTTGGTTTCATGGCTTATTGGTTAACATTGATTTGAGTCAAATGTACGATTTTGAATAGATTAATATTGTTTCTATTGTTCCCCTGGCCTTTAGCGTCACCCTGAACTTGTTTCAGGGTCTCAGAAGGGTTGCTATAATTTGATGAGATGCTGAGACAGGTTCAGCATGATGTATGGTTGTTTTTTATTTAAGGAAAGGCGCCTTTTCCCGAAGGGAAATTCAAAATGTGGCAGCGGCGTTGCGGGGGGGTAGGTAACAGGTGTTTTTAATCAAACAGACAATCAAATTTTTAAAATACCCCTATCGAATGCATTAAAATGGGTTATGATTGGGAGTTCGAAACCAGAGTAATCGGAGTTGGTCGAGTTTACAATAATCACATGTCCCACTTTGCAATTAAGGGCTGCCTGTACTCCAGAGTGCGAGTCCTCAAAAATAATGGACTCTGCTTTGTCCACATTCAGCCTTTCGATCGCCCGGTCAAATAGATCAGGGTGTGGTTTACCTTTTACGGTACCATCATTATGGACAATATGGTCTTCGGTAAAATAATCCAAGAGATTGAATTTGTCCATAAAAAAGTCCACATTGGATTTTCCTGATGCCGTGGCAATGGCCATGGGTATGTTGTTTGATTTCAAATAATCCAATAGGTCCAGTGCACCAGGTGCCAATACCATTTCGTGCTTAAGGCACTCATTGCGGTACAGTACCTCCTTTTCCTCGGAATAGTGGTGGACTTCTTCATCGCTCAATTCTCGTTTAAACAATATTTCGAGAGTGTCCTTCCCGTTTCTGCCGTGTATGTATTCCCTTTTTTCTTCTTTGGTCAAGGGGATGTTGTATGCCGCTAGATACTCGTCCCAAGATTTTTCTTGGTATTCGGAATCCCAAAACAACGTACCATTAAAGTCAAAAATCACTCCGCCTTTTTTCATGATATTGTAAGTTGAAGGACTCTTTAAACTGCCACAACACCCTTAATATGTGGATGTGGGGCATAGTTCAACAGCTCAAAATCATCAAAGGTAAAGTCAAAAATGTCCTTTACTTCAGGGTTCAATTTCATGGTGGGCAAGGGGCGAGGGTCACGGCTCAATTGCAGTTCCACCTGCTCCATGTGGTTGTTGTAAATATGTGCATCACCAAAGGTGTGTATAAACTCCCCGGGTTGGTAGCCACAGACTTGGGCCATCATTAAGGTAAACAAAGCGTAAGAGGCAATGTTGAACGGCACGCCCAAAAAGATGTCTGCACTACGCTGGTACAATTGGCAGGAAAGTTTGCCATCCGACACATAAAACTGGAAAAAGGCATGGCAGGGTGGGAGAGCGGCCTTTCCGTTGGCCACATTTTCCGAAAATGACACGGAGGTGTCGGGCATCACGCTCGGGTTCCATGCGGAAACAAGCATTCTACGGCTATTTGGGTTATTTTTCAAGGTTTCCACCACTTCCTTGATCTGGTCGATTTCTTCACTGTTCCAGTTCCGCCATTGATGTCCATACACAGGACCCAGGTCGCCGTTTTCATCGGCCCATTCATTCCAGATGCGTACACCGTTCTCTTGTAGATAAGCAACATTGGTGTCCCCTTTTAAAAACCATAACAATTCATGGACAATGGATTTAAGGTGTAATTTCTTGGTCGTTACCATGGGGAATCCCTCGGAGAGGTCGAACCGCATTTGATAGCCAAAAACGCTCAAGGTTCCTGTTCCCGTGCGGTCCCCTTTTTGGTTCCCGTGTTCCAATACATACTTCAAAAGGTCGTGGTACTGTTTCATGCTGTCTGTTCCGTTAACAATGTCATTTCGAGTGATTTTCCGTTAGTGGAAAATTGTATCGAGAAATCTTTTTGGATAAAGGTTGTGATATCTCGATGCCCCCTTCGACTACGCTCAGGGTAACAGCTCGATATGACAAAAAATCAATCCATCGAAATTACTTCAATAAGTGTGTTTTAGAAATAAAAAGACAAAAGACTTATGAAGAGTTTATTAACTGAAAGGGGGTTAAAGGGTGAAAGATTACCCTAAAATCATCCCTGCAATAGTAGCCGACAGCAATGAGGCCAACGACCCACCCAAAACTGCTTTCATTCCAAACGAGGAAAGTACTTTACGTTGACCGGGCGCCAAAGAGCCGATACCGCCGATTTGAATACCGATGGAAGCGAAGTTGGCAAAACCACAAAGCATGTATGTAGCCATGATGACCGATTTATTGTAGGTAAAGTGAACACCACTGGACACGTTCTTTAGGTCCGCCAATTGAATGTAGCCCACAAATTCACTTGCGGCCAATTTTATCCCAAGTAACTGCCCCATGAGCATAATATCCTCATTGGCAACACCAATAAGCCACATCAAAGGTGCGAATATGGTCCCAAGAATGGCTTCCAAGGAAAACTCGGTGTATGGGGAATTAGCAGCTATCCAATTATTGAAAGTCGTCACGTCCCCGACCCAGCCCAAAATTCCGTTGATCATGGCGATAAAGGCCACAAAGACCAAGAGCATGGCCCCAACATTCAAGGCAAGTTTAAGGCCTTCGGTGGTTCCATTGGCAATGGCATCCAAGATATTGGCCCCGATTTTTTCCGAAGATACTTCTACATCAGTATTGACCTTCTCGGTCTGGGGATATAGTATCTTTGAAATTACGATGGCCCCAGGTGCTGCCATTACCGATGCCGCCAAAAGGTGCTTGGCAAAGACCAGACGAAGTTCGGGGTCGTCTCCCCCTAAAAACCCAATGTAAGCGGCCAAAACAGCTCCAGCTACAGTGGCCATGCCGCCAATCATGACCAAAAGGATCTCCGATTTGTTCATCTTTTCCAAGTAGGCTTTGATGAGCAAAGGTGCTTCGGTCTGTCCCAAAAAGATGTTACCAGCAACCGATAGGCTTTCTGCACCCGATATGCCCAAGGTTTTGGAAAGCAACCATGCCATCCATTTGACCACGACTTGAATCACGCCTAAATAATAGAGCACGGAAGTCAGGGCCGAGAAAAATATGATGGTAGGCAATACTTGAAAAGCGAAGATGTATCCAAAAGTGTCCATGTCCACTACCAGTCCTTCAAAAAGGAACTGACTTCCTGCCCGTGTGAAATCCAAGATGCTGACGAAAATGCTTCCGACCTGCTCAAAAATATATTGCACAAAAGGAACCTTGAGTACCCCGATGGCAATCAATACCTGTAAAGACAAGCCAATTCCTACGGTTTTCCAATTGATGGCCTTTCTGTTGGAACTGAACAAAAAGGAAATTAGAATAAGTACGGCCATGCCTAGTGCACCACGCAAAAATGTAGTAAAGGTAAAGCCTTGGTTGGGTATGATCTCTGCAGTTTCAGCTTGGGAAACGGTTTCCGTAATAGTGGAGCCGATGGCAACGTTAAGGGAATCTCCGGGCAATGAATTTTGGCCGAAAGCGACCGAACAAATGAATAAAAGTATCAGTAAACTTTGGGTCTTTTTCGCCATGTATGCTGGTTGTTTATTTGCGCTTGGAAATCTCATCCCTCAATTTGGCAGCCTTTTCGTAGTCTTCGCTGGCCACTGCCTTGTCCAATTCTTTGTGGAGTTCCTGTAGGGACATTTCACGGTATCCATGGGTGTCTGCACCCGATTCTATTTCCACGGTTTCTTCCTCCTGCAGGATTTCATCGACCATGATGCTATCGTCCTCCTCATCTTCTTCTTTTTCTTTGGAAGAAAATTTCAGAAAAATACCGGCCTTGTCAAGAATGGTTTTGTATGTGAAAATGGGGGCATCAAATCGCAGAGCAAGTGCAATGGCATCACTGGTGCGGGCATCGATGATTTCCTCATCGTTATCTCGCTCACAAATAATGCTGGAATAGAAAACACCATCCACCAACTTATGGATGATTACCTGTTTGACCACGATTTTGAACCTGTCCGCAAAATTCTTGAACAGGTCGTGTGTCAATGGTCTGGGCGGTTTTATCTCTTTTTCCAGTGCAATGGCAATGGATTGTGCTTCAAATGCGCCTATAACAATGGGAAGTTTACGGTCTCCCTCCTCTTCATTTAAAATAAGGGCGTATGCGCCATTTTGCGTTTGGCTGTAGGATATCCCCTTTATTTTTAATCGTACTAAACTCATATATCTCCTCCTAAAGCAAAGGGGCCGTTCAAATAAGTGGCTCTACCAGTTATCTGAACAGCCCCTTGCAATGGGCAAATTAACAAAATTTAAGCGTTTTGGGCTTTAAATTCTTTTAATTTTTCGATGAGTTCGGGCACTACCTCGAAGGCATCCCCGACGATACCGTAATCCGCTGCCTTGAAGAAAGGTGCTTCTGGGTCGTTGTTGATGACCACTTTTACTTTGGATGCATTGATACCTGCCAAATGCTGAATGGCCCCAGAGATACCGATAGCGATATAAAGATTACTCGCCACTGGCTTTCCTGTTTGCCCCACGTGCTCGCTGTGAGGACGCCATCCCATGTCGGAAACTGGCTTGGAGCAAGCTGTGGCTGCGCCCAATACGTCGGCCAATTCTTCAACCATGCCCCAATTTTCCGGTCCTTTGAGTCCACGACCTCCCGATACCACAATATCTGCATCGGCAATTGTTGCTTTTCCGACCACACGATCTACTTCCACCGATTTAACGGCAAAAGCATCGTCGCCCAAAGATGGGCCAAAGTCTTCAACGGAAGCTGAAACGTTGTTCTCCACCACACCAAAAGCGTTATTGGAGACTCCTACGATTTTGATATCCGATGAAATCTCGGTCATGGCAAACCCTTTATTACTGAAGGCTGTCCGCTTTACCACAAAAGGCGAGGTGCTTTCTGGGGCAGCCACTACGTTGGGTACATATCCTGCAGTGAGTTTGGCAGCTAGAATGGGTGCCAAAAACTTACTGTCCGCGCTGGAACTCAATATAATTACTTTCGCGTCCTCAGCTTTAGCGGCCTCGGCCAATACTTCTGCATAGGCCTTGGCGTTAAAGGTTGTCAAGGAGTCGTCTGATACCTTTAAAACCTTGGAGGCCCCATAGGTTCCCAAAGAGGCATCGTCCTCGGCATTAAAAGAGACCGCTGTTACGGTTGTGCCTAAATCCTGGGCCACTTTATGTGCGTAAGAGGCCACTTCGAAGGCATTTTTTTTGAATTTTCCCTTAAGGGATTCTGTATATACTAATACTGACATAATTTCTTAATCTTGTTTAGATGACTTTTGCTTCGTTGTGCAGTAGTTCGACCAATTCTCCCACATTGCCGGCATCGACCAATTTAACAGGTCCCTTGGCCGCAGGTTTTTCAAATTTTTGGTCTTGTGTGGGCTGTGTGGCATCAACGGGTTCTACCACGTTCAATGCTTTTTTACGGGCCATCATGATTCCTCTCATGTTGGGGATGCGAAGGTCACTTTCCTCTACCAGACCTTTCTGTCCACCGATGACCAAGGGAAGCGATGTGCTTATTTTTTCCTTACCACCATCGATTTCACGAACCGCTGTTGCTGTGTCGCCATCGATCTCGAGGCTGATGCAGGTGTTCACAAAATTCATGTCCAATAAGGTTGCGAGTATTCCTGGAACCATACCACCATTGTAGTCGATGGATTCCCTACCTGCAATAATAAGGTCGTATTCCCCATTTTTGACCACTTCGGCCAATTGCTGGGCCACGAAGAAACCGTCTTTTGGCTCCGCATTTACTCGAATCGCCTCATCGGCACCAATGGCCAAAGCTTTTCTGATGGTCGGCTCGGTTTGGGCACCACCAACATTGACCACGTGAACCGTGGCGCCTTGCTTCTCTTTGAACCACATGGCACGGGTTAATCCGAATTCATCATTGGGATTAATAACAAATTGAACCCCGTTTGTGTCAAACTGGGTATCGCCTTCCGTAAAATTGATTTTGGAAGTAGTATCCGGAACGTTGCTTATGCAAACTAAAATCTTCATATATACTTTAGGTTTATGTCTTCAAATATAATTATAAAATCCGAAATTTATTATGCATGCATAATAAATTTTGTTCTTTTTTTGGATTATGGTCAGGCAAATTTCGGGTAGTTTTTGCTATTTTTGCTTGCGTTTTTAAGCAGACTATAAATATTTAGTACGATTCAATGAAAACATTACAGTTTAGGGAGGCGATAGCCGAGGCTATGTCCGAAGAAATGCGAAGAGATGAGAACATTTACCTGATGGGCGAGGAGGTAGCCGAATACAACGGTGCTTACAAGGCTTCCAAGGGCATGTTGGATGAATTCGGACCGGAGCGTGTTTTGGATACCCCCATTTCAGAACTTGGTTTCGCCGGTATCGGTGTGGGTTCTGCAATGAACGGCAATAGGCCCATTATAGAATTCATGACGTTCAACTTCTCTTTGGTGGGAATTGACCAAATCATAAACAACGCCGCGAAAATCCGTCAAATGTCCGGAGGGCAGTTCAATTGCCCCATCGTATTTAGAGGCCCAACCGCTTCTGCTGGACAGTTGGCCGCTACACACTCCCAAGCTTTTGAAAGCTGGTATGCCAATACGCCAGGTCTTAAGGTGGTGGTTCCTTCGAACCCAGCCGATGCCAAAGGTTTGTTGAAATCGGCGATTCGTGATGACGATCCCGTGATTTTCATGGAGTCAGAGCAAATGTACGGAGACAAGGGCGAGGTGCCGGAAGGAGAATACACAATCCCTTTGGGTGTTGCCGATATTAAAAGAGAGGGTACGGATGTGACCATCGTTTCTTTTGGAAAAATCATCAAAGAGGCCTACAAAGCCGCCGATGAATTGGAAAAAGACGGGATTAGCTGTGAAATCATCGATTTGAGAACAGTTCGCCCAATGGACCATGAAGCCATCTTGACCTCTGTGAAGAAAACCAACAGAATGGTAATTTTGGAAGAAGCATGGCCTTTTGGTAATGTGGCCACCGAAATCATCTATCATGTCCAGGACAAGGCATTCGATTACTTGGATGCACCTATCGTAAAATTGAACACTGCGGATACGCCCGCTCCATACTCACCAGTACTTTTGGCAGAGTGGTTGCCCAACCACGAGGATGTCATCAAGGCTGTTAAGAAAGTGTTATATAAGCTATAGAATCATATTTGTAAGGTATATTAGCCCTGTCAACTTTGTTGATGGGGCTTTTTTTAGGGAATATTTTTTGATTAGAAACTACTTTGAACCAAATTTGACCTAAATATGAATTGGGAAGCAATTGTGTTTTCCCAATCGTCCCTTACATCTGCCTATGAAAAGATTCCTTTCCGTCTTTTTTCTCCTATTTATCACTTGTGTTGCCGCACAGACCAAAATCGAGGGTGTCGTTACCGATGATACCGGTATGCCCATCGCCTTTGCGAACATCATTTTCGTTAATTCCTCCGAAGGCACCATTACCAACGATAATGGTCGTTTTTACATGGAGTCTGATGAAACCTACGATGCCATCAAAGTATCCTTCATCGGGTATGAGACTTTGGAAATCCCATTGGAGGAAAAGGTAAACTATGGTATGGAGATCGTGCTCGCGGAATCTGCTGAGCAGCTACAGGAAGTCGTCATCTATACGGGGAAGCAATCCAAAAAGAACAATCCAGCGATTGATATTCTCCGAAAAATTTGGGCCAAAAAAAGGGAGAACGGCGTACGCAAGTTCAAGCAGTACCAATACGATAAGTATGAGAAAATCGAGTTTGACCTCAATACCATTGACAGTGCCTTGATCAAAAGCAAACTTTTCAAGGGGCTGGAATTCATGTTCGAGGATTTGGATACTTCCCGAATCACGGGAAAGACCTATTTGCCCATGTTCCTGAACGAAACTTTTTCCAAAGTGTACGGGGATAATGTGCTGGATAAAGAGAAAGAGGATGTACTGGGCAATAAAAACTCTGGATTCAGTGGCAATCAGGCCATAACCGCCTTTGTGGAAGATCTCTATTCCGATTACGACATTTACGACAACTACCTTAAGTTTTTTGATAAGAGTTTTACCAGTCCATTGTCCAAGACCGGGGTTGACGTCTATAACTATGTTTTGTCCGACAGTACATATATTGATGATAAATGGTGCTACAATATTATTTATTACCCCAGGCGAAAGAACGAACTCACGTTTAAAGGGGATTTTTGGGTAAACGATACCACCTACGCCATCAAGAAGATCAATATGCAGGTCACTAAGAGTGCCAATATCAACTGGGTAAAGGATATCTATATCGAACAGGATTTTGAGGTGGTCAGTGATTCGGTCTTTCTCTTGAAGCGTGATTATATGTTGAGTGACTTTAGTTTCTCCAAAAAAGAAGAATCGCGTGGAGTCTACGGTAAGCGGACCACTGTGTTTGACAATTACAATTTTAATAACCCACGACCAGAAGAGTTTTATAAAGCTGTGGCCGACCCTTATGACCCAAGGGTGTTCTCGCAAGACAGTGTTTTTTGGAAAAATGCGCGTTTGGAAAGCTTGAACGAGGATGAATCGGGAATATTCAAGCTGTTGGATACCTTAAAGACCGTTCCCAAGTTCCGAACCTATTATGATATTGTGAGTGTTTTGGGATCGGGGTATATCGAAATCGATAAATGGAACATCGATATCGGGGATATTTACAGCACTTTTGGCTATAACGATGCTGAAGGGATTCGGATGCGAGCCGGGGCACGGACGTACTTCGGACAGAACGATATGTGGCGCTTGGAAGGCTATATGGCCTATGGATTTGATGACAAAAAATTCAAGCACGGATTCTCGGGCAAGTTTTTGCTGGACAGAAAGAACCGGCTCATCATTTCGGGGGGGAACCGAAGGGATATCGAACAGCTGGGGCTAAGTTTGACGAGTACCAACGATGTGATGGGGCGGAGCATCGCTTCATCTTCTTTGGTGACGGTGGGGTCCAACGACCGTTTGACGAACATCAATCTTTCCACACTCAACTTTGAGATGGAACCCGTGAAAAATTTCAGAATCAATGTGGGAGGCTCTTTCCGCACACTGAGTTCTGCCCTGCCCGATGCTTTTAGTCTGGATTATGTGGACCCTAATTCGCCAACGGGAATCGCATCGGAAGTGAAACAGTTTGACTTGAGTACCACATTGATCTACACTCCCGGCAAGCGCACCATTGGATACGGGGTGGAGCGTTCCAATATCAATGATGATTACAGTACCTTGATTTTAAAATACACCAAAGGTGTGGATGGTTTCCTGGAAAGTGATTTCGACTATGAGAAAGTCCAGTTCTCCTACCGACAACCCTGGCAGATTGGAGGTTTTGGTCGCTTGACCAGTAGTGTGGAACTGGGTAAAACCTTTGGGGCCGTGCCTTTGGGCCTGTTGAGCGTTATCCCTGGAAACCAGACCTTGTTCTCGTTGTACAATGCATTTCCCAATCTGGATTTCTACGAGTTCGTCACGGATACCTATGCTACGGTGCATTTGGAACATAACTTCAACGGGCGTTTGTTTTCCCGGATTCCTTGGATGCGTAAACTCAATCTCAGGGAAATTGTCGGAGTAAGAGGGGCATGGGGTCAGCTTTCAGAAGAAAACATCGCTCTGAGCGCTCCCACGAACATTCCTTTGATGGCACCCGATGACCAAGTGTATTGGGAATATTCATTTGGTGTGGGCAACATCTTCAAAATACTGCGTATAGACTTTAATTTTAGAGGGAATTACCTCGAGAATCCAGATGCAAGGGCCTTTGGGATAACCGGAACTTTCGGATTTAGCTTTTAATTCACACGAAACGGGCAATTTATGGGGGCTATTCCAGTTATACTGGTTATTTTTGCATAATAAATTTATCACTAACATGTCTAAAAAACCACGTATTACCTTTGATGTACTGGTAGAAATTCCCAAAGGTAGCCGAAACAAGTACGAATACGATTTTGCCCTTAACAAGATTCGGTTCGATCGAACCTTATTTTCTTCAATGATGTATCCTGGCGATTATGGATTTATTCCAGAAACCTTGGCCTTGGATGGCGACCCATTGGATGTATTGGTTCTTTGTACCGAACCAACTTATCCCATGGTGGTTGTGGAAGTGAAACCAGTTGGGGTTTTCCACATGACAGATGAGAAAGGTCCTGATGAAAAGGTGATCTGTGTTCCTGTTTCCGATCCTATCTGGAGCAAAAGAGATGATATTAGTGAATTGAACCCACACCGATTGAAAGAAATCGAACACTTCTTCCAAGTGTACAAAGATCTGGAAGAGAAGAAAGTAGATACCGGTGGTTGGGGAGATGTCAACGAAGCCGTTAAAATCTATCAGGAATGTGTACAACGTTACGAAGATAGCGACCACAAAAAGAGGCGCGCCTTCACGATATAGATTACATAAGAATAACTTTAAAAAAATGCGCTTTTAATAATTAAAGGCGCATTTTTTTTATTACTTCGTATTTTATTACATTAGCTGGCATTAAAAAAATTCTAAACAATCTAACCTATGGATTTAATCGTAAAATTTTTGCCTGTATTTGGTGTCTTGGCACTCCTTTATGTGTTCATCAAGAACGTATGGATTTCAAAACAAGAGGTGGGGGACGAAAAAATGGCAAGGATTGCCAAGAACATTGCCGATGGGGCAATGTCATTTTTAAAGGCCGAGTATAAGATACTGAGCATCTTCGTTATTTGTGTGGCCGTTCTGCTCTTCTTCAAGGGAAGTAACGAATCCGGCTCCAACGGTATGGTGGCCATCTCTTTCGTGGTGGGGGCCATTTGTTCTGCTTTGGCAGGTTTCATCGGGATGAAAGTCGCGACCAAGGCCAATGTAAGAACAACCAATGCAGCAAGAACATCTCTTGGTAAAGCACTCGAAGTCGCCTTTGCGGGAGGCGCTGTGATGGGACTTGGAGTAGTAGGCCTTGGAGTTCTTGGATTGAGTGGACTGTTCATGATCTACAGTGGACAAGGTTGGGAAATCGCCGAAGTTTTGAATGTACTTTCCGGTTTTTCGCTTGGAGCCTCGTCCATTGCACTTTTTGCCCGTGTGGGTGGAGGTATTTACACCAAAGCCGCCGATGTTGGCGCTGATTTGGTAGGGAAGGTAGAAGCGGGAATTCCTGAGGACCACCCTTTGAACCCTGCAACCATTGCGGATAACGTTGGGGACAACGTAGGGGATGTTGCCGGTATGGGTGCTGACCTTTTTGAGTCGTACGTAGGTTCCATAATTGGTACCATGGTATTGGGGGCGGTTTTCGCTGGATTACCGGAATTTCAAGCTGCTTTTGATGGGTTAGGAGCCGTATACTTGCCATTGGCTTTGGCTGCGGTCGGAATCATTATGTCGATTATCGGAACATTCTTTGTTCGAGTCAAAGATGGTGGAAACCCACAGACCGCCTTGAATATTGGAGAATTTGGATCAGCAGGTTTGATGTTGGTCGCATCCTACTTTATAATCAATGCCATGCTTCCTGAATCTTGGGTCGAAGGCGGAAAAGAATTTACTTCCATGGGCGTTTTCTTGGCAACGATTGCCGGTCTGGTGGCCGGATTGTTGGTTGGAAAAGTAACAGAATATTATACAGG
Source organism: Flagellimonas oceanensis (assembly GCF_003992595.1). Classification (GTDB taxonomy): domain Bacteria; phylum Bacteroidota; class Bacteroidia; order Flavobacteriales; family Flavobacteriaceae; genus Flagellimonas; species Flagellimonas oceanensis. Next base: position 58,922 of record NZ_RZNA01000047.1, read on the forward strand.
AACGGGAACCAAACCCGTAAACTCCATAGTACGTCAGTCAGAAACAGGGTCGGCAACCAATATTATTGCTGGTCTGGGTGTGGGTATGATGTCCACTGCCATCCCGATCATATTGATTGCAGCCGCGATATTGGTATCCCATCATTTTGCGGGACTCTATGGAATTGCAATCGCAGCAGTGGGAATGTTGGCCAATACGGGTATTCAGCTTGCCGTTGACGCCTATGGACCCATTTCTGATAACGCTGGTGGTATCGCCGAAATGGCCGAACTCCCTGGGGAAGTCCGTGATAGAACGGATAAATTGGATGCCGTGGGAAACACCACTGCAGCTATTGGTAAGGGATTTGCTATCGCCTCCGCAGCTTTGACTGCATTGGCACTTTTTGCCGCTTTCATGAAGACAGCCGGAGTGCAATCCATCGACGTTTCCCGTCCGGATATCATGGCGGGATTACTGATCGGGGGAATGCTTCCTTTCGTGTTCTCTGCCCTTTCGATGAATGCGGTGGGTAGAGCGGCCATGTCCATGATAGAAGAGGTTCGTCGTCAGTTCAATGATATACCGGAACTAAAGGCGGCTTTGGGAATCATGCGCAAGCACGATTCGGACCTTACAAAAGCCAGTAAAGAGGATATGGAAATTTTTGAAGCAGCCGATGGTAAGGCAGAGTACCAAAAATGTGTGGAAATCTCCACTCAGGCTTCCATTAAGGAAATGGTGCTACCTGGCTTATTGGCTATCGCAGTGCCGGTAGCCGTCGGATTTATTGGTGGGGCCGAAATGTTAGGAGGTCTTCTAGCTGGTGTTACCACGGCCGGGGTGCTTATGGCCATATTCCAATCCAATGCCGGTGGCGCATGGGACAATGCCAAGAAAACCATAGAAAGTGATGGTCGCAAAGGTAGTGATGCCCATAAAGCAGCAGTAGTGGGTGATACCGTAGGTGATCCTTTTAAGGATACATCGGGCCCTTCCTTGAATATTTTACTTAAATTGATGTCGGTAGTGGCATTGGTCATTGCCCCTAGTTTGGTAAGTCTCTCGCCAGCTGATGAAGTAAGTATGGTAAAAGAAGATGGAACCATGATTGCCATTACCGAAGAGGGAATGAAGGAAACCAAAGCAGTGGAAAAGCAAATCCGTGTGGAGGTGAGTAATACTGCTGATGGTGCCTACAAAGCCGTGATTACTTCAAGTTCCAATGTAGATGGAGAAGTTGTGGAGGAAACCAAGGAACTTATGGCTGACACCAAAGAAGAATTGGAGAAAAAAATACAAGAGTATAGGAGTGCTAAGGCAAAGAATTAGCTAGTACTTTTGAAAACTGGAAAAACCACGCCAATGGCGTGGTTTTTTTATGCTGTCACTTCGAGCGAAGTCGAATGTGTTAGTTCAATTTAAATGTGATGGGGATTGAATAGGGCACTTTCACAGGTGTTCCTCTTTGTTTTCCGGGTTGCAATTTGGGCAACTTGGAGATGATACGGGCAGCTTCTTTTTCCAAACTTTCATGTGGTCCTTTAAGCCTTACGTTGCCAATGCTACCATCCTTTTGAACAGTGAAAATGACACTTACCCTGCCTTGCAATCCCATTTCCTTGGCAATGTCCGGGTATCTGAAATTCTTTCGAATATGTTTCAGCATGTGTTCTTGAAAGCAATCTCTTTTGTCCTCTTCGGTTTTTTCATTTTCACAGCCTGGGAATACAGGAGCATTTTCAATAAGGATAAAGGGAACTTCATCAGGAATGTCATCCTCGGCAACATCAATGGATTCAACATCGGCTATTTCCGTTTCTTGGTCGGTTTCCGATGGTTTGATTACATCCTCAACAATATCTTCATCATCATCGGCGATTTCAATTTTGGGTGGTGCTTGAATTTTGGGTTTTGGAGGTTCTGGGATTTTAAGTTTGACAATGGTTGCGTCTTCAATCAAATCCTCGTCGATATTTAATTCGCCTACGTCCCAAGAATCGTCTTGGTAATAGGTTTTCCATTCCAAAGCCATATAGGCCATGAACAGTACTAGGGTCATCCCTACAAAAAAATAGAGTAGACTGTTTCGTTTTACCTCCAGTTGTGGAATTTTTTTCGGTTCCATAATTTTCAAAGTTTTGGGCCTGAAAAGGCGTAGTTAATAGCAGTGGGTTCATCCCAACTCTAAACTACTTTGAAAAAGAACCGAAGTAAACCGCCAATGAGTGAACGGGCTATTTGGTTGAGGGAAACGGAAATAAGGGTTTAATGCATTATCGCTTGATAGATCAAAGCACGTAATTTTCCATGATCGTCAATGTCGCCTGCGGGAATCAATTGGGTAAAATACACCACTACCATTTCCTCTTTGGGGTCTACCCAATAGGAGGAGTGATAGGCACCTCCCCATGCAAACTCACCTTCGGAGCCCAATTCGCCTCGAAGCCCCAAATCTTCAACAGTGGAAAAGCCCAATCCAAAACCTTGTCCTTCATCACGGGGGAAAGGAAGGTGGTTGGTGGTCATCAGTTCCACGGTTTTACGAGAAATAATACGTTTGCCATCAAATTCACCCTTGTTGAGCATCATTTGTAAAAATCTGGCATAATCCATGGAAGTACTCAAAAGACCTGCGCCTCCTGAAAAACTTTTTCTGGGACCATCAACATATGCTCCTTGTCCCACCATACCACCAGGATTCGGTGCGCGCTCCAATCCATTTTCCGTAGCCGAATAAACGGTTGCCAAGCGTTCCCTCTTTTCTAAAGGGAGATAAAAATGGGTGTCTACCATGCCAAGAGGGTCCAGAATGTTCTTTTTAAGAAAAACATCAAGGGATTCACCTGAAACAACTTCAATCAACGCTCCAAGAATATCGGTGTTGTAGCCATATACAAACTTTGTTCTGGGTTGAGACTCAAATGGAAGTTCTGCCATTCGATTTACCGTTGCTTGGATGGGCTCGTCGCGGTCGGCAAAATACCAACCTTGGATTTTGGCTTCTTGCCATAAGTCCGCTGCGATTCCATATCCATAAGAAACCCCGGAAGTATGGGTGAGCAGATCACGAATGGTTATGGGTCTGTCAGCCTCGACGATTTCGTATGGGCCATCATCCTTGGCCACTGCTACTTTCGTCTCCATAAAGGCAGGCATATATTTTCCAACGGGATCTGTGATCAATAGTTTCCCTCTTTCTTGAAGCATCATGATTCCTGTGCTGACAATGGCCTTGGTTTGTGAGGCTATCCTGAAGATGGAGCCCTTGGTCATGGGGACATTGTTCTCGATATCGTTTTTGCCAAAGGATTCAAAATAGGCGATTTTACCTTTTCGAGCCACAAGAATGGTGGCGCCGGATAGTTCATCATCATTTATATAATCCTGAAAGATTTGTGTCAAATAGTTCAAACGCTCAGAAGATAGCCCCACATCTTCGGGGCTTGTTTTGGTCAGTTCCTGTGCGTTGGTGCTGAAAAATAGAAGAAGTGCAAACGCAAGGGTTGCATATTGAATCTTTTGGAATGCTTTCATGTGATTGTATAGGTTTGATTAAGGCGTAAAGCGTGGCTAAATATACCCAATATCCAATTCACAATGAATTTTAAAAGAATACCTGTTTCTTAAAGTGATTACTCAAACAACCCGTGAATCTCCCCATCGATACGGTTGATGACTTCGCCCAAATCCTCTGGGTTGTCCACAAAATCGAGATTGTCCACATCAAAAATGAGCAATTTGCCTTTTTCGTAGGTGTTTACCCAAGCTTCGTAGCGTTCGTTCAAACGGCTGAGGTAATCAATGGAAATGGAATTTTCGTAATCACGCCCTCGCTTGTGTATTTGACTTACCAGATTGGGAATAGAACTACGGAGATAGATCATTAAATCCGGCGGTTGCACCAAGGTTTCCATTAATTCAAAAAGACCTTTGTAATTCTCAAAATCACGGTTGGTCATAAGGCCCATCGCGTGCAAGTTGGGCGCAAAAATATGGGCATCCTCGTAAATGGTCCTGTCTTGGATGACACTCTTGCCACTTTCCCTGATCTTTAAAATCTGACGGTACCGGCTGTTCAGAAAATAGATCTGAAGGTTAAAGCTCCAACGTTCCATCTGGGTGTAAAAATCATCCAGATAAGGATTGTCCACCACATCCTCAAAATGGGCCTCCCATTTATAGTGTTTTGCAAGTAAGTTTGTCAAAGTGGTTTTTCCAGCGCCAATATTTCCTGCTACAGCAATATGCATGGGATGTGATTGTTTTAAGTTGGTGTTTATGGATGAGGGAATTTCTAATCGTCGCAATATACAAAGTATATCCGCGTGAAGAAAAAAAACTGGTTCAAATGGACCATCTTGTTTTAGTGACTGACAAAGTTTTAAAATATGTTCCAAATATGTACTTTTGCGCATCAAAACGAGGAAAGATTTGACTGATTGCAACCTCGGTTACCCGTAAAAGGTATACGAAAAATGCTAAAGCAGTTCGTGCCGGCCTCCGTTGGCATCTCTTCATCAAGGGCTAGAACTTCTTCGCACTTCTGTCAAATCTTCATTTTAAAAAAGAGAAATGGCGTATTTGTTTACATCAGAATCCGTAAGTGAGGGGCATCCGGATAAGATCGCGGATCAGATCAGTGATGCATTGTTGGATAATTTTTTGGCCTTTGACCCCGAGAGCAAAGTGGCGTGCGAAACCATGGTGACCACCGGTCAAGTGGTGTTGGCAGGTGAGGTAAAGAGCCATACCTATGTGGATTTGCAGAGCATTGCCAGGGAGGTCATAAACAAAATTGGCTACACCAAGGGCGAATATAAATTCAGTGGCGATTCCTGTGGGGTCATCTCATTGATTCATGAGCAATCGCAGGACATCAACCAAGGTGTTGATCGCGGAACAAAAGAGGAGCAGGGTGCGGGCGACCAAGGAATGATGTTCGGCTACGCCACAACAGAGACCGACAACTACATGCCTTTGGCATTGGATATCTCGCACAAGATTTTGGAGGTGCTCGCCGATTTAAGAAAAGAGGGGACACGAATCCCCTATTTGCGTCCCGATGCAAAGGCCCAAGTGACCATTGAGTATTCAGATGACAATGTGCCGCAACGGATTGATACCATTGTGGTTTCCACCCAACATGATGAATTTGATTCGGATGAGGCCATGTTGGCCAAGATCAAGTACGATATCATCAATATCTTGATTCCCGAGGTAAAAAAATTGCTGCCCGAGAGTATTCAAAAACTCTTTACCGACAACATCAAATATCACATCAACCCAACCGGGAAGTTTGTAATTGGTGGACCGCATGGCGATGCGGGTCTTACCGGAAGAAAAATCGTGGTGGACACCTACGGGGGAAAAGGGGCCCATGGAGGTGGGGCTTTCAGTGGAAAAGACCCAAGCAAGGTTGACAGAAGCGCAGCATATGCCGCTCGTCATATGGCCAAGAACTTAGTGGCGGCAGGCGTCGCCGGCGAAATTTTGGTACAGGTAAGTTATGCCATTGGGGTAGTGGAACCCACATCTATTTTTGTGGACACCTATAAATCTTCCAATGTGGATATGACCGATGGGGAAATTGCACAAAAGGCATCCGAACTCTTCGATATGCGACCATTTGCCATTGAAGATCGCCTTAAGCTTCGTAATCCCATTTATTTGGAAACGGCTGCATACGGTCATTTGGGCAAAGAACCCAGAACCACGACGAAGGTTTTTGAATCTCCCTATAACGGAAGAATCGAAAAGGAAGTGGAGCTTTTCACATGGGAGAAATTGGATATGGTAGACAAGGTAAAAGAGGCTTTTGGTTTGTAAACCACCATTGAAAACATGGACGGAAAGGAGCTTTGTCAAGGCTCCTTTTTTTATTGGTATACTAACACGAACTTTAGTAGCTTTAGCATATCAAAAAATAACAAAAATGAGAAGTTCGGTTAGAATTCTGTTCCTATGTATTTTAATGTTGACGGTAACCGTCAGTTGTAAAAAAACCGTAAAGACCGAGGTGCAAGAAGTAGACACCTACGTGGTCGACAATTACACCAAAAAAGAGGTGGACATTGAAATGCGGGACGGGGTAAAACTGCACACCACTATCTATGCTCCAAAGGATACTTCCAAAGCGTACCCCATTATCATGCAGCGTACCCCATATAGTTCCAGACCGTATGGAGAGGGGAATTTAAGGACGAGAATCGGTCCCAATGAACATTTGATGAAAGAGGGGAACATCATCGTTTACCAAGATGTCAGGGGAAGATGGCTCAGTGAGGGACATTATGTGAATATGCGCCCCTACATTCCCAATAAGACCTCCGATGATCAGGTGGATGAAAGTTCGGACACCTATGATACCATTGAATGGTTGGTGAACAATGTGGAGAACAATAATGGCAACGTAGGTATTTGGGGGATATCCTACCCTGGTTATTATGCTACCTACGCGACAGTTGATGCACATCCTGCCTTGAAAGCAGCTTCGCCACAGGCCTGTATCGGGGATTTCTTTTTTGATGATTTCCATCACAATGGAGCTTATCTGTTGAGCTATTTCAGGGCCACCTCACTTTTTGGAACCCCGAGACCCAATGGGGACCAGCCCATAGATACAGCTTGGTACACGCTTCCCAATCTGCCCACAGAGGATCAGTACCAGTTCTTTTTGGACGCGGGACCATTAAAGAACCTGGACCATTTCTTTGAATATGAAACCGCCGATACCCCGACCATGCGTCCCGAAGGTGTGACCGATGATTTCTTTTGGAATGAATTGAAAGAACATCCCAATTACGATGCCATGTGGCAAAGTAGGGGCCTGATCCAGCATTTGAAAAATGTAAAGAGCAGTGTTGCGACCATGATTGTAGGAGGATGGTTTGATGCAGAAGACCTTCATGGTCCGTTGGAAACCTATAAAAATATTGAAGAATACAACGAAGACAACTACAATACCATGGTGTTCGGGCCATGGGATCACGGAGCTTGGGCCAGAACAAAGCAACGAAATGCCGTGGGCAACTACTATTTCGGTGATTCCATATCCCTATTCTTCCAGAAGGAGATTGAGACCAAGTTTTTCAATCATTTCCTAAAAGGAGAGGGTAATGGAAATTCTGGATTGCCCGAGGCCTATGTGTTCGATACAGGCAAGAAAGAGTGGAAAAAATATGATGCTTGGCCGCCTGAAAACGCTGTTAAACAGACCATGTACCTCTCCGATGACCAAGAACTCACATCAGAACCCAAGGAAACCACGGGAATTCAGTTTGTCAGCAATGTAAAGAAACCCGTTCCCTATTCCGAAGATGTGAAGACCGTTTTCACACCGAGAAAATATATGACCGATGATCAGCGTTTTGCGGCAAGACGCTCGGATGTCCTGGTTTTTGAAACCGATGTGATGGAGGAAGACCTTACTTTGGCCGGGGATATTTTGGCCAAACTGAAAGTGGCCACTACAGGCACCGCGGCCGATTGGATCGTGAAAGTTATCGATGTGCACCCAGCCGATGCCGAAACCAATGAGGAAATGCAGGATCATCTTAAGATGAGCAATTACCATTTAATGGTAAGGAGCGAGGTGCTCCGTGGTCGATTCCGAAACAGCTTTTCCGACCCGGAACCGTTTACGCCCAATCAAAAGACCGATGTGGACATCAAGCTTCAGGATGTGTTCCATACCATTAAAAAAGGACACAAATTGCAGATTCAGGTGCAGAGTACTTGGTTCCCACTAATCGATTTGAACCCACAGACCTATGTGGACAATATCTTTAAGGCGGACGAATCCGATTTCAAAACCCAAACCCATACCGTATTTACCGATTCCAACATTGAGTTCACGGTGTTGAAATAATAAAGTGAAGAGTTTCGTGGGACAGTGCAATTGATGAAAATTTCCCAAAAGATTAGGAAAATCAATCTTTCCATCAGTATATTTGTCCCACGAAGTTCAAACACGTATTGTTAGTTATCAAGAAAGGTGGAGGGAATAGACCCGTTGAAGCCTTAGCAACCCTTGACGCTTGTCATGAAGGTGCTACGTTCTATCCCATTTGGGAATAGATAACATCACAGGTAGTTTCTGCCCCCTTCTTTCTTATAACCTTTACTATTATTAATTGTTGACCCTAGGGGTCTATTGTTGTATATATGGATTTAAGGCATTTGGCCATATCGGATTTTAAAACATTGAACGGGTCCGTTCAAGAGATAAAGTTGTCGTACCAGGTTTTTGGAAAACCCTTGGGTACTGCGCCCATCATCTTGGTAAACCATGCCCTTACCGGCAACTCAAACGTGGCAGGAGAAAATGGATGGTGGTCCGATTTGATTGGTGATGGGAAATGTATCGACACGGAGAAGTACACGATTTTATCCTTCAATATCCCTGGAAACGGTTTCGATGGATTCATCATCGAAAATTATAAAGATTTTGTAGCAGGAGATATTGCCAGAATATTCCTCTGGGGATTGGAACAATTGCAAATCGATAAACTCTTTGCCATCATCGGTGGTTCGCTTGGAGGTGGAATTGCTTGGGAAATGACGGCCATTAACCCAAATATTACGGAACATTTGATTCCTGTGGCATCTGACTGGAAATCCACGGATTGGTTGATTGCCAACTGTCAGATTCAGGAGCAGTTCTTGGTAAATTCGAAACAACCTGTGCATGATGCACGTATGCATGCCATGTTGTGCTACAGAACACCAGAATCCTTCAAGGAAAGATTCAAAAGAAGCACTAACGAAGAGTTGAAAGTGTTCAATGTGGAATCTTGGTTGATGCACCACGGTAAAAAATTACAAGAGCGCTTCCAATTGTCCGCTTATAAGTTGATGAATCAACTGTTGAAATCCATCGACATTACAAGGAATGGGGAAGAAGCTTTCAAGGCATTACAAGATAGCGATACCAAAATCCATATTATCGGGGTGAATTCCGATTTGTTCTTTACCGCGGAAGAGAATAAGGAGACCTTTAAACGTTTGGCGCAGGCCAATACAAACGTTACCTATGGTGAGGTTCAATCCGTGCATGGGCACGATGCCTTTTTGATGGAGTTTGAACAATTGGAGAAACTTTTGGAGACCGTTTTCCAGAAGAATACGGAGCGCATCAAAATATTGAAGTTTGGAGGCAGATCCTTGGCCAATGGCGAGGGCATTGAGCGTGTATTGGACATCATCCGTAAAAGGCGGAAAAATGCAGAGCACTTTGCCGTAGTGGTATCTGCTCGGGGCAAAGCGACCGACCAATTGGAAAATCTGTTGGAGAAAGCGGCCAAAGGAGTTGATTTCAAAGAGGATTTAAAGAAATTTGCCGATTATCAGAAAAACAATTTTGATGGCGTTGACATTGATGAAGAATTGGCCGCCATTGAAAAAATATTGAATGGGGTTTCCTTAACGGGCGATTACAGTCTCAAGACGAAGGATGAGGTACTGTCCTTCGGTGAACTGTTGTCCGCCAAATATGTAACGGCTTCCCTTACCGCATCCGGGGTAAAAGCAGAGCTTTTGGATTCCAGAAAGTTGATTTCAACAGATGACAATTATAGCAATGCAGAGGTGGATCAGAGTACATCCAAAGAAAATGTGCTTCGCTATTTCCATGAATTGGAGAGTGGCACAATTCCAATTGTTACTGGGTTTATCGGTTCCAATCGAGATGGTTCGACCACAACCTTGGGTAGGAACGGCAGTAATTATTCAGCAGCCTTGTTGGCCAACTTTTTGGATGCAGGCGAGTTGATCAATTACACCCATGTGGACGGTATTTTCACAGCCAATCCTGATTTGGTGGCCGATGCTAGGTTGATTGACGTTATATCCTATGGTGAGGCCAACGAGTTGGCCAATTTTGGGGCTAACATTCTACATGCGAAGACCATCATCCCATTGATAGAAAAAAATATTCCGTTGCGCATCTGCAACACCTTCAATGATGACAATGAGGGCACCTTGATCGGTCCAAAAACCGATAATGGTGGCATCAAGTCACTTTCCGTGCTGGACAATATGGCCCTTATCAATTTGGAGGGTAGGGGGTTGCTGGGTAAAGTCGGTGTGGATATGCGCATTTTTAGGGCATTGGGCCAAAATGGTATCAGTGTGGGTATTGTTTCGCAGGGGTCTTCTGAAAGGGGCATTGGTCTTGTGGTGGATGCTTCTAAGGCGGATAAGGCCAAGAAAGTGCTCGACCAAGAATTTGAGACGGATTATTCTTCCAAGGATATCAACCAGATTTCCGTGGTTAAGGATGTTTCCGTGATTTCCATTGTGGGTATGGATTTGAGCAGTTTCCATAAACCCTTCAATGCCTTGGCAAAGAACCAGATTACACCGTTGTTGTTCAATAATACGGTTACGGGGAAGAACGTGAGTATGGTCGTGAAAAAAAATGATTTGAACAAGGCCATCAATGTCATTCATGGACAGATTTTCGGGATAGCCAAGAAAATCAATTTAGCATTGTTCGGTCATGGAAATGTTGGGGGTACCTTGATCAGCCAAATTCTGGATTCAAAAACCAGTATTGAGGACCGAAAAAGCATCGATTTAAAAGTGTTTGCAGTAGCCAACTCGCGAAAGGTGCTTTTGGATGCTTCAGGAGTTGGGTCTGATTGGAAAGAACGTTTGGAAAAAGAAGGGCAGCCATATCAAATCGAGGACATTACCGCTTTTGCCAAACAACATCATCTGGAAAACCTGATCGCTGTGGACAATACGGCGAGCAAAACATTCGTGGAGCAGTATGAACCTTTGATTGGCCACGGTTTTGATTTGGTTTCATCAAACAAAATAGCCAATACGTTGAGTTTTGAGAAATATAAATCCGTTAGAAGCTGTTTGGATAAAAATCAAAAACAATATTTGTACGAAACTAACGTAGGGGCAGGGCTCCCATTGATAGATACCATCAAATTGCTTCATTTGTCCGGTGAGAACATTACCCGAATCAAAGGGGTGTTCTCGGGGTCGTTGAGCTATATTTTCAACACCTTTTCGGAGAAAGATGTTTCTTTTTCAGAAATTGTAAAGGAAGCTATGGAGAGTGGGTTTACCGAACCTGACCCAAGAGAGGATTTGTCTGGAAATGATGTGGGGAGGAAGTTGCTGATTTTGGCTAGGGAATTGGATCTTCAGAACGAATTTTCGGATATTGATGTACAAAACCTGATTCCCGAAGAGCTTCAAGCTTTGGATTTTGAAAAATTCATGGAGCGAATCGGCGAGATGGATAAAATGTATAAGGAAATCAAAGAGAATCAAGAACTAGGTCACGTACTTCGTTACGTGGGCGATTTGCACGGGGATTTGCAACAGGACAAAGGAGTTTTGGAGGTTAAATTGGTTTCGGTGCCCAAGCAAAGCGCTTTGGGCCAGGTAAAAGGTTCTGATTCCATCATTGAAATTTATACGGAATCCTATGGAGAGCATCCTTTGGTAATTCAAGGAGCGGGAGCTGGAGCAGCCGTGACGGCAAGAGGAGTATTTGGTGACATTTTAAGAATAGCAGAAAAGATATGAGCAAGCAAGGCAAGAAATTTGAGACACAGGCAATAAGAACGCAAATGGAGCGCAGTCAAAATTTGGAGCACTCCAGCCCCATTTATATGACATCAAGCTTTGTTTTCGAGGATGCGGAGGATATGCGTGCCTCCTTTGCGGAAGAAAAGCAACGGAATATTTATTCCAGATATTCCAATCCCAATTCAAACGAGCTCATTGAAAAAGTATGCAAGATGGAAGGTGCGGAAAATGGTTTTGCCTATGCCTCGGGTATGGCCGCCGTTTTTTCAACCTTGGCCGCTTTGCTCGATGCTGGTGATCATGTAATATCTTCAAAAAGTATCTTTGGCTCTACACATACCCTCTTTACCCAGTTTTTCCCGAAATGGAATATCGGGACGAGTTATTTTGATGCCAATAACCTGTCGGAAATTGAAGGATTGATTCAACCCAATACCAAAATTCTTTATGCGGAAACCCCGACCAATCCGGGGGTAGATGTGTTGGATTTGGAGGTGTTGGCGAATATTGCCAAAAAGCACGACCTTATTTTTATTATCGATAACTGCTTTGCCACGCCTTATCTGCAGCAGCCCATAAAATTCGGTGCGGACTTGGTCATCCATTCAGGAACCAAATTAATGGACGGTCAGGGAAGGGTTCTGGCCGGAATTACGGTGGGTAGTGGCGATTTGATGGACAAAGTGTATCGTTTTTCCCGAATTACCGGACCTGCCTTGTCGCCTTTTAATGCCTGGGTACTTTCCAGAAGTTTGGAAACCTTGGCCATCCGCGTGGATAGGCATTGCGAAAACGCTTTGAAGTTGGCAACTTATCTGGAAGGACATGATAAAATTGAATGGGTAAAATATCCATTCTTGAAATCACATCCCAAGCACCAGATCGCCAAAAAGCAAATGAAAGCAGGTGGTTGCGTGGTTGCCTTTGAGGTAAAAGGAGGTCTGGAAGCAGGTAGGGAGTTTTTTGATAGCATACAATTATTATCCCTATCGGCCAACTTGGGGGATGCTCGAAGTATCGTGACCCATCCGGCATCCACTACACACAGTAAGTTAACCACAGAAGAACGTAATGCCGTGGGAATCTCGGATGGAATGGTCCGGGTATCGGTGGGCTTGGAACATATCGATGACATTATTGCGGATATCGAGCAGGCTTTGGGGTAATCTTTCTATCGGTTATTTAAAGAGGTAGATTGTTAATTTTCCCTATATTCGTGTGATGCTCTCCAAGAAGACAAAATACGGACTCAAAGCACTTGCCTATCTCGCAAAAGTAAAGGACAGGGAGCCTGTTCAGATTGCGGAAATTGCCAAGTGCGAGAATATTTCACAGAAGTTTCTGGAAAGTATTTTGTTGACCCTTCGAAGAAATGGACTTTTGGGTTCCAAAAAAGGAAAGGGTGGGGGGTATTACTTGATCAAAGAGCCGCATGAAATTCATATGACCACCGTAATGCGAGTTCTTGAAGGACCGATTGCGATGGTGCCATGTGTAAGTCTCAATTTCTACGAAAAATGCGACGATTGTCCCGATGAGGAGGAGTGTTCAGTGCACAAATTAATGCTTCAGGTTAGGGACAGCGCTCTGGACGTTTACCGAAACAATACACTGGCTGATTTACTTTAAACAATTGTTCTAATCCCTTCTGCAGGTTTAAAATCTTCAAAATTCAGGCCTTATTTTCGATAATCTACCAAAACTATGGGATAAAAGTGATTTTAAGGTTCTTTTTGCTTTTTGTTCTAAAAAATAATTTTACTTTTGAATTCCCTACTTATCCGATAGGGTAATTAAAATTAATAAAATGATTACTGATCAGTTGATAATAAAAAACGAAAAGGAGCAAAGTACCTATACCAAGGATAGTGCATCGGAAAGTCCGAAAAGGAGTATTGTTAAGTCCATTAGTTGGAGAGTAGTGGGCACCTTGGATACCATATTGATATCCTGGGTGGTTACAGGTACCCTTAGTTTGGCATTCTCAATAGGGTTGGTTGAATTGGTTACCAAAATGGTGCTTTATTTTTTTCACGAAAGAATTTGGAACTCCATCAAATGGGGTAAATAAAATCAAGATCGATGGCATTGACTCAAGAAGAAATTAAAAATTTGAACCGGCAGTTTAAGGGCATTCCCCCCGAGGAAATTATTTCTTGGGCAATCAATCATGGAAAAAAACCGGTGGTAACCACCAATTTTAGGCCCTATGAAGTAGCTATTTTGCACGCGGTGACCGAAGTTGATAACAGTATACCGGTAATTTGGTGTGATACGGGTTATAATACCCCGCAAACCTATAGGCATGCAGAAGAGTTAATCACTAGATTAGGTCTTAATGTCAAGCTTTATGTGCCCAAACAAACCAGTTCCCATCGTGATGCCGTAATGGGAATCCCTCAAATTGATGATCCTTTGCACAAGGAGTTTACCGAGCAGGTAAAGTTGGAACCGTTTCGCAGGGCAATGGATGAGCACAAGCCGGATGTATGGTTTACCAACCTTCGCAAGGGTCAGACAGCCCTCAGGGATTCATTGGATGTGTTGAGTTTGAGCAAGGACGGTGTTTTGAAAGTAAGCCCATTCTATCATTGGAGCGACACCCAATTGGATGCCTATTTGAAAGAGCAGGGGTTGCCCAACGAGCATAAATATTTTGACCCAACAAAAGTATTGGCCAACCGTGAATGCGGGTTGCACACATAAATAAAAATAAATTATTGCCGATTACATAGGTAATAGAAATTAAAAGATATAGCCTTGAGCACACTTGCAGAAGAAATTAAAAAGCCAGAGACCTTGAATGGTGTTGAAAGACCTAACGCGAACGCTCTGGAACATGAAGCCATTTACATCATGCGTGAAGTTGCGGCACAGTTTGAGAAACCTGTACTGCTATTCTCCGGAGGAAAGGATTCCATAACATTGGTGCGTTTGGCCCAGAAGGCCTTTTGGCCCGCCAAAATCCCATTTCCTTTGATGCATATAGATACCGGCCATAATTTTCCGGAAACCATTGAGTTTAGGGATAAGTTGGTAGAGGAACTTGGCGTGGAACTCATAGTTCGTAATGTTCAGGACTCCATTGATGAGGGCAAAGTAGTGGAAGAAACAGGGAAGTACGCCAGTAGGAATATGCTTCAGACCACGACGTTATTGGATGCCATAGAAGAGTTTAAATTTGATGCTTGCATTGGCGGAGCACGAAGGGATGAGGAAAAAGCACGAGCTAAGGAACGTATTTTTTCCGTACGTGACGATTTTGGACAGTGGGACGAAAAAAACCAACGGCCAGAACTGTTCGATATGCTCAATGGAGAAATCGAAATTGGTCAAAATGTAAGGGTGTTCCCGATCAGTAATTGGACAGAGCTTGACGTTTGGAGCTATATTCAAAAGGAAAATATAGAAATACCATCCATCTATTTTGCCCATAAAAGAAACACGTTCTTAAGGGATGGATTGATATGGTCAGCCGAAGATGATGTGGTTTTTAGGGCGGACGATGAACAAGTAGAAGAAAGAATGGTGCGTTTTAGAACCGTGGGGGACATGAGCTGTACCGCAGCCGTTGAATCGCATGCCGATACCATTGATAAGGTGGTGGCCGAAATCAGGGACTCCAGAATTTCGGAAAGGGGCGCCCGTATAGATGATAAGCGCTCTGAAGCGGCAATGGAAAAACGTAAACAGCAAGGTTACTTTTAATAGGAAGAAGAAAGAATGGAAGTTTTAAAAATAGCAACAGCAGGAAGTGTAGACGACGGTAAAAGTACCTTGATTGGAAGATTGCTGTACGATACAAAATCAATGACCGACGATAAATTGGAGGCCATTGAGCGAACCAGTAAGCAAAAAGGGTACGATTATCTCGATTTTTCGTTGGCGACCGATGGATTGGTAGCCGAAAGAGAGCAGGGAATCACTATTGATGTGGCCCATATCTACTTTTCAACACCATCTAAAAGTTATATCATTGCCGATACCCCTGGTCACGTGGAATATACTCGTAACATGGTTACCGGGGCATCGACCTCCCAAGCATCCATCATTTTGATCGATGCACGAAAAGGAGTGATCGAACAGACGCACCGTCACTTTTTCATCAACAACCTTTTAAGGGTAAAAGATGTGATCGTCGCCATCAATAAGATGGATTTGGTGGATTTTTCCGAGGAGACGTACAACAAGATCAAAGCTGATTTTCAGGAGTTGATGAAGAAACGGGACTATCAAGACCAGACCATTACCTTTATTCCGGTGAGTGCGCTAAAAGGGGATAATGTGGTAAACCGTTCAGAACATACACCGTGGTACAAGGGCCAGACCTTATTGGACCACCTGGAGGAACTGGATCAAAAAGATATCTACAATACAGGTACGCCCCGTTTTCCGGTGCAGTATGTGATTCGACCCAAAACAGATGATTTTCATGATTTTCGTGGGTTTGCAGGAAAAGTATATGGCGGAGAGCTTAATGTGGGAGACGAAGTGGTGGTATTGCCATCAATGACACGCTCCAAAATCAAGGATATATATTTTTACGATAAACAATATAGTACCGCTCCAAGAAGGTCATCTGTGACCATTACCTTGGAAGATGAGGTAAATGTAAGCAGGGGAGATATGTTGGTCAAAGTAGGGGACCTTCCAACGGTCGACAAGCAATTGACCGCAACGGTGTCTTGGATGGATGGCACCGACTTCACACCAGGTGGGAAGTATGTGCTTCAGCATGGAGTGAACAAGGTGTTGGCCAAGGTGGATGCCATCGAGCATAAAATCCACCCTGATTATTCAGGTATTGAAGAGAACGTCACTGCCCTTCAAATGAACGATATTGCCAAGGTGCGCTTAAGGCTGAACAAACCTATTTTTTACGATAGGTTCAAGGATCATCGTACCAATGGTTCATTCATTATTATCGATAGCCGAACAAACAATACAGCAGGCGTAGGCTTTATTGAATAGTATTTGCTCACTAAGGTAAGGAAACGGGGAATCATTTTGATTTAACCCTATAAAATAGATAGGAAAAATAGATTATGCAAAGTTTTAGAACAGAGATAGAAAACCCGGTTGTAGAAAAGGACATCATCGAATTGGAGAAAAAAATTCGCCAGTTCAAAGGTGGTGAAGTGGATGAGGAAAAATTCCGAAGCCTTCGATTGGCCCGTGGAGTTTATGGACAGCGTCAACAGGGCGTGCAAATGATCCGTATCAAGTTGCCCTATGGTAAAGTGACTTCGAATCAATTGCTCCGTATCGCGGATGTTTCCGATGAATATTCCCGTGGACGTTTGCATATCACCACCCGTCAGGATATCCAGATTCACTATGTGGACTTGGAACGCACCCCGGAACTTTGGGCACAATTGGAAAAAGACCAAGTGACCCTAAGGGAAGCCTGTGGGAATACTGTTAGAAACGTAACGGCAAGTGAAACCGCAGGTATCGATGTAAACGAACCTTTCGATGTCTCTCCTTATGCACAGGCTGTTTTTGAATATTTCCTAAGAAATCCAATTGGACAGGAAATGGGAAGAAAATTCAAGGTTTCTTTCTCGGCAAGTGATGAAGATACAGGACTGTCCTATATGCACGATCTTGGTTTTATCGCCAAAGAAAAGGACGGGGAAAGAGGTTTTAAAGTGATGCTGGCAGGTGGCCTTGGCTCACAACCACGGCATGCCGATGAGCTTTACAGCTTTTTGCCAACAGATAAAATCATCCCTTTGATGGAAGGCGTAATCCGCGTATTTGATAGATACGGAGAACGTAAGAGTAGGGCAAAGGCACGTATGAAATTTTTGTTGAAGGACTTGGGCCTTGATGGTTTCAAAGAATTGCTGGATGAAGAACAAACCGCGATTCCACACCAAACCTATCCCATCCATATTGATGATTATCCAAAAGTAAAGGTCGCTGAAGTTGAAACACCAGAAGTTTCCATTGAAGACCAAAACGCTCTTGAAGAATGGAAATCAACCAACTTGGTTCCTCAAAAACAAGATGGTTATGTAGCTATCGGGATTAAAGTGCTATTGGGAGATTTCTACACGGATAAGGCGCGTGAACTGGCCAGATTGGTGCAGAATTATGCCGCAGGAGAGATTCGTTTATCCCTAAGACAAAACATATTGATCCCCTATGTGAAAGAGGAATTGGTTCCTTTCTTTTATCAAGAATTGAAGAAACTCGGCTTTGCCGAGGCGGGATATAATAAGGCTTTGGATATCACGGCCTGTCCAGGAACGGATACCTGTAATCTTGGAATTGCCAGTAGTACGGGAATCGCGGATGAATTGGAACGAGTCATCAAAGCGGAATACCCACAGTACATCAAAAATCCTGATGTGGTCATCAAAATCAGTGGGTGTATGAACGCATGCGGCCAGCATAATATGGCGCACATTGGTTTCCAAGGGATGTCCGTAAGAACCAAGGATAAATTGGTAGCGCCTGCCCTTCAGGTTTTGTTGGGAGGTGGAAACTATGGGGATGGTAGAGCAAGATTTGCCGATAAAGTGGCCAAGATTCCAAGTAAAAGAGGACCACAAGCGTTACGTTTAATTTTAGATGATTTCGAAGCCAATGGAAACGGAGACTCTTTTACCGATTATTACGAGGAAAAGGGGCAACATTATTTCTATGACTTCCTTAAACCTTTGACGGATGTGGACAATCTAACCCAAGAAGATTTTATCGACTGGGGGAACGAGGAAAAATATAAAAAAGAGATAGGAATCGGAGAATGTGCAGGGGTCATTGTTGACCTTGTGGCCACCTTGTTCTTTGAAAGCCAAGAGAAGATAGAGAATGCCGAAGAGGCTATCAAAGATGGCAAATGGGCGGCCAGTATTTATTATTCCTATCAATCCATTGTAAACTCTGCCAAGGCATTGTTGACGGCGGAAAAAGTAAAGACCAATACCCATGCGAGCATCATCAAGGATTTTGATAAGCTGTATGTGGAAACAGGAAAAATAACCTTTGAGGGCGGGTTTGATAAAGTAGCCCTTCAATTGAATAAGAACGAACCATCCGAAGCATTTGCGAAAAGCTATTTGGAAGATGCTAAAACGGTGCTACAACGGTTGGAAACGTTCAGAAAAATGGAGTTGGAACATGCATAGAGGAAAGTTTACAGTAGTGGGGGCAGGTCCAGGCGATGTGGACTTGATAACCCTTAAAGGAGTGAAGGCGTTGCAAAGGGCAGATGTCGTTTTGTATGATGCATTGGTAGATCCTGAATTGTTGGAATACGCTCCGCAAGCCGAACAAATATTTGTGGGCAAGCGTAAAGGATGCTACTCCTACCAACAAGAGCAAATCAATGATTTGATTGTGGAACGCGCCCTCCAAGGGTTGCACGTTGTCCGATTGAAAGGAGGAGACCCTTTTGTATTTGGAAGAGGGGCCGAAGAAATGGAACATGCAGCAAAATTTGGAGTGGAAGTTGAAGTGGTACCAGGGATTTCATCCTCGGTATCCGTACCCGCATCACAATATATTCCCGTAACCAAAAGAGGGGCTGCCGAGAGCTTTTGGGTCATTACAGGGACTACAAAGGAGCATAAATTGTCCAATGATGTGGCTCTGGCGGCAAAATCCAATGCTACGGTAATTATCTTGATGGGAATGTCCAAATTGGGACAGATCATGGAACTCTTCAAAGAAGAGGGGAAGACAGAGACCCCAGTGGCCATCATTCAAAACGGAACAAGGGATAACGAAAAAATCGGTATTGGCACTGTTGCTTCTATTGAGCACAAGGCAAAGGAGCAGCAGCTGTCCAATCCTGCTATTATAGTTATTGGCGAGGTGGTCGACCATCGCCAAAAAGTATTGGATATTCAGTACGAATATCAAAATCAGGGAAAAGAATTGTTTGAAAAAGTGTAAATCAAAAATGTTAGCTCGAGCGCATTTAAAAGTAGAATTATGATCAAAACAGATATCATTATAATCGGAGCGGGACCCACAGGATTGTTTACCGTTTTTGAAGCAGGATTACTCAAGTTAAAGTGTCATTTAATCGATGCCTTGGCGCAACCAGGGGGCCAATGTTCGGAGATTTATCCGAAAAAGCCCATTTACGATATTCCAGCCTACCCGGAAATTTTAGCGGGTACTTTGGTGGATAACTTAATGGAGCAGATCAAGCCGTTCGAACCTGGCTTTACCTTAGGAGAACGTGCCGAAACCTTGGACAAACAAGAAGATGGCTCCTACATTGTGACAACAACCAAGGGGACCCAACACCATGCTCCTGTGGTTGTCATCGCAGGTGGACTGGGTTCATTCGAACCTAGAAAACCGATGATACCGAACATCGGCCTCTTTGAAAGCAAGGGAGTCGAGTATATGATCAAAGACCCGGAACAGTTCCGTGATAAAAAAGTTGTGATTTCCGGTGGAGGGGATTCTGCATTGGACTGGGCCATCTTTTTGGCCGATGTGGCTTCGGAAGTTTCTTTGGTGCATCGTAGAAATGAGTTCCGTGGTGCACTTGACTCTGTTGAAAAGGCACGTGAATTGGCCAAACTGGGCAAGATTCAACTGTACACCAAGGCCGAGGTAAAAGAAATACACGGTAAAGAAGACTTGCATGCCGTAGTCATCAAGTACAATGATGAAGAAAAGGAATCCACCTATGTGGAAACCGATTACTTTATCCCATTGTTCGGATTGTCTCCAAAACTGGGGCCATTGGGCAACTGGGGCTTGGAAATCGAAAAGAACGCCATTAAGGTAAATAATGCCAAGGATTACCAGACCAATCTTCCTGGAGTATTTGCCATTGGGGATGTCAACACCTATCCAGGTAAGTTGAAATTGATTCTTTCAGGATTCCATGAAGCGGCCGTAATGTGCCAGTATGCCTATCAAATCATCAACCCGGATAAGCGATTCGTGATGAAGTATACTACCGTTGGTGGCGTACAAGGATTTGATGGTTCTAAAAAAGAAGCCAAAAAAGAAGTGGTGCAGAGCATCAATTGACAATATTTGTTTTTAGAAGAGAGGACGCCTTCCAGAAGTGATTTTTGGAGGGTGTTTTTGTTTTGGGGTATATTTGAATTTTACAAGCTTATGGATGTCCAATTTACATTGAATGATTTCTACGGTAAACTTGGGTTGCCCATCCCTGAAAACATTGGAAAGGATATTGGGCACTTCAATGTTTTTAATATTGCCGAATATCGTAATCGACTGAGCAAGGGAGAGATGCGATATGATAGGCGGGCCTATTTCAAGATCAGTCTTATCAACGGTACAAACCGTGCGGAATATGCGGATAAGGTAATTCACATCAAAAACAAGGCACTTTTGTTCGCTTCCCCAGGAATACCTTATAACTATCTGCCTCAGAATGATGAACAGTCGGGATACTTTTGCGTGTTCACGGAAAGCTTTTTATCAAAAGAAAAAAGTGGGATCATTTTGGAAAAGCTATCACTTTTTCAACCTGGAGGTTATCCCGTACTTGACATTACCGATGAAGATTACATGGAACTTGAACAACTTTTCCAGAAAATGGACAAGGAACTATCTTCCGACTACCCATTTAAGTTTGATTTGATAAGGGCCTATGTGATCGAACTATTGCACATGGGGCAAAAATTGCATCCTGTCCAACCACGGGAAAGTGGTAAAAACGCTGCGATTCGTATTACCGATATGTTCGTGGAGTTGTTGGAAAGGCAATTTCCAATAAATACTACAGTCCAAAGGTCAGTGCTCAAAACTGCCAATGATTTTGCGGAGCGATTGGCAATACATCCCAATCATCTTAATAAAGTACTTAAAGAAACCACTGGAAGCACAACAACCGAGGTTATTCATGCCAGATTATTTGAAGAAGCCAAGATCCTGCTCAACAACACCGATTGGAACATATCAGAAATTGCATTCAGTTTAGGTTTTGAAGAGGTGGCACATTTTTCCAATTTCTTCAAAAAACATGCACAACTTTCCCCCTTAAAGTTTAGATCAGCCATCAAAATTTGATTTTTGCAAAAAACTGATTGATACTTGCAATCCCCATGGAGCTTATCCAGCTAATTTTGTTCCGAATTCAAAAATCAATTAACATGAACAAATCAAAAATAGCATTGGTTACTGGTGGTAGCCGTGGTCTAGGAGAGGACATGGCCATGAAAATCGCAAAAAAGGGAATAGATGTAGTCCTGACGTACCACACCAACAAGGATATGGCTGAAGATGTAGTGGAGAACATTAAAAAGTTGGGGCAGAAGGCCCTGGCCTTGCAACTGGATACATCCAATGTAAAAACCTTTGATGATTTTTATGAGCGATTGGAGCGGGCCTTGAAAGAAGTGATGGGGGTTGACAAATTCGACTTTCTCATCAACAATGCCGGAACCGGAATATATGAGCCGTTTGTTTCGACTACCGAAGAGCAGTTTGATGAAATGGTGAACATTCATTTAAAGGGCGTTTATTTTCTCACACAAAAATCACTTCCATACCTTAATGATGAGGCCAGAATCATCAACATCTCTTCAGGGTTGGCACGATTCAGCCTGCCAAAGTCGTCGGCTTATGGTGCCATGAAGGGAGGAGTCGAGGTTTTTACAAGATATCTGGCCAAAGAGCTTGCCGATAGAAAAATAAGGGCCAACGTAGTCGCTCCAGGTGCTGTGGCAACCGATTTTGGAGGGGGGGAGAACAAGACCAACGAGGCCAAACGTAAAGCCGTAACCAATTTCACTGCATTGGGAAGAGTCGGGGAGCCGGATGATATCGGTGGGGTGGTCGCCTTTCTATGCACGGAAGATGCCAAATGGATCAACGCACAGCGTATCGAAGTATCTGGCGGTATCATGATTTAGAAAACATCACATAATTCAATAAAAAACGGATTGAGCAATCAATCCGTTTTTTATTGTTGGATTTCTAAAAATTCAAGGGCTTTTTTTGCTTTTCACTAGGGAGTGCCGTTTCTTTGCAGTTCAGTTCATTTATAAATTGAAAGTGTTATCAAGAAAGGTGGAGGGATTGGACCCTGTGAAGCCTTAGCAACCCTCGACTTCGAGAAGGTGCTACATTCTACCCCTGTCCTGAAATTGTTTCAGGACCTCATGGAGTATTCATACCGACCATTTAGTATTGGGGGAGGATAACGAACGAATACAACACCGTATCCACCCGCTTTTCTTGATTTCACTACATCCTTTTTAGAAGGGACATTGTACTATGGAAAAAATTGAAGACATACTGAAGAAACGGATTTTAGTGCTGGATGGAGCTATGGGCACCATGTTGCAGCGCTATAAATTCAATGAAGAAGATTTTAGGGGCGAACGTTTTAAGGATTGGCCAAGTGACCTGCAAGGAAATAACGATTTGCTGTCTTTGACCCAACCCGAAGCCGTGAAAGAAGTCCATCGAAAATTTTTGGAAGCTGGTGCGGACATCATTGAAACCAATACCTTTTCGGGTACGACCATTGCCATGGCGGACTACGGAATGGAAGAATTGGTCTATGAACTGAATTACGAATCCGCGAAGCTTGCAAAGCAAGTCGCTGACGAATTCACACAAAAGAACCCAAGCAAACCAAGATTTGTAGCGGGGAGTATCGGTCCGACCAATAAAACCGCCAGCATGTCCCCCGATGTAAACGACCCTGGTTTTAGAGCCATTTCCTTTGATGAACTCCGTATCGCATACAAACAACAGATAGAGGCCTTGTTGGATGGTGGTGCCGATATTTTGCTGGTGGAGACCATTTTTGATACGCTGAACGCCAAAGCGGCCCTTTTTGCTATCGAAGAAGTAAAGGATGAGCGTAACATCGAAGTGCCTGTAATGGTTAGTGGAACCATTACCGATGCTTCGGGAAGAACGCTGTCGGGACAGACAGCAGAAGCATTTTTGATTTCCATTTCCCACATCCCGATTCTATCGGTTGGTTTCAATTGTGCTTTGGGAGCCAAACAATTGGTGCCTCATTTGGAGGTTGTTTCTGCCAAGTCCGAATTTGCTGTTTCTGCACACCCCAATGCAGGGTTGCCCAACGCATTTGGCGAATATGACGAAACACCCGAACAAATGGCGGTTCAGATTAAAGAATATGCAGAAAAAGGCCTGGTTAATATTGTAGGCGGTTGCTGTGGGACCACCCCAGAGCATATCAAGGCCATTGCTGATGTGGTAAAGGATTATGAACCGAGAAAACTTCTGAATCCAGCTTAGTTTATGGCAGAGAACAACGAACAACGATATTTGAAACTGAGTGGCCTCGAGCCCTTGGTCGTAACTCCGGAAAGCAATTTCATCAACGTGGGGGAACGTACCAATGTGGCAGGATCTAAACGGTTTTTGAGACTGATCAAGGAAGAAAAGTTCGATGAGGCTTTGGACATTGCCCGCGAACAAGTAGAAGGCGGTGCCCAGATTATCGACATCAATATGGATGATGGTCTGATTGATGGTAAGGAAGCCATGGTCAAGTTCTTGAACTTGATTGTTGCCGAACCGGATATTGCCCGAGTACCCATTATGATCGATAGCTCCAAGTGGGAAATTATTGAAGCTGGGCTGCAGGTGGTGCAAGGAAAATGTGTCGTCAATTCCATCAGTCTTAAAGAAGGAAAAGAAGAGTTTGTCCACCATGCAAAACTGATTAAGCGTTATGGAGCCGCAGTTATCGTCATGGCCTTCGATGAGGTGGGGCAGGCAGATACCTACGAACGCCGAATCGAAATAGCCAAACGTTCCTATGATATTTTGGTCAACGAAGTGAATTTCCCTCCCGAGGACATCATTTTTGACCTCAATATTTTTCCTGTGGGCACGGGAATGGACGAACATAAAAACAACGCCATAGATTATATCGAGGGAACACGTTGGGTACGTGAAAACCTTCCCTATTGTAGCGTTAGCGGAGGTGTGAGCAATGTTTCCTTCTCATTTCGGGGGAACAATCCTGTTCGTGAGGCCATGCACTCCGCCTTCCTGTTTCATGCGATTAAAGCGGGTATGAATATGGGAATCGTGAACCCGACGATGTTGGAGGTCTACGATGATATTCCCAAAGACTTGTTGGAGCATGTGGAAGATGTGCTGCTCAACCGAAGGGATGATGCCACTGAGCGTTTGTTGGAATTTGCAGAAACTGTTGTGGGAACAGCCAAGGAAAGCAAGGTGGATTTATCGTGGAGGGACGAACCGCTTCAAGATAGAATTACCCGTGCCTTGGTCAAAGGTATTGATCAATACATCATTGAAGATGTTGAGGAAGCCCGTCAACAAGCTGCTAAACCCCTGCATGTAATCGAGGGGAACCTAATGACAGGGATGAATGTTGTTGGGGATTTGTTCGGAAGCGGAAAAATGTTTTTACCACAAGTGGTAAAATCCGCCCGGGTAATGAAAAAGGCCGTAGCCTACCTCACTCCCTATATTGAAGCATCAAAAGATAAAAATGCCAAGGCGGCTGGAAAAATTTTGATGGCAACCGTAAAAGGCGATGTTCACGATATCGGAAAGAACATCGTGAGCGTGGTATTGGCCTGTAACAATTATGAGATAGTTGATATGGGTGTGATGGTGCCACCGGAAAAAATCATCAACAAAGCCAAGGAAGAACAAGTGGATATTATCGGCTTGAGCGGACTGATTACTCCATCATTGGATGAGATGGTGTTCTTGGCCAAGGAAATGGAGCGTCAAAACTTTGAGGTCCCGCTTTTGATTGGAGGTGCAACCACAAGCAAAGCACATACCGCAGTTAAGATTGATCCACAATACAGTCATTCCGTGGTGCATGTGAATGATGCCTCAAGGGCGGTAACGGTAGTGGGCGATTTGCTTCAAGATGAAACCGCTGTCAAGTATAAAAATTCCATCAAACTGGACTACGAGAGTTTCAGGGAGAAATTTTTAAAGCGAGGTAAGCAAAAAGAATACTTGAGCTTGGGGCAAGCACGTGAAAACAAACTTAAAATTGACTGGAATTCATCGGATATCAAAAAACCAAATCAGTTGGGCATTGAAGTATGGGAAGATTTTGATTTGACCCAATTGAAGGAGTTTATCGATTGGTCGCCATTCTTCCGAAGTTGGGACCTGCACGGAAAATATCCCGATATTTTGACGGATAAGGTCGTTGGGGAGCAGGCCAAGGAACTATTTGAGGATGCCAAGGTATTGCTGAAACGTATTTTGGATAAAAAACTCTTGAAGGCCAAGGCCGTATTCGGATTGTTTCCGGCCAATCAAATTAATGATGATGATATTGAAGTTGAAAAGGATGGGGGGACCTTTGTTTTCAGGACACTTCGCCAACAATTGAAAAAGCGCGAAGGGGTTCCCAATATCGCCTTGGCGGATTTTATCGTCCCCAAAGATTCAGGGATTCAGGATTACATCGGTTGTTTTTGTGTGAGTACCGGATTTGGTACGCAGGAATTGGCCGCTGAGTTCGAGAGGAACCACGATGATTACAATTCCATTATGATCAAAGCCTTGGCGGATCGATTCGCGGAAGCCTTTGCTGAGTACCTGCACAAGGAGGTGCGAACGAAATACTGGGGCTACGCGGTTGATGAAGATTTGGATAACACTGAACTCATTAAAGAAAAATATCGAGGAATCCGTCCAGCACCTGGTTATCCTGCTTGTCCCGACCATCTGGAAAAATTGACGATTTGGGAAATGATGAAGGTAGAGGAACAGATAGGTGTAAAACTCACGGATAGTTTGGCCATGTGGCCTGCTGCAAGTGTCAGTGGCTACTATTTTGGACATCCTGAAGCCAAGTATTTTGGACTGGGAAAAATAAAGCAGGACCAAGTTGAGGACTTTGCTGAGCGAAAAAATATAAATTTGGAAAAAGCCCAAAAGTGGCTGGCTCCCAATATTGTTGATGAATAACCGATGAAAATTACCGACCACATAAAAAAGGCAAACGGAGAAACACTTTTCAGTTTTGAAATTGTACCGCCCGTAAAAGGAAAGAGTATCCAAGAGTTGTACAAAAACATCGACCCCTTGATGGAGTTCAAGCCTCCATTTATTGATGTGACGACCTCCCGAGAGGAATATGTGTACAAGGAGAAAGATGGGTTGTTGGAAAAAAGGATAACACGAACACGTCCGGGAACATTGGGTATTTGTGCCTCGTTGAAGCACAAGTACGATGTGGACACCGTGCCCCATGTTCTTTGTGGTGGTTTTACCAAAGAAGAGACCGAATATCTTTTGGTGGATTGCCAATATTTGGAGATAGACAATGTAATGGCACTTCGGGGAGATGCCCGTAAAGAAGAGAAGTATTTTACCCCCACCAAAGGCGGGCATCAATACGCCACCGATTTGGTGGAGCAAATACAGAATATCAATCAGGGAAACTATTTGCACGATACCATTGAATCCAATAGTTTGGGTGGTTTCTGTATTGGTGTGGCGGGTTATCCAGAGAAACACATGGAAGCACCATCCCTGCAATCTGACCTTAAACGCTTGAAGCAAAAAGTGGAGTTGGGAGCCGATTATGTAGTGACCCAAATGTTTTTCGACAATCAAAAGTTTTTTGCTTTTGTTGAAGCAGCTCGTGAGATGGGCATTGATGTACCGATTATCCCCGGAATCAAGCCGATTGCTGTAAAACGTCATTTGCAATTGTTGCCCCATGTTTTCAGCATTGACCTTCCTCAAGATTTGATTGATGCCGTTGAGGCCTGCAAGGATAACATGGCGGTGCGTCAAGTAGGGGTGGAATGGGCCATTCAACAGTCCAAGGAACTTAGGGATGCCGGCGTGCCCGTATTGCACTATTATTCCATGGGAAAATCAGATAATGTAAAGGCCATAGCCAAGGAACTTTTTTAATTTCCTACTTTAGCGCCCCATGAGGCACCTACTTTATCCGGTTTTGCTGTTATGCTTTTGCTTTGGATTCTCTCAAGTTGGGGATGCAACAAAAAAATATACCTTGGATGTGAGTCAATTTTATGGCTCGGTGCTATTGCACAATCCAGATATTTCCCACTTGATTACTAATCATCCCGGAGGGGTTATCGTAGGTTTTAACAGAAGGCGTTTCGGTCATGAGGACTGGGAAGCCGATTTGGGCTATCCAGATACAGGTTTTTCCTTCGTCTATCAGGACATGAATAATTCCACGCTGGGAAAGCATTTTGGGCTGTACGCGCACTATAATTTCTATTTTTTCAAGCGAAACCTTCAATTTAGGGTGGCACAGGGTGTTTCTTATAATACCAATCCATACGATAGAACTGAAAACTTTAGGAACAATGCCTATGGGAGTCACTTGTTGAGTTCCACCATGCTCATGTTCAACTATCACAGGGAAAATATTGTGGCAGGACTGGGTTTTAAGGCAGGAATCTCTCTTTTGCACTATTCCAATGCTAATTTTAAGGCTCCGAATACCTCAACCAATACCATGGCTGTCAACTTTGGTCTGACTTACGATTTGAACAAGGATACAACCTTTGAATATTTGGAACCCAAGGCTAAAGAGAAAATAACCGAACCGATTCGTTATAATTTGGTGCTCAGAGGGGGAGCCAACGAGAGTGATGTGATCAATATGGGCCGGTACGGCTTCGCCATTGTTTCTGCCTATGCCGATAAGCGCTTGGGGAACCGAAGTGCCATTCAGTTGGGAACGGATGTGTTTTTCTCCAATTTCCTAAAGGAGTTGATACGCTATCAATCCATTTCTTTTCCTGAATTGGATGTGGCACCTGATACCGATTACAAACGCGTAGGGGTGTTTTTGGGTCACGAACTTTTTGTGAACAAGCTCAGCGTAGTGACCCAATTGGGGTACTATGTCTACTATCCTTTTGATTTTGAAGGGAGGATGTATAATAGAATCGGTTTGAAACGATATTTTGGTGATAAAATATTCGGAGCGGTGACCTTAAAATCACATGGGGCCAAAGCAGAGGCTATTGAATTTGGAATAGGGATACGATTGTAGTATTAAGAATTGAGATGTTGGTATTGATAAAATTTTATAGGAGAGTTGATGTCACCTCGAGTGCAGTCGAGAGGTTCTTTTTATTGGTACTATCTCTATTACTGATTTCCTGTAACGGAGATAATGTGCCCGATTGTTTTCAAAACGCAGGCGAAATGGTAAGGCGGCCTGTTGATGTTTCGGAATTTAGTGCCATTACCGTTTTTGAAAACCTGAAAGTAGTTTTGAAACAAGGTAATGTACACCAGGTAGAAGTGGAAACTGGGGAATATCTTTTAAGCGATGTTTCTGCCGTAGTGGAGGATAACCGCCTAGTGCTCCACAATGAAAACAGTTGTAATTATGTTCGGGATTACGGTTTGACCACGGTATACGTTACTTCCCCTGACATTACGGAAATTCGTAGTAGCACAGGTTTGTTGATTTCCAGTGATGGGGTTCTGAATTACCCAAACCTCACCCTATTGGCTGAAAGCTATTCGAACCCAGAAACCGAAACCACGGATGGTTCTTTTGATTTGAATTTGAATTCAACCACCATCAGAATTACAGTGAACGGGATAGCCTATTTCAAGCTTCAAGGAAATACGGATAATTTCAATGTGAATGTTGCTGCCGGAGATTCCAGAATCGAAGCAGGAGAGCTTGATTCAGAGAATGTAACGGTAAACCACAGAGGCTCCAATGATGTTTTTGTGAATCCACAGCAACGATTGGGTGGTGTAATTCGAGGAACGGGAAATATCATCAGTGTAAATACTCCTCCCGAGGTGGATGTCGAAGAGTTATTTACGGGCAGACTGATTTTTGAAGACTGATGTCGCTTCAAACTATGACATTAATCTTCAGCGACTTTAATATTTCTCGTTAATTTCGAAATTCAAATCGAGTATTTGGGAAATCTATTCGCACATATCAAAAAATTGTTTTCCCCATTTCCAAAGATCAAATCATTGGAGGGGCTTCAAGGCCTTGGTAAAGCAGATGTTCTTTTTCATAATTTGGTGGCGGAAGAAAAAGTGCCAGGTTTGGCCGTGACCGTTTTGCATCAAGGTGAACAGGTGCTTGGAAAAGGCTATGGTTTTGCCAACATTGATAAAAGAATCCGGGTGCACCCTAAAAATACCGTCTTTCGAATCGCAAGCATATCCAAATGCATCACAGGATTGGCCTTAGGCAAAATGGAGGAAGATGGTATCGTGGATTTGGATGAATCCTTCTACACCTATGTACCTTACTACCCTAAAAAGAAATACGATTTCACACTACGTCAATTGGCAAGTCATATCGCCGGCATTCGAGGGTACCGAGGGAAAGAATATGCCCTGAATCAAGATTATTCCATCAAAGATGGAATAGAGGTCTTTAAAAACGATCCTTTGTTTTTTGAACCTGGCACCAGCTATCTCTACAACAGTTTTGACTTTGTATTGTTGTCCTTGGCGATGCAGGAAGCACGTGGTGTTCCGTTTAACGAATATGTGAGAGAACATATTTTGATGCCCTTGGGATTGAAAAATACCTTTTCCCCTGTGGATTTCGATGTCAGTTCGAGCACAGTGGAGAACAAAACGGAATTCTATACCAAACGTGCGACGTGCTTTAACAAAGCTGTTCCCGTAAACAATAAATACAAATTGGCTGGTGGAGGATATTTATCCACCTGCGAGGATGTAGCCAAACTGGGTCAGGCCATTTTAGAACGAAAATTGCTCAAAAAGAAAACCTACGAACAATTACTGACTTCACAAATCATTGAAGGTAAGCCCACATATTATGGTCTTGGGTTTCAGGTCAGCCAAGATGCAAACGGTAGGGCGTTTGTTGGTCACGTGGGTAATAGCGTAGGATCTTACACTAATCTTTTTATATATCCGGAACAAGAAAAAGTTGTTGCTATTCTGATAAATTGTACCGACCCAAAGGTGCAACCTGTTTTGGATGAGGCGATCGATGCTGTTTTCGAAGGACTAGCTTAGACTTGGCTCGCCAACTGCCCCTCAATTTCCAAAGCATATTTTTTGCAAAGGTCAAAAGTATCGGTCACGTCCTTCATCGTTGTTCTAGGGTTGATCAGGCACATTCGAAGCACGATCTGTCCATTTAAAATAGTAGTAACAAGCAAAGCTTTGCGCGAATCCACCACTTTGCCAGAAATGTACTGGTTGATCTTGTCCAGCTCTTTTTCCGAGTACTTTTTGTTGATAGGGTTGTATCTAAAATTGATGACCGCCAAGGTCGCTGGAAACACGACTTCCCAACTTTTACTTCCCCGAAGCATCGTTTCCACTTCTTCCGCCAAATCGATATTGTAAGTGATGGCGTCCCGGAATTCCTTTAAACCAAAGGTTTTTAAGGACATGTAAAACTTCAGCGCACGGAATCTTCGCGTTAGTTGAATACCGTGATCATAGAAATTGATTTCGGAAGTATTCCCTTCGATATCCCTCAAATATTCGGGCTTCTCCGTAAAGGTGTTGCTCAGGTTTTTGTGGTTTCGCACCAAAAGGCATCCCATTTCATATGGCTGGAAGAACCATTTATGCGGATCTACAGTCAAGGAATCAGCCTTTTCAATGCCTTTCATGGCCTGTTTTCCTTTTTGGGACAAGATGGCGGCTCCGCCATAGGCGCCATCAATATGGAACCAGATATCCTCTTTCTTGCATATTTTCCCCAATTCCACTAAAGGGTCTACCGTACCTGTATTGGTTGTTCCCGCAGTGGCAATCAAACAAAAAGGGTAAAGACCTTCCAGCCTGTCCTTGGCAATACAGTTTTTCAATTTGTTTACCGAAAACTTGAGTTCGTTGTCCGTTGGTATGATTCGTATCTGTTCTTTTTTAAAGCCAAGCACCCGAATGGCCTTAATGTTGGAAGAATGTGCTTGATCGGACAGATAGATGATCGCTTTGGAAAAATCATCACCACATTTGATTCTTCGAGCGGTAACAACGGCCGTGAGGTTGGCCATAGATCCTCCGCTGGTAAAGATGCCACCCCCTTTTTTCTTGGGGAAACCGAAGATCTTCAACAGCCATTGAATGGTCACGATCTCCAGTTCAGCAGCAGCTGGACTTGCAGCCCACCCACCAGAGAAAATATTATATCCAGTGGCCAAGGCATCGGCCATTACGCTAACATAGTTGCTAGGGCCGGGAACAAATGAAAACGACCTTGGGTGAGCCATATTGGCACTATTGGTCATCACTTTTTCCAGTACAAAATCGAGTACTTGGGTCGGGTCCGAACCTTGTTCGGGGGCTTCCTCCAAAAACAAAGAGTCCATTTCTTCCCTTGAACCCAGGGCAACAGGCAATTTTTTGTGCTGGGTGGCATGATGTTCCACTATGGCATCAACAATCTGATATCCATAGCTTTTCATTTCTTCTGTTGAAAGTTCCAATCTGGCGTTGTTCTTCTTCATAGGTCCATTTTCTTCTGAACCGCAAAAGTACCATTTTTGAAACCGTTTTCCACTCCATTTTAGGCAGTTGTTCCATCTGTTCGGATAAATGGAAAGTTAAGACGTAAGTTCGGTAAACAAGCTCTCCAGATTTTTGTTCTTTCTGCTGAGTTGTAGGGTCTTTAGTTTGTTGTCGTGAGCAAAATCAAAAACAGCGGGCCTCATGTCCTTTGAAGTGCCAAAAGTGATCTCGTAGACAAATCCACCGGTGTTTTTTACGTGTGAAACATTGGGCATTTGTTGAATTAATTGTTCTTCTACACGATAATCGAACTCGACCTCAATGATCTGTTCTTCGGCTTCACGGAGTTCTTCCAGTTTTTTGTCGGCCACCAATTCTCCTTTGCTGATGATGATGACCCGGTCACAGACCGCTTCCACTTCTTTCATAATATGTGTGGAGAGCAAAATGGTTTTTTCCTTGCCAATTTCACGAATCAGCTTTCGGATCTCGATCAATTGGTTGGGGTCGAGACCCGTAGTGGGCTCATCAAGAATCAAAACTTCTGGGTCGTGGAGCAGTGCTGCGGCCAGCCCAACACGCTGACGGTATCCTTTGGATAACTGTCCGATTTTCTTGTGGGCTTCGGGAGATAAGCCTGTCTGTTGAATCACATCATTGATTTTGGACTTATCCACGTTGTAGACATCAGCATTGAAGGCCAAGTATTCCTTAACGTACATCTCCAAGTACAGTGGATTGTGTTCCGGCAAATACCCGATGCTTTTCTGAACATCTTTTTCAGCTTCCAAAACATCGAACCCGTTTACGGAGGCATCTCCATTGTCCGCTTTATAATAGGTGGTCAAAATCCGCATCATGGTGGACTTTCCGGCACCATTAGGCCCTAAAAAACCAACTACTTCTCCCTTGTTGATGGTAAAGGAAACATTGTTCAATGCTTTTTGTGAGCCAAAGGTTTTTGTGATGTTCTGTACGGTAATTGACATTCAAACTGAATTTGATGATTCCAAAAATACACTTTTAGTTGTTCTTTTCCTTGGGTTTCAAAAACAAGGGATTATGGTTTTGAAATCAATAGGAAAATAGGAATTCTTAAAAAAGAATGGTTTCTGTAAAATAATGTGCAGTGAAAATGTTGTTTTTGAAAAAAATCAAAAAAAATTTAGGAATGTCTGTGTGTTTCCGATTGAATACCTAAATTAGCCGACAATTAACAATGAGATGACAAACACGTATTTCTGGAACCGTTTTTATTTTTACTTCTTTTTTCAAAGAGGAACGGGACTATTATAGATACGTTTAAAGTATAACCAATTTATAAAGTCCCGATACATCGGGGCTTTTTTTTTGCAATGGAATTAAAAGTCGCTATACAAGGAATAAAGGGTTCCAACCATCATCAGGTTGCCACGGATTTTTTTGGAAATCAAATTGAGTTGATCGAGTGCAACTCTTTTGATGCTGTTATCGACAATCTGATGATAGGTGCAGCGGACAAGGGCATTATGGCCATTGAGAATTCCATCGCTGGCTCCATTATCCCAAATTACAATTTGGTGTATCACAATAATATCCATGTGATAGGGGAGCACTATCTGAACATCCATCATAACCTTATGGTTAAGAAAGGGCAAACTTTTGATGATATTCAAGAGGTACATTCGCACCCAATGGCATTGTTGCAATGTAAGGAGTTCTTTAAGGCACATCCACAAATCAAATTGGTGGAAAGTGCGGATACGGCAGAAACGGCAAAACGAATCAAAGATGAAAAGTTGGAGCATATCGCTGCGATTGCCCCAAAAATGGCTGCCGAAATGTACGATTTGGAAATCATTGCTGACAATATCCAGACCATTGTGAACAATTCCACGAGGTTCATAGTTCTTAAAAAGCAGAACAAAGTGTTGCCCGAAGAGGAAATCAACAAGGCATCTTTGAGATTTATAACCGATCACAAAAGAGGAAGTTTGGCCACGGTATTGAACGTGATGAGCGATTGCAATATGAACCTGACGAAGATTCAGTCATTGCCCGTGATCGAGACCCCTTGGAAATATGCCTTTTTTGTTGACGTGACCTTTGATAAATATGAACACTTTGCCAAGACCAAATCGTTGATGCAGATCATGGCGGAGGATTTCAAGGTGTTGGGAGAATATAAAAATGCATTGTTGTAATGATAACAGCAGACCGATTAAATACCGTACAGGAATACTACTTCTCCAAAAAGTTAAGAGAGGTCAGGGGATTGATGGCCGAAGGCAAGCCCATCATCAATATGGGGATTGGAAGTCCGGATCTGGCACCATCACCACAGGTATTGGAAACCCTTCGGGATTCCATTATCGAGACCGGGGCACATCAGTATCAGAGCTATCAGGGATTGCCACAACTTCGGGAGGCCATTGCGGACTTCTATCAACAAAAATTTGAAGTGACCGTAGATCCATCTTCCGAAATTTTGCCATTGATGGGATCCAAGGAAGGTATTATGCATATCAGCATGGCCTTTTTAAATAAAGGGGATGAGGTATTGCTGCCCAATCCCGGGTATCCTACATACGCATCCGTCACCAATTTGGTAGGTGGAGCTCCTGTCACTTATGACTTGAAAGCGGAAAATGGATGGTTTCCGGATTTGAAAGAGCTCTCCAAAAGGGATTTGTCCAAAGTAAAGTTGATGTGGATAAGTTACCCACATATGCCCACAGGGGCAACTGCGACCAAGGAGCAATTAAAATCTTTGGTGGATTTTGCCCAGAAAAATGAAATTCTTTTGGTTAACGATAACCCCTATAGTTTTGTGTTGTCCAGTGACCCTACCAGTATTTTATCCATAGAGAGTGCCAAAGAATGCACTTTGGAGCTGAACAGTTTGAGCAAGACCTTTAATATGGCAGGTTGGCGTGTTGGGATGCTTCTGGGAAGTGCAGAGCATATCACCGCGGTGTTGAAAGTGAAAAGCAATATGGACTCTGGAATGTTCTATGGCATTCAAAAAGGGGCGATTGCCGCTTTGCAAAGTGGTCCCGAATGGTTCGAGGCATTGGACAAGGTATATACCAAACGTAGAGAGTTGATGTTCCGATTGGCGGACAAATTGGGCTGTACCTATGATAAAAATGCCGTGGGCATGTTTGTTTGGTGCAAGCTGCCCGAAGGCGCTGAACCGTCAGAGGAATTTATAGACAAGGTATTGTACGATAAAGATATCTTCATTGCCCCGGGAACCATTTTTGGGAGTAATGGAGAAGGCTATATTCGTTTTTCGCTTTGTGTGAAAGAAGAGAAGATTGAAGAAGCCATTGAAAGATTTTAGATTATGAAAATAGTCATTATAGGAGTTGGATTGATAGGTGGTTCCTTTGCCAAGGATGTGAGAAAATTGCATCCCGAAGCAGAAATTATCGGGGTGGACAAAAGTGTTGCACATTTGGATGAGGCTTTGAAACTTCAGGTCATAGATATAAAGGGGGATTACGAGTCTTTGGCAACTGCGGACATGGTCTATGTAGGTATTCCAGTGAATGTTTTGGTTACTGAATTGCCCAAAATATTGGATGCCGCTGGTGAGGAAACCGTGGTAATGGATGCTGGGTCGACCAAACGTTTGATTTGTGAGCAAGTGGCCGACCACCCCAAACGAAGGAATTTTATGGCCTGCCACCCCATTGCAGGTACCGAGTTTTCAGGACCAACAGCAGCTTTGGAAGGATTGTATGCCGGTAAGACCATGATAATTTGTGAGGTTGAAAAAACAGCCTTCAAACTTCAGGAAAAAGCACTGGCCATGTTTCAGGATATAGGGATGCGAATTCGATATATGAATCCTGAAGCCCATGACAAACACATCGCCTACGTCTCTCATTTATCACACATTAGCGCTTTTATGTTGGGAAAGACGGTTATTGATAAAGAAAAAAATGAGCGTGATATTTTTGACATGGCGGGAAGTGGTTTTGAAAGCACCGTTCGCTTGGCGAAAAGTTCACCCGATATGTGGACCCCCATTTTTGAACAGAACAAAGACAATGTTTTGGAAACCCTGGAAGAATACATCCAGAACCTGACCACGTTCAAACAATTGATATTGGACAACGATTTTGAAAATGTCCACCAAGAAATGAGTAATACAAATAGAATAAAACAAATACTAAAAGGAATACCACTTACAAAAAAATAGAGAGTATTATGGAAAACAAAAAGGAAATGAGGAAATGGTTGGATGACATGAATTTGGGTCATCCCTTGGTAGTAGCAGGTCCGTGTAGTGCGGAAACCGAAGACCAAGTGCTGAAAATAGCGCACGATCTTAAAGACACCGACGTGAGCTATTACCGTGCCGGAATCTGGAAACCAAGAACTCGTCCAGGTAATTTTGAAGGAGTAGGAGCCATTGGATTGAAGTGGTTGCAAAAAGTAAAAGAAGAAACAGGACTGAAAACGGCTACCGAAGTGGCCAACAGGGCACACGTTGACCTAGCTTTGGAGCACGATGTAGACCTTTTGTGGATTGGGGCGCGATCGACCGTAAGTCCATTTATCGTTCAGGAAATTGCGGATGCGTTGGAGGGAACGGATAAGATTGTTTTGGTCAAGAACCCGGTAAACCCAGACCTTTCCCTTTGGTTGGGCGCTGTGGAGCGTTTGCACTCCGCCAATATCGAAAAATTGGGGGTAATCCATAGAGGATTCTCCACTTATGAGAAAACCAAATACCGCAATATTCCGGAATGGCAATTGGCCATCGAGTTGCAGACCAAGTTCCCTGATCTTCCTATCATCAACGATCCAAGTCACATTACAGGGAAGCGGGATATGGTTTTTGATGTGTCTCAAACTGCTTTGGACTTGAACTTTGATGGACTGATGATTGAAACGCATTATGATCCGGACAACGCATGGAGTGATGCTGCCCAACAGGTAACCCCTAAAACATTGGTTCAGATGATGAAAGATCTACGCATAAGAAAAGAAACCAATGAGGAAGCCGAATACCAGAGCAATTTGAGCAATCTTAGAGCTCAGATAGATATATTGGACAACCAGTTGATCGATCTTTTGGGTAAAAGAATGAAGGTTTCCGATGGTATTGGAGAGTTGAAAAAGCAAAAGAACGTAGCGGTGCTTCAAAGCAATCGATGGAACGCCATATTGGGCAATATGATCTTGGAAGGTGAGCAAAGAGGATTGAGTGAGGAATTTGTTTTGAAAATGTTCAAGGCAATCCACCAGGAATCGATCAATCACCAAGAAAAGATCATCAACGCTTAGACTGATTTTTAATCAGGTTGACTTAAGAACTATTTGCAGCTTCAAAAACATTTGAGGTTGTAAATAGTTTTTTTTGGTTCAAACTGTAACAAAAGTGTATAGAGGTCATCTTTGAAAGGTAAAAACACTTTATCATGAAAAAAATATACACACTAGGCCTCCTTTTACTTCCCTTGGTTATGTTTTCACAACGAATCATTGATACGGAAGTCGGGGAATTCAACAAAATCAAAGTTTTTGATTTGATCGAGGTCAACTTGATCCAATCCGATGAGAACAAGATCATGATCAAAGGTTGGAACGTTGACGACATTAAATGGACCAACAAAAATGGGACCTTGAAACTTAGAATGCAGTTGGACAAAAAGTTTCAGGGCGAGGACACCGTGATTGAAGTCTACTACACCAATCTGGATGTAATTGATGGTAATGAAGGCTCCCAGATTACCTGTAACGAGATGGTTCAGAAAAGTAGAATAGAACTACGAGCCCAAGAAGGGGCGACCATCCGTATAGGAATGGATGTGGATTATGCCGAGATAAGAGCGGTTACTGGCGGTATCGTTCAAGCTTCCGGTTTGGCAAAAAACCAGACAGTTGTATTGAATACCGGAGGTATCTTTGAAGGAAGGGAACTACGGACCGCTACAACGGATGTGAAGATTTCTGCCGGGGGCGAAGCGGATGTGTTTGCTTCGGAAATGGTTGATATCAACGTAAAGGCCGGT
This sequence comes from Flagellimonas oceanensis, assembly GCF_003992595.1. Taxonomy (GTDB): domain Bacteria; phylum Bacteroidota; class Bacteroidia; order Flavobacteriales; family Flavobacteriaceae; genus Flagellimonas; species Flagellimonas oceanensis. The sequence goes on from NZ_RZNA01000047.1 coordinate 96,875, forward strand.
GGGGATGTTTATGTTTACGGAAACCCGGAAACAGTACATAAAAAAACCTTTGTGGGTGGAAGAATCCACATTAAGGATTAATGAAACTTGTTGCTGCAAAAAAAAAGCCCTCCAAAAATTGGAGGGCTTTTTTTATTTGTCAGTTGTGAGTACAGCATTTATTTTTTGAAGATGTAACGGGTAATGAAAATACCTTGTCCATCACCTTTTCCACCTTCACTTTCCACACCACTTACCACAAAGGCCAGTTCCCATCCGTTGGAAACCATATCGTTGATCATGGAAGTGATCAAGGCATCATTGGCCGCTATATTTTGGAACCGGATACCTCCAATGTTATAAAAGTTCAAAAGCTTGGTTTCCTCGAAATTCTTTACACGGATTTCATTCCTTTTGGATTTGTTCCTGGTATTGTCGTCTTCGGTCTGTACACTTGTAAACTCCTTATAATCCTTATCCTCCAAGGCATTTATAATTCTAGATCTTCCCAGTCCGTTGGGCACTATGGACTCAACACTGGTAACTACATGGTACTGCTGTGCACTCATGGTAAACGTTGCTGCGAGTATTACCACAGCGGCCAAAATAATTTTCTTCATGATTAAAATGTTAATGATCGTTAAAACTGTTAACAAAGATATACGACGAAAAAGCAGGAATATTGTTTCTTTGTAATCAAAATATAAACAAATAGTGAACGGAACTGTTTATAAATCAACGGGAAGCTGGTATACTGTAAAGTCCTCTGATGGAGAGTTTTACGAATGCCGTATCAAGGGCAAGTTCCGAACACAGGGGATTAAAAGCACCAATCCCGTGGCGGTTGGTGATCATGTAGAGTTCCATTTGGAAAATATTGGGGATGAGACGGTTGGTGTGATTTCCAAAATTGGGGAACGCAAGAACTACATTGTCCGTAGATCTGTAAAGCTTTCCAAGCAAACTCACATTATCGCATCCAATTTAGATCAGGTCTTTCTGTTGGTAACGTTGAACAATCCGCCCACTTTTACCAGCTTTATAGACCGATTTTTGGTAACTGCCGAGGCATACCATATTCCCGTAGTGCTTCTTTTCAATAAAATGGATGTGTATAGCGAAGAGGATAAGTATGAAGTGGACTACTTGATGGACCTTTATCGGAAAATTGGCTATACCTGCATTCAAATTGAAGCTAAACAAGGCAAAAACGTGGACAAGGTAAAAGATTTGATGATTGGCAACACAAGTATGTTCGCTGGCCATTCCGGTGTAGGGAAATCCACCTTGGTCAATGCTCTGGAGCCAGGCTTAAAGTTAAAAACAGCCGAAATATCGGAACAGCATATGCAAGGACAGCACACCACCACCTTTGCCGAGATGTACGATTTGTCTTTTGATGCCCGAATCATAGATACCCCAGGGATAAAGGGGTTTGGCATCGTGGATATGGAAAAGTACGAAATCGGAGATTATTTTCCAGAATTTTTCAAGTTGAAATCCGAATGTAAGTTCAATAATTGTCTCCACCTGGATGAACCCAAATGTGCGGTAAAAGAGGCTTTGGAGCATGATGAAGTTGCGGCAAGCCGATACCGAAGCTATGTTCAAATGCTAACAGGCGAAGAAGACAATCCGTATAGGGAAAGATAAATGAGAACAGTATTACAAAGAGTTTCAAAAGCAAGTGTTACCGTTGATGGCAAAGTGATTTCATCCATTGAAAATGGTTTATTGGTATTATTGGGTATAGAGGATGCCGACAACAAGGACGATATTGATTGGCTTACGAATAAAGTTCTGAATCTTCGAATCTTTAATGATGAAGATGGCGTGATGAATCGCTCTGTAACCGATATTGATGGAGATATTATCGTGGTCAGTCAATTTACGTTGCACGCACAGACTAAAAAAGGAAATCGACCTTCGTATATAAAAGCAGCAAAACCCGATTTGGCCATTCCCATGTATGAAGCATTTGTGAAGGTTTTGGAGCAAAGACTAGGTAAAAAAGTGGGTACTGGAATTTTCGGCGCCGACATGAAAGTGGAACTGCTTAACGATGGCCCGGTAACTATTACGATAGACACAAAAAACAAGGAATAATTACTTTTTATCGAAAAAAATGTCTTTTTTGTAAGAAATTAAACACTTTAGTGTTGCCTGAACTAACCATTTCCAGATAAACGAATGCGATTTTATTTTCTATTCCTACTTGGCTTATTTTTTCATTGCTCATTTTCCCAGAATTATAATGTTGATGCCATTCCAAAGGAAGTAAGGCAAAATGCTGATGCCGTTGTCCGATTGGATAAGATGGATGTAATCGTTGAGGATCAAGATAAGATGGAGGTTTCCAGTAAGAGAGTGGTTACGATTTTCAACGAGAATGGAAATGAGCACGTCAATGCCTATGCGTTTTACGAAAAGAATGATAAAGTCTCCGAGTTGGAAGCCATTATTTACAATGCGCAAGGAGAAGAAATAAAGAAAATCAAGAAAAGGGACTTTTTGGACCAAAGTGCGATTGACGGTGGAACCCTTTATTCCGATTCACGGGTTCTGGTCATGCGATACACCCCTGCACAGTATCCTTACACTGTTGAATTTGTCAAACAGTATACGACCCCAAACACGGCTTTTGCACCAAACTGGGCTTTTTTGGATGACTATAGGGTAAGCACCGAAAAAAGTGAGTTTTCCTTTACTATGGAATGCGGCATACCTTTCAGGCATAAAGAGGAGAACTTTGAGTCCTACCAGATTGAGATCAAACAGACGGAAAAGTCAATTGCATACAAGGCCAAAAACCTAAAGGCCATAAAAGCGGAACCATTGTCCCCGTCATTTAACGATTTTGCCCCACAGGTAAAAATTGCAATGGACCAATTCCATCTTGAAGGTGTTGACGGCAGAGCCTCAACATGGAAAGAACTTGGTAAATGGATGAACGATGAACTTTTGGAGGGACGGGATAATTTGGATGAAGGTACCGTTCAATACGTTAAAAACTTGGTGCAAGGAGTATCCGACCCCTTGGAGAAGATTAGGGTCGTTTACAAATACGTTCAAGAAAACACCCGCTACATAAGTGTTCAATTGGGAATTGGTGGTTGGATGCCCATAAGCGCATCTGATGTGGATCGTGTAAAATATGGCGATTGCAAAGGGCTTACCAATTATACAAAAGCATTGTTAAGTGCTGTTGGGGTGGAATCATACTACACCGTGGTGCATGCAGGTGGACAAATGAAAAGTTTCGATGCAGACTTTCCGTCCATGCAGGGAAACCACGTGTTTTTGAATGTGCCGCTGGATGAGGAAGAGGTTTGGTTGGAATGTACCAGCCAAAAAACACCGGTCAATTATTTGGGGACGTTTACCGATAATCGAAATGTTTTGAAAGTGACTCCCCAAGGAGGTGAGTTGGTCAGGACAAAAGCCTATTTGGATGAAGAAAATTATCAATCTACCAAAGCGGAATTCCACATTGTAGAAGGGAATAATATAAAAGGGAAGGTAAAGATCCTTTCAAAGGGATTCCAATACGATAACAAGTACTGGAGAACCGGTAATACCAAATCAGAACAGGAGGAATTCTATAAATCATACTGGAGTTACGTGCAGAACTTGAGATTGGATGAGGTCAAATACCAAAACGATGCCAACAATATTGAGTTTGTTGAAGAGGTAACCATCAGTGTGGAGAACTATTTGAGCACTGCCGGAGACAAATTATTGTTGGTGGCCAATGTGGCAAACCGTAATTATGGGGTGCCAGATAGGTCTAGAAATAGAAAAAGGCCACTGGTAATAAAACGTGGTTACTTGGATGAGGATGAGTTCATTGTACACCTTCCGGAAGGATACGTCCCTGAAACCTGGATGCTACCTGTCAAGGAGGAAACCAAATTTGGGACCTATACTATTTCCATTGAGCCCTTGGAACCAGGGGTTCTTGTATATAAAAGAAGACTTTTGATAAAATCGGGAGAATATCCCAAAGAAGACTATAAACTCTATCGTGACTTCAGAAAGAAAGTCGCTAGATATGATAATTCCAAAATCGTTCTAAGTAAAAAAGAATCATGAAATTAAGGCTGTTTTTTCTGCTATTGCTGGTACAACAAGTAGTTAGCTCCAATGAGATCAAATTTGGAAAGGTATCCAAGGAAGAAGTGGCTGCAACAGAGCATGCCACTTACCCCGAGGCCAATGCTGCTATTCTCCACAAGGAAGAAAGGGTGTGGTACGATTATCAATATAACAAAGGTTGGTCCCTTATCCGTGAAGTGCACTATCGCATTAAAATATATAATAAAGAGGGATTTGATTGGGCAACGTTGCAGGTTCCCCTTTATCTTGGGGAAAGTGAAAATGAAACCATACACGGAGTAAAAGGTTACACGTTTAATTTGGAGAATGGAAAAGTGGTAAGTCAAAAACTTAAGAAGGACGGAGTTTTCAAGGAAGACGTTAATAAATACAGAAAGAGGGCGTCCATTACTATGCCGGAAGTGCATGAAGGCAGTGTGTTGGATATCAAATATGAAGTCAACTCCCCATTGTATTGGTACATCGATGAATTTAAGCTGCAATATGATATTCCTGTGGATTACGTGAAAGTACGATTGGATATTCCGGAGTACTTTGTCTTTAAACAATATAGTAGAGGTTTTCATCCCATTGATTTTACACAGACTAAAGACAACAGGACGCTTAAGGTCTCAAAGTTTTCCAGCAATACTCAGAAAAACAGCAGTCTTGATTTGATTGAGAACGTGTATAATATATCAGCATCCGATTTGCCCGCCTTATTGGAAGAGAAGTACACGAGCAATATTGATAATTACAGAACCGCCATTCAGTTTGAGCTCGCTTCTACAAATTTTCCCAATCAAGTTTTTAAACATTATAGCACAACTTGGGAGGATGTTGCTAAGACCATTTACAATTATGATGATTTTGGAGGAGAGTTGAACAAGGATAATTATTTTGATGATGATATTGATCAGTTGATATCAGGCTTATCATCCTATTCGGAAAAGGCAATGGCTATTTTTCAGTATGTGAAATCCAAAATGAACTGGGATGGTTATACAGGTGTGGGATGTAGTCAAGGTGTGAGAAAAGCTTATAAGGAAGGCACCGGGAATGTGGCCGAGATCAATCTGATGCTCATCGCTATGTTCAAATATGCAGGTCTCAATGCAAATCCAATTTTGGTTAGTACCAGATCGCATGGCATACCTCTGTTCCCCACCAGAAATGGGTTCAATTACGTGGTTGCTGGTCTTGAGATCCAAAATGATCTGATATTATTTGATGCTACTGAAAAAAATGCAATGCCAGATGTTTTGCCGACACGTGCTTTGAATTGGTTTGGCAGATTGATTCGCGATGATGACAGTTCCAGTCAAGTAAGCTTAATGCCCAAATCCAAATCTTTGGATGCTGTGATGATGAATGTACACCTAGATGAAGACGGATCGATAGCGGGAAAGTATAGACAACAATACACGGCCAATAACGCATTTGCTTTTAGGAATGGCTATACAGAAGGATCCGAAGAATCATATTTGGACAATTTGGAGAAAAATAGTGATATGGAAATATCAGGTTTTGATTTACAGAATATTGAAGAGCTATCAAAACCCATTGTACAATCCTATGAATTTAAAAAAGAGGCTGCTTATGAGGTAATAGGAGGTAAACTTTATCTATCCCCTATGTTTCATTTGGCCACAAGGGTAAATCCTTTCAAAATGGAAAAAAGGGAATTTCCTGTAGATTACGGCTATCCATGGGAAGATAAATATATGATTTCAATTAAAATCCCAGAAGGATACACCGTTGAATCCATTCCTGAACCTATAGCGGTGGTGTTGCCTGAAAATATGGGACAGTTTAGATATAACATTTCGGCCAACGGGGAGGTCATCAATGCACGAATAGAAACGGCACTTAATAGCCCTGTGATTCCGGCGTTTTACTATGCTGACCTCAAAGAATTTTATCGACATATTGTCGATAAGGAGTCTGAAAAGATTGTTTTGACAAAATCTTAGACAGTATAAAATGAAAAAAGTAATTGTACTCTTGGTTTTGTTCAATGCCACACTGGTTTTTGCCCAGGAACATGAATTTGGCAAGCTGACCCCTTTTGAATCTGAATTCAAAACTTATCAAAAAGATACCACTGCGCATGCGGTATATCTTTATGAAAAGGGGGATAATTCCTTTGAGATCAGAGGTAATTATGTTTGGCTTATCAAGGAATATCATGCCAAGATAAAAATCTTGGACAAACAAGGGATTTCAGAGGCAAACATCTCAATTCCTTATTACCATTCCGACAATGCCCGGGAAACAGTGGACAAAATCAGGGCAATTACCCACAACGGAACGGTAAAACACAGTCTGCGGCAAGAGGAGATTTTTGAAACAGACTTGAACGAAAGATGGTCGGATAAACGGTTTACTTTTCCAAACGTTCAGGAAGGCTCTATTTTGGAATATGTTTATGAGATTCAATCACCATTTTTCCACAATCTGAATGGATGGAAGTTTCAAGAGAGTATACCAAAGGTATATACCGAATACAATGCTGAGATTCCCGGAAATTACAAGTATAATCGTACACTAAAGGGAAAATTGAATCTAGATGTTAACGATGCGACCATAAAAAAAGACTGTTTCTACATTCCCAGATCATCTGAAGCAGCGGATTGTGAAGTCTTGAAGTATGTCATGAAAGATGTGCCAGCATTCAAGGAGGGGGAAAGTTTTATGTTATCCCCCAAAAATTATCGTTCTGCGTTGGAATTCGAGTTGTCCGAACACCTGAGTTTCGATGGTTCAATCAATCGGTATACCAAAACATGGAAAGATGTAGACAGGGAATTCAAAGCGGACAAAGATTTAGGGAGGCAACTCAAAAAAGAAAACTTTTTTGAACGTAATGTTCCTGCCCAATTGACCAATAGTCCTGGTAGTAAAATTGAGAGGGCAAAAAAAATCTATCAGTTTGTGAAGGACTATTACACTTGGAATGGAGATTACGGAATCTTTTGGGACAATAGGGTTAAAGAGGCTTTCGATGAGCGCAAAGGCAATGTTGCGGAAATCAACATTACCCTTATCAACCTATTGAACTCGGCAGGCATAGATGCCGAAATGATGGTACTTTCCACACGCAACAATGGATTGCCCAAAAAAACACATCCGGTCATGACCGATTTCAATTACCTGGTGGCCAAAGCAAATATTGACGATGATACGTATTTGTTGGATGCTACGGAAAAAAATCTATCCTTTGGTATGTTGCCCTATCGGTGCTTGAATTACTATGGGAGGGTCATGGATTTGAAAGGGGAAAGCTATTGGTATGACATTGTTCCAGAAAACAGAAATAGCAGGAGCGTACGTATTCAAATGGAACTCGACCTTGACAATGGTCTTGTCACGGGAAACTACGATGATATTTCCATGGGATATGAGGCATTGTCAAAAAGGGACCAAATCAGTTCCAAAACCAAGGAGGACTATCTGAATGAAATTGAAGATGCTGCTTACGGTGATTTTTATATTGAAGAATATGAACTGGATGCTGAACAGTCAGGTGATAAGAAACTGGTGGAACACTTCACTTTCGAAATGGAAGGATTGAGTAACACTCCAACAGTGTATTTCAACCCGTTTGCCATACGTTTTTTCAACAGCAATCCCTTCGTAGCCGAAAAAAGATATTATCCAGTGGACTTTGGTTACCTAAGATCCTATAGGTATTACGCCAGTATAGATGTTCCGGAAGGCTATAAGGTTAAGGAGATTCCGGAGCCCAGTTTTTTGGGGCTTCCAGAGAACAGTGGGGTTTTAAGGTTCAATTGCACTGAAAATCAAGGTGAAATCATGGTGCAATATACCTTGCAGCTCAAATCCACCCATTATACTAGTGAGGGATATGCATATATTAGGAAGTTCTTTGAAGATGCGGTCACTTTACAGAACAAGAGTTACATTGTTCTTGAAAAGGAATAAGTCAGTTGTGCTTACCTTTGTGTTCAAATCATAAAAACTGTTAGGGTGAACATAGAAAACGCACAAAAAGCCGTAGACGAGTGGATTAAAAACCATGGGGTCCGTTATTTTAATGAACTTACCAATATGGCCCAACTTACCGAAGAAGTAGGAGAGGTGGCGCGTATCATCGCAAGGCGTTATGGCGAACAGAGCGAAAAGGAATCTGATAAGGCCAAGGATTTGGGCGAAGAGCTTGCAGACGTGGTTTTTGTGGTACTTTGCTTAGCGAACCAAACAGGGATAGATTTACAGGAAGCGTTCGACAAAAAGTTGGATATAAAGACCGAACGCGACCACGACCGCCATCAAAATAACAAAAAGCTTAAATAAAGTTGCCTGCCTAAAGGGACATTAAGTCCGTTTTTTCTAGTTTTGACAATTCATACAAACCGAACAGCTTTGAGACTCCAGCTTTCCTCGCCCAACGATAAAAAAATACAAAAAGCCATTGCGATCACAGGTTCCAAAAGTGAAACCAATCGCTCCCTTTTGTTGCAGGCGCTTTTTCCCAATATTAAAATTGAGAATCTTTCCAATTCCGATGATGGGGAGGTAATGCAAAAAGGCTTGGCAAAATCAACGGGAGAGGTGGACATCCATCACGCTGGTACCGCCATGCGATTTTTGACCGGGTATTTTGCTTCGCAAGAAGGAAAGCAGGTTACACTTACGGGGTCACAACGTATGCAGGAGCGACCCATAAAAGTATTGGTGGAAGCACTACAATCACTCGGGGCCGATATTCAATATGAAAAGGAAGTGGGTTATCCACCCCTGAAAATAACTGGAAAAAAACTCAAAAAAAGCCAAGTTTCCCTTCCCGCGAATATCAGCAGTCAATATATTTCCGCATTGTTGTTGGTAGCTCCCAGTTTGGAAAATGGATTGGAACTGGAATTGATTGGGAAGATCACATCGGTCCCCTACATAAAAATGACCCTGGCCCTTTTGGAACAAATAGGTGTGGAAACCTCTTTTGAAGGAAATAAAATCAAGGTTGCTCCGAAAAAAGCTGTGGAAAATACAACCTTGGTAGTCGAATCAGATTGGAGCTCGGCGAGTTATTTTTACAGTATTGCCGCCATGTGCGAAGTGGGGACGGAAATACAATTGTCTTCCTACAAGCAAAATTCATTGCAAGGAGACAGTGTTTTGGCCGACATCTATAAGGATTTTGGAGTAGAGACCGTTTTTTCAAACAACACAATTCTCCTCAAAAAAACAGCGGGAGTCCAATCAAATCATTTGGAGTACGATCTTTCCAATGCCCCTGATATCGCACAGACCATTGCAGTAACTTGTTTGGGATTGGGTATAGGATGCCATCTCACCGGATTGCACACGTTACCGATTAAGGAAACCGACCGTTTGGCTGCCTTACAGACCGAATTGGGTAAGTTTGGGGCCACTGTGGATATTGATTGTGAAAGTTTAACCCTCACAGCCCAAAAGCAACTCAATGGCGGTGTTTCGGTGGATACCTACAATGACCACAGAATGGCGATGGCCTTTGGCCCACTGGCCTTAAAAGCAGTATTCATTGTGAACGATGCCGAGGTAGTGTCCAAGTCCTACCCCGATTTTTGGAAGGACCTAAAGACCCTTGGATTTGGTATCGAGGAACTGTAATCCACATTTAATCATTAAATTACTTGACATCCGCTATCGCGAGGTTGTATATTTGCCCCTCTTTAAAAAAATCGAAAAAAAGTCCACATGAAATTATCAAACTTCAATTTTGAATTGCCTAAAGAGTTATTGGCAGAATACCCTGCAGAACACAGGGACGAATCCAAACTGATGGTGGTTCACCGTGACAGCGGAAAAATTGAACATAAAATGTTCAAAGACCTGGTTGATTATTTTGACGAAGACGATGTGATGGTCTTGAACAATACCAAGGTGTTTCCTGCAAGACTTTTTGGTAACAAGGAAAAAACCGGAGCTAGAATCGAGGTGTTCTTGTTGCGCGAGCTCAACCAAGAACAGCGCCTTTGGGATGTTTTGGTGGATCCAGCCAGAAAAATCAGAATTGGAAACAAACTTTATTTTGGAGAAGATGAGAGCTTGGTGGCCGAGGTAATTGACAATACCACATCCCGGGGGAGAACATTGCGTTTTCTTTACGATGGGTCGTATACCGATTTTAGAAGAAAGCTAAGGGAATTGGGAGAGACTCCACTTCCAAAATATATTAAAAGAGACGTTACCCCGGATGATGAGGAGCGTTACCAGACCATTTATGCCAAGCACGAAGGTGCTGTTGCTGCACCGACTGCCGGACTACACTTTTCCAAGCATTTGTTGAAGCGTTTGGAGATCAAAGGAATCAACTTTGCGGAAGTGACCCTTCACGTAGGCTTGGGAACCTTTAACCCGGTTGAAGTGGAAGATCTGTCCAAACACAAAATGGATAGCGAAGAGTTGGTCATAGATGAAAAAGCAACTGAAATCGTAAACAACGCGAAATCAAACAAAAGAAAAGTTTGTGCAGTGGGTACAACGGTTATGCGTGGATTGGAAAGTGCGGTATCTTCCGAGCATACATTGAACACCTTCGAGGGATGGACCAATAAGTTCATCTTTCCTCCATATGAATTCAGTATTGCCAACTGCATGATCACGAACTTCCACTTGCCAAAATCAACCTTGTTGATGATGGTCTCTGCATTTGCAGGTCACGATTTGATCAAAAAAGCATACAAGCAGGCAATTTTGGAAGGCTATCGTTTCTATTCCTACGGGGATGCGATGTTGATTCTGTAAAAACAATATTTTAAAGAAGATAAATCCCGTTTGCTATACTGGCCGGCGGGATTTTTTCTTGCTTATCTTTAAGAAGTGGAAATCAAAAAAAAGGACATACGTGCATTGACCAAGGAACAACTTCGCAATTTTTTTGTGGAGCAGGGCGATAAGGCATTCCGTGGCAACCAGGTCTATGAGTGGTTGTGGCAGAAATCGGCACACGATTTTGATGCCATGACCAATATCTCCAAGGAGACCCGTAAAATGTTGGAAGACAATTTTGTCATCAATCATATTCGGGTAGATCAAATGCAGCGTAGTTCTGATGGGACTATAAAAAATGCAGTTCGCTTACATGATGGATTGGTAGTGGAATCCGTTTTAATTCCCACCGAAACGCGAACCACAGCCTGCGTATCCAGTCAAGTAGGCTGTAGTTTGGATTGCAGATTTTGTGCTACCGCACGCTTAAAACGTATGCGTAACCTGAATCCTGATGAGATTTATGATCAAGTGGTGGCCATAGACAATGAGAGCCGTTTGTATTTTGACAGGCCCTTGAGCAATATCGTTTTCATGGGCATGGGAGAACCGTTGATGAACTACAATAACGTTTTGAAGGCTATTGATAAAATCACTTCCCCTGAGGGATTGGGGATGTCTCCCAAGAGAATTATAGTGTCCACTTCGGGAGTGCCCAAGATAATCAAGAAAATGGCCGATGAAGAGGTAAAGTTCGGTTTGGCCGTCTCCCTGCATTCCGCCATAGATGAGGTACGCACCTCCATTATGCCGTTCAATTCCACATTTCCACTGAAAGACCTTCGTGAAGCGTTGGAATATTGGTACAGCAAGACCAAAAACAGAATTACCTACGAATATGTGGTTTGGAAAGGTATTAATGATACCCAAGAAGCTGCGGATGCTTTGGTAAGGTTCTGCAAGTTTGCCCCATCAAAAGTGAATATTATTGAGTACAACCCCATTGATGATGGTGAGTTTCAACAAGCTCCTGATGGCGCTATTGAAATGTACCAGAAGACTTTGGAACGAAATGGCATTACCGTGACCATACGTAGGTCTCGAGGAAAGGATATTGATGCCGCTTGCGGACAGCTAGCGAATAAAAGCTAAATTTTTTAGGAGACAGGAGATAGGAGTTGTGTAAAATTAGTTTTTTCCTCAACCCTCAACCCTCAACCCTCAACCCTCAACCCAAAATAACATTCCCTGTAAATCATCGATAGTTTTGGACCGGTATCTTAAACTTTCGATTTCATTCCTACAACTCTTCCATTTTCCCTACTTTTATAGCTTCAAAACCAAACACCGCACCGTTACGTTGAAAATCGTTTCGCAGATAAGGGAACCCATAGAAAATGAGATGCAGCTTTTTGAGGAAAAATTCCTCAAATCCATGTCCTCCAAGGTTGCATTGTTCAATAGAATTACCTACTACATTGTTAACAGAAAGGGTAAGCAAATGCGGCCCATGTTCGTTTTTTTAACCGCCAAATTGTTAAATGGCGAAGTGCATGAACGAACTTATACGGGAGCTTCCATCATCGAATTGATACATACCGCTAGTTTAGTGCACGACGATGTGGTGGACGATAGCAACAAGCGCCGGGGTTTCTTCTCTATCAATGCGCTGTGGAAGAACAAAATAGCCGTTTTGGTCGGCGATTTTCTATTCTCCAAAGGACTTTTGGTCTCCTTGGAAAACAGGGACTACGATTTACTTCACATTATTTCCAATGCCGTCCGTGATATGAGCGAAGGGGAATTGCTTCAGATTGAAAAAGCACGACTGCTGGATATTACGGAAGAGGTGTACTACGACATTATCCGACAGAAAACCGCAACTTTGATTGCCGCCTGTTGCAGTATGGGAGCTTGTTCCGTACGACCCGATTCCGAAGAAGTGGAAACCTTCAGGAAGTTCGGAGAGCTTTGTGGAATGGCCTTTCAAATAAAGGATGACCTTTTTGATTACGGAGCGGAGAAAATCGGAAAACCTACGGGAATCGATATCAAGGAACAAAAAATGACCCTGCCTTTGATCTATGCCTTGAACAATAGCGACAAGGAAAAGAAAAAATGGTTGATCAACTCCATCAAAAAACACAACAAAAACAAAAAACGGGTTAAGGAAGTAATCGAGTACGTTAAGGAAAAAGGCGGACTCGATTATGCCGTGGTCAAAATGTTGGAGTTTAAGGATGAAGCTTTGGCTATTTTGGACAATTACCCCGATTCCGAGTATAAAAGTGCCCTCACACTAATGGTCAACTACGTGGTGGACCGTAAAAAATAAAAATTTAAAATACTGAATATTAATGTGTTGCCTGAAAATTTATATTTTCAGGCAACTATTCCTGTTTAAATCCCGTCTATTAAAATAGAAGCACATTTGTAAACCAAACTGTTGAAGATCATCACGCTACATAGCAACGAAAAACAATTGATCAAAAAATCGATCAAAGGGGACCAACAGGCCCAGCGGTTGTTGTACGATAAGTTTTCGCCCAAAATGCTGGGGGTTTGCAGGCAGTACATCAAGGACCTTCATTTTGCGGAGGATGTGATGATCCACGGTTTTGTAAAGGTCTTCAACCATTTAAGTTCATATCAACATAAAGGGAGTTTTGAAGGTTGGATCAGAACAATCATGGTACGGGAAAGTATTTCATATTTGCGCAAGAGGCAGTTTGTCGTCTATGACGACGAAGCGGTGGAAGTTAGTGGACAAGTTGCTATTGCCGATGATGGAATTTTGGATGTGGAGTATGTGCAACATCTCATCGATGAACTTCCGGAGGGCTACAAAGCGGTTTTCTTGCTGTATGCTATCGAAGGGTATGGCCATAAAGAGATTGCCGACATGTTGGAGATTTCGGAGGGTACCTCAAAGTCACAATTGTTCAAGGCTAGAAAGATGCTTCAAGAGAATTTAAATTTAAAGGGAATGTCCCCCAAATCACATTCGGCGAATAAAAAATAAAGGGTATGGATAAACTCGAAAAACATATCAAGGAGAAACTGGAGGAGCGAACCTTTGCACCATCCAAAGGAGCATGGGACAAGATTGCCCCGCAAGTAAAAGAACCAGTGCCAAGAAAAAGAAATGCATGGTTTCCCTATGCCATAGCCGCAAGCGTTGTGGGGATTGTGCTGGTATCTGTTTTCTTTTTCACAAGTCAAAATGCAGCGATAAATGAACCACAGGTTGTGGAATCTGAAACACAGGAAGCATCCGATGTAAAGGCTGTAAAAAACGAAGAAAAAGAACTAGTTCCAGAGATGGAAACCGAGGTGGCTGAAGCAGAGGTTGAGTTCATAGAGCCAAAGGATGCCAGTCAGTTTCAAAAAGCGAATTCCAATACAGCCGTTGCCGAACAACAAGTCAATGAGCCTTTGCAAGACGAAATCCAAATAAATTCGGATAAGTTGATTGCACAAAAGGTGGAAGAAGTGGTCGCTCAGGTCCAAGTCATGGAAGATGCAAAGCAAGATGTTACCGATGCTGAAGTGGATTCCCTTTTACGAGCGGCACAACGACAGATTTTAACAGATAAATTATTTGCCGATGGCGGTTCCGTGGACGCTATGTCATTATTGGCCGAAGTGGAGGATGAACTGGACGAATCGTTCAGAGATCAAATCTTTGATGCCTTAAAGTCAGGATACCTTAAACTACGTACCGCTGTGGCAGACCGAAATCAATAAAATTATTCATCAATCAAGTCAAACCTTCTGCAACTTCCTGTCCTCTTGGGCAGGAGGGAGGGAGGTTTATAATCCAAAACAATCATGAAAACAATTACATTTTATTCAGCAGTTTTATTCCTGTTCTTGGTTTCCCAAGTAGCATTTGGGCAAGAGGACTATCAAAAGAAAATCGAGGCGTTGAAGGTTGAAAAGCAGCGCATAGTGGAGCAAGAGAAAGAAGCTCTTAAAGTGGAAGTGAGAGACATCAACCAGCGTTTGGAAGATGGGGACATTTCTGAAAATGAAGCCCGTATTTTAAAAGAAGAAGTGGCCAAGCAAAGAGCCTTGAACATTGAAAATCGTGTTGCCATCATCGAGAACAGAATCGCATTGTTGGAGCGAAACCAGGGTGATGTGCTGACATTGAGTGAAATAGATACTATTTATGGGGATAGGATGAGGCTTGATCTTTTCATAGACGGAAAACCTGCCATTACCTTTAATCCCAGACGCAATAAGAGGGAAATCAAATACGATAGACGCACCTATTCCGATTTTGTAATGGCCGTTGGGTTGAACAATGCGTTGGTTGAGGGGCGGTCACTTTCCGATTCCCCATATAAAATTGGGGGGAGCCGCTTTTTCGAAATGGGCTGGCAATGGCGTACCAGAGTGTTCAAGCAATCGAATTGGTTGCGTTTTAACTATGGGTTTTCGTTTCAGTTCAATGGATTGAAACCCGATGGGAATAGAATATTTGTGCAGGAAGATGGTCAAACCGTGTTGCAGGAATTTGAGTACGATTTGGATAAATCCAAGTTTCGAATGGACAATCTTGTATTCCCGGTTCATTTTGAGGTTGGTCCCTCTCGCTTAAATAAAACGGAACGAAGGATACGCTACTCTATAAGAGATCAGTTTAGGTTAGGTTTTGGAGGATACGGAGGCTTTAGCTTGGGTACACGTCAAAAATTGAAATACAACCGTGATGGTGACAATGTAAAGGATAAACTTAAGCGGGATTACAACAGTAGCGACCTAATCTATGGGGTGAGCGGTTATATGGGTTTTGATGGTGTACTGCTTTACTTAAAATATGACCTGAATCCGATTTTTAAAGATGCGGATGTAAAACAGAATAATATTTCACTGGGCCTTCGGTTCGATATCTAACCATTTTTGAACCTGAAAGAAATGCGGTCGGGATTTTCCTGGCCGTTTTTTTATGCGGATAGGGCCCGCTCCATTTCAGGGGTAAAATCCTCTTTGTAATACACTTTTTTGCAATGCGAACATTCGGCGTAGCGGATATTGTTAATGGTAAAAAGGGGAATCCAGAACAAATGGGCATAATTGGGTTGAGCTACCGCAGTAATCGTCCCACTCTGCCCACAATGGGAGCAGGAGACATGGTTCAGTAACTTGGTTTCCTTTTTGCCGGGTCTTGTTCCGAAGAAAAGTATCATTGAAAATTTGAATTGATCCATCTCAAAGTTAGCTTTTTCAGGAGC
The DNA here is from genome assembly GCF_003992595.1 of Flagellimonas oceanensis. GTDB lineage: Bacteria > Bacteroidota > Bacteroidia > Flavobacteriales > Flavobacteriaceae > Flagellimonas > Flagellimonas oceanensis. Next base: position 112,906 of record NZ_RZNA01000047.1, read on the forward strand.
GAATGAAAAAAATGATTTCCGTTTTTAAAAAATTTCTACATTCGCCCAGATTTTTGAAACATTGAACGCCTACTACGATTTGGAGGATTGGTTGTCCTGGATGGACGATATCTCCAGTAAGGATTATGTAATTATAGATAACTTTCTCAGGGAGGAATTGTATACCGAGATCAAATCTTTTTTTCTGGGAAAGCTGCCCAATTTTAAGGAAGCTGGCATCGGTGCCCATGCCGATAATCAAATTGATAGTATGGTACGTGGCGATTTTACCTATTGGTTGGATAGAAAAAGAGATGCCCAGCTGCAGACCTATTGGGATTTATTGGATGAAACCATTCACATCTTTAACCGTTATTGCTATTTGAGTTTATCGGGTTATGAGTTTCATTTGGCCCACTATCCATCGGGTGGACATTACGATAAGCATCTAGATCAATTTGAAGGTAGAAACAACCGCATGATTTCCATGATTATTTATTTGAATGATGGTTGGACACCCGGCGATGGTGGGGAACTGGAAATTTTTGAAAAGAATGGCTCTAGTTTTTTGGTTGAGCCCAAGGCCGCCCGTTGTGTCATGTTCAAAAGTGCAGAGGTGCCCCATGCGGTGCTAGAGGCCCATAAAAGTAGATTCAGTCTTACTGGTTGGCTCTTGTATCAGCCCTCATCTGTCGGTAAACTATTTGTGTGATCAATTCTTTTCGCATGGAATTTGCTGAATAAGTTCCTCATTTTGTGCTGTGGATGACCCATAGGACATTACCAGGGTTCCTTTTGTACCATCTTTTGCCTCAATGGTAAATACTATGGATTCATCACTTGGGTTTGTCATCCCTTCAAAACGATAAGAGGCGGTAATCTTTAAATCGCTGGGTTGATATTCTTTTTTTGAATACAATGCTTTGATGCAGGTTTCGTCCGCTTCAAAATCTTCTTTATAACCATCCTCTTGTGTCAGTGTATTTACCGCTTGGGAAAGTGTATCGAAACTATGCTTGTCCATTTGTGTTTATTTATGTTCTTTAATGTTATTGATAAAGCTCAAGACCTGTTCCTTTACTTTTGGCCAGTCTGTATATTCATGATCTTGACTGGTATCCACTGATCCACCTTCCTTCTTTGCAATGGAGCGCATGATCAACTTTTTAAAATAGTTGTATTGCGTGTATTTTAAGGCCCCAGCCATGTGCCAAACCTTTTTTGGGTTCCATTGGGTCTTTTTTAAAAAGTCCTTTGCAATCTGTTCAACTTCATTATGCTCTTCTTCAATGCTGGAGGCCATCGCCATACTTACCGAAAAAAAGACACTTGGTTTACCATTTAAGGTATCAATATTTTCTTGAACATAGTCTCTAATCAAGGTATTATACTTTTGGATATGGACGGAACTGCCCACAAATACCGCATCAAAATCATCAGGTTCAGGTGGCTCCTCTACAGCATTGGCTATTATCACTTGATGACCGTCTTCTTGTAGCACGTTTTCCATAAACCTCGCAATTTTACGGGTCTGGCCTTCCACGGTACCGTAAACAATTAAAACCTTCATATCTTTAAGGTATGGTTGCACTACCCTAAATAGACGTAATATTTTTGATAACCCACATGATTTTAGTCAGTTGTGATTGGCTTTTCAATAAACTTTTTCAAAAGAAGATCCCGTCCATATTTCATGTTTGACTTCGCAATATGAACAAACTTCTATCAGGTTGGTCTTCGGGTCAATTGCACCTATATTTTTAATGACGAGTTTGCTGTCTTTTTTAAACTTTAAACCTAAAGAGGTTAAAAGTCCCTCATGAATTTTTCCTGAAATGCGATCAACAACGACTCCGGTTTGGCAAGGAGACCCACATCCCCAAGTAATCAAAGTATAATGACCAGCAAAGTTGACACCTTCGGCACATCCTTGTTTTATACGGGTAATAAAGCTTTTCGCATCTGGATTCGTGGAAAAATCAGGGTTTGCCAGTTTCCCTTCGTAGACTTCTACGGCATAATCTTCAAACGTGGATTTTGGGGCGTACTTTTTATAAATCCTAAGGTCCTCAAAATTTACATCCTTGCCCATGATCACATCATCCCCATAACTGGTCAGTTGATTGTATATGGGAAAGCCATCGGAGGCCTTGCTTCTTTGAATTACCATAATGTCCGTTGGTTTTTTACCTAAAATCAGATAATCAAACGATTCATAAATAGGTTTAAAAGCACCTTCTTCTTTAGCTATTGTTTCTATAATAGTATCCTGTTGCCCTTGTTCTCTGTCGATTTTATTTTTGGACTGGCAAGAAAAAAGAGCTGCAAAGCACAGTGTTAATGTGATTCGAGTCATTTTTAGAATTTGATTTCGCCGTCTACCACGGGAAGGATAAGTTTCGTTTCATCCAAATCCACGGTTAATTCAGTACCAGGTTCTGGCCAAAGGGTAAACTCCTTATCGCTGGAAAAAATCATCAGACCGATTTGCTGTCCTTTGGGAATAATCTGGTCATCGGGCATCAGTTCAAACTCCATTTCGTAGAATTTTCCGGGAACCAAAGGTTCACTTTCTGTCAATGAACTGTGGTTTTGGGGGTCGGCCCATCCGCGGGTAATGATATTGTCCGTTATTTTGGTGTTCAAGGCATCGGTCCAGGGAAGGGATACCAACCAAACGGATAAATTGGCCGCAGGTTTGCTACTGGCCAGTTTGATTTTGATTTTGGTCACTCCAGAGATATGGACATCCTCTTCCAAAGGAGCAGTGGCATATAGGAGTCTATGCTCTGTGGTCTCAGCTTTTGCCAAGCTGGCACCGGAAAAGGAATAGTTGTCCACTAAGGTTTCCGTCCCCTGCTGTTTGGGCTTTGTGGCGGTCAATTGCCCTTTTTCGGGTGCACCTTTGCTCAAGAACAATTGCACATCTTTTGCGTCCGGATTGGGATAGTCCGCATAAGGGGTCGGATTGTCTTTTTTGTCGTTCTCCCGAACAATCCATGCTTTAGGTTCATCTTCCACGCCATTTTCCACGCCATATAAGTAGCGGGTAAACCATCGGTTCATCATAGAGATCGGCGGTGGCCCCCCATGACCGTTTTGATGATAATAAATCCGAACGGGCAATCCCATTTCTTTGGCCTTTTTATAAATCCGATAACTATGCTCCGGCATTACGTTCCAATCGTTGAAACCATGGGACATTAAAAGGGCTGCTTTCATCGGCTTCATGTCGTTCAGGTAATCCCTTCCTGCCCAAAAGTCGTTGTAATCCCCAGTGATGCGGTCCTGTCCGTTCTTCATTTCGGTATCACGGATGACTTTATTGTTTCGGGCTCTTTTGGATTCGTCTCCGCTGTGGATAAAATCGTAGAGCACATCAATATCCTCGCCCAGATATCCGGCAGGGGAACGTATGAGGCCATTGGATCGATAATAATGATAATACGAGGTATTCGGTGCAATGGGGATTATGGCCTCTAGACCATCGACGCCAGTGGTAGCAGCGGCCAGAGGAATGGTTCCGTTGTACGAGGTGCCCGTCATGCCCACTTTTCCCGTGGACCAATAGGCTTTGACTTCCGTGTTGCCGTCTCTTTCGGTATAGCCCTTTGCTCTTCCATTGAGCCAATCTATTACAGCTTTAGGGGCCAAGGATTCGTTGTCACCGCCTACAGTTGGGGCGCCATCGGAAAGTCCTGTCCCAGGAGAGGAGGAGTGGATCACGATATAGCCTCGTGGCACCCATGTTCTCACTTGGGAATTGGAAATTATCGGACGTTCGCCGACCCTTGTAACGCTTGGGTGCTTTCTTGGTTTCCCTGCTTCGCCCAGCTCGTGTTGTACATCCCAAAAAATGCCTTTGGCCAATCCAGCTGTTCCCGCATAATAAGGACTGGATTCATAGATAACAGGAAGTTTCAGGTTTTCTGAGTCAGTTTGTTCAGGGCGGGTCACATCCACATGCATACGGTCCAATTTGCCATCGCCATCCGAATCAAAAGTGGTTTCCACCCAAAGGTCGTGGCGTATCCATGTACTGGGGTCGGAAAATGCATCGACCACTTGAGCTTCGCCATTTTCTATAACAGGACCAGACTTTTCAGTCATTTGCCCTTGGGCTGTCAGCACAAAAGCCAATAAAAGAGTAACCAGAGTCGAGTAACTTTTTGCTTCTTTCTTTACCATATCATCAATTTTTATCGTTCTTGCCCTTGGGCTGGAATGAGTTCCCAAGATACTAAAACTAAAAGAGGGAATTCCTATTTGGATTGATCAAAAACAATGTTTTTATTTACCTTTAACAGCTATTTTGAATAGGACGCTTTGATTTCGAAAACCACCATAGACCAAGTATATGAAACCGCCCGATTGGAAGAGGTTATCGGTGATTTTGTGCAATTGAAGAAATCAGGGTCCAATTTTAAGGGGTTGAGTCCCTTTACCGATGAGCGTACCCCCAGTTTCATGGTTTCCCCTGTAAAGCAGATATGGAAGGACTTCAGTAGCGGAAAAGGAGGTAATGTGGTGGCTTTTTTGATGGAGCACGAACATTTTACGTATCCCGAGGCCATAAAATACCTGGCGAAAAAATACAATATTGAAGTAGAGGAGACCGAACAGACCGATGAGCAGAAGGAACAGGCCAATGAGCGGGAGAGCATGTATCTGGTATCAGAGTATGCACAAAAATACTTTACCGAGACCCTTTGGGAGTCTGAACCGGGCAAAGCCATTGGACTGACCTATTTCAAGGAGCGTGGCTTTACCGACGAGACCATCAAGAAGTTTGGTTTGGGCTATAGTTTGGACGAGTGGGAGGCTTTTACCAAAACCGCTTTGGAAAAAGGTTACCAATTGGAGTTTTTGGAAAAAACGGGTCTGACCATTGTTAAGGAGCAAGCTGGAGGGGAAAGCAGAAGGTTTGACAGGTTCAAGGGTCGTGTCATGTTCCCCATACACTCCATGAGCGGTCGAGTACTGGGGTTTGGTGGCCGTATTTTGACCAATGATAAAAAAGCCGCGAAATACCTGAACTCGCCCGAAAGCGAAATCTATCATAAGAGCAAGGTGCTGTATGGGATTTACTATGCCAAGCAGGCCATAGCCAAGGAAGATAACTGCTTTTTGGTGGAAGGATACACCGATGTCATTCAAATGTATCAGCGAGGGGTTGAGAATGTGGTATCCTCTAGTGGAACGGCATTGACCCCTGAGCAGATTCGACTTATCAATAGACTGACCAAGAATATTACGGTTCTGTTTGATGGTGATGCAGCGGGATTGCGTGCGTCTTTGCGGGGTATTGACCTTATTCTGGAACAAGGAATGAACGTGAAGGTCTGTACCTTTCCAGAAGGAGAGGACCCTGATAGTTTTGCCAAAAACAATACTTACGAGGATTTGGTGCAGTACTTGGATGAAAATGCCAAGGACTTCATTCAGTTCAAGACTTCTTTGTTGGCGGAGGAAGCTGCCAACGACCCTATAAAACGAGCCGATACGGTACGGGATATTGTCAACAGTATCAGCAAGATTCCAGATCGCATCCGACAGGAAATTTATGTGCAGGAATGTGCAAAGATCATGCAGATCTCTGAGGATGTACTTTATAACACCCTAGCGCAGATTGATAAAAAACATCAAACGGATGCTTCCAAAAAAGTAAAGAAAGAACAGAAGGCCTTTGAAGTTGTAAAGAACGATGCTGTAGTTGAGAAGGTAGATGTGCAGTATGAGTTGGAACGAAAGATCATAGAGGTGCTGTTGCTGTACGGAAACCAAAAGCAGGAATTCGAAGATTTGGTGCTCAAGGAGAACGATGAGGGTGAATTGGTATTGGAACCTGAGGTTTCGGAGGCAAAGGTGTATGAAAAGGTCTATTTAGATCTTCAGGAAGATGAAATTGAGCTGACCAACGAGCAGTTCAAAACGATTTATTATAAATTGATTGAGAAGCTGAATGAGGATACGGATTTTTCAATCAATACCTTTTTGTCGGATTTAGATCAGGATACCGTATCGCAGGTATCTTCCATTTTGATGGAGGAAGAGCAGTATGTGTTGCACGATTGGGAACGACGTGACATTTATCCGAAAGAGAAGCAGATTGGTGTTGCCCAATTGGTGGGAGAGACCATCCTTACCCTTCGCTGTAACTTGATCAAGAACCGTATCGAAAAATTAAAGGAGAGAACCCAGGATAGCCAAGGAGACCACACGGAGGTCTTGGAAGAAATCATGAATTACCTTCAGCTCAACAAACTGTTGAACGCTAAATTGAACCGCGTACTATCCTAAAATATAAAACCCCTTCCAATGGTTGGTTGAAAGGGGCTTCCACAATAGTTGGTTTGGTTGGGTATTCCTAATAGAGTTCCAGGGCTTTGGCCTGTTGCAGCAAGTCCACCAAATTATCCACGTTCAATTTCTTCATCAAACGGGCTTTGTATGTACTTACTGTTTTTTCGTTGAGATTTAAACCTTCAGCAACTTCCTTGTTTCTTTTTCCGCTTGCCAATAGTTTAAGTACTTCGACTTCACGGGAAGAGAGTTTTCTAAAGAATCTGCGTGGTTTTTGTGTTCCTTCGTCAAAAGCAAGGCGTTGTGCCAGTTCATTGGTAATGAACATGTTTCCTTCACTTACTTTCTTGACCGCGGAAACAATATATTCCAAGTCCGCGGTTTTGGATAAGTACCCAAACGCACCTGCTCGTATGGTGCTGAGGGCGTAAACATCTTCGGACTGTCCACTGTACATCAGAGTTTTGATGTCAGGAAATTCCAATTTCATTTTTCTGAGCGTGGCAATTCCATTGATTTCTGGAATATCCATCTCTAAAATTACTACATCGGGGGTTACAGTTTTCAATGTATTAAAAAGCTCTTCGGTAGTTGAAACATCAGCAATAACTTCAATGTCTGAGCTCGATTCAAGTACCTGTCTAATACCAAGCCTAACGATAGGATGGTTGTCAGCAATCAATACTTTTATCATTTGATTCGGTTTAATTTTAATTAATGGTTAGCTCTTATATACTATTAAGTATAGCGAGCAAGATAACAATTTAATCATGTAAAACTGTAATTTTTTTCTTAAAACCATAGTTTTTCTGGGGTTTTTTTCGTCTTAAACTGGGATTTTTCAGACAAACCGCTACTTTAACCCACCTGGAATTTCGCAAATAGGTATGGGAACCATCTTATGTTTGTTTGCAGTATTATACCTTTTATAAATAGTGAATATTTCTTTTTCCCTGCCAGAAAAATCTTCGGCACTCTTACCTTGATCATCCATTTCCATGGCCCATTCCAGTTCTGGATAAGAAGCACCGATTTGATCTTCATCAGTTCGGCTATCTCCCCAAAGGCCATCGGTCGGAGCGGCTTCCATAATATCTTGGTTTACTCCGAGTTCAGCGCCCAAAGCATAAACCTCTGTTTTAACCAGGTCCGCAATAGGACTAAGGTCAACACCACCATCTCCATATTTAGTGTAGAACCCAATGCCGAAATCCTCTACCTTGTTTCCGGTTCCCGCAACCAGATATCCTTTCAGCGCAGCAAAATAGTAAAGGGTGGTCATGCGTAATCTGGCCCTTGTATTAGCGAGCGACATAAAACGTTCTTCTTCATTGTTCACTTTAGGGAAGGCATCCACCAAGCTATCAAAAACTGGGGTTAGGTTTACGGGTTGTCTGGAAACGGCCGGGAAATTCTCAATCAACCAATCAATATGCCTGTCGGCTCGGGTCACTTGGTTCTCGCCCTGATGGATGGGCATTTCCAAACATAAAAGGTCCAACCCGGTCTTTGCGCAGAGTGTCGAGGTCACTGCGGAATCAATTCCGCCCGAAACACCGATCACAAAACCTTTGCATTTTGCATTCTCGGCATACGTTTTTAGCCAATTCACAATATGGTCGATTACCTTTTCTGTTTGCATATCTTACTATTTAGATTCTATAAATTACCTTTGTGCCCTGTAAATTTAAACCCTGTGCCCTTAAAAATGAAGTGGTTGTTCAAATACTTTACAATTCCCATGTTCCGAAGTTTTGTTTTGGTAATGATTTTGTTGCTTTCATCTTGTGGGGAAACCGATAAGACCGAAGAGGAAATAGACAAGGTCGTCGTTGAGTTACAGGTTTCAAGGTTTGATGAGGAATTTGCAAATGCCAATGCAAGTGACATCCCTAATTTAAAGGTAAAATATCCGTATTTGTTCCCGGAGCAATTTCACGATAGTGTTTGGGTTGCTAAACTTACCGATACGATTCAGGTTGAATTGTCTGATGAAGTTGCTAAGGCTTTTGGTGATTTTGAAGAGGAATCTGCGGATTTGGAATCCCTCTTCAAACACATTAAATATTATTTTCCAGAGACGCAAATACCCCATGTGGTTACCCTTACTTCGGATGTTCGATACGAAAGCCGGGTTATTTTAACGGACTCCCTTTTATTGATTGGTCTGGACAATTATTTAGGGCAGGACCATCATTTTTACGAAGGAATCCAAAGATACATTGCGGCCTCTTTGGACAAAAAGTTTCTGATTTCCGATGTGGCCAGTGCTTTTTCTAAAAAAGTGCTCAATTTTCCGCGTAACCGAACCCTGCTTTCGCGCATGGTATATTATGGAAAGGAACTTTATTTAAAAGATAGATTGATGCCCTCCGCGACGGATGCCCAGAAAATTGGATATTCCGAAGAAGAGATGGAGTGGGCAAAGGCCAATGAAGAACAAATGTGGACGTATTTTGTGGAACGGGAACTACTCTACAGTACGGACACCGGATTGGATAGAAAGTTTTTGGACCCAGCGCCTTTTACCAAGTTTGGATTGGAGCTGGACAACGAATCGCCTCCAAGATTAGGAAGATATATGGGATGGCAAATAGTTAGGGCCCTTATGGAAAAAACGGATATAGGCCTGAAACAATTATTGGAAACCCCCGCGGATGAAATTTTAAAACAATCAAATTACAAACCAAAAAGATAGATGGCAGTAGAACACACTTCGGAGATAACCTTAACGGTTGGATTGGATGAGAACCGAGTGCCCGAGGAATTGAAATGGTCGGCACAGGACGGTGGTATTAATGAAGAAGAGGCCAAGGCCATGATGCTTTCCGTTTGGGACAGCAAAAACCAAGAGTCCTTGAAAATAGATCTTTGGACAAAGGACATGCCCGTGGATGAGATGAAGGTGTTTTTTCACCAGACCTTGGTAACTATGGCGGATACTTTTTTCAAAGCGACCCAAGATGAGAAAATGACGGCCACGATGAAAGATTTTTGTGAATACTTCGCAGAAAAGTTGGAATTGAAGAAATAGCATTGGCTTAAGAAGCACGTTTAGAAAACAGGAAGAAAAAAAAGCCCCATTTTGGGGCTTTTTTATATTAAATAAGTGGAATTAATTATTGTCCGATGCTATCAAGCTCATAGGAACTTCCATCAACAATACTCTACTGTCGCTTGTTGCTTTAAAATTGAAGGAATCGGTTTCCCAAACACCAAAACCGTCTCTTTTTTCCAGTCTTTGGCCATTAATCTCCACTTCTCCCTCCAAAACAAATGCGTAAACACCATTGCCCTCCTTTTTAATCTGATAGGAATCCGAGGCGCCCGCTTTAAATTTCCCCAAATGGAACCAAGCATCTTGATGCACCCAAACCCCATCATCATCAGGATTAGGCGAAAGTACTTGGTAAAAGGCGTTTTGTTTTTCAATGTCCCGAATGGAAATCTGATCATATCTGGGTTCCACGTTGCGTTTGTTCGGGAAAACCCATATCTGTAAAAACTTGACTTCCTGGTCGGTGTTTTTGTTGTATTCGCTATGTTGAATACCTGTACCGGCACTCATCACCTGTACGTCCCCTTCTTTAATAGTGGTCGTATTGCCCATGCTGTCCTTATGTTCCAAATCCCCTTCCAAAGGAATGGAGATGATTTCCATATTATCGTGTGGGTGTGTTCCGAATCCTCTGCCAGGTGCTACTTGGTCATCGTTGAGTACACGCAATACGCCAAAATGCATGCGCTCAGGGTCATGATAGCCTGCAAAACTAAATGTATGATGCGATTTTAACCAGCCATGGTCCGCATATCCGCGGGTTGCTGCTTTGTGCAATACAGATTTCATTGTATCAATTTTTGATTTATAAAAGCTTTTTTAGGTAGCTGATTAGTCGTAAGGTTCAACCTAATCTTACCTTGTTTGATTGATGAGGAAAGTAGGGCTTTGCTATTGTTTGTTGTTCTGGAAAAACTGTTGGTTGATACCGTCGATGAACTCCAGAAGTTCTTCTCTTCCCATTCGGTTGGTGGATGAAGTGGTAAAATGTGGAGGTGCTTCCTCCCAAGCGCCTTCCAATAATTTTTGAAGGTAGGCATTTGCTTGTCTCTCTATGGCCTTGGGTTTAAGTTTGTCCGCTTTGGTAAAAATGATGGCGAAGGGAACCTGATTGGTGCCCAGCCATTCCATGAATTCCAAGTCCACGGGTTGTGGTTCGTGGCGGATATCCACCAGAACAAAACCACATACCAGTTGCTTTCTTTTTTGAAAATACTCTGTAATGTATTTCTGAAAGGTTTTTTTATCCTTTTTGGAAACGCGGGCGTAGCCGTAGCCCGGTAAATCCACCAAAAACCAATTGTTGTTGATTTTAAAATGGTTGATGAGCTGTGTTTTTCCCGGTCTCCCAGAGGTTTTGGCCAGCGCTTTTCGTTCCACCAGCATATTGATCAAGGATGACTTTCCCACATTGGACCTTCCAATGAAAGCGTATTCAGGTAAGGGCTCATTGGGACATTTGGCAACATTGGTGTTGCTCATCACAAATTCTGCTGAGGTAATTTTCATGTCTAGAAGTTACGCTTTTTCAACCAAGCTTCCAGAATATGGTTAAAGTCGTTGGGGTGCTCCATCATTGGGGCGTGGCCACATTTTTCTATCCAATATAAATCGGAATCAGGTAGCAAATCATGGAATTCCTTGGCTACATTGGGTGGGGTTACTGTATCGTTCTCTCCCCAGATAATACATGTTGGTGTGTTCATGTGGGGCAGGTCTTTGGACATATTGTGGCGAATGGCACTCTTGGCAATGGCCAATGTCTTGACCAATTTCATTCTGTCGTTTACTGTGGCAAAAACTTCGTCTACGATTGCCTTGGTGGCCACTTTTGGGTCGTAAAATACGTCCTCGGCCTTCTTTTTAATGAACTCGTAGTCACCACGTTTCGGATATCCATCACCCATGGCGCTCTCATATAAACCGGAACTACCTGTGATTACCAAAGCCTTGACCATTTCGGGGAACATTTTCGTGTGCAAAAGTCCGATGTGTCCTCCTAGGGAGTTTCCAAGTAAGATAACATCCTTTAAGCCCTTGTGTTCGATAAATCCTTCCAAGAACGTGGCAAAGTTTTTTACCGTGGTCTTTAGTAGCGGCATATCGTAAATGGGCAATTCGGGAATCAGTACTTGGTATCCTTTAGGTGGAAAATATTCGGATACCCCTTGGAAGTTACTCAAACCTCCCATCAAACCGTGTAATATAATCATGGGAGTCCCTTCTCCCTTTTCTATATATCGGTATTTGCCATCCTCGATTAAATGCTCTTCCATCTATAGTCAGTTGGTAGTAAGAGGCGCAAATATAGGAATTTCATACCACAAAGATTTCAGGTTTTGGGATAACTGAGCCAAGTTTTTTCATTTGAGCCAAATCTAGTCTCATATCGGCACATCGATCGCGAGTTCCACTTTGGGGAACAAACAAGCGGATTTTGTCCAAAAGTGGGGAATTTATCAACAAAAGTGGTGTTAAGTGGAGAAATGTGGAAATAAAATCTATATATTTGAGTTGTATTAAGTAACCAATTGATTTCTAGTGACCCATATCATAGGACAACATGATTGCAAAGCGGACTCCAAAGGAAGGGTTTTATTGCCCATTTCTTTGAAGAACCAATTGTTGCCCGTAATCAAGGATGGGTTCGTGATCAAGCGGTCTGTATTTCAGCAATGCCTGGAATTGTATCCCAAGGCTGAGTTTGATGTGTTGATGCAGAAAGTGATGAAGAAAAGCAAAATCAACCGAAAGTACGATGCTTTTGTGAGAAATTTTGTGGCAGGAATGAAGGAGGTCAGCATTGATGGTGACTCGGGGAGATTGCAAATCCCTAAAAACTTGGTGGAGTTTGCTGGAATTGAAAAAGAAGTGGTTCTGAATGCGGTTTTTGACAAAATCGAGATTTGGAACAAGGATATGTATGAGAAAGTCTTGGCAGAAAGCGAGAAGGATTACGCAGACCTCGCCGAGGAGATTTTTGATGACGATGAGTAGTGCATATCACAATCCGGTATTGCTGAGGGAATCAGTGGATGGATTGCAAATAAAAGAGGATGGAGTGTACGTGGATGTCACTTTTGGTGGCGGCGGACACTCCAAAGAAATTTTGAAAAGATTGGGTAGTGGCGGAAAGTTGTTCGCGTTTGATCAAGATGAAGATGCCCTTCAGAATACATTAAATGATGAAAGGTTTCAGTTGATCAATCAGAATTTTCGCTACCTCAAACAGTTTTTAAAGTTCTATGGCATTCGGAAAGTTGATGGAATCTTGGCGGATTTTGGGGTTTCCTCCCATCAGTTCGATGAAGCCGAGCGCGGTTTCTCCATTCGGTTCAATGCAGATTTGGATATGCGGATGGATAAAAACAATGAGTTGTCGGCCTTTCAGGTGGTGAACACCTATTCCCAAGAAGATTTAGCGTCGGTTCTTTTTCAGTACGGTGAATTGCGAAATGCAAATGCCATGGCCAGGACAATTGTTGCGGCCAGATCGGAAGAACCCATCAAAACGACCGACGACCTTAAAAAGGTGCTGGTGAAGTTTTTGCCCAAAATGAAGGAGAACAAAATTTTGGCACAAATCTATCAAGCCATTAGGATAGAGGTGAACCAAGAGATTGCAGTGCTCAAGGAATTTTTGGAGCAAGTGCCCGAGGTGCTGAAAGAAGGTGGACGGTTGAGTTTGATCAGTTACCACTCCTTGGAAGATCGGTTGGCCAAGCGCTTTATCCGGGCCGGTAAGTTTGACGGCGAGCCAGAAAAGGATTTTTACGGGAATATCAATGTTCCCTTGAAAAAAGTGGGAGGATTGATTGTTCCATCAGCAGAAGAAATAGCCAACAATAACAGGGCGAGAAGTGCAAAACTCCGTATTGCGGAGCGCATATAGATAGGTTTTCACTTTAGTGGAACCCTAAAAAAAAGAACACTAAATGAGAAAAGGATTACTGGACATATTAAAAGGAAAGTTTTTGGTGAGCGGGGATGCTCCCAAGAACTGGATGTTTTTGTTGTTCGCCTCTTTCTTGGCGGCCTTGATGATTTCCAGTAGTCATAATGCCGATAAAAAAGTACTGGAGATTGCCGAGTTGAACGAGGAGGTGAGAAAACTTAAAAGTGAGTTTTTTGAGGCCCGTTCCAATGTGCAGCAATTGAAACTCGAATCGACTTTGCGCGAGGTGGTGGCCGAAAGAGGGTTGGCGCCATCACAGAACCCACCAAAAAAAATAAAAGTTAAATCAGCTAAATAGTGGCCATTACCGAAAAAAATATCATGAACAGACTTTACCTCGTAGCAGGAGGCCTTCTTGTGTTGGCCATTGCCGTTGTGGTGAAGTTGGTGGATATTCAAATGGTGCAGGGTGAAAAATATAAGGAGCTTGCCCTGAGCAAGACCGAGAAGATGTTTACCATTGAGCCCAATCGTGGAAACCTATATTCCGAAGATGGCAGTTTGTTGGCGGCATCGGTTCCCAAATATGAAATCCGGTTTGATGCCAAGACCGTTTCCCAAGAAAATTTTGAGAACAACGTAGCTGCCCTTTCCGATTCCTTGGGCAAATTGTTCGATAGACCATCCTCTTATTACAGGCAATTGTTCCGTAAAGCACGAGCCAATGGCAATCGCTATAAGTTGGTGGCGCGTAACGTAGGGTATTTGGATTATGTGCGAATCAAGTCATTTCCATTGTTCAACCTTGGTCCATATAAAGGAGGCTTTATAGAAACGCATCGGGTGGTTCGTGAATACCCTTTGGGTAAAATGGCAGCCAGAAGCATTGGTTACGAGCGTGTGGATGAGAACGGGTATTATACCCGTGTAGGATTGGATGGTGCCTTTGGAGAGTCTTATCTGCGTGGTAAGGAAGGTAAGCGATTAAAACAAAAAATAGCCAAAGGGCAGTGGAAGCCTGTGGGGCTGGACAATATCGTGGAGCCTCAAGATGGTTTGGACGTGGTTTCCACCATCGATGTCAATATCCAGGATATCGCCCATCATGAATTGTTGAAGCAATTGGAAAGATATAAGGCAGACCACGGTTGTGTGGTGGTAATGGAAACTGAAACCGGAGAAATCAAGGCCATTTCCAATTTAGGCAGGACAACCGAAGGAAAGTATTATGAAAAGTTGAACTATGCCGTTGGTGAATCCCATGAGCCAGGTTCCACTTTTAAATTGATGTCGATGGTGGCCGCTTTGGAAGATAAGGTGGTGGATACCAGTACGGTCATCGATACCGAAAAGGGTAGATATCGTATTTATGATGGTGTCGTAAAGGATTCCAAATGGGGTGGGTACGGAGAAATCAGCGTGGCCGAAGCCTTTGCTGTTTCATCCAACACGGCTTTTGCAAAGATCATCAACGAAAATTATAAGGAGCAGCCCGAAAAATTCGTCAATCGCCTCATGAACATGGGACTTCATAAAAAATTAGGACTTCCCATCATAGGTGAAGGCGATCCGGTAATCCGTTATCCTGGGGACAAGGGATGGTCCGGGATTTCCTTGGGCTGGATGTCATACGGATATGAAGTGTCGTTGACGCCGATTCAAACTTTGGCCTTTTATAATGCTATTGCCAATGACGGGGAATATGTAAAACCTCGTTTGATTCAAGAAGTACGCGAGGGCAATAAGGTATTAAAACGATTTGACAAGGAGGTTTTGAACCCTTCCATCTGCTCCAAGGAGACCGTTAAAAAAGCGCAGCAACTTTTAAAGGATGTAGTGGAAAAAGAATATGGTACAGGGCACAAGATGTACTCCAAAAACTTTTCCATGGCCGGAAAGACGGGAACTACTCAAAAGAATTATGTGGAGAAGAACCCGGATAAATTGGCCTACATCTCCTCTTTTGCCGGATACTTTCCCGCGGATAACCCCAAATACTCCTGTATCGTGGTCATTCATGAGCCAGATAAGGATGAGGGATACTACGGAGCTGATGTTTCAGGTCCTGTATTCAAATCCATGGCGCAAAAAATACACGCCATCTCACCCATGGTGGATGAGGTGGACAACAAAATCATAGAGGATTCAAAGTTGGACGAGCAGTATCAACAATACTTCGCCCAAGTCCAAAAAAAGTACAGTACCGTGCCCAATGTGAAGGGAATGAGTGGAATGGATGCGGTTTCCCTGTTGGAAAACTTGGGAATCGAAGTTGAGGTGCACGGCAACGGAAAAGTGAAAAATCAGTCGGTAAACCAAGGGACCAATATCAAACAGGTCAAAAAAATAGTATTGGAGCTTTCATGAAGTTATTGAAGGACATATTATATGGTGTAAGCCTCTCTGCGGTAAGTGGGGATACCAACGTAATGGTGAACCATGTGCATTTCGATTCCAGAAAAGTGGAGATGGATGATGTGTTCGTGGCCATTCGTGGGACCCTTACCGATGGTCATAAGTTCATTCAAAAGGCCGTGGATTCCGGGGCTCGGGCCATCGTATGTGAAGAGCTTCCCGAAATTATGGTCAACGGTGTTACTTATCTGCAAGTAAACAATTGCAATAGTGCATTGGCCGTGATTGCTTCCAACTTTTATGATAACCCTTCAAAAAACCTGAAGTTGGTCGGGGTTACCGGTACCAATGGCAAGACCACGGTAACCACGCTTTTGTACAACCTGTTCAAGAAAGCTGGTTTTAAGGTTGGATTGATTTCCACCATTAAGGTATTGGTGGATGATAAGGAGTTCAAAACTACACACACCACTCCGGATGTGATGACCATCAACAATTACTTGTCCATGATGAACGAGGTAGGTGTTGAGTTCTGCTTTATGGAGGTGAGTTCGCATGGAATTCATCAAAAAAGGGCAGAGGGATTGCATTTCGAAGGAGCCATCTTTACCAATTTGTCCCATGATCATTTGGATTACCATAAAACCTTTGCTGAATACCGGGATACCAAGAAAAAATTGTTCGATGGACTGCCAAAAACAGCTTTTGCCTTGGTCAATATCGATGATAAGAACGGACTGGTAATGTTGCAGAACACCAGAGCCAAAAAATATACTTATGCCCTAAAAACCTTCGCCGATTACAGGGCGCAGATTTTGGAAAAACAGTTCAACGGCCAGCTATTGAAAGTTGATGAAAATGAATTGTGGTCCAAACTGATCGGGGATTTTAATGCATACAATTTACTGGCCATTTACGCCACTGCCGACATTCTGGGGCTCGAAAAAATGGAGACCCTTAGACTGATGAGCGAGTTGGAGAATGTGGATGGCAGGTTTCAATATTACATATCAAAAGATAGGATAACGGCTATTGTTGATTATGCCCATACGCCGGATGCACTCAAAAATGTATTGGTTACTATCAATGCATTGAGGACTGGAAATGAAAACGTCATCACCGTAGTGGGGTGTGGTGGTGACCGTGATAAGTCAAAGCGTCCGGTTATGGGTCATATCGCTTCAGAAATGAGCGATCAGGCCATTTTCACATCCGACAATCCAAGAACTGAGTCCCCATCAGTGATTATCGAAGAGATGGAAGCTGGGGTCGAAGCCCAGAACGTTCGAAAAGTATTGTCCATCGAAAATAGAAAACAGGCCATTAAAACAGCTTGCAAGCTCGCGGTGGCCAACGATATCATTCTAGTGGCGGGAAAAGGTCACGAGACCTATCAGGAGACCAATGGTGTCCGGGTCGATTTTGATGATTTTAAAGAAGTGAAAGAAGCTCTGGAGAGCCTTAAAAAATAATGTAGTCCATGTTATACTACTTGTTCGAATTTTTAGAGAAACAATACCAACTGCCTGGCGCAGGACTTTTTCAGTTCCTTACGTTCCGGGCGGCCTTGTCCGTGTTGTTGTCCCTATTGATCGCCATGGTCTACGGAAAACGGATCATATTGTTTTTGCAGAAAAAACAAATTGGCGAGAGCATCCGCGATCTTGGCCTGGAAGGACAGAAGCAGAAGGCTGGAACACCCACCATGGGCGGATTGATCATCATCATGTCCACCTTGCTGCCAGTGATTCTTTTTGCCGACATCAAAAATGTTTATGTCATCCTATTGATAGTGACCACCATCTGGATGGGTATCATCGGGTTTATCGATGACTACATCAAAACCTTCAAAAAAGATAAGCAGGGTCTAAAAGGTAGATTTAAGGTAATGGGTCAGGTCGGATTGGGATTGATCGTGGGGTTGACACTCTACTTTCATCCTGCAGTGACCATCAAGGAAAAGGATACAACCACGATTACCGAGAACTTTAAGGTGGAAAAGGTATTTGGAGACGAAACCAAGTCCGTTCGTACCAATGTGCCTTTCTTTAAGAATAACGAATTGGATTATGCGGATTTTATCTCATGGATGGGTAAAGGGGCCGAAGATTATGCTTGGCTGATCTTTATTCCAGTTGTGATATTGATCGTGACAGCTGTGTCCAATGGTGCTAATCTAACGGATGGTATTGATGGTCTGGCTGCGGGTTCATCAGCGATTATCGTATTGACCTTGGGGATTTTTGCATGGGTGTCAGGTAATATTGAGTTCTCAGATTACCTCGATATTTTTTACTTGCCTCGAGTAGGTGAGCTGGTGGTGTTTATAGCCGCTTTTGTGGGAGCCTTGGTGGGATTTTTATGGTACAACACATTTCCTGCCCAAGTGTTTATGGGCGATACAGGGAGTTTGACCATTGGTGGTGTCATTGCTGTAATTGCCATTATCGTCAGAAAGGAATTGTTGATTCCCATTTTGTGCGGAATCTTCTTTGCCGAATCGTTATCTGTGATGTTGCAAGTGGGTTATTTCAAACACACGAAGAAGAAATATGGAGAGGGACGGCGAATATTCTTGATGGCGCCATTACACCATCATTATCAGAAGAAATCATATCACGAGAGCAAGATAGTAACCCGTTTTTGGATTATAGGAATCATGCTGGCCATTATCAGTATTGTTACGCTTAAAATTCGATAAATGGACCGCTTAGTGATACTTGGAGGAGGGGAAAGTGGCGTTGGAACCGCCATTTTGGGGAAGCAAAAAGGATTTGAGGTCTTTGTTTCGGACAAAGGCGAAATAAAAGAGAATTACAAAAAAGTTCTTGAACATTTTGAGATTGAATGGGAGTCCGGTGAGCATACCGAAGCCAAGATTATGAATGCCGATGTGGTCATGAAGAGTCCTGGTATTCCAGATAAAGTGGCTTTGGTAAAAGCACTTATTGAAAAAGGTGTCCCTGTGATTTCTGAGATAGAATTTGCATCAAGATATACGGATGCTACTTTAATCGGGATAACAGGAAGCAACGGCAAGACCACGACCACGATGTTGACCAACCATATTTTAAAAGATGGAGGACTCAGCGTTGGTATGGCGGGCAATATTGGCGATAGCTATGCTAAAATGGTGGCCGAAAAAGACTTTGACCACTATGTGTTGGAGATAAGCAGCTTTCAGTTGGATGGTATTGTGGATTTTAAGCCACATATCGCCATGATCACCAATATAACGCCCGATCACTTGGATAGGTATGAGTATAAGTTCGAAAATTATATCGCGTCCAAATTCAGAATCGCGATGAATCAGGATAAAGATGATTACCTGATTTGCGATGCCGATGATGAAGTGATTCAGGATTGGTTGAAAAAACACCCGGTTCAATCCAAAGTATTGCACTTTTCAGTGAAACAGAAACTGGAAGAAGGAGCTTGGTTGGAAGATAAAACGATTAAAATAAAATTAGAAAATAAAACCTTGGAAATGAGTGAAGATATTTTGGCCTTGGAAGGTCAGCACAACGTAAAGAACACAATGGCAGCGAGTATGGCAGCCATGCTGGTTAAGGTCAGAAAAGAGACGATTCGCCAGAGTATTCAGTCTTTTCAGGGCGTGCCCCACAGACTGGAAAATGTATTGAAAATCAATCATGTGGAATACATCAACGATTCCAAAGCCACGAATGTAAATGCCACCTATTATGCGTTGGACGGCATTAAAAAGCCCATTGTTTGGATTGTTGGAGGTGTGGATAAGGGAAATGATTATTCCGAATTGATGCCATTGGTAAGAGAAAAGGTAAAGGCGATTATATGCTTGGGAGTGGATAACTCCAAGTTGATAGATGCATTTGGAAACGTAATCGACCTTATGGTGGAAACCTATTCCATGGAAGAAGCTGTTAAGGTAGCTTATAAGGTTTCGGAGCGCGGAGATGCTGTGTTGTTGTCGCCGGCCTGTGCAAGTTTTGACCTTTTCAAGAACTATGAGGATAGAGGAGATCAATTTAAAAACGCGATAAAAAATCTGTAAAAGGTGCTACGAGTATTCAAAAATCTGAAAGGTGATAAAGCCATTTGGGGCGTAGTGGCCCTCTTGGCACTTTTCTCATTTTTGCCAGTGTACAGTGCCAGTACCAACCTGGTCTATGTCAATGGTGACGGAACCACTTTGGGACATTTGGTAAAACATGCCGTGCTACTGTTCTTGGGGTTCGGTATTATTTATGCCGTGCACAGGATACCTACGCATTATTTCAAGGGGCTTTCCATTATCGCTATGCCCATAGTTATCCTATTGCTCATTTACACCTTGACGGTGGAAACCCGAATAGGAGGGGTGACGGCCAATCGTTGGATCAAGATTCCGTTGGTGGGAGTCAACTTCCAGACATCGACATTGGCAGCAGTGGTTTTGATGATTTGGATTGCAAGATACCTGACCAAGATCAAGGATGTCAAAATAACATTCAAAGAAAGCATTCTTCCACTTTGGCTGCCTGTGGCCTTAGTGGTGCTCTTGATTTTACCCGAGAACTTTTCAACGGCGGCCATCATTAGTTTTATGGCTTTGGTATTGTGTTTTCTCGGAGGTTACCCTTTAAAATATTTGTTTGCCATGGTGGCAACAGGGGTCGTGTTTGCGGGAATGTTCCTGTTTGTGCTGTTCAAAGCCCCCGAAGTATTGCCACAACGTGCGGGTACATGGAAATCAAGGATAGAGACCTTTATCCATCCCGAACAGGCAGATAAGGATGATCTGCACCAATTGACCTTGGCGCAGATTGCTGTGGCAGAAGGTGGTGTTGTGGGCAAAGGAGCTGGGAAAAGTGTGATGAAGAACATGTTGTCCCAGAGTACTTCGGATTTCATTTTCGCCATCATTATTGAAGAATATGGATTACTGGGAGGGGGAGCTTTGCTCTTTTTCTATCTGTTGCTATTGTTTAGGATCGTAGTTGTGGCGCATTCGTCCAAAACGGTGTTTTCTAAATTATTGGTAATAGGGGTCGGGTTGCCAATCGTGTTCCAGGCCTTCATAAATATGGCAGTGGTGGTGCAATTGTTTCCCGTTACGGGGCAGCCATTGCCGTTGATCAGTATGGGGGGGACATCCATTTGGATGACCTGTATGGCCATAGGAATTGTGCTGAGTGCGAGCAATAAAAAAGAAAATTTAGAGGAGCAATCCCATGGTATAGATGAAACGAATCCTTTAGAAGTATTAAGTGGACAGATATAGGTTTATACTTTCTGGAGGGGGAACGGGAGGACATATTTATCCCGCCGTGGCCATAGCGAACGAATTGAAGCGAAGATATCCCGATGCCGAGTTTTTGTTCGTAGGGGCAAAGGATAAAATGGAAATGGAAAAAGTACCGCAAGCAGGATATGAAATCAAAGGCTTGTGGATAAGTGGAATACAACGGAAACTGACATTGAAAAATCTCATGTTTCCCTTTAAACTGATAAGTAGTTTGTTAAAAGCGCGCAAAATAGTGAAACAGTTCAAACCACATGTGGCCATTGGCACGGGAGGTTTTGCCAGTGGACCATTATTGCGCATGGCCGAAAGTTCGGGTGTTCCCTGTGTGCTGCAAGAACAGAATTCCTTCGCGGGAATCACGAACAAACTACTGGCTGGGAATGCGGAAAAAATATGTGTGGCCTACGATGGCATGGAGCGCTTTTTTCCAAAGGAAAAGATTGTGAAGACGGGAAACCCCATCCGAACCGATTTGGTGGAAGTAAAGGAAGGGAAAAAAGAGGCAGCTGTCTTTTTTGGACTTGATGGAGATAAAAAGACGGTTCTGATATTGGGTGGTAGTCTTGGAGCTAGGCGAATCAATCAATTGATTGAAAAAGAGCTTGTTTTTTTTGAAGAAAAGGGATTGCAAGTGCTTTGGCAATGTGGCAAACTGTATCATGAGGAATATAAGAAACATGAATCCGATAAGGTCAAAGTCTTGGCTTTCATAAATCGAATGGATTTGGCCTATGCAGCTGCAGATGTTATCATTTCAAGAGCTGGTGCGGGGTCGGTCTCCGAGCTTTGCTTGGTGGGCAAACCTGTGATTTTTATTCCATCGCCCAACGTTGCAGAGGACCATCAAACCCAAAATGCAAAAGCTTTGGTGGCCAGAGATGCAGCCATTATGCTAAGGGAAAATGAGTTGGATACTGAATTTGAACGACGTTTTTCTGAATTAATGGATTCAGAAGAAAGCCGAGAAAAACTGGGGAAAAACATTAAAAAAATGGCCATGCCCAAGGCCACGGAACATATTGTGGATGAAATCGTAAAGTTGTTGAAGTGAACTTGAAGAATATACATAGCGTTTATTTTATAGGCATTGGAGGCATAGGAATGTCCGCCTTGGCACGCTATTTCAAATTCGTGGGCAAAGAAGTGGCGGGTTATGATCGCACCCCCACACCTATTACGGAGGGATTGATGGAAAAAGGCATTTCGGTACATTTTGAGGATAATGTCGATTTGATTTCCGATACCTTCAAACACCCCAACACATTAGTGGTCTACACCCCTGCAGTGCCTTCAAAGCATTCGGAATATCAGTATTATTTGAACCAGGGATTTGACTTGAAAAAGCGCTCAGAAGTGCTTGGGATTATAACCAAGGATTCGTTCTGTTTAGCGGTTGCCGGGACACATGGCAAAACGACCACGACATGTATTTTGGCGCATTTACTTAAGGAGTGTGAGTTGCCGATGACTGCATTTTTAGGGGGAGTTTCGGAAGACTTCGACAGCAATTTTGTGCTGGATGGCACCGAATATTCGGTAGTGGAGGCAGATGAGTTCGATCGTTCATTTTTGCGTTTGACACCGACAGTGGCATGCATCACATCTATGGATGCCGACCACTTGGATATCTATGGCACCAAAGAGGAGTTGGAGCGATCGTTCAAAGAGTTTATCGGAAGAATCAAACCTGAAGGAAAGTTATTTGTGAGAAAGGGGTTGCCTTTGGAAGGAACCACTTTTGGTATTGAAGATGGAGCCGATTACTGCATAAAAAATATTGAAATTGAACATGGAGCCTACATATTTGATCTGGTAACACCTTCTGAGGTCCTAAAGAACGTAAAGTTCAACAAACCTGGGAGGCACAATTTGCTCAATGGATTAGCTGCTTTTGCGATGGCGGTGCAAACTGGTTCCCCACCACACCGCCTTGCCGAAGCTTTAGGGACTTTCAAAGGAGTGCAGCGTAGGTTCTCTTATCAGATTAAGGAAAAGGATTTTGTGTTTATCGATGATTATGCACATCACCCCACAGAGATCAGTGCCGTGCATCAGGCGATTCGAGAAATGCATGCAGGGCAAAAGGTAACGGTAATTTTTCAACCACATCTGTTCTCGCGAACACAGGATTTTGCAGATGATTTCGCCGCAAGTCTATCGGATTTTGATGAAATCATACTGTTGGACATTTACCCAGCCAGGGAAGAACCTATTGAAGGGGTGACCTCAAAATGGTTGTTGGATAAAATAGAGAATCCCAACAAAAAACTGATTTCTAAATCAGCGTTGCTGGAAGAGGTGAAAAACTGCAAATCAGGAGTCTTGGTTGCTCTTGGTGCAGGGGATATTGGGCTGGAAGTGCCAAAAATCAAAAAAGAATTGAGTTATGCGCATTAATTGGGATTACATAAAACTGGCATTCTTGTCGGTTGCCGTAGTTGCGCTCTTCGGTTTCGCCGATCAAAGAAACCGAGGCAAAATGGTGGAAAATGTCACCGTGAAATTCGTAGGGGAAAACAATTTGTATTTAACTGAGGATGCGGTTAATAAATTGTTAATACAAAATTACGGAGCCCTAGAGAATACGCCTAAAGAACAGTTAGTTTTGAATACCATAGAGGAAGTTATACTATCCAATGATATGGTCAAAAATGCCCAGGTGTATCTTACTGTAAACGGGGAACTTGTATCCAAGATTGTTCAGCGAAAGCCAATTGGAAGAATAGAAGGTGTCTCCAAATTTTATTTGGATGATCAGGGTAAACGCATGCCATTGTCAAGACATCATTCGGCAAGGGTCCCAATAATCACTGGAAAGATTACGGGGAAAACCCTTGAGGATGCTTATGCGATTTTGGACTATATCAACAATGATGATTTTCTAAGGAAGAATGTCATTGGGATACATATCGAGGACGAAGGAAAATATCAGCTCAAATTCCGCATGGAAAATTTTGTGGTGAACTTGGGCGGAGTGGACAATTTGAACAAAAAGTTCAAAAATTTTATGGCCTTTTATGCAAAGGCCGCCAAGGACAATTCCTTGGAAGATTATGCAACAGTGAGTTTGGAATTCAACAATCAAGTGGTTTGCACCAAAATTTAAATTATGGAACAAGGTAATTATTCAGTTGGATTGGATATTGGAACTACTAAGATCGTAGCGATCATCGGTAGGGAAAATGAGTATGGAAAAATTGAGATTTTGGGCACCGGACGATCAAAGAGTTTGGGTGTTCACCGTGGAGTGGTCAACAACATCACACAGACCATCTCGTCTATTCAGCAGGCGGTGGAACAGGCTGAATTGAATTCAGGGTTAAAGATAGGTTCCGTGGTCGTGGGTATTGCAGGACAACATATTCGCAGCTTGCACCACAGCGATTATATCACAAGACCCAATTCCGAAGAGGTTATAGATAATGATGATTTGGATAAGCTGTGCAACCAAGTGTACAAGTTGGTCATGCTTCCCGGAGAGGAGATTATCCATGTATTGCCACAGGAGTACAAAGTGGACGGCCAATCGGAAATAAAAGAGCCCGTGGGTATGTACGGTGGTCGATTGGAAGCCAATTTTCATGTAGTGGTCGGACAGGTGTCCTCCATTAAAAACATTGGAAGGTGTATCAAAAGTGCCGGATTGGACCTTGGGAACATCACTTTAGAGCCCTTGGCATCCGCTGATGCTGTTTTGAGTCAAGAGGAGAAAGAAGCAGGTGTTGCTTTGATCGATATTGGAGGTGGTACTACGGATTTGGCCATTTTCAAGGATGGTATCATTCGCCATACTTCCGTAATTCCATTCGGAGGTAACGTAATCACTGAAGACATTAAAGAGGGATGCTCCATCATCGAGAAGCAGGCTGAATTGCTAAAGATAAAGTTTGGTTCCGCTTGGCCAGGGGAGAACAAGGATAACGAAATCGTTTCCATTCCTGGGCTACGAGGTCGTGAGCCCAAGGAAATCACATTAAAGAACCTTTCCAAGATTATTCACGCGCGAGTAGTGGAAATCGTGGAACAAGTGTATGTGGAAATCAAAAACTACGGACACGAAGAACAAAAGAAAAAATTGATCGCGGGAATTGTACTTACGGGTGGTGGTAGCCAATTGAAACATTTGAAGCAATTGGTGGAATACATTACCGGTATGGACACAAGAATCGGTTATCCAAACGAACACCTTGCCGGAGATTCGGACGAGGAGGTAGCAAGCCCATTGTACGCAACGGCCGTTGGATTACTGATGAATTCCTTGGAGGCCAAAAAGAAAAACCAAGTGGTGCATCAAGAAGAAGTCCACGAAGAAGAGGTTTTGGTGGGCCAAGAAAACGATATGGGAGCCAAAGCAAATGCTGCGGCCACCCATACGGAGAGAAAATCCATTTTTGACAAATGGTCAGAAAAGTTGAAGGACTTTTTGGACAACGCAGAATAATAACCCCAGAAGAGAAACACAACTGTCATGAGTAAGAACACTGAATTTGACAATATCGCTTTTGATTTGCCCAAGAACAAGAGCAACGTAATTAAAGTTATCGGAGTAGGAGGCGGTGGTAGCAATGCTATCAACCACATGTTCCAGGCCGGTATCAACGGAGTCGATTTTGTAATCTGCAACACCGATGCCCAAGCTTTGCAAAACAGTGCCGTGCCCAATAAAATCCAATTAGGGGTATCCCTGACCGAAGGATTGGGAGCGGGAGCCAACCCAGACATTGGTGAGCAGGCCGCATTGGAAAGCATGGAGGATTTGAAGGCCATGTTGGACAACAATACCAAAATGGCATTCATCACTGCAGGAATGGGAGGTGGAACCGGTACAGGTGCAGCTCCGGTTTTAGCTAAGCTTGCCAAAGAAATGGATGTTCTTACGGTGGGTATCGTTACCATGCCGTTCCAGTTCGAGGGAGCCATGCGTAACAAACAGGCACAAATCGGGATAGAAAAACTACGTGCCAACGTGGATTCCTTGATTGTGATCAATAACAACAAACTTAGAGAAGTATACGGTAATCTTGGGTTTAAGGCCGGTTTCTCAAAAGCAGATGAAGTATTGGCCACTGCGGCAAGGGGTATCGCAGAGGTAATAACCCATCACTACACACAAAACATTGACCTTAGGGATGCCAAGACCGTACTTTCCAATAGTGGTACTGCCATTATGGGTTCGGCAGCAGCATCAGGTTCCTCAAGGGCCACAGAGGCCATCATGAAAGCCTTGGACTCCCCATTGTTGAACGATAACAAAATCAACGGTGCCAAAAATGTGTTGTTGCTGATTGTTTCAGGTTCTCAAGAAATCACGATCGATGAAATCGGGGAAATCAATGATCATATCCAGATTGAAGCAGGTCACGGAGCCAACATCATCATGGGTGTGGGCGAAGATGAAAGCTTGGGCGAGGCCATTGCGGTTACGGTAATTGCCACAGGCTTTAACACAGACCAGCAGGATAATATTGTGAACACTGAGTCCAAGAAGGTTTTTTACACCTTGGAGGATGAGCAAACTGCGGAGCAGGACCTAACACCAGAGGCTACATCGGTACAGGAGGTTAAAGTTGAAAAAACTCCAACTCCCGAACCAGAGCCTCAACCGGAACCAACGCCAGAACCACAAGTGGTAAAACACACTTTGGACATGGAGGAAGAGCAGGGGGGAATCCAACCAAAAGTTGAGGCGAAAGACCCTGATTTGATTCCAACGACCAGTTACATCAGAAACTTCAATGTGTTCTATGAAGAAGTGGTCGCTGAGCCAGTAGAAGATGACTTTGTCATTATAGAAGCCAAGAATGTAATCAACAATATTGATGTGGTTGATGCAGAAGAAGTGCCTGCCAAAAGCAATGAGGATCAGTTTACCTTGAGTTTTGACATGCCTTTGAACCAAGCAGAGGAAGAGGAGGATGAAAAAGAACATACGGTGACCTTCAACTTGGATGATGACGGTCTGGGAGACGTGGAGGTAAACGATTATGTAGAGGTAAAACCTGTTTTGGAATATAAGAAAGAGGGAGAGACCAGATACGATCTTCAAGAATATATGGAGTTGGAGGAAAAGTTGACTGGAGCCAAATCAAAAGCAGAGACGCATGAGCCAAAAATGATGGAGAACGAGCTTGTTTTTGAGAAGAAGGAAATCAAGGTGGAAGAAAAGAGTGAAGGCTCAGGAGAAAACGAAGAGACAACTAGCAGTCTTGACCCTATGAACAGTTCCATCAGTGATATCCTAAAAGACCGTGCTGACGAACGTAGGAGGAAATTGAAAAACTTCAACTATAAGTTCCAGAACAACAGGAACAGTATAGACGATATTGAAAAAGAGCCAGCATACAAGCGCCAAGGAGTCGACTTGAACGATGTTCCAAAGGAACAAAAAGTATCCAGGACCAGCTTGGGAGAGGATAGCAACGATGATTTACAGTTGCGTTCCAACAACTCTTTTTTACACGATAATGTTGATTAGTAGTGTTTAAATTAACATCCATTTTTAATGGACATCATAAACCCGGAAGTGCAAAAACTTTCGGGTTTATTTTTTATCTTCGCCAACTAAATTGGAAAACATGGGTTTGCAAGAAAAGGTAATGACAGAAATGAAGGCCGCAATGAAGGCAAAGGATACCGTTGCCTTGGAATCTTTGCGAGCAGTGAAGTCCGCTATTTTATTGGCCAAGACCGATAAAGGTGGAGGTGCTGAACTATCCGAAGAGGAGGAGATTAAATTGGTTCAAAAGTTGGTAAAGCAACGCAAAGACAGTGCTGCGATTTACCAAGAGCAAGGTCGTGATGACTTGGCTGAACCTGAATTGGCACAAGTAGCGGTAATCGAAAAGTTTTTGCCGGAACAGCTTACCGAAGAAGAAATTGAAAAAGTGGTCGTTATGACCATTGACTCCGTGGGAGCTTCAGGTATGCAGGACATGGGCAAGGTAATGGGGATTGTTTCCAAAGAATTGGCAGGTCAAGCTGATGGAAAGACCATTTCCGCTATCGTAAAAGCCAAATTAAGTTCATAAATATAAATGAGGGCCCCTTAGCTCAACTGAATAGAGCACTGGATTTCGGCTCCAGCGGTTCGGGGTTTGAATCCCTGAGGGGTCACAAAAAAGCCTGCAAATTTTGCAGGCTTTTTTATTTTCTTAGGCGACTTTGCTAATTGTTTTGCCAATTGTATTCTTACTCATTTTGGAGAACAGCAACTGTCCATTCACGGGTTTGGTCACAAGGTCGTTGGCCCCCAATTCAAATATCTTTTTTCTGGTTTGACTGGTGTTGTCCGCTGTAAGAACTATGATTGGAATTTCAGGACTGCAATTGGCCTCCCCTTTCCTTATCAGGGAAGTTGTTTCAAAACCGTCCATTTCCGGCATTTGAAGATCCATCAGAATCATATCGAATGACTTTTCCTTCATGATTTCCAATGCTTCTTTACCATGGTTGGCAATGGTCAGGTTCGCTTTGCCCCAGTTCTTTTTGAACAACAGCTTTACAACGGTCTGGTTCATTTTGTTGTCTTCTACGTACAGAATGTTCCCAGCGCCCTTTTGCATTTCGGTAATCGATGATTTGGAATCTTCTTTAGTGGTTACCTGATCTTCGTCTATCTCAAAACTTAGGCTCAATTCGCAAATTGTACCTTGGTTTGGATTGTTTTTCAGGGTTACATTTCCTTTTTGCAGATCAACATAGGTTTTCACAATATATAGACCCAATCCCAAACCGCTGAATTCACGTTTGTCCATGAAGGATTTTTTGGTAAAGGATTCAAATACGGTACTCATTTTTTCCTCAGAAATTCCAATACCAGTGTCTTTAATGTTGAAGTTGATTGTAGCCCGGTCATCTTTCTTTTTGCAGATAATGTCGACATCCACGCTTCCTTTGTTGGTGAATTTAATGGCGTTGTCCAAAAGATGGTTGAGAATCTGAGCCAGTTTTGCTTTGTCTCCGACTATCCTGGCGGGTAAATCATCTGGAATCGATGTATTGAAAGCCAGTCCTTTTACCGTAGCCTTCTTTTCCTGAAGGTTCAATACCTTTTGAAGGGTCGATCTTAATTCAAAGGATACCTCTTTCAATTCTTGGTCGCCTTTTTCAATGACGGTAAAGTCGAGGATGTCCTCAATGTAACCCAACAGGTTTTTGGAGGAATTGAGGAGCATTTTACATTTTTCATCCAGATTTTCTTCCTCTTTGTTTTCCTGTAGTGAAGTGGCCACTCCCATAATCAGGTTGAGGGGTGTGCGAAGCTCATGACTAATGTTGGAAAGGAAGGACGATTTAATTTCGTTCATGTCCTGCGCGCGTTGAAGTGCGAGCATTTGGTTCTGTTCATTCTCCATTCGCAGATTACGAATCCTATTGCTCATCGAAATGGATAGGAATATGATTTCAAAACCAATACCGAACTTGGTGCCGTTACTGGTAAAGAATGAATTCTCTATGGTGTTGAAATTGTTCATAATGAAAACCACGAATCCGAAGACCAAGAAGGAAATGCCCAATACAAAGAATATATCGACTTTTTGTTTTTTCAATTTCATGACCACTAGGGAAGCTATCATGTGAACCAGTACCAAAATGCCTATGGCATTGGCCAAAGGATAGCAATATTCAAAGTTTTGGGAGACTGCCAATAGGAGCACACCGATGGCTATCGCCCAGCTCATCATTATATTGGCAAGGTGTAAAATGGGACTGTTTTTCTTAAGATTAAGAAAGATGTCCCCGTACCTTCCAAAGAAGAACAGCGAAACAAAAGCGGTCAGTAAAACGGCTCTATCGGAAAGCCATCCCCCTTGAGGGGTAAAATATTGATGGAAAAAACCATCAAGTGAAAATTGCATCAAGGCTATGAAAAGAACATAGAGCGCATAGTATACAAAGGCTCTGTCCTTTAAGGCAAAAAAGAAAAATAGGTATATGATGCAGGCCAAGATCAAAATGCCGTAAAAGAAGCCATAAAAGACTTGTTCCTTATATGTGAGATTGAAAAAACTGGCCTCTTGATAAAGTTCCATGGGAAGCATCACCACCTCGCCATCACTTTCAAGGTGGATATAGGCCTCAACGCTCTCTCCGGGTCTGAGACCGATATCAAAAATTGATTTTCTGTGCTGTATGGTTTTTTTTGAAAAAGGGATTTTATCTCCGCTGTACTGTTTTTCCACACGATTTTCCTCATTGATAAGGAAAAGATTAACAACATCAGTAATGGGACGTGCGGTTTCCAAGTAATATTGTTTGTAGCTATCGGTTGTGTTTTCCAAGGTAAAGGTCAACCAATAGTTGTCACTGGAGAATCCGAGATTTTCCTTTAAACTGGTCAGTGGAACAAAATCCAATTTGGAATTGTTCCTAACTTCCTCAAAACTGTAGTCTTGCTGTCCTGCCAATAGAACAGACGTTATCGGACGTAATGAAATTGCCTCTGTGAAATTTTGATTTTCCCGGTTCTGGGCATTTGAAATACTGGAAATGAACAAAAATATAAGGATACCTATCCTCAAAAACAATATATGGGGGACCATCTGGCGCATTAAGTAGGTTTTGACCGGAAAACCACTCTTTGGGAAAGTGGAATCCTGTTTGTTGGTTTTATATTCTAACTAACGGTCAAGCTAGATAATTAGTACGCTAACCCACCTGTAACTAACAATCATTAGATATAATCGGGGAAAACCTCGATGAACAACAAAAGAAGGTCATTAAATGAAAGTATGCCGTAACGGTTCAATACTGATTAGAATCCATTCCTATGAGTTCCATGGTTTCTTCTAAATTGAGTTTTGAGTCCATAGAGAGCCCTGTTGTTTCAACAACATTAGCAGGGACGGGTACATAACGGACATCTATTTTTTCGGAATCGTTCTGGAATATATTTAAGATGCTAAGATTACCTTCAGAATAGAATCTAAACCCTTCAAAATCATTGGTTTCGAAGCTTTCACTGGCTGGAAACGTACCAAAATCGAAAGACAAGTATCCACTGCTAAAACTAGAAGGAAGCGCTTCTACTCTGCTATAATTCTTAATGTACATCACTACAACATCTCCATTATCTAAATATGAAGTCATATCTTCCACGGGAACATCCATAAAGGCATCAGCTGTCTGATAATCTTCCCATGTCCACACAATGGGCATCCAGTCCGAAACAATTACGTTGGCATTCCCATCTTTTCCTGGTGGGCCGGTTTTACCATCTTCTCCAGAACATGAAAATATGATAAGGACAGAACTCAATAATAGGTATGTCGCTATTTTTTGGTGATAACGGATATAGTTTTCATGGGAATCGACTTTTTTACATTGATATTGTCAAATTTAGGGTGTGATTTTCAGTGCTTCAACAGCAATTGATGAATGATGCTCATGAATTGACGGATGTGCTGTTTGGGACAACAGGGCTTGTCAAACAATTATTTTTTCATTCATTGAAAGGAAATAACCATACCGAGGACTAAATCAAAAGCAAACCCCAATTAATGATGAAGAAAACCATCGCATTTGTCTTTTTGATGATTGGAATTATCGGCTATTCCCAATCTGTGGATTACAATACCAAAAATGGATATGCCATCCATGGCTATGATGTGGTATCGTATTTTGAAGGGAAGCCGTTGGAAGGTAAAAAAGAGTTCTCCGCAACCTATGATGGTACCAAGTTTAAGTTCGACAATCAAGAGAATTTAGAAAGGTTCAAGAAGAATCCTTCGGAATATCTGCCAAAATATGGGGGCTATTGTGCGTATGCGGTAGCCGTCAACGGCAAAAAGGTAAATGTAGACCCGGAGACCTACGAAATAAGGGAAGGAAAACTTTATTTATTCTACAACAAGGGAAAAAACAATACCCTGCAGTTTTGGCTCAACGCCACTCCAAATGACTTGGTTTCCAAAGCGGATAAAAACTGGGAAAAAATAAAGAATTGATTATTCTTTCTATCTTATACTCAAATTCATCAAAAAACGAATAGAAACAACCTTTAAGTAAACATCATGTTCAAATCTTCCTTGGAAACTTTGGAGCAGTTCAAGCAGGTGCTGTCAGAATTGCCCAAAGATTGTTATTCCCGATCATGCGATATATTGTCCAATGCGACCATTGGTCAGCACACCCGGCACATCATTGAACTCTATCTTTGTTTGATCAAAGGATATGAGCTTTCCGATGTCTCCTATGATCGCAGGGAGCGCAACGTTCAGATTGAGGAGAATTTGGACTATGCGTTGGATAGCTTGACGTATATTCAAGAGCATTTGGAGAAACCCAATAAGACGATAAAAATCAGTTATGAGCTTGCCGGGGAAGAAAACTGTATGGGTTCCAATTACTTTAGAGAGGTAATGTACAACTTGGAGCATACCATTCATCACCAGGCATTGATCAAGGTGGGTATCAAGCATTTTTCCACGCAAGAAATCCCGGAATCTTTCGGGGTGGCGCCATCCACCATACAATACAGAAAGGTATGTGCACAGTAAGTTTTATAGCTTCCGGGTGTAGGCGGCTTATTACCTCCAACCGAGATGAACATATTTCAAGGCCTTTGGCCTTGCGACCACAAGAAGAAACCATAGGTTCCGTAAAGGTGCTTTTTCCCAAGGACCCGAAAGCGGGAGGGACTTGGTTCGCACTCAATGAAAATGGTTCGGTGGCCGTGCTCCTCAATGGCGGCTTTGTAAATCATGTGCCAACTGGGAACTATGCCCGTAGCCGGGGATTGGTGCTACTGGATGTCATTGCATCGGAGCAACCCTATGACTTGATTCAGGAAATGGAGCTCCTCAACATTGAGCCGTTCACTTTGGTCTTGTTCAATGGTAACCTATTGGAGTTTAGGTGGGATGGCCATCAGAAATATTACAGACCATTGGATGCTGCAAAAAATCATATTTGGTCATCGGCAACGCTTTATAAAGATGAAGTGATCGAACATCGACGGAACCTATTTCGGAAGTTTATAAAACAAAATTCCGAAATCACTCCTAATGAAGTGGTTGACTTTCATTCCAACAACCATGATGATTTTGAGAATGGATTTATAATTGATAGGGAATCAGGCTTGAAAACATTTAGTGTGACCCAGGCCGTTTTGGATGAGGGGGAAATTGTGATGCGCCACATGGATTTGTTGAACGATAGGTTTTTCGAAGTCCCCTTTTCGCCCACACAGCTTACGTTTTAATTGGAATGGATTCGCTAAAACTGATATGGCATCGACTTACCCATTGGGAGTATTGGCCGTTTTGGTTGATTTATTATCCCATGGCACCTGTTTGGTTGTGCTATTCCATTAAAGCGCGTTCTTTTTTCTTTTTTAACGCAGCCAATCCTGGAATGAAAAATGGAGGCATGGCCATGATATCCAAAATGGATATTTATCGTATGATTCCCGATGAATTTATTCCTAAAACCCTTTTTGTCGATAAAGATGAGACTCCGGATTTGACTTTAGAGCGTATTTTGAAGCAAGGCATCAGTTTTCCTTTTATTGCCAAACCAGACATTGGCATGAAGGCCTTTGGGGTGGAGAAAATCCATAGTAAGGATGAATTTCAGAAATACGTGAATTGGACGCCTTCCCACTTTTTGGTGCAGGAACTTATTCCATACCAAAAGGAAGTGGGAATATTCTACGTGCGCAAACCCAATGAAGCACATGGGAAAATCACAGGGTTGGTGTCCAAAGAGTTTTTGTCCATTTCAGGTGATGGTCAAAGTACCATGCTGGAACTCATCAAAAGAAACCCTCGAAGCCACTTACAGCTAAAGGTGTTGGAACAAAGGTTTGGTGCACAGCTTCAATATGTATTGGAAAAGGACGAAGAATTTATCCTTGTGCCGTATGGAAGCCATACCCGAGGGGCCAAGTTTGTGGATATCAGCCATAAAATCAATAGGGAGTTGGTGCAAACCATTGATGGAATATGTTCCCAAATGGAAGGTTTCCATTATGGTCGATTGGATGTGCTCTATGACAATTTTGATGAACTTTGCCAAGGAAAAAACTTTAGCATCATTGAAGTTAATGGGGCAGGGGGGGAGGCTACCCATATTTACGACCCCAAACATTCCTTGTTCTGGGCATGGAGGGAGGTTGCCCGCCATTGGGGCATGTTGTGCGATATCAGCATAGCCAATAAAAAGGCTGGTTATTCCTATCTGAGTTTTAAGGATGGCAGGGCCATGCTAAAGGAAACTGGGGCATTGCAGTCCCGTTTAAAGGTGGTTTGATGATGTCTCAATTTCTTCAGGAAGGTATAGTACCATGTTCCCTATCTCAATTTCATCCAAATGTCCCATTTTGCTCTCGTCCTTGGTAATGAGGTGCATGTGGAAATAAGAGTCATGATGGGTAAAGACGCCTTGATGTTTTTTAGAGAAGAATCCGATTATTTCCGCATCTTCATCAGTAAGGGAATAGCTGATTTGTCCTTTATGGGCTTCCGTTGGGGAAGACACTTTGGTTCCCAAGGGCAGGTTTTGAATATGGATGATAGCATGTGAAGCATTTCCCGTCAACTTGAAAACAAACGGGGGCCCCTGTTCTTGGGTAATGGAGCTTATGAAGTTTTCTAAGTCGTTAACTCCCCTTATATCTTTTGGGAGCTTTATTTCTTTCCATTCTGTTACATTGGTGTAAACGAAAAAAGGTGCGGATACCTGAAAGTTTCGTTCAACGGACATGGTGGAATCGGAAGTGACCTTAGATAAATAGCTAATACCATCCTTAATCAATAGCTCACCTGTCAGGAAGCTTTGAGGACCAATTCCATAAAGACCTGATTTGTTTTGAATGGAATCCAATTCAATTTTTCCTTCCAAGTCACCATTCCACATTACATTTTTCATGGCATCGACTATTTGTAATGTTGATGGATTGTTTGGAGTCTCCTTTTGAGGTGATTTACAATGAATACATAGGATAACAGGCAAAGCCCATAAGATTTTTGTATTTGTCATTAGCAGTATGATTTGCCTAGATTATTTTTTGGATAAATTCTTCCATTCCAGAAGGTTCTGTGGTCGGCGCAAATCGTTTTACAGGCTTACCGGTTTTATCGATGACAAATTTTGTGAAGTTCCATTTGATTTTACCACCCAACAAACCACTCAACTCTGATTTGAGATATTTGAAAATAGGGTGTGCATCGCTTCCGTTCACATCTATTTTGGCAAACATGGGGAAGCTGACACCATAATTCACTTGGCAAAATTCCTGGATATCACTGGCACTACCGGGTTCTTGGTTTCCAAATTGGTTGCAGGGAAAGCCCAAAACCACCAATCCTTGCTCCTTGTATGTCTTGTAAAGGGATTCCAGACCTTCATACTGGGGTGTAAGGCCACATTTACTGGCGGTATTGACCACGATAATTGTTTTGCCCCTGTATTTTCCCATGGACTCTGGAGTGCCGTCCAATCGTTCCGCTTCAAAATCGTAAAAGTTCATTTGAGAAAGTTTTTCTAGGATGATTTAGAAATGTAAAATAGTATGTTGCAATATATCATGCCCCTAGAAGATAAGTTTTATTTATCGATTTTTTGGGGTTTCAACTCCTCAAAAAAGAAATCGTCGTTGGGTACATCAAAATCAAAACCGGTCACATTTAAATTGTTATCCGTTTCGATCTTGATGGTTCCAAAACTGAACCAGGCTTGTGGGTGGTCCCAGTGGATTTGCCATACATCATAATTCCAATGCGTCAAGGTGGCGGAGAGCAGCGGGGAATGGGAGAATTCCAACTTCAGCTCATTGTTCTTTTCCACAATGGTGATTTCGCCGTAGACTTTGGATTCATACTTACCCACGAAATCCTCTGGTTTGATGATGGGCTCGGTGTTCAAAACCCTGCTTTTCTTTCTATCGGCAATACGGGTATCTTTTTTCAGGGCTTCATTTTTCAATTTGAGATAATCCGCGGACCAATCCTTTTCAGTGGCCACACCTAAAAACTTGTCCAAAGCGTAGTATGTTGCTGCCATAATAGGGCTTTTGGGTCCGTTGGTCAGAACAACAACGCCCAAATTTTCATCTGGAACCATAGTGATGGCCGTGATCATACCATCATATCCACCGGTATGACCGACCTTTAATCGTCCTTGATAGTCACTCAAGCCCCATCCCAGGCCATAAGCGTTAAAATGTTGGTTGAAGTCATTGGAAACGGTATGGTCCACATAATGGTTGTTATGAGGGGTCCAGACCATATTTCTTGTACGTTTCGTCAAAAGGGTGTCTTTACCAATGATCCCATGGTTCAAGTTGAAAATCATCCATTTGGAAATGTCCGAAACGCTGGAAATGAGTCCGCCCGTGGCCGCTACATTGTCCCAATTGGCCCATGGGATGGCGTAGTTCTGGTCGTTTTTTCTGGCGTGTGGGGTGGCATAATTCCCCTTACTGTCCAAATCATTGATGGATGAAATGGTCCGGTCCATTCCCAAGGGTTCCAAAAAACGTTCTTTTACATTGGTTCCCCAGCTTTTTCCGGTAACGGTCTCAATGAGTTCCCCTGCCGTAATGAACATTAAATTGGAATATCCGTAGCCTGCCCTGAAATCGTATGCCTGCGGAACGTATTTGAAGTGCTTTATCAGTTCTTTGGCGGGCAAATTGGATTTGTACCAAATATTGTCCCCGCTATAAGTGCCCAAACCGACTCGGTGGCTCAAAATATCCCTGATCGTGGTATTGTCGCTGACCCAAGGGTCGTACAATTCAAAATAGGGCAGATATTTCTTGACCTTGTCGTTCCAATCCAACTTGCCTTCTTGTACCAACATCCCAATAATAGCAGTGGTAAACGCTTTGGAATTGGATGCAATGGCATATAAAGTGTTCTCATTGGGTTTTTTATTTTCCCCAACTTCCAGTACACCATAATTTCCCGTAAAGACCAGTTGACCGTCCTTTACAATTCCAATGGATGCACTCGGTACATCCCAATCCTCCACCATTTTGGTAAAATAGGCATCCATGGCCTCGAGGTGGGGATTGGTGGTGGATTGTGCTTGTAGGTTGTGGGAAATCAGATAAAGGACAACAAGAAAAAATCTAATCTTTTGCATGGAATTGAATTTATGAAAACCGGTTCCCTTCAGGTGGTTCGATTGTTTTCATAAATATAGTGGATAATTTCCCAGCTTGTGCAATCAAAGGATTTTCAGCAATGTTGCATGGGTATGCACAATTTAGTCCGTTACGGCTTTTTTCTGCTTGATGGCTTTCATGATGATTGGCGCGTGGATACGCGAATTCTCGATAAACCATTTATGGGTTTCCATTCCTCCACAGATGACACCGGCCAAAAATAGACCGTCCACATTGGTCTCCATGGTTGCTGGGTCGTAGGTCGGGAGTCTTTTTGGGTCGTCCGACAAAGTGATGCCCAGTTTTTCCAAAAAAGCAAAATTGGGACGATATCCGGTCAGTGCCAGCACAAAATCGTTTTCCAAGGTAACTTCCCCTTCTGGAGAGTTGATGACGATTTCATGGGGTTTTATTTCCTTGACGGTTGAATTGTAGTAGGCTTCAATACTGCCTTCTTCAATACGGTTGATGATATCCGGGCGTACCCAATATTTTACGCGTGAGCCCACTTCGGGACCGCGAATCACGAGGGTTACCTCTGCACCTTTCCGCCAACATTCCAAAGCCGCATCTATGGCTGAGTTACTCGCACCGACCACCACCAGTTTTTGACTGGCATAAAAGTGCGGGTCGTTATAATAATGGGATACCTTAGGCAGATCTTCTCCGGGAACACCTATCTTGTTGGGCAAGTCGTAGAACCCAGTGGCAACCACTACGTTTTTGGCCTGGTATTCCTCTTTATCCGTCTTGACCAAAAATGTGTCTCCTTGCTTTTCGGTATCCAGTACCTTTTCAAAAAGATGGATGTTGAGCTGGTTGGAGGTCACGATCCTACGGTAATATTCCAAAGCCTCATTGCGCTTGGGCTTGGCCTCTTTACTGATAAAAGGGATTTCGTCTATCTCCAATTTTTCGGAAGAGGAGAAGAACTGCATGTTCATGGGATAGTTGAACAAGGAGTTCACGATAGGTCCCTTTTCTATAATGATATAGGAAATGCCCTGTTTTTTGGCTTCGAGGCCACAGGCGATTCCGATGGGGCCACCCCCAATGATGACAACATCAAATTGCTGCATTATGCTATTTCTTCTTTTAGTTTTTTAATGGTTTCGGTCGGATTGGCACTTTTGAAAACAAAACTGCCCGCGACCAAAACGTCCGCCCCATGATCGACCAATTTCTTGGCATTGTCCGCATTTACGCCCCCATCGATTTCAATCAAGGTGTTGGCGTTTTTACGATTGATCAGTTTTTTTAAATCAGCGACCTTTTGATAGGTGTTCTCGATAAAGGATTGTCCTCCAAAGCCTGGGTTAACGCTCATCACAATCACAATGTCGATATCCTGAATGGTATCTTCCAATAGTTTTATAGAGGTATGGGGATTGATAGCTACCCCGGCTTTCATTCCCTCTGCTTTTATGGCTTGCAAGGTTCTGTGCAAATGAGGACATGCTTCGTAATGAACCGTCAAATGATTCACCCCTAAATCCGCGAATGTTTTGATGTATTTGTCTGGGTCAACAATCATCAAGTGGGTGTCCAATGGCTTTTCAGCATGCTTGGCGATGGCTTGTATCACTGGCATTCCAAAGGAAATATTGGGTACAAAAACACCGTCCATCACATCCAAATGGAACCAATCGGCATCACTTTGGTTTACCATTTCTATTTCTTGTTGAAGATTGGCAAAGTCAGATGCCAGCA
The DNA here is from genome assembly GCF_003992595.1 of Flagellimonas oceanensis. Taxonomy (GTDB): domain Bacteria; phylum Bacteroidota; class Bacteroidia; order Flavobacteriales; family Flavobacteriaceae; genus Flagellimonas; species Flagellimonas oceanensis. The sequence continues at coordinate 151,586 of NZ_RZNA01000047.1, forward strand.
GCGAAGGAGCGATCATTGATTTGTTCATGTTACAAAGTTAGCCAATTACGGCCATCCTTAAACGAAAAAAACTCCGGTAATCAGCCGGAGTTTATTCATCAATCAAAAAACGAACAGTCATGATAAACTGTTATATCTTACTAAATTACAACTTTCCTGCCAAAAATCAAATTTAAGGATAGTTTAACTGTAACTTAGGGGGTGTTTTTTACACTTTACCCCAAATATGTTTTCAAAATCTTGCTTCTGGAGGTATGTTTTAACCTACGGATTGCTTTTTCCTTGATTTGACGAACCCTTTCCCTGGTAAGGTCAAAAGTCTCGCCGATTTCTTCCAAGGTCATGGAATGTTGTCCTGCCAAACCAAAATAAAGTCTGATAACATCAGCTTCACGAGGGGTAAGGGTCTCCAATGCACGCTCGATTTCGGTACGCAGGGAATCGTGCAAAAGTTCCTTATCCGGGTTAGGCGATTCACCACTACGCAATACATCGTAAAGGTTGGAATCCTCACCATCGATCAAAGGTGCGTCCATGGATACGTGGCGACCTGAGTTTTTCAAAGATTGCTTCACGTCTTCCACGGTCATGTCCAATTCTTTGGCAATTTCCTCTGCGGAAGGCGGGCGCTCGTGCGCTTGCTCCAAGAAAGCGAATGTTTTGTTGATCTTGTTGATGGAACCAATCTTGTTCAAGGGCAAACGAACAATACGGGACTGTTCAGCCAAGGCTTGTAGAATGGATTGACGGATCCACCAAACGGCGTAGGAAATAAATTTAAATCCACGGGTTTCATCAAAACGTTGTGCGGCTTTGATAAGTCCCAAGTTTCCTTCATTGATCAAGTCAGGAAGTGTCAACCCTTGGTTTTGGTACTGCTTTGCCACAGAAACCACGAACCTAAGGTTGGCTTTAGTTAATTTTTCCAAGGCTACTTGGTCTCCCGCTTTGATTCGCTGTGCCAACTCCACCTCTTCATCGGCGGTAATCAAATCCACCTTACCGATTTCCTGCAAATACTTGTCCAACGATGCGGTTTCCCTATTGGTAACCTGTTTTGTAATCTTTAACTGTCTCATCTAAAAAATCCCTTCAAATTAAATTTGTGAACCGGAGCTCATTAGGTTATACGTTCAAAAAACCAAAAAGTTACATTTTGGTTACATTTTTTTTTAAAAAAACCCCGAGGTGTTTCCTCGGGGTCGTTTTTATAGTATGGGATGGTGTTGAAACTAATCCCTTCTTGGTTTTCTGTCTCGGTTGCCACCTCTGCGGTCGCCACCACCTCTACGGTCACCTCTATCATTTCTAGGTGGACGTTCTTTATAACCTTCAGGTTTTGGCAACAGGGCTTTTCTTGATACCTTTTCCTTTTTGGTCCTCGGGTCGATACCGAAGTATTTCACATCAAAAACATCGCCCATGTTCACTACATCGGATACGTTTTCGGTACGTTCCCATGCCAATTCGGATACGTGAAGCAATACTTCGTTCCCCGGTGCTTCGGTGTATTCCACCACGGCTCCAAAGTCAAGCATTTTGATCACTTTCACTTCGTAAACACTTCCCACTTCAGGTTTGAACATCAAGGCATCGATTTTGGCCAATACGGCGTCGATACCATCTTGATCTGTACCAAGAATCTCCACAATACCTTCTTCGGTATCCGGATCTTCGTTGATCACAATAGTAGTATTGGTCGTTTTCTGAAGCTCTTGGATTACTTCACCACCTTTTCCGATAAGAGCGCCAATGTATTCACCAGGAATGATTCTGGTCACAATTTTTGGTGCGTAAGATTTAACTTCTTCTCTTGGAGCGGCAATCGTATCGGTAAGTTTGCCCAAAATGTGCATTCTACCATCTTTCGCCTGCATCAAAGCTTTTACCAAGATTTCGTAAGAAAGTCCTTTTACCTTAATATCCATTTGGCAAGCTGTGATACCATCTGCAGTACCGGTCACTTTAAAGTCCATATCTCCCAAGTGGTCTTCATCGCCCAAGATGTCGGATAGTACGGCGTATTTACCAGTTTCCGTATCGGTAATCAATCCCATTGCGATACCGGAAACAGGTTTTTTCAGCTGCACGCCGGCATCCATCAAGGCCATGGTTCCTGAACATACGGTAGCCATGGAAGATGATCCATTGGATTCCAATACTTCGGAAACTACACGAACGGTATATGGACAATCCTCTGGAATCATTCCTTTAAGGGCGCGTTGTGCCAAGTTACCGTGTCCTACCTCTCTACGTGAAGTACCACGGATGGGTCGAGCTTCACCAGTTGAGAAAGGAGGGAAATTATAATGCAAATAGAATGTTTCCTCACCTTCGTAAGATGGCATGTCTATTTGGTTGGCTTCTCTGGATGTACCCAAAGTAACGGTCGCCAAAGCCTGTGTTTCACCACGGGTAAAGATGGCGGAACCATGTACAGAAGGCAAATAATCAACTTCGCACCAAATTGGGCGAACATCCGTTGTTTTACGACCGTCCAAGCGAAGTCCTTCTTCCAAGGTAAGGTTCCTGACCGCTTCTTTTTCGGCTTTATGGTAGTATTTGGAAACCAAGTCACCGATTTCCTCCAATTCCTCTTCGGAGAAAGATGCTTTGATTTCTTCCTTGATTGCGGCAAATGCCTCGCTACGTTCTTTCTTGGATGAACCAGCTTTGGCGACTTCATAGACCTTATCGTAGGCCATGTCGTGTACCTTTTTCTGAAGCTCTTCGTCCTCAGCTTCTGGTTCGTACTCACGAACTTCTTTTTTACCGAAAGCTTCGGCCAGTTTTTCCTGTGCAGCACATTGTGCTTTAATGGCTTCGTGGGCAAATTTGATGGCCTCTACCATTTCCTCTTCGGAAATCTCGTCCATTTCACCTTCTACCATCATTACAGAATCTGCAGAAGCACCGATCATCATGTCAATGTCGGACTCTTTCAATTGTTCTCTGGTCGGGTTGATAATGAATTCACCATCAACTCTACCTACGCGAACTTCTGAAATGGCACATTCGAACGGGAAATCCGAAAGTTGAATGGCAGCTGATGCGGCCAATCCAGCCATAGCATCCGGCATAACGTCTTCGTCATGCGACATCAACTGAATCATCACTTGTGTTTCGGAGTGATAATCCTTCGGGAACAATGGTCTCAAAACCCTGTCCACCAAACGCATGGTCAAAACTTCCCCATCACTAGGTCTGGCTTCCCTTTTAAAGAAACCACCAGGGTAACGTCCTGCAGCAGCGAATTTTTCGCGATAATCCACGGTCAATGGTAAAAAGTCCACATCCGCAGCTTTGTAATTGGAGACAACTGTACACAATAGCATACACTTGCCAGATTGGACAACAACAGAGCCATGGGCCTGCTTTGCCAGTTTTCCGGTTTCGATAGAAATCTCTCTACCGTCACCAAGGTCTATGACCTCTTTGAATGTCTTTGGAATCATAAAAATAATCTTACCCCACCTTTGAGGAAGGGTTGTTAAACATTTGGTCTACCGCCATCCGGGCGGTCGGGTTGTGTTGTTGTTGTGTGTGCCAGGGGCACTTGACCAATGAAAAACTATTTTGTAGCTTTTTGTGTTTGCCCGATTTCCCGGGACTTTCTGTTGAAACATGTTCAACCAAAACAAAGGGGAAGCCTAAGCCTCCCCTTGTGTTTTTATTTTCTAATATTCAATTCCTTGATCAAGGAACGATATTTTGCAATGTCTTTTTTCTTCAGGTAATCCAAAAGACTACGTCTTTTACCTACCAATGCCACCAAAGAACGCTCAGTGTTGTAATCTTTATGGTTCTTTTTAAGGTGTCCTGTCAAGTGGTTGATACGGTGCGTGAACAAAGCGATTTGTCCTTCCGTAGAACCGGTGTTGCTCTCAGAGCCGCCGTGTTTCTTGAAAATCTCGGCCTTTACTTCTTTTGTTAAATACATTCCAATATTATTTAAATGATTTTTATGTATTGATTGACCTTCAATCAGCGTGCAAAGATAGGCTTTTATTTGAATTTTAAAGACTTCTTGCCGATTTTCCATTGGTAAAACAAAAAAGCCCCGAATTTCGGGGCTTTTTTTAATTTCTTACAGGTTGATTGGTAATCAAATCTATGTACAGATTGATTTTTTTCTTCAAGTCCCTACGATGGGTAATGAAGTCCAAAAAGCCGTGTTCTTTCAAAAACTCGGATGTTTGGAAGCCATCGGGAAGATCTTTTCCTGTGGTGTCCTTTACCACCCTTGGTCCAGCAAAACCGATCAGTGCACCGGGTTCGGCAATGTTGATGTCCCCCAACATGGCGTACGAAGCGGTGGTCCCTCCTGTGGTCGGATCTGTACATAACGAGATGTACGGAATCTTTGCATCGGCCAACTGGGCCAACTTGGCGGATGTTTTGGCCAATTGCATCAAGGAAAGTGCAGCTTCCATCATACGTGCACCTCCGGATTTGGAGATCATCACAAATGGAACCTTCTTTCTTTTGGCCACATCGATGGCACGCGATATTTTCTCGCCTACCACACTGCCCATGGAACCTCCGATAAAAGCAAAATCCATACAGGCCACGACAATGTCCTTGCCCTGGGATTTACCTACTGCGGTTCTCACAGCATCTTTTAGCCCTGTTTTTTTCTGGGCAGCTTTTAGACGGTCGGAATACTTTTTGGTGTCCTCGAACTTCAAAGGGTCCTTGGATGTCATTTTCGTGTCAAGTTCACTGAACTTGTTGTCATCGAAAAGGATTTCAAAATATTCCTTACTGCCTATGCGCACATGATAATCATCTTCTGGACTTACATAGAAGTTTTTGGCCAAATCCTCGGCCTCGACAATCTTACCGGTAGGGGATTTGTACCACAGCCCCTTGGGGGTGTCTTTCTTCTCCTCGGTAGCGGTCTGTATTCCTTTTTCCTTTCTTTTAAACCAAGACGACATGCAATCAATATTTAGTTAGATTAAAGGCTTACAAGGTGTTTACGTTGTTCAGGTCTTCGAAGGCCTTTTTTAAACGGGCGATAAAGGTTTTTTCTCCTTCACGAAGCCAAACACGTGGATCATAGAATTTTTTGTTGGGTTGGTCATCCCCATCAGGGTTGCCGATTTGAGTCTGCAAGTAATCCGCTTTACCTTGGATGTAATCACGAACACCTTCCAAAAATGCATATTGCAAATCGGTATCGATGTTCATTTTGATGACGCCGTAACCAATGGCTTCCCTAATTTCTTCTACAGTGGAACCGGAGCCTCCGTGGAATACAAAATCTATATGGTTGTGCTCCACACCGTATTTCTCTGTAATGAACTCTTGGGAGTTCTTAAGGATTTTCGGAGTCAGTTTTACGTTACCCGGTTTGTATACCCCGTGAACGTTACCGAATGCCGCTGCAATGGTAAACCTAGGGCTGACTTTTGAAAGCTCTTCGTAAGCAAAGGCTACTTCTTCGGGCTGGGTATATAATTTGGAATCGTCAACATCGGTGTTGTCCACACCATCTTCTTCACCTCCGGTGATTCCCAATTCAATCTCCAAAGTCATGTCCATTTTGCTCATGCGCTCCAAGTACCCTTTGCAGATTTCAATATTTTCCTCGATCGGCTCTTCGGAAAGGTCGATCATGTGTGAACTGAACAATGATTTGCCAGTTTCTTTGTAATACTTTTCGCTAGCGTCCAATAGCCCATCGATCCAAGGCAACAATTTTTTGGCACAGTGGTCTGTGTGAAGGATTACGGTCGCTCCGTAAGCTTCGGCCAATTGATGAACATGTTTTGCGCCGGCAACTGCTCCCAAAATGGCAGCTTTTTGGTCTTCGTTTGATAGACCTTTACCTGCATTGAACTGAGCTCCTCCGTTAGAGAATTGAATGATTACGGGAGAGTTCAATGTGGCGGCGGTTTCCATTACGGCATTGATACTGTCCGAACCGATTACGTTTACGGCCGGAAGTGCATATCCGTTCTCTTTTGCATGGTTGAAAATTGCCTGTACTTCGTCGCCGGTAGCAACCCCGGGCTTGATATTGTGGGACATAGTTATATTGGTTTCGAATTAAATAGGAAACAAAAGTAATAAAATATTTGCTCTAGAAAGGATAATTGATACCGATGTTGAAGACGGCTTGTTTGAAGTTATATCCGTCGAACCAACGATCAGACCAATCTTTGGCGGGATTATAGGCCTTGAACCCTACGTCCAGTCTGAAAACAAAATAGGTGAAATCGTAACGAAGGCCCAATCCGGTTCCCAGTGCTATGTCGCCCAATGAGGAGAACCCGCTGAAAATGGCATCCGGGTTCGTCTCGTTGTCGAAGACGTTCCAAATGTTGCCAGCGTCGGCGAATAAAGCCCCTTTTACATCCCCCGCGATAGGGAAACGATACTCTAGATTGAGGGCGAGTTTTAGGTTGGCCTCGTTAAAATCGTTGATGTTGTCCGTGCTTCCCGGCCCCAGTTCGTAGGCGTTCCATGCTCGGTTATCGTTGGAGCCACCGGCAAAGTAACTGCGAACAAAAGGTACGTTGTCCGAGTTGCCGTAGGGAATGGCCAGCCCGGAAAAACTCCTGAAAGCGATTACCTGTCCACCGCCAATGCTCCAGTGACGGATGTAGTCGAACTCTGTTTTCACATATTGAGAATAGGGAACGCTGAACACTAGATTTTGCCCGTTGGTATTTTTGTTGAAGGGAATCACGTTGGTCAGTAGGGAGAGCATGCCTCCGGCGCTTTCCAATTTTATGCGGTATTGGTAGAAATCAAGATCGTTTATCCCTGACTTGCTGTTTTTGGTATGGGTGAAATTGGTGGCGAAAATCAGGTTGTTCTCCGTTAACCTGATACGTCTTTCCTCAATACTGTTCACCAATTCTCTATCCTCTGGGCTCACGGGGATTGAATCATTCAAAACATAACGCACGAAATTGTTTGCTCCCGTGGGAATACTTAACCTTGGGTCTTCCCCTTCCTCTTGAATGGGCTCAAAATAGGGGGAATAGTTGGGGTCGTCCTGAAAATCATCTGCAATGTCATCCAAATTGGAAAAGGTGTTTCGGTAGACATTGTAGAAATTATTGGTGTTTACATTGCGGACAAATTCCACGTTCAACAGTTCAATATTGTTTTTGAGTCGTGCGTTTGGGGACCAATTATAGGATAAAATGGAGTTCAGTGACTGTTTGTCCAATCCAATGTTCCGCTGGAAGTTGGTACCTACGGACAGCCTGCTTTGGGGCAACATATAGTATGGTATGATGCCTTCCGTGCCAAAGGGAAGCCAAATGCGTGGAAAGGTAATGTTGATGTCCCCGCCGAGTTCGGAGGTAAAGGTTTCGTTGGACAGTGAGGCATCGTTCAACAATCCAATGGATCCCCTGGCCGAAACATTCAAGGTTTCAGCTCCCCCAAAAACATTACGTGTGATAACCGAGGCACTAAAGGCAGTACCTACTTGCTGGATGTTGGAGTGGGTAACATCAAAATTCAGGTTCAGCGAATATTTGGGCTTCGCAGCCAAATAAATATTTGTCTCCAGTTTTGTTTGTGTGGAATCGGGCACAAAATCAATGTTGGGGTATTTAAAGGTATTGAGATTGGTGATTTGCCTATAGGTTCGAATCCTGTCCAGATCACGGTATATGCTGTCCTTTTCAAAGAAAATGGCATCGGTAAGTGCTTTGGGCCTATACCTGAGTTTGCCACTGTAGTATATATTGTAGTTTTCATGCTGCACGCTTTTCAAAGTGTCCATGGCTCCATTGATGTCATAATCCGCATAAATATTGATTTGCTTATGACGGGCCACTTTGTAGGGCATGTTGGTATCCGTGCTATCGTTTGTGCTTCGGAATTTTTTAATGTTCAATTGCACATCCATCAATTGATCGTCCGATGCCATGGTTGTGTCCCTGAGAATGGTATAGTTGATGGAGCTTTCCTGAAAATTATAAACCCCTGAGTTTCTGAATAGGTTCGTCAAGCGCTCCCGCTCCATGGTGAATTTTTCCAAGTCAAATTGTTCGCCTTGGTTTACAAAGCTTTGCCTTTTGGCTTGGTCGTAAATGGAGTCCAACTCTGGTGATGTGATGTTCTTTTGGATGGTATCCACGATGTAGGGCGAGTTTAGGGTAATGTTGTACTCGATCTGGGCCCTTTTCTTTCTTTTGCCGTTCACAATTTCATATGCTCCGGTATTGTTGAAGTATCCTTTGGTATTGTAATAGGATTTTAGTTTGCTCAGGGATTTGTTGGTTTCCGAGGTGTCGATGATTACGGGAGGTTCCCCAATTCTTTTCAAAAAATCACTGTACCCCTTTACCAGGAACGATTCGCGAAGTCTATTGACCTGTTTTTCCGAAAGCAGCTTGTCAAGGCGTTTTTCCCTTTTTTCCTTTCGATGGAGCCAATCCTGAAAGGATGAATCGGGATTTTCCTTGGCAAGATTATAAAGATTAAGTTTAAGGGGGTAGCCCAGCACACTGCTGTTCGGCTTTTGGCTGATAAGGCCCTTGATTTCGCTATCGGTAACTTTTTCGTCATCGATCAAAATGGTGTTTTTGGTGAGCAATAACTCATCCTCCCCAACCTTTTTTAAGGTATTGCAACCCAAAATGCTTAGCAAAAGCAACAATAACCCTATTTTTGCCCAGTTGCATGTTACACCAAAAGAACCATTCATAGAAGCCAAAAATACACGATTTAGATGGTTACAAAAAACCAAATTAAACTAGTTGTTAGCCTAAAGCAAAAAAAGTACCGATCTCAACACGGACTCTTTGTGGTCGAGGGGGAGAAGGTGGTAAATGAATTGTTGGGAGCTGGAATGAAGCCCTTTAAGGTTTTTGTTGATGACATTGGCCTTGTCGGGAGCAGCAAAGAAGTTGAGGTCGTATCCGAAAAGGATATGAAGCAAATGAGTAATTTGAAAAAGCCCAATGGCGTATTGGGAGTTTTTCATATGGTCCAACCCAAGGAGGGCATAGCTAATGATTGGATTGTGGCTTTGGACGCCGTTAGGGATCCGGGTAATTTGGGAACCATCATTCGACTTTGTGATTGGTTTGGAATAAAACAACTTGTGTGCTCAGCTGATACTGTGGATTGTTATAATCCAAAAGTACTTCAGGCCACTATGGGGTCCATAGCGAGAGTGAACATCTCATATTTGGACCTAGCGGTTTTTTTGGGCCGTACAAAGCTTCCCGTCTATGGAGCGTATATGGATGGTAAGCCGATTTATGAAGCTGATTTGGGAGGAAAAGGAATTTTGGTGATGGGCAACGAGGCCAATGGGATTTCCGACCGGGTCGAAAAATTTATCTCTGAAAGGATTTCTATTCCGCAATATGGATCAGTTACTACGGAAAGTCTCAATGTGGCCACAGCGACCGCGATCCTATTGAACGAGATTCGAAGGGGTTAGTTTACTCAAAAGTGAAGTTGATGAAGATGCCCCGTGTACGCATGGCGGCAATGTTTCCGGTCCAAGGGCTGTTTGGGTCCGCATCGGGAACGAGTTCATCGGTAAGGGCAAATACCCCTCTTATGGACGGGGTGAACTTGAAATATTCGGTATAAAAATCAATCCCAAAACCAAGCTCGTAGCCATAAACATTCTGCTTCATCCTAAATTGTCCGCTACTATTGTCGTCCAAGCTATCTTCGTTGCTTCCCAAATTGATGGAAGTGTAAACTCCGCCGATAATGAAAGGCTTCCAGTTTCCTATTCTTCGGGTACTGGCCTTGATCAGTAATGGAAACCGGATATAGGTGGAACGAACTTCGCGCAACGCATCAACCTGTTCGGTAAACCCGGGAAAACCCAAAGTCCTGGAAGTGTAGAGCAGCCCTGGTTCAAAACGGGCATCCAAAAACTCGTTGATGCGGAGTTCGCCGATCAGACCTACATTGAAACCAAAGCTTTTGTCCACCAAAATGTCCTTGCCAATATCATCTTTATATTCAAACTGAAAGTCGTATTGGTTGAAACCGAGATAATAGCCCCAGTTCAAAAACTTCTTATCCTCGCTCTGAAGATTTAGAATGGGGTCGCTACCAAACTGGGCGTTTGCTAGGTTGTTCGACAATACAATCAGTCCCAAAAGAAAAAGGAGATTTTTCATTAATCTATTTTGAAGCGACATAAATGGATGCTACACCCATGGTCTGCGGTTTGTTCTCTACACCTATAAACCCAATTTTCTTCAAAATATTGTTGAAAGCCTCTCCGTGGGGGAAAACCGAGGCGGATTCACTCAAATAATTGTAAGCGGACTTGTCCTTGGAAAAAACTTTGCCAATAGTGGGCAAAATATACCTGGTGTAGAGTTTGTACCCTTGCTTAAAAGGTGTTTTGGTAGGGACCGAAGTTTCCAAAACCACAAAATGCCCCGCTGGTTTCAGCACTCTGTAAATTTCCTCGAGTCCTTTTTCCAGGTTTTCAAAGTTCCGTACGCCGAACGCCACGGTAATGGCATCAAATGAATTGTCCTCAAAAGGGAGGTTTTCACTATCGCCCAGCACCATTTCAATGGTGTCTTGTAGGCTTTTGCTGGAAACCTTGGCCTTGCCGACCTCCAGCATGCCTGGGGAAAGGTCCAGGCCCACTATTTTCTCCGCACCTGTCTTTGTCATGGCAATGGCAAGGTCGCCTGTGCCCGTAGCTATATCCAAAATGGAATCAGGGGATTTGTCCTTTAAAAAGGCCACTATTTTTTTGCGCCATTTTACATCCGTTCCCAAGGAAATTACCCGGTTAAGACCATCGTAATTGCCAGAAATGTTATCGAACATCTGTTTTACCTGCTCTTTTTTGCCAAGCTCGGACTCTTTGTAGGGCGTTACCTTTTTTGACATTGCTTCAATTTGCTGGCAAATATACAACTTAGCTAAAGGGATGCAGACAAAAATATTTGTGTAATTTTGCCCTCCAAAGGGATTTATTTTCCGTATTTGGTTAAAAGTATGGAGTTTAAGTATAGCGTACCATTCTTAGCATCATTTGCAGCGTGCAAATGGGGTTTATTTAAGAACACATCCTATTCTAATCAATGAGAATCATTATTGCAGGTGCTGGTGAAGTGGGGTTCCACTTGGCGAAATTGTTGTCCTACGAGGCTCAGGATATTACTTTGATCGATACCGATAAGGAAAGACTTTCCTATGCGGATAACCATTTGGATATTCGGGTGCTTCGGGGGGATGCCACATCCATTCAGGTATTGCAGGATGCGCAGGTGGACGATTCCGATCTCGTAATCGGGGTCACTGCTTCGGAAACCACAAATTTGACCCTTTGTGTTCTTGCCAAGCAATTGGGCTGTAAACGTACCATGGCCCGAATCTCCAATACGGAGTTCATGGACAACCGGAAACTCATCAAATTCGACCAATTGGGTATAGATGAATTGATTTCCCCAGAGCGACTCGCAGCCATGGAAATCCAGTTGATGCTCAATCAGTCCGCTTTTAACGATACCTATCAATTTGAAGAAGGATTGTTGACCATGTTCGGGGTAATACTGCCCAAGACAGCCCCTTTTGTAGGTAAAATGGTCAAGGAAGCCGCAAGAATATTCCCAGAACTCAATTTCATGCCCATTGCCCTTCAGCGAACGGGAACTCAGTTTACTTTGATCCCAAGAGGGGATACCGTTTTCAAAGAAGGCGACCAAGTGTACTTCATCACTTCCGATAAGGGGGTTGAGGAATTGTACAAGCTTTCGGGGATGCAAAAGCAGGATATCAAAAATGTGATGATCCTTGGGGGAAGTAAGGTTGGCTATAAAACAGCGCGAGACCTTTGCAACAAAAAGTTCAATGTGAAATTGATCGAGAAGAACAAGGAAAAAGCATTCGATATAGCAGATGAACTGCCCCATGCCCTTGTCATCAATGGAGATGGAAGAAATGTGGAGCTGTTGGAGGAAGAAAATTTGGAATCCATGGATGCTTTTATCGCGGTTACGGGCAATTCAGAGACCAATATCATGTCCTGTTTGGTGGCCAAGAACAAGAAGATCAAAAAAACCATTGCCTTGGTGGAAAACATGGACTATTTCCAATTGTCCCATTCCATAGGTGTGGATACCCTCATCAATAAAAAACTCCTTGCGGCCAATAGTATCTTTAGGTATATCCGAAAGGGAGAAGTGCTTGCCCTGACCCGTTTGAACAATTTGAACGCTGAGATTTTGGAGTTTGAGGTAAAGGCATCGTCCCTTGTGAATGGAGAAATCATCAGGGAGTTGAATTTTCCACGCGAAGCAAGTATCGGTGGGGTTATCAGGAATGGGGAAGGAATCATTGCCTTGGGTGATTTTAGGATTGCCGAAGGGGATAAGGTAGTGGTCTGCTGCTTGCCAAAGGCCATACCGCGGATCGAAAAGCTGTTCCTCTAATGAAGCTCAATACACGAATCATTATCCACATTATGGGGCTCCTGTTGCTTTGCAACGGCTCCTTCATGCTATTGGCTGCACTGGCCAGTGGCATTTATAAGGACGGTGTTACCATGGATATCATGTTGGCGGCCATTGTGACCATGCTTTTTGGGATGATGGCCATGTTCTACACACGTGGACATAAGAAGGAGGTTAAAAGGAAAGAAGGATATATTGTTGTGACCTTTGGTTGGATTGTGATGTCCATATCAGGAATGTTGCCCTATCTTTTTTCCGGTTCCATACCCTCTATTACCGATGCTTTTTTTGAAACAATGTCGGGATATACCACAACTGGAGCCTCCATTTTGGATGATATTGAAGCATTGCCCGAAGGAGTTCTGCTCTGGCGTAGCCTTACACACTGGATTGGTGGAATGGGGATCATCGTGTTGGCCATTGCCATTTTACCTCTTTTAGGGATAGGGGGGATGCAGTTGTTCGCGGCCGAGGCACCCGGCCCGGGAGGGGATAAGCTCCACCCAAGGATCACGGATACCGCCAAAAGGTTATGGCTTATCTATTTTGGGTACACCGTGTTGGAAACTCTATTGTTGAAATTGGCGGGCATGTCATTTTTTGATGCCATCAATCATGCGTTGGCGACCATGTCTACTGGGGGCTTCTCCACTAAAAACGCCAGTTTGGCCTTTTGGAACGACCAGCCACTAATACAATATATTGTAGCGCTCTTCATGTTTTTGGCGGGGAGTAATTTCGTGCTCAGTTATTTTGCCCTGACAGGACGAGTAAAACGTGTTTTTAAGGATGAAGAGTTTAAATATTACTTCGGATTTATAGTGGTTTTTACCATTATTGCTGCACTGGGGGTTTATTTTAGGGCAGATGTTCCTGTTTCGGATTTTCATCCCATGGTTTTTGGGGAAGCCGAAAGTGCCTTTAGGCACACCTTGTTTCAGGTTATTGCCGTGATTACCACAACAGGATTTGTCTCAGCTGATTTTACTTCATGGACACCCTTTTTGACCGTGTTCTTTTTCGGTTTGATGTTCTTGGGAGGCTCGGCGGGTTCCACTGCGGGAGGAATTAAAGTGATGCGCCATTTATTGATTATTAAGAACGGTATCTTGGAGTTTAAACGAACCCTGCACCCCAATGCGGTGATTCCCGTTCGTTACAATCAAAAGACGGTAACGGAACACATTGTGTACAACGTTGTTGCTTTTTTCGTACTGTACATGTTGCTCTTTATCATTGGTTCTTTGGTTCTCGGATTTTTGGGCTTGGACTTTGTGTCCGCCGTTGGTGGTTCTGCCTCTTCACTGGGTAATGTGGGGCCGGCTTTGGGCAGTCTGAACCCTGTGAGCAATTACAATAGCCTTCCCGATGCCGGGAAGTGGTGGTGCAGTTTCTTGATGCTCTTGGGACGTTTGGAGCTGTTTACCGTACTTATCGTATTGACCCCGTACTTCTGGAAAAAGACCTAACAAAAAACCTCTCGAAGTGAACTCCAAGAGGTTTTGATTTTATTGGATGATGCTGAATAATTTATTTCAGCATATTTTGTTTGAGGATTAAAGAACGTCCTTTATCCTCGAAATGGCTTCTTTCAATTCTTTTTCTGATGCCGCGTAGGATATACGGATGCAATTCGGGTTTCCAAATGCTTCGCCCGTAACCGTGGCCACATTGGCATGTTCCAATAAATACAATGAAAAATCGGAGGCATTGTTGATGGTAACCCCGTTCAATGTTTTGCCAAAGAATGCGGAAATATCTGGGAAAACGTAAAATGCACCTTCGGGCACATTGAGATTGAATCCTTCTAATTCTCCCAAAAGACCGAGAACAAGGTCTCTTCTTTCGTGGAATTTATCGATCATGAACTGGATTTTGCTCACGGGAGCCTCCAATGCAGTGATAACGGCACGTTGTGCAATGGCATTGGCTCCACTGGTAACCTGTCCCTGCAATTTGGTACATCCTTTCGCAATCCATTCCGGGGCACCAATGTAACCGATACGCCATCCGGTCATGGCAAAAGCTTTGGATACACCATTTACGGTAACGGTTCTATCGTACATACCGTCAATGCCAGCAATGCTTGTGTGTCCGCCTTCGGTAAAATTGATATGCTCGTAGATTTCATCCGATACCACATAAATATCAGGATGTTTTTTGAGTACCTCTGCCAAGCCTTCCAACTCTTCCTTGCTGTATACGGAACCACTTGGGTTGCAAGGAGAGCTGAACCAGAGCATTTTGGTTTTCGGTGTGATGGCCGCTTCCAATTGTTCGGGCGTCATCTTAAAATCGGTATCGATTTGTGTAAGTACCTCTACAGGAACCCCTTCGGCCAATTTTACGATATCGCTGTAACTTACCCAGTAAGGTGCTGGGAGGATTACCTCATCACCCGGGTTGAGTACCACCATGGCCACATTGAAGAGCGATTGTTTCGCTCCTGTGGAGACCACGATTTGGTTCAATCCGTAATCAAGGTCATTGTCTCTTTTGAACTTGTGGGAGATAGCGGTTTTTAACTCTCCGTATCCATCAACAGGTGTATAGCTGCTATAATTTTCGTCAATGGCCTGTTTGGCGGCCTCTTTGATAAAATCGGGAATGTTGAAATCGGGCTCCCCCAAGCTCAAACCGATAATATCCTTTCCTTCATTTCGTAATTCCCGTGCTTTGGCGGCCATGGCCAAAGTTGCTGACGTGGACATGTTTGCAATCCTGTCAGATAAATGGTTGCTCATTGATACTTCGTTTTTACTGATACTGAAGCGTTGGTTTTTTACCTAGCTCCCTTAAGTGTTTGAAGTGCGAAATTATGGCTTTTCTGGTAGTTTTATATTCGTGGTACGGTAAATTGAACTCCTGCGCGGTCTGTTTCACAATTTTTGAAATATTTGTGTAATGAATGTGACTGATGTTCGGGAAGATATGGTGCTCTACCTGATGGTTCAATCCGCCGGTAAACCAGTTGACGATCTTGTTCTTAGTACCAAAGTTCACAGTAGTGAACAGTTGGTGGATGGCCCATGTATTTTTCATGTTTCCTTCTTCGTCAGGCAAAGGAGTTTCCGCATGGTCCACAATGTGCGCCAATTGGAACACTACACTTAAAATTACACCTGCGACATAGTGCATAATGAAGAATCCGAGCAATACCTGCCACCATGCAATGTCAACAAAAATCAACGGCAGTACGATCCAAATGGTCAAGTAAATCACTTTTGTGATGACCAATGTAGACCAATTCATAACTGGATTAGGCAGTTTTCCATAGCTCAATTTCCTTTTCATGTAACGGTACATTTGTTGGAAATCCGTGGTAATGGCCCAGTTGAAGGTCAAAAGGCCGTATAGGAAAATGGAGTAGTAGTGTTGGAACTTGTGGTGTTTCCTCCACTCGGCATGCTTGGAGAACCTTAAGATTCTTCCCGCTTCCATATCTTCATCGTGCTCGTGGATATTGGTGTACGTATGGTGCAATACGTTGTGCTGTACTTGCCAGTTGTACACATTTCCTGCCAGGATGTAGATACTGCTTCCCATGAGTTTGTTCACCCACTTTTTATTGGAATAGGCACCATGGTTTCCATCGTGCATTACGTTCATCCCGACTCCGGCCATGCCCACACCCATGGTTATGGAAAGTAGCAAATAGCCCCAGAAAGGCAAATCAAGGGTCAACATTAAAAAATAGGGGGTCAAAAAAAGTGCAAACATCACAATGGTTTTCAAGTGAAGTTTCCAGTTCCCGGTTTTCTTAAGGTTGTTTTCTTTGAAGTATTCGTTTACTCTCTTGTTCAGCGTTCTGAAAAATTGTGCGGAATCTCTTCTGGAAAACCGGATGGTATTCTTATCCATAAAAAAAAAGTTTGTACAAAGATAATTAAAATGCTTCTTTAGATTTAACAAGGTTCTGTTAGAACGGTGTTAAGGTCTTTAAAAGTATTAGCTTTGTCAAAAATACTATTTGGAGCATGAAGGCGGAACTCATCCATAAATATTTTACGACGCTCAACGATGAACAGAAAGAGCAGTTTGCCAAGTTGGAGATGTTGTATAAGGACTGGAACCAGAAAATCAATGTGGTTTCCAGGAAGGATATTGATGAGTTGTACCTGCGTCATGTACTTCATTCTCTGGGGATTGCACAAATACAGATGTTCAACGAAGGTTCCGAAATTTTGGATGTCGGGACCGGTGGCGGCTTTCCTGGTATTCCGCTGGCTATCTTGTTTCCAAACGTGAAATTTACCCTTGTTGATGCTATTGGGAAGAAGATAAAAGTGGTCAATGAAGTGATTGAGGGGTTGGGATTGACCAATGTCGAGACTTATCATTCGCGAGTGGAGGACATTCCCGGACAGTTCGATTTTATCGTTAGCCGGGCCGTGGCCGCTATGCCCACCTTTGTGCACTGGACGAAGGGGAAAATCAAAAAGGAATCTGTGCACGAACGCAAAAACGGCATACTTTATCTTAAAGGCGGAGACCTTACAGAGGAACTGAAGGGCTACGAAACCGTCCAGGTATTTGATTTAAACGAGTATTTTGAGGAAGAATTCTTCGAGACTAAAAAAGTAGTGTACTTGCCCCAGAAGTATAAGGGTTAAATTATATACTGTACATACGCTTATACACCAATCTACACTTTCTTGCGTAGTCCTTGGCATAATGCCATAATTGCTGATATTTTTTAATCATCAATCTCCACCATGCATTGATTCGAGCTGTCATAACTAATTGAGTTTATGTAACAAATATACGATATGTTACGTTAAGTTTACAATTAGTTAACGTTAAATTTACATTTAAATTGTGTTTTGACTATTGTTGGCGTATCAATTTGTTGATATGTAGGGGTAAGTAACTGTTATTGGTATAGGTTTTGCATGTCTGCCTCAGCGATATCCACTAATAGCTGTCCCATTTTGGCGCAAACCAGATTGAAGAACACCTCGCCTTTTTCCTTTGAAGCTTTGCTTGGATCGCCAACACCGGTGTCTTTGGTTATTTTGGACCAGGGTCGTTCCGTCCAGGCCCAACCTTCGGAAAAGGCTTTGATTTTGTTTTTGAGTTCTTGTCCATCGCCCCAATCTTCTTTAGGTAATACCAATTCTGGGGTCAAATGTAGGATAAGGCTGGTCTCCATTTCATCTGCATGGTCTCCGGGAAGGTCAAAAACACCAGATTCAGTGCCCAATTTAAACCAATTCGTGACGCAAAGGAACATATCTGGGAAAAGTAGCCCCAGTTCCCTTACGATCGCTTTCCAGTTGTTGCCTCCATGGCTGTTCATGATCATGAACTTTTTTACGCCCTGGCGGTCCAATACGGTAATGAGGTCTTTCAATATGGCAAATTGGGTGCTCGGATTCAGGTTCATATCCAGATATATGTCCGATTGCCCTGTGTTTACCCCAAAAGGGATAGTGGGAAGTACTACGACCTTGCTTCCTTGCTCCCAGGCTATTCTGGCGGATTCCTCAGCTATCGAAGTGCCTTCTATCACATCGGTGGCGTAGGGGAGATGGTAGTTGTGGGCTTCGGTGGCTCCCCAAGGTAAAATGGCCAAATCAAAAGATTCGTCCTTGAGGTGTTTCCAATTGGTTTCGGCCAAAATATAGGGTCTGGGCATGGGTCTCTGGGTTAGGTTAAACAAAAAAGGCCATCATTACTCAATGACGGCCTTTAAATTAACTGTTTTTGGGCTTATCCCAAAAATGGATATCTATAATCCTCGGGAGTTACAAAAGTCTCCTTGATCAATCTAGGGGAGACCCAACGCAATAGGTTCTGCATGGATCCGGCCTTATCATTGGTTCCCGAAGCTCTTGCGCCACCAAAAGGCTGCTGTCCCACAACGGCGCCCGTTGGCTTGTCGTTGATGTAGAAGTTCCCCGCTGCATTCTGTAATGCTTTGGTCGCCTCATCAATGGAGTAACGGTCCCCGGAAAGCACCGCGCCCGTCAGTCCGTATTCGGAAGTGCCATCCACCAATTTCAAGGTCTCACTCCAGTCCTTGTCTTCGTAAACATAAACAGTGACCACGGGTCCAAAGAGTTCAGTGTACATGGTTTCGTACTGCGGATCGGTTGTCAAAATAACCGTAGGCTCCACAAAATACCCCACGGACTTATCGTAATTGCCTCCTGCTATGATTTCTGCATTGTCATCGGCCTTGGCCTGATCGATGAACTTGGCCAGTTTGTCAAAAGACCCTTCGTGAATCACGGCAGTTATGAAATTGCTCATGTCCTCTGGAGAGCCTGGCTTGTTGAAAGAGGCAATGTCTTTTTTGACCAATTCCAAGATTTCATCGGCAGTGGATTTCGGCAAATACACACGTGATGCTGCACTACATTTTTGACCTTGGAACTCAAAGGCGCCTCGGCTGATCGCTGTAGCTACTTGTTGGGGCTTGGCAGTTGGGTGTGCAATGATGAAATCCTTACCTCCGGTCTCGCCCACGATTCGCGGATAGGATTTGTACTTGTGGATGTTGTTTCCGATTTGTTTCCAAAGGTTCTTAAACACCGTTGTGGAACCAGTAAAGTGAATTCCGGAGAAATCTGGGCTGTCCAACACGGTGTCGGAAATCATAACGGGATCGCCATAGACCACGTTGATGACGCCATCGGGCAAACCAGCTTCCTTAAGTACGTCCACGATCACTTTAGCGGAATATATTTGACTGTCACTAGGCTTCCAGATAGAAACATTACCCATCATCGCTGCACTGGTGGGAAGGTTACCTGCAATCGCCGTGAAGTTGAAAGGGGTAATGGCATAGACAAAACCTTCCAGCGGACGGTATTCCACACGGTTCCATACGCCTTCAGAAGATTCGGGCTGTTCGCCATAAATCTGGGACATGTACTCCACATTGAAACGGAGGAAATCCACGATCTCACAGGCGGAATCAATCTCGGCCTGATAAATATTTTTGGATTGTGCGAGCATGGTCGCGGCGTTCATCTTTTGGCGGTAAGGCCCTGCGATGAGGTCGGCAGCTTTCAAAAAGACGGCGCAACGCTGTTCCCAAGTCAAGTTGGCCCATGCCTCTCTGGCTTCCAAACTATTGGCGATGGCCTTTTCCACATGTGCTTTTTCCGCCAAATGGTATTGTCCTATCACATGCTTGTGGTCGTGCGGAGGGGATAATGGCTTGGTGTTGCCTGTTTTTATTTCTTCGCTTCCAATGTACAATGGGATGTCCACATGGTCATTGTAAAACGCTTTATATTGTTTTAGTACTTCTTCTCGTTCTGGAGAACCCGGAGCATAGCTCAGTACAGGTTCGTTATATGCAGTTGGAACTTGAAAAAATCCTTTTCCCATAGAAATGTTTTTTTTAATGATTAACAATTCTATCAAAGATAGGGAAACCTATAGGGAATAGAAAATGACCGGGATTAGTTTATGGCAAAGGGTGCGGCAAACTTAAAAGTGGGTATTTCCACCTCGAACTCCTCGGCGTTGGAAAAGTTGACCATTTGATAAAAACCGCGCATGGCACCAACGGGCGATGCCAAAAGGCAGCCGGAACTATAGGTGTGGGATTTTCCAGGTTTAATCACCGGTTTCCTGCCTATAACACCTTCTCCGTCAATGGTCTCGATGTCCTTGAGCGCGTCAAATACATCCCAGTGCCTAGCGGTAAGTTGTACCGTGTCCGTACTTTGGTTCTCTATGGTAATGGTGTAGCCAAATGCGTAATGCACTTTGTAATTCTTAAAAAATGTGCCTTCAAATGAAGTGCGTACAGATACTTTTATCCCTTTGGTTACCTGAGTAAACATAACTATCAATAGGTTAAACCGCTTCCTGCAAACGTAACTATGATCGTGAAAAAGGCCAGAATCATAAATATAGTGTTCAGAAAGATGTATTTCACAATAGTTTTAAATCTTCCTTGTCCATAAAATTTTCGCATTGCCTTATAGAGGTAAAAAGCAAAAATCAATAGAAAAATCCCCGAGCTGTCCATATTGAATATGGTATCCAATGTAAGGCTAAGGATGAGCAAGATAAACAAGAGGGACTGATTGTGGAAACTAAAAATGAGATGATCGGTGTAGGTGTAGTTTTTTCTGATGTAAACCAACCAAATGAAGATTGTGAACACAGGCATGAAGAAGAAAATTACAAAAGGCAACTTGGAGATGGTTTCGTTGACCCAGGTCCCAGGTTCACTCATAACCTTCCAGATACTGTTTGAAAGGTTGAAGGCCATTTTGTTGGTGGTGCTCTCTTCAATATGGTAAAGGTTCCGGGCCTGTTCAAAGTTCTTTAAGGTGTCCTTTTTAATATAGAGTCCAAAAAACTCTGCTTTTTTGGAAAACCCATCCATGCCTGATTTTTCCTCGAGTGTTTTAAAATAGCCTGAGGGGTCGGCGTTCATGAAAGAATCCTTTTTTCGTTGTGTTTTTTCAATGTCTTTTATAAAGACACCAAGAGAATCCAAATTTCCCATTTTAGAGAAAAGTTTGGGGTCTGCTTTTTTAATGGAATCAAGATTGTTGAGGCCAACCATGATGCCTGGATTTGTTTTTTTTAATGAATCCAAGGTATTTTGGGTGGCTTTGCCCTGCTTCTCCAACGCAACGCTATCCACTTCTAGACCTCCCGAATCCGTGTTGAACTTAAAAGGTGAGCCGTTGTAGATGGTCCCATCAAAATCCTTGGCGGCATCGTCCCAATCATCAAATTGGCTATTGTAGGTGAACATTAAAAAATATAGAAAGGCCAAACTCAGTAAAAAGCGAAACGGATTCGTGTAGGTTACCCGTTTCCCGTTGACGTAGTCTTTGGTGATCCGGCCCGGTCTCAATAATAGGGCATACAGGGTTTTAAGGAGCTTGGAGTCGTAATTGATCAATCCTGAAAAGAATTCATCGAAAAAATCCTTGAGCGTTAATTTTTTGGTGCTATTGGCCTGCGAGCAATTGGGGCAGTACTTGTCACTGATGTCCAGCGGATGTCCGCAGTTGAGGCATTTTACGCCCCTGAACTTTAATTCGTAGCGACCTTTGGAAATCAAACCATCTTTTTTGCCCATGCCTTGAAGGATTTGGGGCTAAAGATAAATTAATTGCTGATATTTCTGGAATTGGCAGAGCCAATGCCGATTATGCTATCGTACATATCGCCAAAATCCCGATAATAGACAAGGATGAGGTAGTTGTTCTCCGTAAAATGAAAATTGCCACTTACCAGGTTGGGTTCAATGGTCCCATCTTCCTTTTGTACTACATATTTATAATTGTAGAAACCCTGTTTGATCATCAGGGTGGCTTCGGATTTTCCGTTTTCTTCATTGAAGGTCATTCTGTTCTCATCCGTCAAGGCGTAGTTGTTGAACTTTCCAATGACATAAACATGGTTCAGTCCAATCAGGTTACTGTAAGGCAGACTAAAATGGACTTTGGAATATTCAGCCTCCCTTGAAACGTCTTCCCCTTGTAGGGTTCGGACCACAAAATCCCCATTGATGTCCGGAAAATAGGTGTACTCCTGATCAAATCTAAATTCGTTGGTAAACAGGTAGTGATGGTACACATCCCTCATTTCAATGTTCGACACGGCAAAGGTGGGCGAGCGAAGGTCCTTGGTGTCGAAATAGAGGTATTCGTTACCGCCGAAAAAACTGGTTTCCTCATTGTATTTGTAAACGAGTTCAGTCCCAATGGTGAACTGGGGCTTAATGTTGTATAGTGCCGTGGGCCATTGATGATTTTGTATGATGGCGACTTTCACTTCCCTTTTTGGGTTGACCACATTGAAACCTGCCGTATTGATATTGAACTGGACCACTTGTTTGGTATTGATGAAGTTGAAGTCCCTGGATCGTTTAACCACGCCGGAGACGGCTACGGCATCCCGGTATACGACAAACCTTCTGGAGAATTGAAGCTCGCCATAACTGTTGTATATTTCCAGCACATAATTGCCACTTACCCTCAATTTAACGTTCTGGTTGGGGATGGAAAGGCGATAATTGGAATAGGGCTGCAAGGTTGTGTAGCTGTTTTCATAATCGATGATGCGTTGATTGTCGGCGCCGTCCAAATACTGGGATTTCAATAGTTGGGAAGGGGTCCAATCGTAATCGCAATGCACTATTTTGTAATAATAATCCTGTTCATTGGCCATAAGGTCATCAAACTCCAAGGTCATGGATTCCCCAAGTTGGATTACGGGGAACTGGTCTTCCGTGGGACCCTTGAAAACAATTGATTTGATGTTTTCAGGAGGGTTGACCTCTTTCATGATTTGGCCAAAAGCCGAAGGGGAAAACAAGCCAATTAGCAACAAAATGTAGGTATAACGTATCAAGGACATGATTTTGGTGTAAAGTTAAACAAAAAGTATGCCCAGTGAATTAAGCTCGGTATAATCCCATATTTTATAGTTAATTATTATGAAAACAATCCTTTTAGTGCTATTTTTGCGTCCGATTTTGATAACAAAAGGTCTACAATAATATGTCTAAAGACATCCGGATTAAAAAGGGGTTGGACATCAACCTCGTCGGGGCGGCAGAGCAGACTATTTCCAAAGCCGTTACAAGTAACGTATACGCCCTGAACCTAGATGATTTCCATGGAATCACTCCAAAAATGTTGATAAAACAAGGGGAAGAGATAAAAGCGGGCGAACCCCTCTTTTATAACAAGAACAACGAAGAAATGCACTTTGTTTCCCCAGTGAGTGGTGAACTTGTGGAAATCGTGAGGGGGGCAAGGAGAAGAATCTTAACGCTGAAGGTCCTTGCCGACAAAGAACAGAATTACATGATCAACAAGGTGCCGGATTTGGATACGGCAGATGGGGATGCCATTAAAACCTACCTTTTACAGTGTGGGGGCTGGCCTTTCATCAAGCAAAGACCTTATGATGTGATCGCGGACCCAGAAGCGACCCCAAAGGCAATTTTTGTCTCGGCGTACGCTACGGCTCCACTGGCAGCAGACCCTGATTTTGTCCTAAAGGACAAGGAGCAGGAGATTCAGGCGGCCATAATGGCGCTTAGCAAAATGACCCCTGGGAAAATCCACGTGACCATTGCAAAGTCCAGTAGATCGCCTTTTAATGATATAAAAGGAATAGAGCTTCACAAAATATCAGGACCGCACCCAGCAGGTTTGGTTGGGACACAAATCAACAGAATTGACCCTGTGAACAAGGGGGAGACTGTTTGGACCTTGTCTCCGCAAGACCTTGTGATGATGGGCGAGCTGCTTTTGACGGGTAAGTTCAACGCTGAGCGTGTCGTGGCCTTGGCCGGATCTGTTGTAAAGGAGCCAAAATACTATAAAACCAAAATCGGTGCTGAAATCTCCACCTTCCTATATGCAAGTGGTGTGAAAGAGGATAGGTTCCGATTGATCAACGGAGATGTGCTCACGGGTGCGAAAACACATACTGAGGGGCATCTTGGGTTCTATAATAATACGGTAACCGCCATCCCGGAAGGCGATGATTACGAGTTTTTTGGGTGGAACAAGCCGGTTTTCAATAAAATATCATCCACAAGGGCATTGACCTTCTCTTGGTTGCAGCCTAAAAGGAAATACGATTTGGATACCAATACCAATGGGGAGCACAGGGCTTTCGTGGTAACAGGTAGGTACGAAGAGGTTTTTCCTCTGGACATATACCCGCTTCAGTTGTTGAAGGCCTGTATGGTAAAGGATTTGGACGAAATGGAACAATTGGGGCTTTACGAAGTGGCTCCAGAGGATTTCTCCTTGACGGAATTCATATGCATATCAAAACAACCACACCAACAAATAATCAGGGAAGGATTGGATTTGTTGCAAAAAGAACTTGGATAATATGGGCATGAAAGAAAAATTACATCAGTTGAAACTCAAGTATCAGGGCAAAAAAATGGCACCTGCCTTCAATGCACTGCATACTTTTCTTTATATGCCGAACGAGACCACCCATTCGGGGGCACACGTTCGAGCTGCAGATGATTTGAAACGTACCATGAACACAGTGATCTTGGCATTGGTGCCCTGCCTGTTGTTCGGGATGTTCAACGCAGGTTACCAGCACTACTCCGCAATCAACGGTTTCCCAGAGAACTTTTCCCTTTTTGATCATTTCTTGACTTGGGATAATTTCTTGGTGGGAATCACGACCGTATTGCCATTGGTGATCGTATCCTACGGGGTTGGTTTGGCCATTGAGTTCTTGTTCGCTGTGATCAAAGGACACGAAGTAGAGGAGGGTTACTTGGTAACTGGAATGTTGGTGCCTTTGATTATTCCTGTGGATACACCACTTTGGATGTTGGCCATTGCCGTAGCCTTTGGTGTTGTGATTGGAAAAGAGGTCTTTGGAGGAACGGGAATGAATATTTTGAACCCGGCATTGACCATTCGTGCCTTCTTGTTCTTTGCTTATCCAACTTGGATGAGTGGTGACAAGGTTTGGGTGCACGAAGGTGTGGAAAGAGCAGGAACTGCAGATGCCATATCAGGGGAAACCGTATTGGGTTCCTTGGCACAAGGTTCGGATTATGCATACTCACTGTCTGATATGTTCTATGGATTTATTCCTGGTTCTGTGGGTGAAACATCCACTTTGTTGATTCTTTTGGGAGCGCTTTTCTTGATATTTTCAAAAATCGCCTCTTGGAGAATCATGGTAAGTGCAGTAGTAGGTGCATTGGCCATGGGGCTTATCTTCAATGGTATCGTGGATGCTGGATGGTTGCCCGAATACAGTAAGTTCTATACATTGATGAGCTTCCCTTATTGGCAGCATTTGTTGGTGGGCGGATTGGCCTTCGGTATCGTATTTATGGCCACTGACCCAGTAACCGGGTCACAGACCAATAAAGGTAAATGGTACTACGGATTCTTTATCGGATTCCTTTCGGTAATGATCAGGGTGTTCAACCCAGGGTACCCGGAAGGTGTGTTCTTGGCAATCCTGTTAATGAACGTATTCGCACCGACCATTGACCACTACGTTGTGAAAGGTAACATCAAAAAGAGATTAAAACGATTTAAGACAGCAACCATATATCCAAAAGCTTCGGATGAGGTTGATTCACTAAAAACGGAAACAGCTTAATTATGGCAATCGATACAGAAAAAAATAGCTACACTGTAGTATTCGCAGTCTTAATGGTTGTTGTTGTAGGTTCGCTATTGGCATTCGTTGCATCTGGCCTTAAGCCAATGATCGATGAGAACGAGCGCTTCGAAAAGCAACAAAATATTCTATATGCCATGGGAGTCAATGAAAATGAAGGGGATGGCGACGTTTCATTTATTCCCACTACCGATGTGGAGGATGCATTCTCCCAATACATAACCCAACAATTGGTATTGGAGGGCACCGAGGCAACGGAAAAGGAGAATGCTTACTTGATCAATGTGGAGAAAGCATTGGCCAAAGCCAAGAGTGGTGAAAAAGCAGAGCTTCCCTTGTTGATTGGCGAAAAGGACGGAGAAAAGTTCTATATCATCCCTATGTACGGAAAAGGCCTTTGGGATGCAATTTGGGGATACATGTCAGTAGATGAAAACATGGAAATCAAAGGTGTTTATTTTGATCACCGGGGAGAAACTCCAGGACTTGGTGCCAATATCAAGCAACGATTTTTCATGGATGATTTCAAAGGGGAACTGGTTGTGGACGGCAACACATATGTTGGTGTCGAGGTTGCCAAGGGAAACAACGACCCTTTGAACAACGACAAAGAAGATAATCAAGTGGATGCTTTGGCAGGAGCTACGATCACAGGTAACGGGGTTACCGCAATGATCAAGGAAAGCCTGAAGCTATACAAACCTTATTTACAAACTATTAGATCCAATTAATATGGCGCTACTATCAAAAAAAGATGCGAATCTGATAAAAGACCCGTTAGCGGACAACAACCCCATTACCATTCAGGTATTGGGAATCTGTTCGGCTTTGGCGATTACCGCGGAGCTTAAAGCTTCTGTGGTAATGGCAATATCCGTATTGTTCGTATTGGGTGTGGGTAATGTTGTCATATCGCTTATACGTAACATCATCCCCGCTAAAATCCGAATCATTGTGCAGTTGGTCGTGGTTGCCTCCTTGGTGATCATCGTGGACCAGGTGCTTAAGGCCTTTGCCTATGAATTGAGCAAGACCCTCTCGGTATTCGTTGGATTGATCATTACCAACTGTATCATCATGGGACGTTTTGAGGCTTTTGCTTTGGGTAACGGACCATGGAAATCCTTTTTGGACGGTATTGGTAACGCATTGGGATACGGTGTGATCCTTGTGATCGTTGGTTTCTTCAGGGAACTATTGGGTTCAGGAACACTTTTCGGAATGAAGGTATTGGGAGACCCTGTGACCAAAACAGGTCTGTATTCCATCGGATATGAGAACAACGGCTTTATGATCATCCCCCCGGCGGCGTTGATCGTTGTGGGAATCATCATTTGGGTACAACGCTCTAGGAATAGAGAATTAATTGAAGAAGCATAAACTGAGGAAGCATGTTAGAGCATTTAGAACTATTTTTTAGATCAATCTTCGTAGACAATATGGTGTTTGCGGTCTTTTTGGGAATGTGTTCCTATCTGGCCGTATCCAAAAAAGTTTCCACCGCTGTAGGTTTGGGGGCCGCTGTAATATTCGTTTTGGGTGTTACCGTGCCATTGAACTGGTTGTTGGACCAATATTTATTACAAGACGGAGCCTTGGCCTGGTTGGGCCCTGAGTATGCTGAGTACGACCTTAGCTTCCTTTCCTTTATCCTCTTCATTGCAACCATTGCGACCATGGTGCAGTTAGTGGAGATCGTAGTGGAAAAGTTTTCCCCATCACTTTATAACTCATTGGGTATTTTCTTGCCTTTGATCGCGGTAAACTGTGCCATCTTGGGAGGTTCGCTGTTTATGCAGACAAGGGAGATACCGGACATAGGCTTGGCGCTCAATTATGGTATCAGTTCCGGTATTGGATGGTTCTTGGCCATTTTGGCCATTGCCGCCATTCGTGAAAAAATCAGGTATTCCAATGTGCCGGCCCCATTGCGTGGTTTGGGAATCACATTTATAATCACAGGCTTGATGGGAATCGGTTTCCAAAGTTTTGGAGGGATGTTGACAGGTGACAATGAGCCACCAGAAGAAACACAGACCACCACTGCTGAGACCCAAAAAGAAGATAATGAAATCAAAAAGGAGATTGAGGATAAGGAAAAAGCAGTCTCTTATAACGACGCCTTAAACAAATAGAAGATGATATTAGCCGCAAGTACCGGAGGTACTATCTTAATTACTGTAGTTGCATTTCTTGTTTTGTTGTTAGTGTTGGTGGCATTGTTGCTGTTCACTAAAGAAAAACTGTCACCGTCCGGACCTGTAACCATTAAAATAAATGGGGAAAAGGAATTGGAAGTGGGTTCTGGCGGAACATTGTTGTCCACCTTGGGTAACAAGAAAATATTCTTGCCATCTGCCTGTGGTGGAGGTGGAACCTGTATCCAATGTGAATGCCACGTGCTTTCAGGTGGTGGTGAGGCCTTGCCTACCGAAACGCCGCACTTTTCCAAGAGGGAATTGAGTGAGGGTGCACGCTTGGCCTGTCAGGTCAAGGTAAAGCAGGATATGGAAATCACCATTCCAGAAGAGGTGTTCGGTATCAAAAAATGGGAGGCCAAAGTAGTCCGTAATTATAACGTAGCCTCTTTCATCAAGGAATTCGTGGTGGAAATCCCAGAGGATATGGACTATAAAGCAGGTGGATACATTCAAATCGAGATTCCACCATGCGAAGTGAAATATTCCGACATTGATATCACGGCTCACCCAGAAGAGCACGAAACTCCGGATAAATTCCAGACAGAGTGGGATAAATTCAACTTGTGGCCATTGGTGATGAAGAACCCGGAAACCGAGGAAAGAGCCTATTCCATGGCCTCTTATCCAGCGGAAGGAAGGGAAATCATGTTGAACGTTCGTATTGCGACCCCACCATGGGATCGTAATAAAAACGGATGGATGGATGTAAACCCAGGTATTGCCTCTTCCTACATCTTTAGTTTGAAGGAAGGTGATCCTGTAACCATTTCTGGACCGTTTGGTGAGTTCTTCATCAATGAGTCCGATGCGGAAATGCTTTACGTTGGTGGTGGTGCCGGAATGGCCCCCATGCGTTCCCACTTGTACCATTTGTTCAAAACATTGAAGACCGATAGGAAAGTGACCTATTGGTATGGAGGACGTTCCAAGCGGGAGTTGTTCTACATCGAACACTTTAAGGAATTGGAGCGGGAGTTCCCGAACTTTAAGTTCTATATGGCACTTTCAGAACCTCAAGAGGAGGATAACTGGAAAGTCAAGAAGGACATCAATGATGAAGAAGGGGATGGATTCGTAGGGTTTATACATAACTGTGTTATCGATAACTACTTGAACCATCATGAAGCACCAGAGGATATTGAACTATACTTCTGTGGTCCACCGTTGATGAACAAAGCAGTGGAGAAAATGGGTCAGGATTTTGGTATTCCAGATGAGAATATCAGGTTCGATGACTTTGGAGGATAAAACCAAAATAGTTAATCACCTCGAGCATTGTCGAGAGGTATGAATAAAACCAAACCGATGCTCATGCATCGGTTTTTTTGTTGCCTATGGGAAGAGAACTGACAGAACAGGAACTGCACAACTTGGCCATGAACATCGTGGGTCGCGAGCTGGAGGCCGATGGTTTTGAATTTATGGCCATCAACAGTAAGCTCAAGAAGAACCCACAGTATGTATGCCTCAAGGAAAAAAAACTACATTTCATTGTGGTTAGGAATGTGGAGTTTCCCTTAAATCCAAGGGAGTACGATGAGGGGCTAATGCGCACTGTAAAGGACCATGCCGAGAAATTCGAGGCAAGGACCTATTTTGCAGGGGTAGGGTTGTCCAATGCATCGGACAGAACGGAACCCTTGTATTTGAACGAGGAATATGTAGTGGATTATCAAGGTTTAATCGAAATTTAAAATGAAGCACAAAGTATTGTTATTGGGATTGGGCGTATTGTTTTTGGGCTGTACACCAAAGGAAAATGTCAAAAATCAAACTTGGGGGAATGCTTTGGGCACCACCTATTCCATTATTTACATTGCGGATGAGGAGTTGGATTATCAACAGGAGATAGATTCGGTTTTCCAAGTACTCAACCAATCGATGTCCACCTATATCCCTTCTTCAGATATATCCAAGATCAATGAAGGGGATTCCACCGTTGTTGTCGATGATATGTTCAAAGAGGTGTTCGATGTTTCAAGTGAGGTCCATAAGGCGTCCAACGGCTATTTTGACCCTACCATAGGCGTTTTGGCCAATGCCTGGGGATTTGGACCGGGAGAACAGATAAAGCTCGATAGCCTTCGCGTGGACAGTTTGCTTGGCTATGTGGGATGGGATAAGGTAAAATTGAATTCCGATAACACCATATCAAAGACGCATCCCTCCATCCGATTTGATTTCAACGCTGTGGCCAAAGGCTATGCCATTGACCGGTTAGGGGCCATGTTGGACGCAAGGGGCATCAAAAATTATTTAGTAGAGGTTGGGGGTGAGGTGTTGGCCAAAGGCACCAATCTGGATTCGGGGAAACAATGGTCCGTGGGAATCGATGATCCCCAAGTGGAAACAGGTCGCCAATTGAAACAGATCGTGTCCCTGGAGGATATGGCCATGGCCTCATCTGGAAACTACAGGAAGTTTCGGGTCGACCCAGAAACAGGGGAGAAGTATGTGCATACCATCAATCCCAAAACAGGATATACCAAAAATTCCAATGTTTTGGCAACAAGTGTAGTTGCCAAGACCTGTGCTGTTGCGGATGCCTATGCAACTTCGTTTATGGCGATGGATTTGGAGGATTCCAAACAAGTGCTCGAAAACCATGGCGAGTTGGAAGCTTATATCATCTATTTGGATGAAAATGGGGAGACCCAGGAGTTCTTCACTCCGGGTTTTGAAGCTTTGGTCAAGAACTGATTATTTCCGAACCAAGGGAATGATCTCGCCTTTTGCCAAGCGGTATTTTTCAACATTATCCTTTGGAAGGGTGTTTGTGTAATCCACCTCTTCGACTGTGAAGCCCATGCTGCGAAGCTTATCGAAATAATCCCTTCCGTAGATGCGAACGTGATCGTACTGACCAAAAATACGGGCACGCTCTTTTCGGTCGGTAATGGTGTCATCCTCGAATGTTTTCTCCCTTTTCAGATCTTGCGGAATTTGAAATATGCCCCATCCGCCCGGTTTCATGATGCGATACAGCTCTTGCATGGCCTTGGTGTCATCGGGGATGTGTTCCAATACGTGGTTGCACAGGATCACATCAAAGGAATCATCCTGAAAGGGTAAGTTGCAGATGTCCGCCTTTACATCCGCTAGGGGCGAATTGAGGTCGGTAGTGGTGTATTCCAAATTATCCAGCTTTTTAAAGCGCTTGTAAAAAGCCTGTTCGGGAGCAAAGTGGAGCAATTTTATAGGATTGTTGAAGAACTCTGTTTCATTTTTCAAATACAACCATAATAAGCGGTGCCGTTCCAAGGAAAGGGTGGAAGGGGATAGTACGTTCTCCCTAGGGCTCTCATACCCGTAGGGTAAAAAGCTTTTGAAGGATTTGCCGTCTATCGGGTCGGTAAACCTGTTTCCCTTTAGGGAAAAAGCAATCAACGGACGTACCCAATAGCTCATTTGAATGAGTAAGGGTCTTGGAACAAGATTTAGAAAGAACTTAAAGAGTCGTTTCATTTATGAGCTGCTTTCAACAGCTTTCGAAATTATCAAAGCACCAATTTCTCGCTACGGAACTCATCTTCCTCGTCACTGCTAATCCCCAAAGCTTCGTAAATATATTGGAATGTGGACAATAGTTCCGGTTTTCCATCCACCAAGGCCACATCGTGTTCAAAATGGGCGCTTGGTTTACCGTCAGCGGTAAGTATGGTCCAACCGTCCCTTAGCTGTTTGATTCGTCTAGTGCCCATATTGATCATGGGCTCTATGGCCACAACTGTTCCGTTCACGAATTTTTTGCCACGTCCGCGCTTGCCGTAGTTGGGCATTTGGGGGTCTTCATGGAGCTCACGTCCCAAACCGTGGCCTACCAATTCACGCACTACACCATAGCCATGGTCTTCAGTGTATTTTTGAATGGCGTAGCCCACATCGCCGACGCGGTTGCCCAGTTTGAATTCCCTGATTCCTATATACAAGGATTCTTTCGTGACCTTGAGAAGTTTTTTGGTTTCCTCGGCTACTTCGCCTACTTCAAAGGTGTAGGCATGGTCGCCGTAAAACCCATCCTTTACCGCACCGCAATCCACGGATATGATATCGCCGTCCTTTAAGGGTTCGTTGCCAGGTATTCCGTGCACCACTTGTGCATTGGGGCTCCAATTCAAGGTGTTGGGAAAATCGTACATCCCCAAAAAACCTGGTTCGGCACCTTGTTCCCGAATAAACTCTTCTGCCATTTTATCCAATTTGAGTGGATTGGCACCGGGTTTTATTTCCTTGGCCAACATGCCCAGGGTTTTGGATACTACCAACGCGCTCTGACGCATCAACTCGATTTCCTCAGCTGTTTTTACTTTAATCATAGCCGCAAAGATAGATGGATTCAAAGGATTTTAAGGTGTGTTGTTTATACCAATGGTTTCTGGGTCATCAATTCCGGTTGTGGAACGCCCAATAATTTAAGAATGGTAGGGGCAATGTCGCCCAATACACCACTTTTCACTTCTTTCACATCATTGTCCACCAAAATCAGCGGAACGGGATTGGTGGTGTGTGCCGTGTTGGGGCTGCCATCTGGATTGACCATGGTGTCGCAGTTACCGTGGTCGGCGATTACGATGGTGGAATAGCCATTCTCCAAGCCTGCCGTTATCACATCCTTGGCACATGCATCCACTGTTTCGCAAGCTTTGACGGCTGCTTCCATGACACCCGTGTGCCCAACCATATCCGGATTGGCAAAATTGAGGCAGACAAAATCGGCATCGCCCTTTTTCAATTCAGGGATGATGGCATCGCGAATGTCGTAAGCGCTCATTTCGGGCTGAAGATCGTAAGTGGCCACCTTTGGGGATGGACAAAGAATGCGTTGCTCCCCTTCAAAGGGTTCCTCACGTCCCCCGTTGAAGAAAAAGGTAACGTGGGGGTACTTTTCGGTTTCGGCGATTCTGATTTGCTTCTTGCCGTTTTTGGCAAGGGTCTCGCCCAAGGTATCCTTGATGTTTTCTTTGTTGAATATGATTTTGATGCCCTTGAAGGATTCATCATAATTCGTCATGGTAACATAGTACAGGTCCAATTTGTGCATGTTCTGCTCATGGAAATCCTGTTGGCTCAAGGCTTGGGTCAATTCACGGCCGCGGTCGGTCCTGAAATTGAAGAAGATGATCACATCGCCATCCTTGATCTTTGCAACGGGCTCATTACTTTCATCGGTCAATACCAATGGTTTGATGAACTCATCGGTAACACCATCATCATAACTCTTTTGCATGGCCTCGCCGATATGCTGTGTTTTCTCGCCTTCTGCGTTCACTACAACATCGTAGGCCATTTTTACGCGTTCCCATCGTTTGTCACGGTCCATGGCGTAGTATCTTCCGATCACGGTCGCCAATTGGGTCTTTTTGTCGGCGCAATAAGTATCAAGGTCCACCAAAAAGCCTTTGCCGCTTTTAGGGTCGACATCACGACCATCAGTAAATGCGTGTACATAAGAGTTTTCCACGCCACTTTCATCTGCGGCCTTGATCAATGCCTTGAGGTGGTCGATGTGGCTGTGTACACCACCATCGCTTACCAAACCTAAAAAATGGACGGGTTTATGGTTCGCTTTGGCGTATTGAAATGCCTCTTGAAGCACTTTCTCATTTTTTAAGGTGTCTTCTTTTACGGCCTTGTTGATTTTTGCCAGGTCTTGGTACACGATTCTTCCAGCGCCCAAGTTCATGTGGCCCACTTCACTGTTTCCCATTTGCCCTTCGGGCAGACCGACGTTCATTCCATCGGTGTGCAGATCGGCATCTGGGTATTTGGTATATAGCGAATCAATAAATGGGGTGTTGGCTTTTTCAATTGCCGAAACCTTTGGATCAGGGGATTTTCCCCAACCATCCAAAATCATTAGAATAACCTTTTTGTCCATAGTGAAATATTGTACTACAAAAATAAAATGATCTCCTTGGATGCCCTAGTTTTTCTTTAAAATTCTAAATATGAATCTGTTAATAATTTTATGTTAATATTGACAACTTGTTAAAATTTAGTTATTTAACTGTTAATCGTGTAACATCGAAGCTTTTGAGAAGTCTATTTTTATAACAAGTAAATTCATTAATCAAAAACAATTCATCATGAAAAAAACAATCTTCACAGTGGCCGCTGTATGTCTGTTGGCCCTAAGCGGTGTTTCTGCCAATGAGCTGAAAGCCAATGAAACGGAATCAACCATTGAAATGGTATCGCCGGATGCTTTGAGCGCTTTTTGTAAGGCGGTCATGCAGGGCGATGTGGAAACCGTGAAAAAATTCATTGAACTTGGAGAGGATGTCAACCAAAAATCCTTGGGCAAAGCACCTATCCATTATGCTGCACGTTACAACAAGGCCGAAGTGCTCAAAGTGCTTATTGCCAATGGTGCAGACCTTAAAAAACGTTGTGATGGTGGGATGACCGCCATGAAATACGCCAAATTGTCCAACGCTACCGAAGCACAGGCCGTGTTGGAAGCTGCTATGAAAAAATAGAAAAGGAGTTTATTCGTCCAAGAACGAAAAGGGCCCATCCGATCGGATGGGCCCTTTGCTCATTTTACATATTCAGTGTTCTTGCAAAAGAGTGTGTCTCTTAGAATTCAAAACCTGTGAAAGCCCTGTACAAAAATGCGTAGAAAGCCATGAATAACATGACCGCGCAAAATATGGAGTATCCTTTTAAAAAGAATACCACAAAGCTAGGTTTGCAATCGTCAAATGCCTCTAAATAGAGATTTTTAAAGTGTACTAGTGTTCCCATGTGTTCTCTTTTTACAGCATAGTAAAGTTAAGAGAACTTATGGTTGATTTGGGGTCAGTTCAAAGATACGGAAATTAAGTCGGAATGCCTTTTTAATCGATAAACCGTCAATTCTATCGACCTGAATATTTTTCTATGGCTTCCTTTATTTTTTCAATACGGTTTTCGGGATCGGGGTGGGTGCTCTGAAATTCGGGAACCCTATCGGGTCCCGCTGCTGCTTTCAACACTTCCATGACCCTGATCATCTCATTGGGGTCGTATCCGGATTGGATCATGAACAGAACACCGAGTTCGTCACTCTCCAATTCGTCCCCTCTTCCATTTTTAAGTAGTGTGTTTTGACCAATGCCCGCTACTAGGCTTCCCATATCGCCCCCTACCGATGCACCTGTGGCCAAGGTCTGCCAAAAGCTGCTCTCGGCAATCCGTTCGGCGGAATGTCTGCCGAGCACATGGCCTATCTCGTGTCCCAAAACCCCGGCAAGTTGGGGTTCGTTGAGTTGGGAGAAGAGGGCGTAGGTAATGAAAATCTGTCCACCGGGCAGTGCAAAAGCATTGATGGTGCGGTCGTCCGCCAAAAGATGAAATTCATATTGATAAGGGGTTTCCCGAGCCACACTGCTCTTTACCAATTTATTGCCCACGGCATCCACAAGGGCCTGCATACGCTGATCGGGATATAGACCGCCATGTTGCTGTGCCATTTCAGGAGCGCTCTGCAGCCCTATGGCGATTTCCTGCTCCGCTGTCATGTCGATGTTCTGGGTTCTCCCAGTGTATGGGTTCTCCTCTTGATTGCTGCACCGGCGGATAAAAGCAAAGGCAACAATGGCCAAACCAATGAGGATGCGTATCCTCCAACTTCCTCTTCTCATGGGTCAGTGTTCTTGTTAGTTGAAGATACGAAAAAACCGTTATAGCAATACAGGGTTGATGTCCAAAATATTATCCTGCACATAGGTCTTGATGAAGCCTGTGGTAAAATGTTCGCTTCCCAAGAAATTCTCTTTTTGCATCAATTTTAAAATGTTGAGTTTTCGATACTCCGTGAGCATGGGAATGGATATGGCAGCATAGCTGTAATGCCACGGTTCGTATTTGAACCCTCTTCTTCTTGGGTTGTCGGTGTATACGAGGTAGAACCCGTATTTGGTCGAATTTTCATCGAGCCAGGCTTTAAAGCCCTCATATGGACCGCCGGCTTCAAACTTATCAGGGTCAAGCACCCCGCCCGTTACTTTGACATTCCCGTCGATAATGTCAATATCGGTGCCCCAGTGGTGCCTGCTTGTTCCGGGAATGGTGGAATATTCTATGATTTTATCGATGGCCTCCAATGGAAACATTCCCTCTTCGGTATAGTTGAGATATTTGCGTTCCCAAATACGTTGTTGATGGTAAAAATCACGGTAGCTGGACACCATTTGAATGTCAAATCCGTCAGCTTGGGCGGCTTTTTTCATTTCCAAAAAGGATTCGTAGGCTTCTTCTCTCAGGTTGATGCCCTCGCCAAAAAGCTCAACATCCGCCTTGCCCATCAGCTCCGCAGTGGAGTAATCCGGGTCGTACATATTTGGAAGAATGGGGGGTAGGGTGCAGGCCAATCCTGATGCAGAGGCAGTTTTGATAAAAGTCCTTCTTTTCATGAAATGAATTTTGCCCCCAAGTTAAGAAGTATTTTTAATAGAAAAAGATTTACCCGAAAGACCCTATCGGGGATTCAGTTGTTATTGTCATTCCCGTGAAAATGGGAATCCAAACAATTGACTTTTTGGTTTTAGGTATAAAAAGGAAATAATTATTTGTCCAAAAACAAAAAGCCCGAATATTCCAGTCCCAAATCATCCAGGGTAACTAGATAAAAATAGACGCCTTCGGGCAGGCCGGCCGTTTGATTGGGAACCATGCTCCCCGTGTTGGCGACTCCCCTGAACTCGTTGGTGTAGTTGATTTTCTCAAAAACCTTTTGTCCGTAGCGGTTAAAGATTCTCAAACTGTTGTTGGGCGATTCCTCCATATCATCAATGATCAAGAAATCGTTGATGCCATCGCCGTTGGGACTCAAAAAGTAATTGCCCAATGTTGGATGGTCCACGGCAAAGGTGTCTGTGGGGAGCGGTACGGTACCAAAGGTGATGGCTGCGTAATCGCTGGGCACAAATGTTTCGGAAGTGACAACGCCTTGTGAAATATCGCCACCAATAGCGGAGTTGCCAATGATGACCCATTGGTTGGACGATTTACTCCACCCGACCACGATGATGGATTCCAAAGTTGCATTGGGAATAGTGGCCAAAGCACTTCTGGTGTTCCAGGAAATCGTAACCTGAGTGGGCACATCGCTTTGCAAGACCCAAAACTCACGGTCGGTCACGGTTCCGATGTCCTTTACTTTTTCTTCGGTGTCAAAGGCTTGTATAATGGACGTTGGGTTCGAAGGGTCTTCAAAAAAATAGGCGCATACGGCCAAAGGGGTCGTGCTTTCCGAGTTCAATGTCAAGGGTCGGAGTTGTTGCGGGTCTCCCACAGGAAATGAAAACACCTCATGATTGTTGATGGCGGCAAAGCCGGTTACTTTGGAAGCATTGCTCTCGCCCGTAAAAAAACCTTGATCCATAAAGTTCAGGTTTATCGCAGGGATGTTGGTGGGACTTAAGACATCTCCCAGTATAAAATTGACATTGTTCTGAACCATGATGGAGGTCTGCAAAAATACATTGCTGCCCATCAAGATCTCGGTGTCCCAAAATGTAGGGGATACATTGCCGGAAACGATAATGGGGCGATTCCCGTAAAAACCGACCAATCCCGAAGATGGCTCAAAATCGGCATCATTGATAAAATCGGTATGCAGGCCTATCTGTGCATTGTGGTGCACAGCAAAGTTGCCGCTATTGTACAGCGCACTTTGGGCCACAGCAAAGCTGACCGACAACAAAAATACTATGTGGAGGATGGGTTTCATGGAGTGAATTGAATTACCATGAATTGCCAAGCTGAATTTTGAGGATTACCACTTGTATTGAAAATGTGTACTTCAAATGAATTGGCTCCTTGGTTTGCTACTTGAATAATCCCTGAGGTAGTGCCATTAACGGTTAATTGAACTATATAATCAGTAGATATTGGTGTGTTAAAGGTTACTGTATATACTCCGGGATCTGAAATCCGAGATACATTATTAATAAAACTTGATAGGGTATTTGAGCTTGCATCCGCATTAACATGTCCCATGCCAATCACAATTGAAGTCAAAGGACTTTGCCAAGAAACATTTCCTCCAAGTGTTGTTAGAACCTGTCCGTTTGTTGTGGAAGGTTTAACCCTTAATTGGTCTGTATTAACTTCTATTGTTGAATCATCGACATTTACATCAAGGGCGCCTGTCGTTCCGTTCTGTACAAGCCCGTCCCCTGCCACATCTAGGTTTATGGTTGCGGCGTTCACTGCATCTGCGGCTATGTCTGTTGATT
>NZ_RZNA01000047.1:189591-189806 GCF_003992595.1 Flagellimonas oceanensis
GCATCTGCGGCTATGTCTGTTGATTCCACGCCCCCTGCCGCAATTTTATCGGTTGTGATTGCGTCGTTGGCTATGTCACCAGTGCCTACTTCTCCGTCGATGATCATAGCAGATGTGATGGAGTTGTCCGCCACATCCAATTGTACATCCTCGAACATGGCATTTGTCGGTGTTCCAGAAATGGCAATGGTACCGTTGGTGGATGAGAGTGATCC